>JAJYRD010000076.1 GCA_021794275.1 Pseudomonadota bacterium | reverse complement strand
CCCAGCGGCGTAGCGTCGTCATCGACACACCTAACGCCGAAGCAGCTTCGCCTATGCTTACTAATCTTTCCATATTGAGAAGTATTGCATAGTTTTGGTGGGATTTCAATCGAACTGTTCAAGCCCCTTGCGCACGCACGAGGCCTGAGCGGGCTCAGGTCGTACAATATCCGTTCGGATGCGCCCGCGCTTTGATATACCGCAGTCAGACGGCGGCCTTGAAACAGCGCCTCGCACACCGTCTGCAGCACCGCGGGCTCGACGTGCGGACAGGCGCCGGGCCTGGGCCTCTCTAGAATGCGCAGCTTTTTTGGCCAGCTGTTCCGAGGTGAAGCCGGGCCTTGCGCCAGGGTTCCGTGCGCCTCGACGACGAAAGGCCGCAAGGCGTCGCCACCGTGCGCGTCGAGCAGAATGAAGGCCACCCCCTGCGCTTCCGTGAGCCGCAGGCGGCCGTCCGGATGGGCCGCGCCAGCCACAACAGGCGTAAGGCTTCGCGGAACGGTCGACGCGCAAGGCTTTCCCAAAGACCGACTCCAGAATCACAATATCGCGCTCCAAGGCGCGCTTATTCAGGCCCTTGATGGCGCCGTCAGCGGTACTGTTTTGGAGCAACGCCAAGACTCGGATGCGGTCGTCGCCTTGGGACGCGGAGGGATCGCGCGTAGCACGCGCCATTGCCGCTCCATTGTCTCGCCTTGCATGCCTCCGACTCTCGCCACCACAGCCTCGAACAGGAAACCCTGGGATCGCCAAGCTCCGGTCCCTTGATGCCATCATAGCGCCATCGGGGTGCCGTGGGTGGCGTCAGATCCCACCGATCCCTCAAAGACGCGTATCGTCACCTGCGGGCCGTCCTGGCGCCACAGGGCGCGGGCACGATGGACGCGTCTTTGGGGATCGCGGAACATAAGGCGCAGACGCGAACGCCATTTCCATAGCCCCCCGCAAGGAAACCCGCGACTTCAGTCACGGGAGGAATTACGCTAAATTGTCCAGGGCGCCCGTATCCCCCACGGGGCATGGCGACTTGGCCGAGGAACGAGGGATGGCCTGCGCTGGTCGGAGATCTTGGGACAGACGCACAGCGTGCGGGTCTTCCGGCACGATTCGGCCCCGATGTAGCCCGACAGGGAAATCCGTTGGGCCGGAAGTGCAGGCTTCCGTGGTAGCCTCCGGAATGTTTGGTGAATGCGGTATCGCTGCATTCTCCAGAATAAGGCCTGCGACTTCGGTTGCGACCAGATATCCGTGTCGCCGGCGAGAAGCGTTTCACCGACTACGCCGGACCCACGGTGCGGATCGTCGATATACGCACAGGCGCGGTCCGCGCCGCGCAGGCTTCGGGGCGGTCCTGGGGGCCTCCAATGACACCTACTCCGAGGCCACCTGGACGCAGGGTCGCCCGACTGGACAGGCGCCCATGCGCGCATGTTCTCGTTCTTCGAAGGCTCCATGGAATTCATGGCTCGTGGCCATACAACCTCCATCCATGAATGAGCACGAGGCCCGTTACGCCCGGACCATATGGGCCGGATACAAGGATATCAAGACAGGCGGAAATGCTGTTGCTACGAAGGCGCGCGAGGTCAGAGTTTCGGTGATGGGCAGCGCGTGATCTCGCGGGATACTACGCGGAATGACGAGACCTAAGGCCCCACGGAGTGTCCCGGTTGACAGCGCGCGCTTCCGGCTATAGATTTCGGTGCAGGTTTCTGAATTCGTTGAGTTGCCTCACGTGATGTCTCGCTCACCCATTTGCCGGTGCATGGTTCCCTCGCCTCGATGGCGATAGTCCCTCCCTTGTTGTAGCCTCGCCCGGATTTTCCGGCGCCCGCGCGTGTTCGCCCCTTCACCGATCCGCTTTTCGGGTTACGGACTCCACGCGCATCATGCTCTTGCCATCCTTAGCAACCGGAGGCTTATCATGCAGATCATGCTCTCGGGCGACCGCCCCACAGGTCCCCTCCATATCGGCCACTACGTGGGCTCGCTCAAAAATCGTGTCGCTCTCCAAAACAACCACCACAGTTTCCTGTTGATAGCAGACGCGCAGGCCTTAACGGACAACATGGCCGACCCCGACAAGGTGTGTCGCAACATCCGGGAGGTGGCCCTTGATTACCTAGCGGTCGGGATTGACCCAACAAAGAGCGCCATGTGCGTCCAATCGTGCCTTCCGGCCTTGGCGGATATCGCCATGCTGTATCTCAATCTTGTGAGCGTCGCCCGCCTGGAACGCAATCCCACCGTCAAAGATGAGATCCGTTTACGGGGTCTGGCGCGCGACATCCCGGCCGGATTTCTGTGTTACCCGGTGGCCCAGGCCGCCGATATTACGGCGTTCAAGGCCACCGTTATCCCGGTCGGCCAAGACCAAATTCCCATGATCGAACAGACCAACGAGATCGTGCGCCGTGTGAATCGCCAAGCGGGCGTGTCCTGTCTACCGGAAGCCACGGGGTTGCTGTCTGCGACGAGCCGTCTGCCGGGCGTGGACGGCCAGCGGAAGATGGGCAAGTCGCAAAACAACGCCATTCCCCTGTCGGCCTCCCCCGCGACTATTCACGAGGCCGTCCAGCGTCTGTATACGGATGCCGGGCATATCCGCATATCCGACCCCGGTCAGGTCGAAGGCAACGCCGTCTTTGCGTATTTGGACGCGTTCGACGAGGATAAAGACGCACTTGAAGAACTCAAAGTCCATTATCGGCGAGGGGGCCTGGCCGACAAAGACCTCAAGCAGCGGCTCGAGACGCTTCTTCAGAAGCTAATAGAACCGATCCGTGAGCGCCGTTTGGCTTTGGCGCGTGATCCGTCGTTTGTGTGGGACGTTCTACAGGAAGGCACGAAGAAGGCCCACACGATCACGCAGACGACAGCCGAGGATATCCGGTCGGCTTTAGGGCTGTTCCGTTTCGCGACGGCGCGAAGACCGTAATGCTCACCGGCTTCGCTGTTGTCAGGAGCAGGCCGCCTTGGATGATCGGGGTGGCCGGATCGCCATGACAGAGAACGAACGATGACCGCGCCGCCTGGCGATCAAACTGGTTCTTCATGCGCTTTCACCCCGGACGCCCTCTTCGGCCAACGCATCCGCTCCCCGAGCGACAGGTTTGCACACAACTCCGCACAAGAGAAAACACGGTCGCTTGCCGGGTGTCCAGAGCGAGATTGAGGGCCGACTACCGGGTCCACGGCAGTGATGTAAGTTGGTCTATACATAATCCGGCGGCGGAGTGAACCCGCCAAACTCCCGCTCCGCCAGCTCGGCAAACCGTATGGTCGTACTATCTTCGAGATACGGCCCCATAATCTGCACACCTATCGGCAGACCGCCCGATACCGCGATCGGCATCACGGTTGCAGGTAGACCGCAGGTGGAGGCGGGCCCTGCCCACACCCCCTGGAGCCCGTATGGGAAGGGCCGACCATCAATATCGATTCGGCGGCTACGCATGTCGGTGTCATCATGTGGAAAAGCGGTCGTGGGCAGTACGGGACAAATAAGGACGTCCCATGCTTGGAAAAACTGTCGCCACTGATGCGAAATGAAAGTACGCATCCGGTGTGCTCGTAACCAGTCGCGATGACTCGCCACGAGCGCTTGTCCGCTCAGCGTCTCTAGGCCGCGCTCCGCAGAAGGGAGCCGTGCGACCCGTTCACGCTGCGCGCGATAGGCAGCGTCTGAAAGATTCGCGCCTAGTAGGGCCATCTGGAGCCACATGAAGGTTTCTGCCACGGCGGCGAGATCCGGCAAGAGCGGACTCGATTCCTCCACTATGCCACCCGCGTCCCGCAGCGTGGCGGCGAATTGGCGCATCGCGGAACGCACGGCGCTCGAGGTTGGTAACAAGGGATGCTCCTCGAGCACCAGGACTTTGAACTCCGCTAGGCGTTCGTGTCGCGGCGGTGGCAACACAAACCGGTATGCGATGGCCTGCGCGTCGTCCGGACCAGCTAGTATCTCAAGCGCCGCCCCAAGATCGGCCGCCGACCGCGCCAGAGGTCCGACGACTGCAAGATCGCCATCCGTCCCGATCGTCAGCTCAGGGGTGCCCGGGGGCGCATGCCCCCGCGTCGGTATGAGCCCGTGCGAGGGCTTGTGGCAAAAGATGCCACAGCAATGCGCCGGGACGCGCAGCGATCCTGCGAGGTCGGAGCCGAGCTCGAGCGACACGAACCCTGCAGCCAGCGCTGCGGCGGCTCCGCCCGAGGATCCGCCCGGCGTGCGGCTGGAATCCCAGGGATTATGAGTCCGGCCATAGACGGCATTGACGCTCTGCCAATCACCGAGATTTGTGGCGATGTTGGTCTTACCGAGGATCACGGCACCGGATGATTTCAGGCGCGCCACTGCCACCGCATCGTGCCGCGCGAGCTTCTGCGCGCCGGGATTGCCCCAAGTCGTGGGCAGACCCGCCACGTTAAACGATTCCTTCACGGTCATCGGCACCCCGAGCAGAGGCCGCCGGTCTCCCCTGCCGAGCGCCCTATCCGCCTCGGCCGCCGCCGTACGTGCCCGGTCGAAGTCGCGCACGACCACGGCGTTCAATGCACTATCCCGCGCTTCGATCCGCTCGATCGCCCCCTCGAGCGCCTGCGTGGCCGTGAGCTTGCCGTCTCGCAGTGCTTGCGCCAGTGCCGAGGCAGTCAAAAAGCGTGTATCCATCCCAATGACCTCTCCCCAACATCACGGACGCTCAATCGATCCACACGCTGCTGTCCGAAGGCCGTGAGAGAGGGATGCTCGAGATCGGAGCGTCGGCGCTTTCGATGACAGCAAATCCTGAGGCATGCACATGGTCGCTCGCAAGGCGCCACCTCTGCACGGACTCAGACGGACGAGGCTCCGCATCCGCCTCCCACCATGGGCAGCGTATTGCAGCGGGAGCACCTCACGCGCGTGCACTCAGCACAGCCCCCGCAGCAGCGCCCAACTCGCCTTGCGGTACTCGGAGTAAACGTCGCCCACGTACGCCAACATCCAGCGCTCCTCGCAGCACAGTTTGATGATGAGCGTCACGGCCACGAGCAGCACGGCGAGCAAGCCGCGCCACTCGGCCCAGGCCAGCGCGGCGCCGATGAAGGCCAGAAGTATCCCGGTGTCGATCGCGTCGCGCCCATAATGGTACCGGCCGCTGCGGATCAGGCTGCGACTCTGCTCCACTGTGACCGCGCCACTCCAGTTGGCACCCACATGCAGACGTGCCTGCGTGGCGAAACGCAGACTCAGCGCGACAACAGCACGCCGATGCCGTAACCGGCCCAACTGCGCGCCATGACCGGCGCCGCGAGCGTACCGCAATCGTGTCCCGGCAGGGACAACAACAACGCAGCCAGTACCAGCGGTACCATAGCGGGCGCTCTGCGGACGCGACTCGCTACCAGCTTGAGGCGGCCGGCGCCCAGTATAGCGGCGAGACCAACCACGGCGACGGCATCAAATGGACCCGGAAAGCGGGCGACAACGCGTTCATGAGGACTCCGGCAAGACAGGAATCGTCAGCGCGAACTTATTGCGGTGAGGGTACGCCCTATATCCAGCCCATCGCCCCGATCCCGTATACCGTAACCGGCCCCTCCTTGGTCATAATCCTCTCCGCTCCAAACGTCTCGAACACCTCAGGATCCGCCTGGTCCGTGCTAGTGACCACGAACCGATCCCACGCCCCATCGTAGATCATCGCGCTACCGTGGGTCGCGGCGCTTGCGTTGAATAAGTCCATGAGCCGTATCGCGGCTTCCCACTCGAACCTGGGGTAACCTGACCCATCCCAGTCCTCGTCCACGCGTATCCAGCACTCAAAACGCGCGACCTCCTCGCTCGCGCTCGCCAACCCCGTCGCTGTGATGGCTGTCTTTCGGTATACGTCGCTCAAGACCTCACTCATGACCAGACCCTCCTATGGCAGTGCAGCGCGTAGGCGATCTCGACCTCCTTTTGCCGATAGATCTCAAATATCGTATTGGGCCCCGCCTCTAAAGAGGTGTCATTGCGGCAAGTCATTGCGTTCCGCGAGACTCGCGAGTATGAACCGGCCGGACAGCACGTGCACGGAATACACAGGCTGTCTGTCCCCTATTCGCTCATCTATTGGTCCAGGACGGGACCGCCCGCCCGATACAGGGGCGTGCTTACATCCAACCGAACCCACTACGATCCATCGGCGTTAGTTGACGTATAGGGGAGGCACATAATCAAGGGTCCTTTGGGGGTGCCCAGAGCAGCCCAAAAGACCCCCACCTACGTCGCCCCTCGCTCTCCCGACCCTTCGAGAAGACGAATGGCGCCGCGTGATGTATAATTCGGAAGAAGGGGGTCGGGATATTTTTTACGGAACACGAATTTCGCCAGCTCGCGCATCCCGCCGGTCTCGATACCTGTCCGCGATGCGGAGGGTGAGTGGCGCGCCGCGATCTCGGGTTGCGAGCGCCGGTTTGCAGTGACTCCCGGTTCGCGGTACCCGCTCCGCTCCCTGAGCCCTGAGTCCCTTCGATGGTCTCTTTCGCGGATCGGCCTGCGCGGCAAGGGCGCCTCGGGCACTGCCCCAGCGGTGGCACCCGAAGCGCGCTTCCGCGCCCGCCACGACCCTGGGATACTGACATCGACTGCCGACACAACGACGGGCAGTCCCAGGAAGAATCGCGCCCATCGGGCCTTTTCGCCCTTTCCAGCGGGATTCCGGCGCGCCCATCGAGCGCACCCGACCCCCATGTCTCCCAGGGTAAACATGACGACAAGGCAACCCGGCTCAAAGAGCATCTATTGGCTGATCGGCATAACGCCCATCACCACCGCCATCATCTATTTTGCCTTCCGGCTGTTTGGCATCACGATAGGCGCGCGTGGCATACTCCTCATGGTCGCTCTGCTCCTCGTCATCAAAATCGCCCTCTGGGTGGTCTTACGCATCTTTTATTTCCGGACACGCGGCGACGACGACTACGGCGCGTGACCCCACTCACTGAATGTGATTGTGCGCGGCGAGGTGCGTGAGGCAGTATTCATGATGACCCGCGCATTTCGAGCAATAGCGAAATTCGAGCCGCGGCTCATCACGCTCGGTCGCCCCACAGATCGTACAACGATGGATCGGCCCGCCGACTGGCGGCGCGCTTCGCAGAAAACCACGCCGCGCCCTCCGGGCTGCGCCCCCACGCAACCGAGCCTGAAGGTCGCGCCCGAAAAAGGCAAAATAATTCAACAAGGACACGGTAGCCATTATCTTGGCCGGCAAGGGCTCGAACACGACCGTGAAGGCCACCCACAGCCATGCAAGCCACGCCAAGTACCTCACCTTCACCGGGATCACAAAAAAGAGCAGGATGCTGAACTCGGGATCTATGGTGGCGAATGCCAGAAATATCGAGAGATTGAGATAGGTGGCAGTGGCGCCCGCACCAGCCAATAGCGCCCCGAAGATGCTCAGCGCGACGCCCGTGAAGTAATAGACATTGAATCGAAAGCTGCCCCATTCCTCCTCAAGGCGCGCGCCGAGCAAATAGTAGAAGTAGAGAATGAAAAAGACCCAGATCGAGAAGGACGGAGGGATCAGGATAAAACTGGCGACCCGCCAGATCTGGCCCTGCGCTATCAGCGTAGGGCTGAAAACCAGCTCGGACAGTATGTGATCGCCGTCCGCAGTGCGCGACAAGAGAAACACCACACCCTGAGCACCCACGATATACGCCATCAAATTGGTGATGGCGTAACGGCCGAAGCGTCTCTCGAGCTTACTCAACATCCGCACCTGCATCCTCCCTCTTTTCGCAGCGCCACGGGGCGGCCAGGGACGACAGGTCCTTGGCGCCTCTCCCAGGGTCTGCCACCTGCCGCTCGGTCCGGGCCGGGTCCCTTATCGTCGATTCTAGCGGATTTCGCGCGCACCCAGAACGGGCCCGCGCCCGATACCGGGATTACGAGGCCACGTGACGACCATCGCGCGATGGCCCGCGGGGGCGCGCACCCACGAGGGGTGCGCCCCCGCTTTGCATCATGATATGGGCGGCGAGCTTCCGGGCGCGGGCGAGCTGCCTGCGATAGATGCGGGTCTCATACTGACTGCCGGCACGGCTTGTGAGGGGCTGCAACAAAGACCGGCCTCCGTGACGCACCCGCACCCGAACAGTCATGGACAGCCCCGGGCGCAAAGGATGGGCGGCGAGCTCCGAGATCTGAAGACCGATACGCACAGGCACGCGTTCCACGATGTGAATGTAATTGCCGGTGGCGTTGTCCGGCGGCAGGACACTGAATGCGCTCCCAGCGCCAGGCGCAAGACCCAGCACCACACCGTCGTAGACCACGCCGGAGCCATAATAGGCGCTTGTCAGGCGCACGCGATCCCCGGGGCGTACCTCGCGCATGCGCGTCTCCTTGATATTCGCGACCACCCACAGGTCAGCGAGCGGAACGATCGTGAAGAGCCGGGCGCCAGGATGCACCTGCGTGCCAGGATAAACCGCGCGGCCGCCCACGAAACCGGACACGGGGGCCCGGATGATCCGCCGCTGCCACGCAAGATCAGAGGCTTCGACGCGCGCGACAGCGATCCGTACCTGCGGGTTGTCGGCGACGGTAGTCTCGCGCACCAAAGCCCGAGCGCCCTCAAGCGCCGCGCGCGTCTCGCCGATCTGCGCGCTCAAGGCCCGCACGCGTAACTCTGTGTCCTCGACCCGAATTGCCGACACCGCGCCTTCGGCAAGCGACTTCCTGTAGCGCGCCAAGTCCCGCATCAAGCGCTCACGCTTCCAATCCAGGCTCTTCAGATGCCAGCGCAGGGCTTGAACACGGGCAAACAGCGCCCGCACATGACGCGCCGTGGAATCAAGCGAAGCGGAGGCGCGCGACAGCGCGATCCGTGCCCGCGACCCCTGCAGGACACAAAGCCGCTCCCCCTTATGCACGAACTCCGTCCTGCGCACAAAAACCGCCGAGACCGTCCCCGCAGTCTGCGCCTCGATCGGTACGAGGTCGCCCGTGACATAGGCATCGTCGGTAGCGGCGAAATAACGCCCATAAAGCGCCCAATACAGAAACACCCCGAGCACGGCGAGCACTATCAGGGTCACGGCCCAGCGCACGCGGCGCGTGCGCGCCCCATTTTCCGAAGCCGCGCGGTCAGCGGGCCTGTCCATCGATCGCCTCCTCTATCCCCACCCAAGTCGCCGCTTGGGTCTCCCGCAACGCGATCGCGCGCAGCCGCTCTCGCGACCACGCCAGATCCGCCTTCAAAAGCGGCGCGCGATTCGTAAGTCCCGAGCGAAAGGCTTGGTCTGCCAGTGCCTTTTGCTGGCCGGCGGCGCGGAGGGCGCGTGTCTGCGCCTGAAGATCGCGTAGGACGCGCCGCCATCGGGCCACGCGATCGGCGACTTCGCGCACCGCACCTACGAGCGTATCCTGGTACTGGGCGCGCGCTGCCGTGAACGCCGCCTCCTCCTTGGCAAGCCCTGCACGCAGGGTTCCACCCTCGAAGATCGGCAGTGTCACCGTGGGTCCGATCCCACGTGCGAGATTCACGGGATTGAAGAGATCACCAAGCGAAATACTGTTCCAGCCGGCGAATAGAGCGATATTGACGTTCGGATAGAAGGCGGCCCGAGCCGCCCCAACGCGCGCGGCAGCGGCAGCGACAAGCCTGCGGGCACTCACGACGTCGGGCCTGTGCGCGACCAGCGCCAAGGGGATGGCCGATGGCAGAGGCAACCGCGCCGTACCCGGCAAGGCCCCGAGCGCTACGCCGCGCCCGAACGCAGGTCCGCGTCCAGCCAAGGCGCCCAAGGCATCGCGCAGGCGCACAAGCGAGGTGGTCGCCCGTCGATACCCCTGGTCGGTCGCCGCCAAGGCCTCCTCGCTCGCATAGACCGCTCGCCCGCCACTCAAACCATCGCGGTGGCGGATCTGCGCCAAAACCACAAGGGCACGCGCGTCGTACCGCATCGCGCCCCAACAGGCGCGCTCTTCACGGGCCGCCTCTGCTGCAAAATAGGTCCGCGCGACCTCTGCCGCCACCACGAGGCGGGCCCACGCGCGGGCAGCTACGGCCGCTTGGGCTGCCCCGAACGCCGCGCGCACCTCATCATTGACGCGCCCGAATTGTGTCACATGCCAACGCGCGACGAGAGGATCGACTTCCGTATACAAAATGCTTTCCCCGTTGGCGGGGCCATGGAGTCCGTCCCTCGAGAAGTATTCGGCGGTCGACCGTCCCAGGGCCGATAGATGCAGGCGTCTTGCACCTCGCGTCAGACGAAGTTCGGCCGCTGCCATGCGCGCGCGTGCTGAAGCCGCGTCAAGCGAAGGATTGCCACGCATGGCGGTCGCCATCACCACGTCGAGAGAGCGGCTGTCAGCGGCACGCCACCAGCGGACCGATGACTTGACCGAAAGAGGGCGCGCAGACCCAACGGTCACCGAGCCCCGTGGATGCCAAGCGGACGGTGCGTGCCCCGGCGCCCGCGGCAGGCGTGCGCACGCCGCTGCGAGCGCCACCACAAGGACGAAAAAAACGCGTCTCATGGTTCGACGAGCTCCTGGGCCGCAAGCCGCACAGACTTGTCCGATTCGGCAAAGATCACCGGACGCGCGAGCAGGCAAAGGCCTGCCAGCGCAAAGAAACCCCACATAGCGATATAGAAAACCTCTCCCATGGCAAGCTCACCCGCGGCGCGCCCCAGGCTACGCGCGAGGATCGCGTGAGCAACCGATGGACGTAAGCCGTGTGCTGCGAGCGCGGCTTGGAGCTGCGAGATGTGCGCCCGCGCCGCGGCATCGGCCTCGACGACGAAGTGCCGGTGCACGATGTCGCGCACCTCCCAAAGCGTTGCGAACACCGGGATACCGAAGGCCTGCCCCGACACTCGCAAGAGATTCAAGACCCCGCTTGCCTTGAGCTCAGCCGAACCGGCGAGCCCGGAAAGACCGATCGCCGCAAAGGGCGGGAACAGACCGCCGACGAAGATCCCGGCTACAACCTGCGGCCAGAGCAAGGCATCGAAGGAGGCATTGCGGTCATAGGAAGCCGCGAAGGCGCAGCTCGCCCCCATTCCGACCAGCGCGAACATCCCGATCAACCTAGGATCAATGCGCGTCATCCAGCGGTGAGTGAGGATAGAGGCGAGCTTCGAAAAGATTGCCATGGGCAGGATCAAGAGCCCCACCCAGAGTGGGCCATAGCCCATGGCCACCTCGTACTGGATCACGAAGATGGCCATGAGCCCCTGGAACAAGAGACCCGTAAGGAAGAGCCCGAGCGCGCCGACGGTAAAATTCCAGCGCGCAAAGAGCCGGACGTCCACGAGCGGCTCTTTGCGTCCGCGCTCCCAGGCCACGAGCAGGCCGAGCGCAACCAGGCTTGCGAGCCCCAACGTCTCGACTATCGGCGAGCGCCAAAAGTCGCGCACCTCCGCAAGGTCGACAGCCCAAAGGCCACAGGCGAGCGTGCCGAGAAGCAGAATCAGCCCGCGCCAGTCCATCGGTTGCGATTGCAAACCGCTTTCGCGGTGGAATAACACGACCGTTGACAAGGCCGCCACCGCCAGCGCGATCGGCACATTCAAGATGAAAAGCGCCCGAAACCCGAGCTCCTCGATCAGAATACCGCCAAGCGTCGGTCCAAGAGTAAATGGCATGAGCGCCGCGACACCCCAGAGGACGAGACCGAGATTCCGGCGATCAGGGCGATAGTGACGCAGTAGGCCGCGCAAAGACACGGGTACGGTCACGCCCCCCGCAAACCCTTGCGCCCCCCGCGCCAGGAGAAAGACCCAAAAGTCATGGGTGCTCGCGCACACGGCCGACGCCAGCGCAAAGACCACGAAGGCCCCCACAAGCGTATGCACCTCGCCAAAACGCCCTGCGAATCTGGGCGCGATGGGAAAACCGGCGGCCATGGCGATAAAGAAATTCGCCTGCGTCCAGTCACCATAACTGATGGCTCGACCCAGGGCCCCCGCAGCGTAGGGAATCATCGGCAGATACGCGCCGGTATTAAAGAGTACGAGGAAATGCCCTACACCCAGCGTGAGATTCAGGACCATGAAACGGAAGGGGTCCAACGGCGCGCGCGCGTCGCCACTCACCCGGCCATCCCTGATATCGTTCCCGCCCACTACGGCCCCGCCACTCAAAATGCGCGCATTGTAAGCACCGTGCAACGCGAGCTCAAATCGGTTATATTGACGTGACTTATCGGAAAAACCGATGGACATCGACGCCGACCAGTTGCTCACCTTTCTTGTCGTCGCCGAACAGGGCAGCCTCACCGCCGCAAGTCGCGTCCTACACCGCAGCCAGCCGGCCATCTCCGAGCGTCTTCAGAAGCTGACCGAGCAGGTCGGCGAACCCCTTTATCGTCGGGAAGGACGCGGCGTCCGCGTGACGAGTGCCGGCGCGGCCCTCCTGGAGCCTGCACGCAAACTGCGGGCGGCGCTCGACGACACGGCGCAGGCCATCGTGCGCTGCCGCCGCTTACAGGACGACGCATTGCGCATTGCGGCGACGCCGGCGCTTGCGCATTACTTTCTACCGGCGCTTGTGGCGACCTTTCAGACGCACCATGCCCATGTCCGCGTACACTTGAAGGGTGACATAACTGACCGGCGACAGATCGCCCTCGGCGACTGGGATCTTTTGTTTTTCGACGGCGGCTTCGATCGCGCCCACCTGCCTCCCTACTATTCGGTGCAGCCCTGGCGGGAAGAGCCGATCACCTGCGTGGTCAGCCCACAACACCCCTTGTTGCGCCTGTCCCGGGTCGATTGGACCGACGCCCTTCGTTTCCCCGTCATCTGGCGCAACGACGGACCTGGCGTGCGCGAGGCGCTCGCGACCGAACTCGCGACCCGCGGTCTTGCCGCACCCTTCTTGCTTGAGGTTGGAGGAGTGGATGCAGTCGGCGCCGCGGTCGCGGCCGGCGCGGGCATCGGTTTCGTGGCTCAAAGCGTGCTGGCGCAACGCCCGGATTGGCAGGTGAGGCCTCTGGCCCTGCCAGGCGCCGAGACCCTCCATTGGACACTCTACGTCGCGGCCCCCGAGCCGTCTTATCAGTCCGCCGGTGTGCGCTCCTTCCTCGCGCTGCTGTCCGGCGACACCCAACCCCAACTCGCCACCCGACCGGATCCGGGCTAGAGCACCCCTTGACGCGCCCGCCAACGTCAAGGCAACCTTTCCTCCACCGTGCAGCCCAAGGCCTCGCGAACCAGGCGGGCCAAATCGGAGGGGCGGTAGGGTTTGTGTAGAAAATGCTGCCGGGCGCCCTCACACCCCTGGTCCACGAGGGCGTTCTCGGTGTACCCCGACGTATAAAGTACCTTCAAGCCCGGGTCCAAGGCGCGCGCCTTCTCACCCAGTTCGAATCCATTCATGCCACCTGGCATGACGACGTCAGTAAAGAGGAGCGCGATACCGCGCTCCTTCTCCAAGATTCCGAGCGCCTCGTTGGCGTTTTGCGCAGCGACCACATCGTAACCTAACACCTGAAGCTGTCTCGTCGCGTAGTGGCGCACGAGATCATTGTCCTCCACCAGAAGAACGCGCTCGGTGCCGCCGCAGGCCTCCGGCGCCGCGCCCTCCCCCGCGCACCCAACGTCCTGCGCAAGGGCGCGTGGCAGAAACATCTTCACGGTCGTGCCGTGCCCCACCTCAGAATATATCTTCACGTATCCATGCGACTGCCTCACGAAACCGTAGACCATGCTAAGTCCAAGCCCCGTCCCCTTGCCGAATTCCTTGGTTGTGAAAAAGGGGTCGAACACTCGTTGTAGGTTTTCGCTTGAAATCCCGCAACCCGTGTCCGAGACCGCGATCAAGATGTACTCGCCAGGCACGACGTCGACGTTATCCTCCGCATAGGCGGCATCAAGACAAAAATTACAGGTCTCGATCGTCATCTTGCCTCCCGCTGGCATGGCATCGCGAGCGTTGATGCAAAGATTCAAAAGCGCGCTCTCAAGTTGCGCCGGATCCACGAGTGCCGACCACAAATCGGACGAGCACACCAAGCGGATCTCGATGTCCTCGCTCACCGTACTGCGGAGCAACCCGTCCATCTCGACAAGCAATCGCTCGATGTCCACGGGTCGTGGCGCAAGCGCCTGACGCCTAGCGAAAGCCAACAGCCGCTTCGTGAGCTGCGCGCCGCGCTCTGCCGCGGAGCGGCTCATGTCGACGAGTCGCCTGAGATCCGGGCGATCGGACAGCTCATGTACCAACAGATCCGAACTACCCATTATCACCGTCAAGAGGTTATTGAAATCGTGGGCGATACCACCGGTGAGCTGGCCTATAGCCTCGAGCCTCTGCGCCTGCTTTAATTGGTTCTCGACGGCGAGGCGCTTGGTGATGTCTGTGTTGATATGCAATATCGCGTGCGGCCAACCATCCCCATCCTTCACGAGTGTCCAATGGCTCTCGACGGTGATATTCTTACCGTCACGCTGCACCTGCGCGATCTCACCTGTCCATTCGCCGTGAGCCAAGACCTCCGCCTTGGCACCCTCGGGCGGCGCGCCGTCAGCATAGATCTTGTCGTTGAGCGAGGCGCCCAGGATCTCGCTTTCACGCCAACCGTAAAGACGCGCCGCGCCCGCGTTCCAGTACACGACGCGCATGTCCAGATTCTGCAGGATGATAGCGTCGTGCGCCTTGTCGAGCAGCGCCGCCTGTTCGCGGATCCGCGTGTCAGCCTCCTGCCGGGCCAGTTCGCCGGCCATGCGCGCCGCAAAGATTCCAAGAGCCGACTGCACAAAGCGCGGGCTTTCGAGGGGCGTGCGGAATGCCACGCAGAGAAAGCCGATCGGTGTGCCCGCGACATTGTCGAGCCGTTCGGCCGCGCACGCCACCGCCCCCATCTCCAATAGCCGGCGCGCGCCGGGAAAGCGCTCGGCAAGACGCTCCGGGACGACCTGTTGGCGAGTCGCGAGCAGAAGCTCGGCCAGGCCCCCTTCAAGGAGGTCATCCGCGGGCGGCGCCGCTTGATCGTCCGCCACGCCCGTAACCCCCCTGATTGCCCGGGGGCGATCGGGGGCCACCCGTAATACAAAGACCCCGAAAGCGCCCAGGGCGCGGCATACTCCTCGCGCCATCTGTTCGAAGAAAGGGTTCCCAGCGGTCGCCACCCCTTCCGCGGCGGCCTCCAGGACCGTTTGCATGCGCCGCCGCTCGGCTTCGTTGCGGACATGCCGTACTCCGAAGGTCACATTGGCGGCAAGCTCCTGGAGAGACCGCGCCTCCGCCGAAGTCATAGTGCGGGACTCTCCGGCATAGAGACAAAAAACACCCAAGGTCTGGGACTGGTCCTTGAGGGGCACGCATAAGACCGCCCGGTACCCGCACTCCCGGGCAAGCGCAGACCAAGGAACCTCTGGTGTCTGTGCATCGAGATTCCCGTAAAAAACGAGCGACCCCGATCGCAAGGCGGAACCCACGGCGCCGCGGCCCTCGCGCCTCTCATTCGACCAGCTCATATGCGCTTGCGCCAGGAAACGCCCAGCCTCATAACCCGCGTGCGCCACGGGGGCAATGGTGCGCTCGGCGTCGTGGCGGGGACAGCCCACGAAGGCCATACGATAACCGCCGATCTCGACTGCGATCTTGCAGATCTCGTTCAGCAAACCCGTCTCGTCGTCGGAACGCGCCACGACCTCATTGCAGCGGCTTAGCATCTGCAGGGCCCTGTTGGCCCGCGCAAGATCGCGCTGCGCATGCTTTTGGTCGGTAATATCCTGGTAGGCGCCTTGCAGTTGAATGATCTCGCCTGTCGGGGACCGCTCGGCGGTGCCGATGGCCCGCACCCAAGCGCTGCGCCCCCGGGCGGTCACGATCTCGGCTTCGATATCGAAGGGTTCACCGCTTTTCAGGCATTTGCGAAATGCCTCGGTCACGACGGTGCGCGTATCGGCTGCGCAGAACCGAAGCGCCTCGGCAAGTGTCCGGGCGCCGCCGGGTGCGACGTCGTGGATGGCCGAGACCTCGTCCGACCATCCCATGACGTCACCACGCGGCTCATAGGTCCACCCTCCGATATGCGCGGTCTGCGCTGCGATCCGGAGGAGCGCGCTACTGACACGTATTGAACCTTCAGTACGCGCGCGGTCCGTCGCCTCGGCCAAGACGTTGGCGATGGAGCGTACGAAATTTACATCATCCCGCGAAAAGTGGCGGGGTTCGGGAGCATAGGCACCCAACACCCCCCATGGGCCCCCCTTGCCTCCGACCACGACGCTAATGCCGCTCACCACCCCGTGTTCGCGCAATAGCGCGGACCCCGAAAATCGGCGATCCTTGCGTAGATCCTCCACCACAATCGGTTGGTCCGAAACGAGGGTATGGCCGGCCTGCGACTCGGGTCCGAGACTCACCTCGGCGGCCCCGACGAGTCCTTCGCGCCAACCTACACCGGCTACCAACAAGGAGCGGGATGGCGACAAAACCATGAGCAGATTCGAAAGCGGCACCCCGAAGGTGCGCGCCACGGCCTGCACAGCATCCTCGCGCAACTGATTCAGCGCAACACCAGAGAGGGCGCGCTGACCAAGCTCTGCCACGACCGCCTGTTGTCGCGCGCGCGCGAGGGCGTCCTCTTCCGCCCGCTTGCGTTCGGTGACATCGAGGTAAAGAAGGACTATCCGGCAATTATCTTGGTTTTGTGAACGCGTAGCCAACAACTGGAACCAGCGGACGCTTGTGTCGTATGCGCAAGAATATTCAATGACTACCCGAGGGACGGGGCTCGACAACATGCTGGCTACGGCCACGTCGGGCTCATTGGATCCGGGCTTTTCGCCATGAAGCACGCGTGCGCACGTCCCCAGGTAAGGGCGGCCCGCCACGGAATCGCCGCCAGACACTCCGAACTCCTCTGCCAACCTCCGCCACGTGGCATTGGCCGCCAACAGCCGCCCTTCGCAATCAAGGACGACCAGGTACTCGGGCAGTGCGTCGAGAACCGCGCGCTCGGTCGCGCTCCGCTCCGGGACACCCTCCGACCCAGACCGCCTGGACGCGTGGGGGTCGCGTTCCGTGGCCACGGAAAGATCCGGGCTCAAGCCCGCTGCGCCTCCGCTGGTTTGCGCCGGCCGCTCCGAAGAGCACCTCCCGCCCCGTCGCCACCATCGGTTATACGACATCCTTGCCACCCCCTGATCCGCCCTATCGCGCGTTCACGCCCTCGCAGAACCCCAATCCGCCAGCCCATGGGCACGGCTTTGCCCCACCCGTTTTGAGAAGCGTCTAGCGCCTCTGTCGCTCGGGTTGTTCGGAGGATTGATCGGTCCGTGTGGAGTTGCGCGATGCCGTGAGTCCGCCGACCGGAATACCCATCGGTCACGCCGGCGACACCCCCCTCGCCGCTACGGCGCCTAGCATTCATCGTGATCCTAGGGCTTCCCGCATGCGCGAACATCGGAAAAAGGCCCGGGTCCCTCGGGCCCGCTTGGGTCCACGATCAGGGCGGCCTTAAGGGTTGTGGCCAAGGCTTGCGCTCGGGACCCACGTCGGGCCCCGGAGCGCCCCACCTAAACAAATCCGCGACCGATCACCAAGTAAGCACACGCCCTGCTTGTGCGAGCGATGGCAAGGCGGCGCTTGGGTTCAAAAGCGGCATCTCACAGAAAAGGTCAGCAGGGGTCATCTTATTCAATTCCAGCGACTGCGCGCACCCAATCATGCGTACGCCGTTGTCGGAGGCAAGCTTCATGAAGTCCGCCACGCTCTTCCCGCCTTTCAAAGGGAAGATCGTTTCAGCGACGCCCTTTTTCAAAAGCTCCGTGGCGGGTCCCGTGAAATACATGAGGACGTTCTGCTCACTGGCGGCCGCGGTAGAGGCCAAGAAAAACGCCGAGGGCAGGCGTTTCGGATTCTCTGGCCCGGTGATGAGGATAACGACGAGATCAAGCCGTTCTGTATCGCCCATGGTAGCCTCCTTTAGTTAGCATGACGAATCCGAGAATAACGGGTGGGTTCTGGCTCGCACCGCCTGATGTCCCCGCCTCCTTGGATGGAGAAGCCATTAGAACCCGCCTCGCCCGCTCCAAGACCGCGGACTATAAGGCGAGCCGAAGCCGGTCGCTTCGACCAAAGGGCACCGGCCGAGGCCTCTCAGTGCGGGCAGTACCTCGCGGACGACGCCCTTCGTGCCCGCGCTCAGTCACGCGACGCGGGCCGCATACCCCTCCGCCTCGACGGCGCCGACCAACTGATCGGCGCTCGCACTACCCTGGACCACGCCCTCCCCGCGCTCCAGGTTCACCTGCACCAATTCGACCCCCGGTACCGCCTTCAGGGCCGCAGTGACCGCCGCGACGCAATGGCCGCATGTCATACCAGTGATACGCAAGGTGGTGGTACTCATCGCCTACTCCTTTTTTTGCCGTGAATGCGTGGAATGTTCCAACTCTTAGAATTCAAAACGCTTGAGACGACTCGACGCGCGGCCTGGGCGTTCCCGTCGAGCCACAGGCGCCCTCGTCGATCTTCGAGTCTTTGAAATACCGCAGACGCAGGCTGTTGGTCAGAACAAACAGACTCGAGAACCCCATGGCCAGGCCCGCGAGCATGGGGTTCAGCTGGACTCGAAAAGCCGGATAGAAAAGGCCGGCGGCAAGCGGGATCAAGGCGACATTGTAAAAAAACGCCCAAAACAGGTTCCCCCGTATCGTCGAGAGTGTGCGGCGCGAAAGATCCACGGCCGCAACCAGCGCTCCGAGAGAACCCTTTATCGTCACGTCGGCCGCCTCCATCGCGACGTCCGTACCGCTCGCCATCGCGATCCCGACGTCGGCCTGAGCAAGCGCCGGGGCATCGTTCAATCCATCCCCAACAAAAGCCACCTTACGCCCCTCGCGCTGCAAGGCCTCTACCGCCTGCGCCTTGGCCTCCGGCAGGACCTCCGCCCGGTAATCCGTGATACCGAGGGCCAAGGCTAGCTGCTCCACCGCGGCCTGGGCGTCACCTGAAATCATCACGGTGGCCAAGCCGCGTTCGTGCAGTGCGCGCACGACCCCTTGCGCCTGCGGGCGCGGCGCATCGGCCAGCGCGATCAATCCGCATGGAGTCTCGCCATGGGCCACGAAGATCACGGTCTTGCCGTGCGCCTCGAGGCTACGCGCCGCGTTTTCGAGCTCCGCAAGGTCAATGCCGGCCTCCATGAGCAATCGCCGCGCACCCACCAACAGCCGGCGGCCGTCGACCTCCGTCTCGATACCGTATCCCGGTCGCGCCCTGAAACCGGAGACGGCGCGCAGCGACACGCCCTCGCCCTTCGCCGCCTCCGTGACGGCCTGCGCCAGCGGATGCTCGCTCCCGGCCTCAGCGCCCCCTGCAAGTCCCAAGAGCGCGCCGCGGTCCCCGTCGACTGCAAGCACGTCAGTGACGAGCGGGCGACCCACGGTCAAAGTGCCGGTCTTGTCGAAGACGACCGTGTCCACATGACTCAGCACCTCAAGCGCTTCACCCTTACGATAGAGCACGCCAAGCTCGGCTGCACGGCCCGTGCCCACCATCACTGCCGCTGGCGTCGCAAGCCCCATGGCGCATGGACAGGCTACGACCAAGACCGCCACGGCGCTCACGAGTCCGCCGGTAAGGCCAGCCGTCCCGTCGCCGATCAGCCACCCGGCGAACGCCAGGATCGCGGCCACCAAGACCACCGGTGTAAACACCGCGACGACACGATCGGCAAGTCCCTGAATGGGGAGCTTCGAGCCCTGCGCCCGCGCGACTAAGCGAATGATCTGCGCAAGCACTGTCTGCGCACCTATCGCACTCGCCTCAACCTCCAGGACGCCGTATTGGTTGATCGTGCCCCCGACGACCCGGTCGCCTGAGTGTTTGGCAAGAGGCATGGGCTCGCCGCTCAACATCGACTCATCGACATAGCTCTCGCCCGCGCGCACCACACCATCGACAGGGATGTGTTCGCCGGGGCGCACGCGCACGCGCTCACCTAGTTGCAATTCGGCGATCGGCACCTCCTCCTCGCGCTCGCCCCGTACTCGCCGCGCCACCTTGGCCTGCAGACCCGCGAGCCGCTTGATCGCGGCCCCCGTGCGCCCCTTTGCCAGCGCCTCAAGGTACTTGCCAATCAGGATCACAGTCACGATGACCGCTGCCGAATCGAAATAGAGATGACGCGCGGCCGCCGGGAACCCACGCGGCCAGACCAGGACGAGAAGGCTGTAGGTGAAGGCGGCGCCGGTCCCGGTCATGACAAGACTATTCATATCCGGCGACAGGTGACGATACGCGAGCCAGCCAGGACGGAAGAACCGGCGGCCAGGGCCAAACAACACCGTCGCCGTCAGGAGCGCGACGAGCCACGACCAGAAATCCGCAGGAGCGACCCCCGCCAGCGCCCGCCCAAGCGCCGGCGAGAAGACCGGGCCCATAGACAAAACCACGACCGGCATTGTCAGAATGCCGGCCACCCAGACATCGCGCCGTAACCCCGCCGCAGCCTCCGCTTGCGCGTCGCGCCCCCCACCGTCCTCAAGCCCCGACCGGGCAAGCGCCCGATAACCAGTCCGTGTGATCGCCTCGCGCACCGCGCCCTCATCGAGGGCGCCTTCGAGATACGAGACGTGAGCCTGTTCGGTGGCGAGATTCACGGTGGCATCGATCACGCCAGGCAGATCCTTCAGCGCGCGCTCCACGCGCGCGACGCAGGACGCGCAGGTCATGCCCGCGATGCCGATCTCAAGATCGCGCATGAGCGGCTCATAGCCGCGCCCGCGCACGGCTTGCGAAAGATCCGCAGGCGTCGCTACGCTTGGATCGTAGGCTACGGTCGCACGCTCGCTCGCCAGATTCACAACAACCGACTTCACCCCTGGCACGGCCTTCAGCGCGCGCTCCACGCGCGCGACGCAGGACGCGCAGGTCATGCCCGCGATACCCATTTCGATTTCACGACTCATGGCGCGCCCCCGTAACCCTCGTTGCCATTCAAGGCAGCGAGAATAGGGCATTCGGACGCGGGGCCGTCGCCCTGGCAGCGCTCGCTTAGGCGCTCCAGGCCCTGCTTCATGCGCTCCAGGTCGCGAATACGCTGATTGATGTCGCACAGCTTTTCGTGAGTCAGGCGCTTTACGTCCGCGGCGCGCGCCGTGCGCCTCTCATTCAAGCCGAGAAGCACGGCGATCTCGTCCAAGGAGAACCCCAACTCCTGGCAGCGGCGTATGAAGCGCAGGCGCTGCAACTCGGCATCCTTATACAGCCGGTAGCGGCCGCGAGTGCGAGTAGCCGGCGTGATCAAACCTAGCGTCTCGTAATAGCGTAGTGCCCCGGCGCCCAAACCGGCCCGTCTTGCCAATACCCCGATCGTCATAAGCTCCATCGCGCCGCCTCCTTACGATGGCTTAGTCTACACCCTACAGTAAACTATAAGGTCAAGGGCGACCCGAGACGCAGCAGGCCTACAAGGTCATAAGGGGGCCTCACAAAAAAAAGGGGGGCCGCACGACATGCGCGGCCCCCTAGGGCCCCATCGCGCGACGCGTCAGTGTCGGTGAATGCCACGCGCCCAAGGGATGGCGTGAATAGTCCAGAGCAGACCGTGCGGTTTCATCGGCACGCCCTGATGGATAATGACCGCGCCCGCCTGGTTCCGGTATACCAGCGTCGGCACGAGCTCGGGGCCCGTGAGGCCAAGCAAACGGTTGTTGGCAATCAACGCCCGGGCCGCGCGGCCGCGCACGGGCACCGGCGCGATACCCCCTCCGCGCCGCCCTCGACGAAAAGCCGCCTCGTTACGCCTGAGGACTGAAAGCGGCCGACGCGCCCCGAGTATGGCGGCGGCCTTGCCTGCGCTAGAAGCCCGCAGAAAGCCCGTCACGATCCAGTGAATAGTCAGATGGCGCGGGCCAATCAGTGGCTGCAGCTGCTCGAAGAGCGTATGACAGAAAGGACAATTGGGGTCGACAAAGACGTAGAGATCGCGCCCGCCCCTTCCTTCCACTATGGCATGGGCCTGATGGCGTATCGCGCGCCACACATCTTCGGGACTCTTCCCCGGGAAATTCATGGACGCTTGAGCTTTCGGTAGCCAACCGAGAAGCGCTATGGCGACCCAAGCCCACGCGAGCGCTCGCGCGCTTTTTGCGAGACCGGCCCGCAGCGGACGCTCTCCACTCATAACCCCCCGGCCTGCAGCAATTGCGTACCGTAACGACCATCCCGCGCCGACCAGGCCTGCGTCTTAACGAATAGCGACGGCAAAGAGTCCAGGAACGGCGTGTAACGCCCCTATGCTCGCATCACGGTCGAGAAATGGGAAGCGGTGGCGACGCAACGATGGTTGATTAGGTCGCGACGCCTCGTACCGTCACGCCTTCCTGTATCGGCTACCACAAAGCCGGGCAGCCGTTCCGCCAGGCTTGCTCAATCCAATTTTTTAAACAGGCACAATGCTGACTTCCCCTGCGTCGAGACCGGTTTCGTCCCGCTCTCGTGAGTCGGGCCCGCGCCTTCCTCTCCCCAGGCTTCACCTGCGGCAGAACGCACTATTAGGGTCGCTTAGGGCCGCTACGCCAAGGGCCAGAAGATTCCTGGGCGCGTTCACATCCCGGTCATGGGGGGGTTCCACAATCCGGGCACATCCACTGCCGTACCGTCATCGGCATTGTGTCTTGTTTCACAGGACACACAGAGCAGGTGTTGCTGCTCGCGAACCATCTGCCAGCGATCACCACCATTCCGTTGCTGAAAGGAGACGCGCCGAGGGCCATAAGGTGGATGATCTTTTTTTTGGCATGCGGCATGCTGCCAAGCTCTTTTCGAAGACCGGAGGGAAGCATGCGAATCGAGAGGACTGATCCTGTAACCGGCAAAACCTTACCCGAGACCGAAGGCCAACCTTACGTGGTCGAGGGCGAGGGTGCCGATACCCTCAAGATCTACTTTGAATCCGAAGAGACCAAGCAAAAATACCTGAACGTCGGAACCGAGCATCCCGAACAGGGACTGGGCCGCACACTGGACAACCCCGCGCCCCTTCCCGGTGACCCGCCGAACGGGATCCCCCAACAACAGGGTTGATACCCATCCTAGCCCTCGCGCCTGCGCGTGAGGGCCCCCTAGACCCCCCCCTCCGCGTGGCACCCTCCGTCCAAGAATTCCGGCGCGACCGCTTGATTATCGTTACGCGGCCACCATAAAAACACGACTGGGCCTGCCATATGCCAAAGAGCCCGTCCTTTGCTAAGATCGGCTTAAGAGGCAGTTACGCGGCATGCCGAGGAGCGCCGACGGGCCTGCAAACGAGCGCGCTTTTCTGAGCACCGAGGGTCGCGAGCCGGGACCGCGGGCCTCCAACTATCACGACCTGAAAAAGAGGGGACTTATGCAGCACCCGAATCGGGAAGGACAACGAGTTCCGCCGGTGGTCTTCAAGACCCGCGCCGACGGCCAGTGGAAGGACGTCAGCACAGATGATATTTTCAAGGGAAAGACCGTGGTCCTTTTCGCGCTTCCGGGCGCCTATACCCCGACATGCTCCTCGAGCCACGTGCCACGTTATAACGAACTCGCTCCCGTCTTCCGGGCCAATGGTGTCGACACCGTAGCGTGCTTGTCCGTAAACGACGCCTTTGTCATGGAGGCCTGGGGCAAGGAGCAGAACGCCCAGAATCTGCTGTTTCTTCCGGACGGTAACGGTGAGTTCACGGCGTGGATGGGGATGCTCGTCGACAAATCCGACCTGGGTTTCGGCAAACGCTCGTGGCGCTATTCCATGCTCGTAAAAGATGGTGTGATCGAAAAAATGTTCATAGAACCCGACAAGCCCGGCGACCCCTTCGAGGTCTCGGATGCCGATACGATGCTTCGCCACATAAACCCACGAGCCGTAGAACCGGAATTCGTCACAATATTTACCCGTGAGGGCTGCCCGCACTGCTTCCGTGCCAAGGCGATGCTGAAGGAGCGCGGCATCGCGTTCGAGGAGATTCGCACAGGCCAAGGCACGGGCGTGAGCTCGCGGACCCTCCGCGCAACGAGCGGCCGCTCCACTGTGCCACAAGTCTTCATAGGCGGCCGGCATATCGGGGGAGCGGACGACTTGGCGCGCCACCTGGGACTCTCATAACACCAAATCTCGCCCGCGCGCCGCGAGGACAAGTGGCAGTGCAAACGCATTCTGGTCGGTTCTATGGGGGGCCGCATCATGACCGAGCACTACGATCTCCTGATCCTTGGGGGCGGCAGCGGCGGGATCGCCACCGCCAACCGCGCGGCGCTCTATGGGGCCCGTTGCGCCCTGATAGAAAAGGGCGCGCTCGGCGGGGCCTGCGTGAATGTCGGCTGCGTACCAAAAAAGCTCCTCTGGAACGCCGCACACCTGCGCCATGGCGCGGAGCTTGCGACCGATTACGGTTTTGCGCCACTTCTCGGGGATTTCGATTGGGCGGCCAACAAACGCGCCCGCGATACCTATATCGGTAGACTGAACCAGCGCTACGCGACCGGACTTGCCGACAATGGCGTCGCCGTCATCTCCGGGCACGGCCGATTCGCCGACCCCCACACCGTAGAGGTAGAAGGCAAGCGCTATCAAGCAGACCATATCGTGCTCGCCACGGGCAGTCGCCCGATAGTACCGGATGTCCCGGGCGCCTCCTTGGGAATCACATCCGACGGGTTCTTTGCGCTCACCGAAAGGCCGCGCAGGGCCGCGGTGGTGGGCGCGGGCTATATTGCCGTAGAGCTCGCCTGCGCCCTGCGCAATCTCGGCAGCGATGTCTCGCTTGTCATGCGCGGCGCCCACCTCCTGGCGGCCTTCGATCCCATGCTGCGCGAGGGGCTCATGGAGGCCATGACCCATGCCGGCATCAATCTCTTGGCCCAGCGCCAGGTTTCGGGTATCCGGAAGGCAGGGACCGAACTCACCCTCCTCTATGAGGACGGCGAGGCCTTGTGCGGGCTCGACAGCGTGATATGGGCCGTGGGCCGGGCGCCGAACGGCGAGGGGCTCGATTTGGACAAAGCCGGCATCACCGCAGGCCGGGGCGGCATCGTAGAGACCGACTCGTATCAGAACACGGCTGTAGCGGGGATTTATGCCATCGGCGACCTGACGGGCCGCGCAGCCCTCACGCCTGTGGCGATCGCGGCCGGCCGACGCCTAGCCGACCGCCTGTTCGGCGGCCAAAAGGACAGGCACCTCAACTACGACCTCATCCCAACGGTGGTATTCAGCCACCCACCGATCGGAAGCGTGGGCCTGAGCGAACCGGAGGCGCGGGAGCGCCACGGCAACGAGGCCGTGCGCGTCTACCGCACACGGTTTACGCCCATGAGCCACGCCTTCAGCCGCTACCCGCAGCGCACCGCCATGAAGCTCGTGACGGTCGGCCGCGAAGAGCGTGTCGTAGGCCTGCACATCATCGGTGAGGCCGCCGACGAGATGCTGCAAGGCTTCGCGGTCGCCGTAAAAATGGGTGCGACCAAAAAGGATCTGGACGACACGCTTGCCATTCATCCGACGAGCGCCGAAGAGGTCGTCACGATGCGCTAGCGGGGGGCTCTGACGGCGTGTGGGCACACCGCAATTGAGTATCGACCGCCCATTCTCACCACGAGTCCGTACGGCTTGCAACGGCACCCTCTAGTCCGCGAGCGCGACCCGCTCCTTGTGAGTGTAAACACTCATGCGACCCTCGCGCGCGTAGCCGATCAGCGTGATACCGCGCTCGGCTGCGACGCGCACGGCGAGACTGCTCACGCCGGAGATGGCCGCGATAACCGGCACCCGAAAACGCAAGGCCTTTTGGACGATCTCGAAACTAAGACGCGAGGATACCGCAAGGATGCGCGCGTCTCCCGCCGCCCACTGTGTGCGTAAGGCGGCACCTACAGTCTTATCGACCGCGTTGTGGCGCCCGATGTCCTCACGCGCCAGAGTCCCACGGGGCCCCGCCAGGATGGCGGCATGCGCGGTGCCGGTAGTCCGGTTCAACCACTGGCTCGCCTGCATACGGTCCAGGGCCGCCTGAATAGCGCCCCATGCGAGCACCTCACCCTCGACCGGCAGGGCTTCGGGTACCAGCAGGGCACTAAAATCCGGCACGCCACAGAGCCCGCACCCACTACCTCCGATCACGGCCCGGCCTTTGGCCTCCGCCCGTCTTGCCGCCTCGGGCGCCAACTGGACGTAAACGGCATGGCCCCCCGTGCCCTCCACGATCTCCCAGGCGAGAACGTCCTCCGACCCCTCGATCAGGCCTTCGCCGAACAGGAAGCCATACACGAAGTCCTCGCGATCCCCCGGCGTTACCATCATGACCGCGTAGGAGCGGCCGTTGACGACCACCGCGAGCCCAACCTCCTCCAAGACCGCGTCCTCGCGCTCCCAAGTCCGGCCATCTCCCGAACATACGGTCACAGCACGCGCAGCAACCGGCCTCCGGCCCCGGGGTCGCGCGCGCCGTTCCGCGTCGGGTTTGCGCGCATCCGAATCGCTTGGCGCCGAACTCGTCTTAACACTACCCATACCGAGACCCTCGATCCTGTCTTGTCGATGCAGTAATAAGGCGCCCTTCCAGGGTCGCTCGCGCGTCTGCCCCACCCTAGGCGCTTCCCCTCCACAGCGCCATCAGCCGGTCGGAGCGCAACCGCGGAAACCCAAAAGCTCGGTATCGACGGTATACTGGGACATGACCTGTGATCCAATCGACCCCACGAATACTCCACCCTACGCCGACCTCACGCCGGAGCTCATCCTAAACGCGGTGGAGGCCGCTGGTCTTACGCCCACAGGGGCGTTCCAGGCCCTAAACAGTTACGAAAACCGGGTGTACAAAATCGAGACCGACACCGAGCCCTGGGCGGTCAAGTTTTATCGGCCGGGCCGGTGGAGTGACGCCGCGATCCAGGAGGAGCACGACTTCCTGCAAGAACTCATGGCGGCAGAGATACCGGCAGTCCCACCTCTCGCCCATGATGGCCACACGCTGCTTCGCGAAGGCCCTTATCGTTTCGCGATCTTTCCTTGGCGCCCCGGGCGAGCCGGATGCATCGAAACGCCACCCGAGCGCCGCGCCCTGGGTCGTCACCTCGGTCGCCTCCATTTGGCCGGGACCGGCCGCTTTGTCGCGCGAGCGACCCTGGATGCGCCGTCTTTCGTCGACCCCGCCATCGCCGACCTGGCCGCATGCCCCTTCTTGCCGCCCCAGTTGCGTCCCGCATTCCTGACCATCTCCGCGCGCCTGCGTGATCGCATCGCCACGACTTTCGAGGCGGTGGGCGCCCCTATTCTGCGCCTGCACGGCGACTGCCACGCGGGCAACGTTCTCACTGACGGCGAGACGCTGACTATCGTCGACTTCGATGATTGCCTGAACGGCCCTGCGATCCAGGACCTATGGATGTTGCTGCCCGGAGATCCGGACGAGCAGGAGGAGGCGCTCGCGGCCCTGGTCCAAGGCTACGAGATGTTTCGCGACTTCGATCCCGCGGAGTTACGCCTCATAGAGCCTCTGCGGACCTTGCGGCTACTACACTACAACGCCTGGATCGCGCGGCGCTGGCACGACCCGGCGTTTCCGCGCGCCTTTCCCTGGTTTTCCGAAGAGCGGCACTTCCACGAACTCATGGCTCTCCTCGCAGCACAGGAGACGCGGCTCCATTTGCCGCCCATACGCCTCCGCGGTCCCATCATCGACTAGGGCGGGCTTGCCTTGGCGCGCGCGATCATGACCACGTCGCCTGCATCCAGGTGCACATCATAACCCCACAGCCGCGCGACATGGTCCAGGGTCCTTTTTGCCTCCGCCTGATCCAGTGGGTAGGAATCCATCTTCTTCAGATGCAGATGGCGATCACCCCAGCGGTTGACGGCGACCACTTCGATGTCGGGCGACCGCGCGGATTCGGCGATCTGACGGGCGAGCGCGCTGCGCAGGTATTGGTAACCCTGGTCGTCGTGCACGGCCGTGACCTCAAAGGCATCGGCCTTGGGGTCGTTGGCGAGGGCAAATAGGTGCAAGTCGCGCATCACTTTCGGGGATAGATATTGCAGGACGAAGCTCTCATCGCGGAACTCACGCATCGCAAAATGAATCTGCTTCAACCAATCCGGATCACCCGCGAACGCGAACCATCTCCGGTCCTCGTCGGCGGGGTTTAGGCATACCCGCTTTATATCCTGGAAGATTGCGAAACCCAAAGCGTAGGGATTCATGCCGCTGTAGCGGCGACTATCGAAATCCGGCTGGAACGTGACCGCCGTATGGCTCGCGTAGAACTCAAGCAAGGCCCCGTCTCCTATGAGCCCTCTCGCATGCAAACTGTGCATGACATGATAATGGACGAAGCACGCAAAACCCTCGTTCATGATCTTGGTCTGCCCTTGCGGATATAGATATTGGGCGATCTTGCGCACGATGCGCAAAATTTCCCGTTTCCAGGTCTCGAGCGTGGGTGCGTTTTTCTCGATGAAGTATATGAGATTTTCCTGAGGTTCTCCCGGAAAGCGATCCTCTTGCGCGGTAATGGCGGCCTCCGCTGCGCCCGGGACCGTACGCCAGATCTCTGAGAGATGCTGCTCTATGAATTCAGCCCGTTCGCGCCTCTGCCTGTCCTCTTCGCGCGTCGAGAGCTTGTGCGGGCGACGCGCACGATCAATCCCATTGCGGTTCAATGCGTGCGCCGCATCGATCACATCGGATACCGCATCGATCCCATACTGCTCTTCGCAATGGGCGATGTAACTCTTCCCAAACTCCAGATAGTCCAGTATCCCTTCGGCATCCGTCCATTGCTGAAAGAACGTATTGTTTTTAAAAAACGCGTTATGACCAAAAGCCGCATGGGCTATGACAAGCGTCTGCATCACCATCGTGTTCTCTTCCATGAGATAGCTGATGCAGGGATTGCTATTGATGACAAGCTCGTAGGCAAGTCCCATCTCGCCCCGGCGGTACTGCCCGGTCTCGATCGCCCGCTGCTTCCCGAACGACCAATGCGGGTAGTACATCGGAAGCCCTGTGGAGGCGTAGGCATCGAGCATCTGCTCGGCTGTGATGACCTCCAGTTGATTCGGGTAGGTGTCGAGCGCAAGTTCGGACTCGGCGATCTCGGCGATGCGCTCGGTTACCACGGCGATGCGCTCGAAGGTCCATTCGTTGTCCGTAAAGAGAAGCGTATCCGACTCAGCCATGGGGCACCCCCGCCCTCGGGGTAAAAAGCGCGCGAAACAGCGGGTAAATATCCTCGGTACGACGCGCCCTTGCGATCATGAGCTCGGGGAAATCCTGAGCAATGGATTTGTACAGGCGCAACAGAGCGCTCTCCTGGTCCTGGTTCACCTCCAGATAGAACATGTTGCGCAAATGCGGTAATAACGCGAGCGCCCGCTCCTGCACCAAGCGGTTATCGTCTTGGGCGTTGTCACCATCCGAGGCTTGTGCAAGATAGATGTTCCAATGCTCGGCGGGATAACGGTCGGCCATGATTTCCTCAACCAGCTCGAGAGCCGGCGACACAAGCGTGCCCCCACCTTCCTTGGCGCCGAAGAACTCCTGCTCAGTGCATTCAGCCGCCTCTCCATGGTGCTTTATAAAAACGATATCCACGGAACGGTACTGCCTGTGAATGAAAAGATAGAGCAACAGGAAGAAGCGCTTGGCGAGGTCCTTTTCTATATCCCCCATGCTGCCCGACACGTCCATAACGCAAAAGATGACGGCGCTTGTGACTGGACGCGGCTGCTGGTCGATATGCGCAAATCGCAGGTCCGACTCGTCTATAAAGGGTATGGCCTTAATCTTGCGCTCCAAGACCCTGATCTCCTCCCGGATCTCATCCAGTCGGAATCGCTCTATACTGGTATCCTCGCCGTAACCCTGTCGGATCCGAATTTCCTCCTCCAGGGTCTCGGCCTGCCGTACCAGTTCCTCAAGCTCGCCCTTCTTCCGGGACCGCAACGCCATACGGCGTGCTCGGGCCGTGCGCATCGTACGCCCGATATGCATGCGCGACGGGCTGCCCTCCTTCACGAAGCCGGCGCGGCGCCACTGGTCCAGCTGTATATCCTCGGTACGCGTCTGCCTGAGATTTGGCAGCTCAAGCCCCTCGAAAAGCACAGACAGAAACTCGTCGGCCGATAACACGATGGCGATTTCGTCGTCGCCTAGGCCATCGGAGGCCCCCGCCCCATCGCTGCCTCCGCCGTCCCCTGTGTCCCCGCCATGCGGTTTGGAGATCCGGTCGCCACGCCTGAATTCTTTGTTGCCCGGCAGGACCTGCTCCCAAGCTGCGTCGCGCATGTCACGCCGAAAGCTCGGCTCGTGCAGGTCCTTGGTTGGAATGGCAATGGGCTGCTCGGTATCGAGCATGTCCCCAAGCGAGCGGCGACGCGCAAGCTTTTCAACCGCCGCCTTGACGCGCCCGCGTACGCGCCTTTGCAGGCGATCCTGATTGGCGCTGGAGCGCGTCCCCAAATTGCGCCGATCTATGATCACGCTCATGGAAACTCCTCCTCCCTCGAAACGGCCCGCCTGACGGCGCGGCCCCCGCCTGCACGCCTCAATGATGCTTCCGGTAACGCATATACCAATCTACAAGCAGACGCACCTGCTTCTCGGTATAGCCCTTCTCCTGCATGCGCACGACAAAATCGTGGTGCTTGCGCTCGTCTTCGGAAGTCCGCTTCTTGCCGAACGAAATCACCGGCAGCAGATCTTCGGTGTTGGCGAACATCTTCTTCTCGATCACAACCCGCAGCTTCTCATAGCTCGTCCATGCCGGACTCTTGCCGCCATTGTTGGCCTTGGCCCGCAACACGAAATTCACGACTTCATTGCGGAAATCCTTGGGGTTGGCGATCCCCGCCGGCTTCTCGATCTTCTCCAGATCCTCGTTCAACAAGGTCCGGTTCATGATCTGACCGGTGTCCGGGTCGCGAAACTCGGTATCCTGCAGCCAGAAATCAGCGTACTGGATATAACGGTCGAACAGGTTTTGTCCGTAATCCCCGTAACTCTCCAGATAGGCCTTCTGTATCTCGAGTCCCAGGAATTCGGCATAGCGCGAGGCAAGTTCATCCTTCAGGAATCCAAGGTAGCGGGCCTCCAGATCCGGCGGGAACTGCTCCGCGCGAATCTGGGTCTCCAGGACGTGCAGGAGGTGAACGGGGTTTGCCGCCACCTCTTCACTGTCGTAGTTGAAGGCTCGCGACAGTATCTTGTATGCGAAGCGCGTCGATATGCCGTCCATACCCTCGTCCACGCCCGCGACATCACGATATTCCTGAAGGCTTTTCGCCTGCTGATCCCGGTCCTTCAAGGTCTTGCCGTCGTAGATCTCCATCTTTGACCAGAGGCTGCTATTGCCTGGGTCCTTGAGACGGCTTAACACCGAGAACCGGGCCAGCATCTCCAGGGTGTCAGTCGCGCACGGAGCGTCATTCAGCGCACTGTTCTCGAGGAGTTTGCGATAGATACGCGTCTCCTCGGTCACCCGCAGACAATACGGGACCTTGACGATAAAGACCCGATCAAGAAACGCCTCGTTGCGCTTGTTGTTCCGAAAGGCCGCCCACTCCGACTCGTTGCTATGTGCCAAGATGATGCCGTGGTAGGGCATGGCCCCAAACCCCTCAGTCCCGTTGTATGTCCCCTCCTGGGTCGCGGTCAACAGCGGGTGTAACATCTTGATGGGGGCCTTGAACATCTCGACGAACTCAAGTACGCCTTGCGTCGTCACGTTGAGGCCGCCCGCATATGAGTAGGCATCCGGGTCATCCTGAGAGAAATCCTCGAGCTTGCGGATGTCAACCTTACCGACCAAGCTCGCGATGTCCTGATTGTTTTCGTCACCCGGCTCAACCTTTGTGATCCCAATCTGGTGCAACTGCGACGGATTTAGGCGCACAACCGAAAACCGCCGGAGATCGCCCTCGAACTCCCGCAAGCGCTTCGCAGCCCATGGCGACATCACGCCTTGCAGGGCACGGCGAGGGATGCCGTAGCGGTCCTCAAGGACCGGTCCGTCCTCTTCCTGGTCGAAAAGCCCGAGCGGTGATTCATAAAGGGGCGACACGCGACCATTGGCCGTGAGGCAATAGATCGGAAATCTCTCCATCAAGGTCTTCAGGCGCTCGGCAAGCGACGACTTGGCAGCCCCCACCGGGCCCAGCAGATAGAGTATCTGCTTACGCTCCTCAAGACCCTGCGCCGCATGCCGGAAATACGAGACGAGGTTCTCCACGACATCCTCGATGCCATAAAAATCCTCGAACGCGGGATAAGTCAGGATCTTGCGGTTCATGAAGATCCGCGCGAGCCGCGGATCGGACTGAGTATCCACCACATGCGGCTCGCCGATCGCCGCCAGCATGCGCTCGGCGGCCGAGGCATAGGCGAGCGGTTCCTTCGCGCAGAGCTTGAGATATTCATCAAGCGTCATGGTCACTTCCCGCTGCTGCTGGAATCGCTCTTGATATCGGTCAAATAGCGCCATAATCCATCCCTCGCCGTCTCTCGTCCGAAATCTACGCCGTCCCCTTGCGCACAGGCGACGCCCACTGTGCCCGCGCCTAGCGCGCGGCCCTCAACGCCACCGCAGCCCCTCCACCGACCTCTCTTTCAAGCTAAAGCCCCCCTTTGCGTCATCTCACCCTCGTGGGCGCTCGATTCGCAACTTCGCCGGAGGTCGCCACCGCCACATGCGATCGCTCGCACGGCCCCACTCCTTCTCTCGCCCAGAAACCTTACAAGCTTAGACCCACTTTCCCTAGAATCGCGTAGCGTGTGGACGTTTTTCGATGAACGGTCAGCGCGCTGCTCGTTCTCCTTGCCATTAATTTGCCCCCCGTTTTTTTCACAAACCCCGGCCCGTCTGTCGCGTCAGCGACTTGGATACGGTGTCGTCGCGATTGGTTCCATACTCCGGGCGACCCCGCGCGCTCGCGCATTGAAGCTTCTGCACCCACAAGCTCACATCGCAGCAAATTCCGTGCCGGAGCACGCCCCGTAAGCCCGTCATTGACCTTCCCGCCATCCGCTTCATCAACCCTACACCGACCCCGTCTGTACTGCCATCCTCCCATCGGGTTTCCGGCAATCCTTTCCCGTTCGTGCGCACATGACCAAGCGCGAAGTCTCGCCCCACGGCGGACCTGTCGCCCCCGACCATAGCCGGACGACGAGTCAGTAGACAGGATGGGTCAGCCGCTGATGCCGATATAACGGAGCCCTATGTGGCACTGTCGTGCCGACTCCAAGGCCCCGGCCGTCACGGACCCGCTCACCCCATCCCGTCGGGAACCGCGCGCAAGGTCGCAGCCACGACTCGCACGAGCGAGCCTGGCAGAACCTAGCGATCATCGCCGACCTTCATCGGTCCAGGGCTATTGAGCCCTTCAGCAACCCATTTTTGGAATCGCGCGCTCGCGGCAGATCCGTCGCGTTGCACGGCGCAAGCAGCACCGGTCTTCGCATTCCCCTCGCCCGAAAAAGCGGTCGGATCCCAGCTTTCTTGGGACGCTCCTCATACCGCCTTTCATTCGTAATCTCTGCGCCGGGCGCGCGGCCTTGCCCGAAGAAGACATGACGCAGAAAGGTCGGCGGTCCTCGCGGAAGACAAGCTCGGGCGTGGACTCCATCCCTTTAGTTACAAGTTTGGCCGTGACGTACCCCGGCGCGCGATCCCTGGATGATCGCGCGGCCGATCGCGATCTCCCTCCTGAGTCCGCAAGGGATCTCCTGCGCCGTCCCTCGCCTCCCGGGGCCGCGCCATTGAGCGCACCCCCGCTCCCGGCCCTTGCCGAACAAAGGATCTTTCCCGGGATCTTTCCCGAAAGCCCCCCACCCGGGCTCGACCCTCGCAAGAGCCTATGCGCGCTGTTGCTAGTTACCTCCGGTTCTTAGACGTCCGTCCCTGACGCTCCACGCCAACCTACGAATGCCGCCCCTCCTGCCGCGCACACCAACCCCCGCGCCCCGCGTGGCCCTGAGCTCCTTAATAGTCCGGCCCGCAACCAAGACACCGCCCCTCCGCCGCGTCTATCTCGTCGGACCAAGTTTCTATATCGCAAGAAAATTCCTTTTGTTAGCCTTCCTACCATTCGCAACACATATGCGCAAAGAAGGCCGCGTCACGGCAAGCGGGCCCTCGAAGTCGCAGGCGAGCCCCACAAAGTCTGGGATGCGCGCGCTAGAAAGCGTGGCGCGATTTTTTTACGCTCACTTCCACGGAGGCCTACGCCATGCAGGAAGGATCGTGCCAAGACAACGGGTCGCACACCCGCGACCATGCCGCTCCCGAAGGCGGAGCCGGGAGCAGCGTGCCGGACGCGCCTATGTCGGCAGAACTAGCTCCCGCCGCGCGCGCACCGCTCTATGCCGCACGGGATCTGAACCGGTGTTCGGGGCTGCTGGCACTTTCTGTGCTTCTGGATAGCAGCGTGGAGCACTACCGCGGGAACTTCCACAACAAGGCAATGTATACGCCGCTTTCAGTATCCACTCTATCGCTTGCTGCGAGCGTCCACGGCGTGACCGGCCGGCGGCCTCTTGGCCATAAGACACGTCTTGCGGTGTTTGCGCTTGCGATCGTCACTGGCGTCGCCGGCACTCTCTTCCATGTCTACGACATTATCCGAAAACCCGGCGGTTTTTCATGGCAGAATCTCTTTTATTCAGCCCCACTTGGTGCCCCCTCGGCCCTTACTGTTGCGGGTCTCACCGGCTTTTTCGCCGAGCGCGTGCGAAGGGGCCAGACCCAGGTTTTCGGGCAGGACGCGGCGCGCCTTGCGGCCATCACAAGCGCCGTCGCCATGGTCGGTACAACCGCCGAGGCAGGCCTTCTGCATTTTCGAGGCGCCTTCCATAATCCTTTTATGTTTCTGCCGGTCGCCATGCCCCCAATAGCAGCGGGATTTCTCGCTTATGCAGGGATCACAACGCCCCGCACAGCCTATCCCTTCACGCGCCGCTTGCTTACCGCGACCTCGCTAATGGGCCTGGCTGGCACGGCCTTCCATGTTTATGGCGTCTCGCGCGCGATGGGTGGTTGGCGCAACTGGCAACAAAACATGGTGGACGGGCCGCCCATACCAGCCCCTCCGAGCTTCAGCGCACTTGCCTTCGCGGGCATCGCTGCCTTGCGACTCCTTGGCGCGAAGGCGCCGAATGGCCCGGAGCGGTTGGGCGCCACTAAGACCGGCGCCACTGGAGCCGTGCCCCGCGCATAGACCATGATTCGCGACAAGTCCCGTTGCCCGCCTGTCTTTAAGGAGGACCGCCATGCACCGCGCCCTTATAAGCCCTTACACCAACTACGACGTGCTCGAAAAACGCGACAGTTTGTCGTGGAATGACGCGACGCGCCGGGCGATTGCGAAGCGGCTCTCGATCCCGCGCGTGCCGCGCTTCTTTTCCGAGAGACAATGGCAAACACTAGACGCCGTCTGCCGGCGCATTCTGCCACAGGCTGACGACCGCCCGCCGATCCCCATCGCCGCACTGCTTGACGCCACGCTCCTCATCGACGACACGCAAGGCTTTCGCACAGACCCCCTCCCTTATGATCAAGATGCTTGGCGATTGGGTCTAAAGGCCCTCGATATCGAAGCTCAGGCAATCTATGGAGCGGCCTTTCACGTCCTGCCCCCCAGCACGCAAGACGGGCTCTTGAGTCGCGCTCAAGGCGGCGATCTCCATCATCCGGCCTGGCAACCCATGACCGCCCAGCTCTTCTTCGAAAAGCGCATCCTGGTCGACATCCCAGCCATGTACTATTCCCATCCAACGTCATGGAGCGAAATCGGTTTCGGAGGGCCCGCCAGCCCGCGCGGCTACGTGCGCATGGAACTGAATCGCCGCGACCCATGGGAGGCAATCGAGACGTCCGCGCCGCGAATCCAGGAGGACCCGTATGCCCGTTGATTTCGACTCACGCCCCCGCGCCGTTGCCGGACGCGCCCCCGACGTATTTGATCCGAAGGGCGGCTTCGTGCCGATGCGGTCCTACGACGAAGACGAGGCGGTCGATTTCGTCATAGTGGGCACAGGCGCAGGTGGTGGGACCCTCGCGGCGCGACTCGCCGAGCTAGGCTTTTCCGTCGTGGCCTTCGATGCCGGTCCCTTCTTCCGCCCACTGCTGGACTTCGCCTCCGATGAGACCGCCCAGAACTCACTCTACTGGACCGATAAGCGGGTCTGCGACGGAGAAAACCCGATCAAGATGGGGGGTAACAACAGCGGCAAGGCGGTGGGCGGCAGCACAGTCCACTTCGCCATGGTCTCGCTACGGTTCCGGCCGGAATGGTTCAAAAGCCGCAGCGCCCTTGGCTACGGCGCGGATTGGCCCCTGGACTGGCGGGAGATGTGGCACTATTACACGGTGGCCGAAAGGGCCCTCGCCATAGCCGGCCCCGTCCATTACCCCTGGGGCCCCAAGCGCCCGCGCTACCCTTATCGCGCGCACGAGATCAACGCCGCGGGACGCCTGCTCGCTCAAGGGTGCGAGGCGCTCGGCTATCGCTGGGCAGAGACTCCGCTTGCCACCGTCTCGGCGCCGCGCGGCAAGTCACCGCCCTGCGTCTATCGCGGCTTCTGTCGATTCGGCTGCTCAACCAATGCCAAGCAAAGCGCGCTTACGGTCTGGATCCCGCGGGCCCTGAAGGCAGGGGCCGAAATCCGGGATCTCGCCATGGTAGGACGCATCGAAGTGGACGACCAAGGCCTCGCCCGGGGCGTCCACTACGTCCGTGAGGGCAAGTGGCGCTTCCAGCGCGCACGGCACGTCGTGATCTCAGCCTACGCCATAGAAACGCCGCGGCTGCTGCTAAACTCGGCGACTGATCGTTTCCCGCAGGGTCTCGCCAACTCCTCAGGGCTTGTCGGCCGCAATCTCATGACCCAGTCCAACCAAGCGGCCTGGGGCCGGATGGAAGACCAGGTTCGGTGGTATAAGGGCCCACCCTCGCTCACCATCACCGAGCACTGGAATTATGAGGATCGCGGCAAGGATTTCTTTGGCGGCTACTGTTGGATGGGCCAGGGGCCGATGCCGATCGAGTGGGTCTCGGTCCAAACGGGCGCGCGCGGTCTTTGGGGCGAGCGCCTGCGCACCGAGATGATGGATTACAACCACCAGATCGGGGTCAAAATGGTGGGCGAGATGCTCCCCGACGAGGCCAACCGCGTAACCCTCGACTCGGATACCGACCAATACGGGCTCCCTATCCCGCGTATCACTTATCGCTGGGGCGACAACGACAAACGCCTCATAAAGCACGCCCTGGATCAGATGATGATGAGCCTGGACAGCGTAGGCGCGACCAAGCTATTCCGGCAAGAAGATGACACCAACCACTTAGCCGGGACCGCGCGCATGGGCTTTACACCCGAGACAAGCGTCGTCGACGCCGACTGCCGCAGTTGGGACATACCTAATCTCTGGATCTGCGACGGCTCGGTATTCCCGACCACGGGCGGCGTGAACCCTGCACTTACTATCCAGGCAATCGCCCTACGCACAGCCGACCGCATCAAGGCCTTGGCTATTCGAGGAGAACTGTAAGCGCCCAGATGGCTCATCGCCGTGCCGCCACGAAACACCAGCCGGACGTGTCCGGTCTACGGGCATGTGTCCGCGGAGGACCGACGGACCCAAGCGGGGTTCTGCTGTGTGGATTGCGGCTTCGTGGAAAACGCCGATCTGGTCGCCGCGATCGATATTTTCAGGGCGGGACACGCCCGTTGCACGTATGAAGTGAGCGGTGCAGCAATGTCGCCAGCAGCAGGAATGCCCCGACGCGGCCGGCGGGCGGCTCCACGCCGCGCCCGAAGACCGTAGGAGTCTACGCCTTCAGGCAGGCGAAGATGTCAAAGAACGGGCCCCTTTCCTCGAGCACAGCCAACACGGCAGCGGCAAGACCACGGGTCCCGCTTGCGCCCATACCTAAAAAACCGCGGTGATCATCTTCGCCTCTCACTCCCGCGTGGCCGGCAATATATCAGCAATCCTCTGACGCCCCCACCCGAGAGACGCGCCACCACACCCTCCGGCGACGCATCGAAATAACCAAGGGGGCCTAACGCTTGCCGGCCAACGGACTAGCCCGTCGAACCACCTTTTCCCCCTATACCACACCACCCCGAACCACGCTGACAGGGCCGCTAGGACCGTTTTAGCACCCGATTCAGAACATACTGACAGGCCCAGCGATGCGATGGGCGGCCGACAACCACTGTTACCTTCTGGCCGCGCCGGACCGCCATACCAGCGGGCACCATCGCTATTATGGTCTCCCAAGGCGCCGACCTCGGCGGATTCAAGACGACTATTTTATCCTGGACGTAACGGGGTTCTAACCACCCATGCGCTGTGTTCTCTGTTTCCGTGACCGTGGTGCGGGCTTCCGGTCGGGACATAACGAAAAGGACCGTGCCGACCCACTCGCTTATAGGGCTACGGGGTATCGTCAGAGGCCTATTTCCCAAGCAATGGGCCTCCTGTCCGCTTTTTGCCAAAAGCCCCGCGACTGCGGGCCTTAGCGGGATCATAGGCTCTGGTAGCGGTGGCACTGGGATTATGATTTTTGCGATCTGTGGAGGCAGCTGGCCACTGGAGTCTTGGCCCTCTTGATGATATCGGTGGAGTTGGCCCAGGACCTCCGCAGCGACAACACCCACGATGGCCACCACCACGACAGGTGACCGTAAAACGGTCCTCCGGTAACGGTTATGCGGGACACCATAAAAAGCGTTAATTGCTCGGAACCCCAACATCGTCCCTATGATCCACGAGATCTTGACCAACAGCATCTCCATGTGGGCGTGGGAGGCCATCCATATCACGGTGCCGACGCTCAGGATGAGCACCTGCCAACTCAGGCTCACAGCAAGCCCCGCCCACACGCCGGGACGAAAGAGGACCATGGGGGCCTCCATAGGTAACGGGATGCCCCCGTCTTTTTCCTGGGCTTGTCGGCGCAGGGCCCACGATGCCATACCTCCGACCAAGAGCGTCGTGATGCAGACCATCACCGATTGCGCTATCAACAGAACGCTGACTGATAAAGAAACTGCGGTCGGCGGGGGCCTGTAGGCCGCATACCCAACATACCCTATCGGGACCATCGCTAAGATCATTGCGCCTATTACCCACAAGAATATCCGGGGTCGCGTCTGGGCGACCGTGCGAAGGGTCTCGATCTGCGTGCTAAAACGCAGAAGAGCAGAAAGCATGGCTTATCCTGATTATTTTGTGATGTTCTTTATAACACAAACAAGATCATACGTGGAATGCGGCTGCCGTCGAGGTGGCGGGGTTTGAGATCGATAGACGCAGTGGTGGCAATCGTAGAAAAATATGATCCAAGACGGTGCATACAATCTACGACCTACTACGGTATACAAGAGATTTCGTGGGTTACTATGGCGTTGCGTTGAAGGCTAGCCGTCCGCAAGCCCGTTCCGCTTTTTTGTGAGAGGATGCTAACAACTGACTTGCTGTTTTTATGGTGGGCCGCCCAGGGCTCAAGCCCAGGACCCCCCGATTTAGAGTCTGATATTAAACTACTAAGAACTTATCCGTAAATGATATACGATCCCCTTTCGGGCTGCCTCGGGCGCGGCCTTGGAGGTGGCGCTGGCGACGAGAAGGCTGGCAAAGAAGGGTGTGGCTTCATGGGTGGTCACCGACGACTTCTGGACGCGAATGGAACCCTTGGCGTCCGTCCACGAGCGACCAGCAGACCAGGAATACGCACAGAAGGCGAGTGATGGACACACGCCGAAACCGGCGCGACTGGCGTTCGAGGCCGTGGTGTATGTGTTACGAACCGGTTGCCGGTGGAAGGCTTTGCCGAAGGAGCGTTTCTGCGGCGCCAGCGCGATCCACAGGCGGTTCCTGGAATGGGAGTGTGCCGACGCGTTCGAGGCGATCTGGGCTACGGGGTTGGCGGAATATGACCAGATAGACGGAAGGTATCACACCTGGCGATGGCAAAGTCTGGATGGGGCCCTCTTCAAGGCGCCACTGGCACGAGTGCAGATCGGAGCCCACCCGACGGATCAGAAAAAACAAGGGTGCGCTGGCCCTCAGTATGCGCGACGGGACATCCCAGTCGCCCTCGCGCCTTCGGTCTCAGCGCAACTCATGATCTCTCCGCTCCGCTCCGAGATGCCGCGGCCGTCCTGCGGTCGAGCCGTGCGCTTTTCTGGCGCACAAGAGGCTCGCCCACAATAACTGGACGGCATGTCGATGTCCTTGCAGGTGGCCTGCGGCCACCCGCCCGGACCTATGCCTCCCGCGGACTACGCGCCTCCGCTTCGCTCTCCATGGCGCGCAGCGAGGGGGGGCAAGCGTCATCTGCTGGTCGACGGCCGTGGCGTCCCCTGGTCACTCATCGTGACCGGTGCGAACCGGCATGACGTGACGCAACTCGACGCCGTCCTGTCGGCTATCCTGATCTCGCGCGCGGTGCCGGCCGAGCGTCGCTCCAAGCATTTGTGTCTGGATGCCGGCTATCGCGGACAGCCCGCGCTGGAGATCATGGAGCGTCATGGCGACATTCCTCATGTGGTCAGCCGCACGCAGGGGCAGCAGGCAAAGCGGCGGCATCCCGGCAAGAAGGCCCAGCGCTCGGTGGTCGAGATCTGCCATAGTTGGTTCAACCGTTTTCGCAAGCTGCTGGTGCGCTATGAGAAACTGGATCGCAGCTTCATGGCGCTCAACCATCTCGCGGCTGGCATCATTGCGTTCCGAAAAGTGCATCTCAAGATAAACATTATTTACCGATAAGTTCTAAGAGCCGCAAGCTACGAATACCACGGATGACGGACGGCCCGAGCGGAAGGGGACACGACCCTTCGGGCACGCCCTGCATGGGCTTGTCGCCCACTTGGGGCAGGTGCACGCAGCGGGCGGCGAAGATCGGCGCTTCAAGCCCTTGCGTTTACGTATATCCGACAGGGCGCCAAAAGGAAATATGCCGCTCGTGGCATCGGACGCCTGCCGACAATCTCAGCCCAAACCTGGACGAGCGATTACCCGCAATCAGGCGAGGGCAAACAAGCTTCACTCGCGCGTATTGCCTCTCGATCCCACACCCCTATCCGAAACGTCCCTCACGTATATCCTGCACGGCCGCCACGATCTCTTCGCGCGTATTCATGACGAAAGGGCCATACTGCACAATAGGCTCGTTGAGAGGTAGGCCTGCCACGAGCAGTATCCGCGCCTCCTCTCGGGCCGCCACAATCACGCCGTCGGCCGACGCGTCATCAGTAAGTACCGCAAGACTTTTCGGTGCGAGCTCCCCGCCCCCTATCGATGCGCGCCCCTCGTACAGCACGGCAAAGGCATGATGTCCGGGTTTCAGCGGTTGCTGCCAGCGTTGACCGGCCGGAATGCGCACATCCAGGACAAGAGGTTCGGTCACCGGGCGCTGCACGGCTCCTGCCACCCCATGCGATTCGCCGGCGAGCACGATTGCCGTAGCGCCGCTCGGGGCATGAACCCGCGGCAGATCGGCAGCCCCGAAGTCCCGATACCAGGGTTTGGTCATCTTGTCCCTGGCTGGCAGGTTCAGCCACAACTGGAAGCCCGTCATGCGCCCGGCCTCTTGCTCTGGCATCTCCGAGTGCACGACCCCCGAACCTGCAACCATCCACTGCATGCCCCCGGTCTGAAGCAGACCCTCATGACCTGCGTTATCGCGGTGGCGCATGCGACCTTCGAGCATATAGGTGATGGTCTCAAAACCCCGATGCGGGTGATCGGGGAATCCTGCGATATAGTCAGCGGCCTGATCGCTACCGAAGAAATCCAGCATCAAGAAGGGGTCGAGGCGTCTCTGGAGTCCTTGCGACAAGAGCCGCGTCAAGCGGACACCAGCGCCATCACTGGTCGCCTCCCCCGTATAAGAGCGCTCAATCCCCCGCGAACGTTGCACCTCAATCGTCTTGCCTTCTTCGTCCATACCCAAGTCCTCCGTTTCTGCACGACCCCGGGTGCGCGAGGCAGCCCCCGCCTGCATGTAATCCATGTCCTCAGCATACGCGCGCGGACGTCGCATGACGACACTCTCGCGACTTACATGAGCTGTGTATAGGGGCGCATGGGCATCGGGTTTCGAGCCGGATGCGGCCTTATGCCATGCGCAAGACCGGGCTCAGGCTTGGAACCCGGAGACACCGTGCACTTCCCGACCCCTCAAAAGAGGCGCCGACGCCAAAGCGCGCTCTTTACGATCAGCCGATGGAGGGAGCGTTCACGGTTATAGAGCACCACCTCGCGCAACGGCACCCAGCGAAGCTCGTACGATTCCTCGTTGCCGGTAAGTGGCAACGTATCGTCTATTTCCACGACGAAGCGAATATCCAGGTGCTCGTGCTCGGGCTCGTGGCGCGTGGCCGGTATCCTATGGATATCGATGTCGAAGACGTCAGGGCTCAGGAGATGTATGTGGTTGATCGGGATTCCCGTCTCCTCACAACACTCCTTAAGCGCCACGCGCCGCACGTCCTCGTCGCTATCAGCGTGACCACCAGGCTGGAACCATTGATCGAGCTTGCGATGGAGCACGAGCAGAGCGGCGTCGCGCCGCGGGTTCAGCACCCACGCGGAGGCGGTCACATGCAGGCCCTCGGTCTCGCGATCGAAGCAGCGTGGCGACTCCTCAAGCAGCCGGCATGCGCGCCTCGCGTAGGCGCCCTCCTCGGGAAAGCGGCTACGGTAGCGACAAAGCGTGTCTTGCAGTTCGCGGCGATCCATGCCTCAGGTCCAGGAGGGATTCTGCACTGCGTGCACCGCAGCAGCGGCTGCCTCGTCGATGTCCGCCTCGCGCCCGGATATGATCATGCGACCGTAGGCGCCCACTGCACGCACATCGATCAAAGTGATGTTCGCCGCCTTCTCCGCTTGATTGGCGGCATAGATGATATACCCCGCGGGCTCCGTCTCCAGGATGAACATGCTCTGTTCCGGAAGGATCATGGAGCCGCGGCGGTTCTGGCGATTGATGAGTACGGTGTGGTCCGGCATCATGCCCCGTATGACCTCCCGCCAAGTGATACGACAGGCCTTGCGATCTTCTTGCCCGGCGCCCAGGCGGGCCAACACGGCATGCCCTGCCTCGCGCACATCGCTCTGGTCGCGGTGATGGATGACCATGGCCCCGAACTCGCGCTCGATCACAAGCTGCGAGAGATGCACCCTGGTCGCCTTCAGGGCAATATCGGTCAGCCTATGCACCGCCATGCCCGGCGACACCTCCACCCACAACGCCGCATCCCCCGGCACCGGCAGGAAGCCCTGCGAAACGCTGCCGATATACGCCGCAAGCTGCGGCTGGAGCGAATCGATGTAGACGTAGGTCCGAAGCTGAATCATAGGTCACACAAAAAAATCATACGACTCTAACAGATGCGGGCCCGGTGGACCACCGCGAACCCCCTGAGCCAGGATCGGCAGGCGCATGAAGCGGACATCGGCGAGCCGTGTCCGCAAGGCCGGTCGCCTCAGAAGAAGGTCCCCACCGCGGCGTCAAGGGCGTCACGCATGTCCGGATCGTCGGTCATCGGTCGCACCAAAGCCATACTGCAGGCGGCAAGCGGATCCACGCCCTTCTTCATCAAGGATCCCGCATAGATCAACATACGCGTGGAAAGTCCTTCGTCGAGTCCATGACCCTTTAGGTTGCGCGAACGCTCCGCGACCGATACGAGCTTGCCCGCCACATCGGTCGACACGCCGGTTTCGTGGGCTACGATCTCGATCTCGATCTCGCGATCGGGATAATTGAAATCCAGGGCCCCGAAACGCTGCTTGGTCGATTGCTTCAAATCCTTCATCGCCGCCTGGTAGCCCGGGTTATAGGAAATGACCAGCTGGAAATCAGGATGCGCATGGATCAATTCGCCCTTCTTGTCCAAGGGCAGGCTGCGCCTATGGTCCGTGAGCGGGTGGATGACCACCGTCGTATCCTGGCGCGCCTCGACGACTTCATCCAAATAACAGATGGCACCCATGCGCGCAGCCGCGGTGAGCGGTCCGTCCTGCCACTTAGTGCCATCCTTGTCGAGCAGGAAGCGCCCCACGAGATCCGAGGCTGTCATGTCCTCGTTACACGCAACGGTCACGAGCGGCCGCTTGAGCCGCCAAGCCATGTATTCGATAAAGCGTGACTTGCCGCAGCCCGTCGGTCCCTTCACCATCATGGGTAGGCGCGCGTCATACGCGGCCTCGAAGAGCGCGATCTCGTCGCTGACCTCCTTGTAATACGGCTCTTTCTCTATGCGGTATTGCTTTTCCAGATCGGACATGGGAGACCCCTTAAGTTGAATCTGAGACAGGCGACCGTCAGTTCTTGAACTTCACGAGACGACTGACCTGAATATCGGAGACGAACACCACCCCCGTATGCTGCTCAAAGAAGGGCGCAAACCCTTCAAGGATGGGTGCCACTAGCTCTTCGCCCACCGCCGCTATGATCATGATGAGCGCATCGTCTTCGTTGAACATGACATGACCTTCGTACATGCCGTGACTGCCCTTGCCCGAGAGATTGCCGACGATGGTGTAGCCCTTCAGGCCGGCGCGGTCCAAAAGATCGGTCGCAAACTCTTTGTGAATCCCCTCGAGAATGATCTCGAGTTTCTTCAGGGGACTCAGATTCAGGGATTTCATGGCGAAGCCTCCAGGGCGGGGTTCGTGGACGGCGCCTGCACGCTACGCGCCGAACGCGGGTGGACGGTAAATGCGCCGTCTTCCAGGACGTGCACCCGATAGTCGTCCTCGGGATCGAGGACCAAAAGCCGTACCCAGCCGCCTGCGATGAGGGCCTGCACCTTGGCGATGCGTCCGACCGTGCGTTGCGCGAACTCCAAGGGCGCCTCCACCAACGCAATGAGCCGTACCGGCTCGTGATACGGTTGCCCGTCTTTGAGTACGGTCTGGGTCGGCAGGCCTGTGCGCAGATCGCTCTGGTTGCCAGTCATCACCGCGAAACGGCCGGCCACATTATGGTAGACCTTGCTGCCGCTCCCATAGCTTTCGGTGTCCACCACCGAAAAATAGTGCTCCAGATTGATCCACTCTCCGACGACCAGGGGGCCCGTGAGGATGTTCTCCAGAAGGCGCCCTTTGGGGTCGAGGCGGTAATCATAGGATTGCAGGAAGGAGCGGCCTTCCAGATTGACCCCCTCGGTGAGACTGCGTCGGCCGACGATGGCATATGCATTGCGCGAAAGCCCCCATTCCGGCCGCACCTGGGACCAGTCGTGGGCTTGGCGTTGCGCAAGCGCCGCAGCTGCCAAGGGATCTGCCTCCAACCGCGACCCGGTCCCGAGTTGCGGCATGCGCTCCGCAGCGCAGCGGCGACTTGCGGCGTTCAAGCCGCTGCGAAGCCGCTCCAGGTAGAGCAGGTGGCGCGCCGGCAGGAGGTCGAGATCGTGAAGCTCGATCACATCAGTGGTCGTGTTATGGATGGCCGGCAAGAACCACGTGTCCTCCGGTATCACGATGCCGCGCTCACGCAGGCGGCGACGGACCTCCGGTTTATTCGCCATAGTCGCCAAAGCCCGAGCATTGGGTAACCCCTTGCCGCCGCCACAGGCACCGCAATCCAGCGCCGACTCATAGGGATTGTTCTCGCTGTGACTCATATGGCCGATCAAGAGCACGAAGCGCGAGAAATTACGGTCCAGACCTATCGAGAGCAAGGCCTGGGTCACGTAGCGCATCTGTTCTTCTATACTAAAGCCGATGCGCCCTAAGCGCCCCATCTGCAGACTCGTGACGGCGCGATCGATCCGGTAGACCCCCCGCAGCTTTTCCAGAAAATCATGCTCGGCGGCGTCCGTCATGCCAAGACGGCGCGCAAGACGGCTCGGTCCCCTTTCGTGGCCCAGGGCCACCTCACGCAGATTTCGCACATCGTCGTCGGTGACTTTGTCGCGTGGGATGCGCAGCTCACGCGCCAATGCCCGCACGATCATGGCCCGCTGCACCGCACGGATGATGGAATCCGCCTGTTCCGGGCTTAGTTTGTCGAGCAATAGCCGTGTGATGGGTTTGTCGGCGTGCAGGCGCGCGCGCCAGCGCTGGTAGCCCAAAGGCGCAAGCGTGCGGCCCACCAATCCCAGACTGAAGAGCAGACCCACAGCCTCCACCGCCACGAATGGCGAAAGCACCGAGGCCTTAAGCTCGTGCAAGACATGCTGAAGGGCATCGTAGAGGGGCTCTTCCTCCAAATCCAATCCCGCCGGTATCTCCAGAACCAGATTCTTCGGGGTCTGAACCGCAGGACAGAGATGGGTCTCGGTGCCCTTGCCAAACTCCAGGTAGCCAAGTGGTATTCCGAAGAACCCAGCGATGCCAAATGTCTGGTAATCCCCCAAGGCCTCCAAGTGGCGACGCATGGGTTCCGAGCGCACGTCGATGCAAAATAGCGCCTGTGCGAACGGGCGATGCTCGCTGCGCTGCTCGGTCACGGGCCTATGGATCTTAGCGACGAGTTCGTTGATGTAGTGTGATTCCATGGCCTGCAGCCACATGAAGCCTTCGGTATCCTCCCAATCCCGCAAGACCCCGAGCAGGCTATCGAGCTGCGCAGGCTCAAGCGACCGTAGCACCGCCTCCGCCGAACCGCCAACGCCCTGCGCAAGGCTGCGCAGCGACTTCGCGGTGCGTTGATTCTCCCATCGGGCCCGGGCTTCGGCGTAGTCGACAGCCATCTTTGCGATCTGCGCCGGACGCCCGCGCGCCAGGGCATCGTCGACCTCGTGCGCCCAGGCAGGAAGGACCGTGCCCGCGTAAAGCTCGTGGCGCAAGTACGCCTGTCTGGGCTCCCCGTCGAGGAGTGAGGTGACCTCGGAGGCGGAGGCCGGCGTGCCATGGTGCCGGCTTCCCTCCTGTAGGAGCGCGAAGCCGAGCACCATGCGCACAGCAAGGAAGTCGACCAGGTCGGCCGGATAGCGCTGCGCCCAATAATAATGCTTGGCGCTCATGCGATAGCGTATGAACCCAGCCCATCCATGCATGCGCGTGAGCTCGTGCGTGATGTAGCCCTGCCAGGACCCCTCGGGGACTTCCAGGCGGCGCAGGATGTAGGCGATCATTCCCTCCGCCGTCTCCTCCTCGACAAGCACCTGGCGCAGGTGCAAACCACGAAGGAGGAAACGCGCGTTACGACGCGCCAGCTCCTTCCATGCCTGAAAGAACCCTGCCTCGCGGCCCGGCGCCTGCCAGGCCGACTGTCCCTCGTCGAAGAAATCGAGGCAGCTCTTCGTTAGCAGGTCGTCCAGGGTTGCCCCTATGGCCGTACCAAAAAGCGAGTCCACGTGCCTGTAGACGGGTGACTCCGATGAGTAGTAGCCCGCGAGGATGGTTCGCAAAAAGCAGTCGAGATCCGCATCGGGCAACGCGATCGTTTCCTCGCTCAGGGCGGCGGCGAGGGCCGCGCCGTTGACCCAATCCCCCCTTTCCACGGCCCTCGACTTCTCACAGGCCGTCGCCATATGCCAAAGCCATGCCCCGAGATCGAGTCCCGGCGGCAGGTCCACGCGTTGGCCGAGAAAATCCGCGATGCGCCGGCGCAAATGCCGGTCATCGATCTTGCCTTCGCGCCGATAGCGTTGATATTGCGAGCGTTCCAGGTAGCCGCGGGCATGAAATAAGCGCCCCCCCTCCGCCACAGCCTCAGCAAACGGCTTGTCCTCCAGACCGTAGAGGGGGTTATGGTGGATGAAGGTGCGCATGGGCCAAAACCGTGGTATGGGCTCGCTCGCGACATAGACCATGGCGCGCACTTTGAGGCGGTCACCGAGCGTTAGGGTCATGACAATCCCCCGCTTGCCCCGAGGCTCAAGACCACCGACACCGCAAGTAAAAGACCGATGGCCGCGATAGTCGCGACACCGATGTCAGCGACCTTCTCGCCGCGGTAGTCCCCGAAAAGCAGATCCTGAAAGAGTCGCCCAGCGGCCCAACCCCAAAGAAAAATAAGCGGCAGCCAAATCACGGCCCACGCGGGCGTCACCGACACAAGCCCCCTCCAAAGCGAGAAAAAGGCAGGAAACACGGGCGTGGCTGTAAGCGCCAAGCCCGCGAGGACAAGGGCCGTGGTCGCGCGCGGCATGACCTCTAGCAGACCGCCCTGCAAGCCCAGGCGGGCGCCTCCCAAGCGATCGACAAGTGCGCCGGCAAGAAAGAGCGCCACCGCTGCGGGCACGCCCCAGCTCAACGCAAAAATCCGCAACGCCTGCATCGAGGCGCCGGTCCACCAAACGAACCAAATAAGCCCAAGCCCCGAGCTCAGCATGAGTCGCGACCAGATGCCGACGTCGCGGGCGCTCAGGGCGCGCACGGCGTAGAGCAGCGCCGAGGCCGCAGCCCACACCATGCCCCACGGTCGCCAGCCGGCCGGTTCCAGGGAGGCCGGTGGCGCAAAACGCAAGACCTCAAGGCCCAACTGCGGCAAGACGAGAACGGCGAGCCCCTGCGCAAGCCCCGTAGGCAGGCTTGCAATGAGCCGGTTGAAGGCCCAACTCCCCGGGAAGAGCGGCACAAGCAAGGTGGCGAGAAGCGTCAGCACGATATCCATATCAGCACCACCTGAGCCAGACGTTCAGTCGCCGAGACCACTGCAGGACGATCTGGCTCAACCGTTCATAGATGTCGGCCACATAGAGTTCGCGCGACAAGAGGGCATAGACTCCCAAATAGACGCCCCGCCCGCGACCGCCGATATTGCGTCCCAATTCAAATGAGTCAGCAAAAAAGGTGAGGGCCCAGCCGCCCACGAAAATCACTGCCAAAAAGAGCACGAGGGCATCGAAGGACACCTGATGAATACTGGCCGCACCGTAGAGCGCCAGAGTCACCTGCTCATCGGGATAAAGAAGCTTGCCGAAATAGTGACTGATCAGCGTGTAGCCAACCACGATAACAACGAATGAGGCCAGGATGCCGATCATGAGCCGCCAAGGATCCTGCTGGGACATCTTGTGCGCCGCAAAAAGGGCTTGCGCGCCCGTCACCCAGCCGAAGAACAGCAGCACCACGACCCCTTGCTCGAAAAAGAAATGCTCAGCGACGAAGAAGTGCGAAAGACTCAAGACCACGACCGGTACGAGCACGGTCAGGCTTGCCGCCACGAGCCAGGGGAGGCGCGATGGCTTCGCCGGGCGCCGTTCGACCACCGAGGTGTAGATGGGATCGGGCGGGACGCCGTCGTGCGCGCGGGCATCCCCTATGATGTCGCCTGCCCCGAGAAAGAGTGACGCCTTGAAGAAGCCGTGAGCTATCAGATGGAACACCGCTAGCGGAAAGGCCCCGAGCCCGCACTCCATCACCATAAATCCCATCTGGCCCATGGTGGAATAGCCAAGGGACCGCTTTATGTCGTTTTGCATGAGCATCAGGCCGGACCCTATGAGTGCGGTCGCGAGACCCATCCCGAATGCCCAATGGAGGGCCCACGCCGCATGCTCAAATAGAGGCGCGAAGCGGTTGAAGAGGAAGCCGCCCGCATTGACGATACCCGCATGCATCAAGGCCGAAACCGGGGTAGGCCCATCCATGGTATAGGGAAGCCAGATATGGAGCGGAAATTGCGCCGAGCGCGCGAAGGCCGCCGTCGCAAGCAGAAATCCCACAAGTTCCGGTACCGGCACCCCCCAGAGCTGCACATGGGGCGCAGACTGGATGCGTGAGAAGATCACAGGCAGCGAGACGCTATGGTAGGCGTGCACGAGAATCAAGGCCGCGAACCATAACGGCAGGTCGCCAAAGCGGTAAGTGATTTGGGTCCAGAACGCGTAGCGTCCCGCGGCCGGTCGCCTATGGTCATGACCCAGAAGAAAATACAAAAGGACGCCGACCAGAAACCACGCAACGAGGAGAGTGAGCAGATCAGCCGCCGACACCATGACCAGGATCACAGCAGTCATGAGATCGAGCAGCGCGAAAAAACGCGCGTACCCTGGTTCTTCGATCATGTAACGCACGGAATAGATATGCACTATGAGGCTGATCCCCGACACGAAGGTCCAGAGAACCAGACTCAAAGGATCGATCCAGAGACTGCCAACCGATCCCACCGAAACGACCACCGGGGCGTCGCCTGTCAGAATGTGATGGGCAAGCAACGTAAGCGCGAGCGTCAGGGTGACGCTCATCGCACCCACGCTCAAACGCGCCGCGGGGCGCCGGCTCGTACGCAAGAACGCCAAGAGCACCGCCGCCGACATCATCGGCAAGACCGGCACCAGAACCGCAAGCATTCCTGTGGCAATCATATCCTTCCCTAATCCTATTTCGTCATGGCTATGTAAAGCTGCGGGAGCTTCTCCGGCAGCCGGTCCACGTGATCCAAAACAAGGTAATTGCGTGGCCCAAAGATCCGTGAAACGTATTCATCCGCATAAGGGTCCAAGGATAAGCAGAAGGTGCGAATGCCCTTGCGTGCCAATTCCTCAACTGCCTTCTTGGTGTCAAAGCGCAGATATTGCGGGTCCCGTACATCGTTGTCAGCTGGCTCCCCGTCGGTCAGAAGTATGACGAGCTTCTTCTGACTTGCGCGCCGGTCCATGAGCGTGCCCGCGTGCCGCAGGGCCGCGCCCATGCGCGTCGAGAGCTGCCCTGTCATGCCGGCGAGGCGCCCCTTCACCTTGTCGTCGTACGGGGCATCGAACTCCTTGAAGCGATAGAATTCCACGTCATGGCGCCCATTCGAGTCGAAGCCGCAGAGCATGAACGGGTCGCCGATGCGCTCCAAGGCCTGGGCTAGCAAGGCCGCCGCCTCGCGTGCCAGCTGCAAGACCGTGACATCGCCCTCCCCGCGCGAGCGCAATGTGTCGTTCGTGGATTCCGACAGATCGATCAACAGCATCACCGACAGGTCACGGATGTGGAGCCGGGTACGGATGCCGATGCGCGGATCCGGCTGTTGACCCATGCGGATGTCGGAGAGCGCAAGCACCGCCGCATTGATGTCGATCTCGTCCCCATCCTCGACCTTACGCTCGCGGACCACGCCCTGAGGCTGTACTGCCTCGATTAGTTTTTTCAAACGCTGTACGAGCGGCTTTTGCTGCCCGAGGAAGCCGTTCACGACCTCAGGGTCACCCATCTTCGGGCGCTTTTCATAAAGCGTTACCCACAAGGGGCGTTCGAGCTGCGTCTGATAATCCCATTCCGAGTAGGTCATCGGCTGCGAGATCGGCGTCTTTCCTTCGCGCTCATTCAGGGTCGTGCCATCGTCGTCGTAGAACTCGGTCGACAACACCCAGACCTCCTGGGCGTCATCACCCGCGTTTTCCACATCGACCGCGTTGATCATCTCCATGATGCTAACGTATTTGCGCACCTGCGGCTGACTCCCCGCAAGAGGGTCCCCAAGGGTCGCGGAAGCCGGTGGAGTCCAGAGGTAGCGGTTATCGTCGCGGTACGGAATCAAGCTCGTCTCCGCAGCCTGCGTGAACCGCAGGCCCTCTGCTTCCGCGAGCGCGGCAAGCTCCACCGCCGCCTCCCCGATGAGCGTGTAGCGGTCGCCATCATCCTTCGGAAGGCGCGCAAAGAGCTCGCGCACCCGCGCTACCAGCGGATGCCGGTCCTCATAATCAGCGTCCAGTAAAGCGCGTGCCGCGCGGGCGAGAATCTCGGGAAGCTCGGGCTTCGCGATCTGATCGACCGAAGCCGGCACCGTCGCAAGCTGCCGCCACAGCGCATAAAGTCCGGGGAATGCGGCGATGGCGCGGCGCTCGACCCATGCATCTTCGAGAACCCCGATCCATGGGCGCTGAGCCACAGGCGCGAACTCAAAGCGCGGATCGAAACGCGAAAGCACGACGTGCGCGCTCGCATGCGCTGCCGCCGCCCGGAACAACTCCAGCGCGGCAGTCCGCTCGCCCCTAGCATTTTCCCAATCGTCGTAGGCATCAGGGACATAAATGAAGTAGTCCTCGATATATGGCCTGTAGCCTTCGCGGGTCTCAAAGTCGCCGGACGTGGGTCTCAGGAAGAAATCCCGCCCCCATAACGCGCGGAGATACATCACGAGCCGGCGCTGGATATCGATGAACAAGACCCCGCGCCGTTCCTTTTGCATCACAGCCTGCGCCTGCGCGCTCACCAGCCCGAAAAAGTCGACCTGCGCCGCAAAATCGTTCCGGTAAGCCGAGACACCCCACATCGCCCAGCGACGCAGGCCGCCCAGCGTCATTTGCTCAAGGAGGACGTCGATTTTGCCGAGCATGGGCCGTACCCCTTGCGGGGCCTGCGCGAGCAGTTGATCGATGAGGACCAGATAGCCGCGGAAAAGCTCGATCTCACCGAGCCTGCGGGCGACCACGGGGGCGCTCGAGAAAAACAGTGACAAGACCTGGGCGCTTGTCTTGGAGTACATGCGGATGGCGGTCGACAGCATCTCGAAAACCGCCTGCTCGCCAATCTCGCGCGCTACCTGCGGCGCGGATTCCACAAACGCCACCACGAGATCGCTCCCGCGGCCCAGGGCCTTCAGGCTACTCGCCCCCTGGAGATACGCCTCAAGACCGCGCGAAGTGAAGACGCGCGCAGCCTCGTGCCAATTCGCCTCCAAGACCTCCTTCGCATGTTCGCCGAGGTCCTCTAGCAGCTCCGGGTAGTCTACCAACTGAACAGCCATGGCTCTGGAATCCCGTGTCTTCGGTGACAAACCTCCATGGCGCTTGGCTGCGCCATCCGCAGACCGCGCGCCCTACCGCTCAGTCAGGCCAGATGCGCGGTGGATTGGGGCTGCGACCCCCGCCTTCGTTCAAGTCCCCCTCTTGGGCCCCGACCGGCTCCTGAGGCCTCGGGGCGACGGGCTTTGCGTCCCCCTTATCCGCTTCACCTGGTTTGCCTGTGCCTGGCCGCCGCCGCTGGGTCTGGATACTTGCGCTTAACTTGTCTTCCAAGTTGCTCATTTCAGGATCTCCTCGATCAGTCGTTCGATCTCGTCCATCGCCGCAGCCGCGCGCTTCCCCATGTGGTAGACGCTCAAGCCTTCCAGCGCCGCGCTACGGTATACCGCACGCCGCGCGATCCGCACCACCAACACCGGCAGGCCCATAGCGGCGATAGCCGACTGCGAAGCCCGCGACAGGGCGCTGTGCGCCTCTACCTGGTTCAGTACGAAAAACGCCCGTAATTCGGGGCGCCGCTCCCGCAACTCTTGCAGTAGTTCCGCGCTACGGCGACTCGCCCAGAGATCTAGAGGAGACGGCAACACCGGCAGCAAGACCACATCCGCCTGCCCCAGGATCGCCTCGATCTCTTCTTCCCCAAGCCGCGGCGGACAATCATAGACACGATAGCGATGGTCGCCCTGGACCCCCGCGCGAAATGCCGCCCAGTCATTAAATGCGATCGCGAAATGACCCTCGTTGTCGGCCCAATTCGCCCAGTCGCCGAGACTGCCCTGAGGATCCGCATCGACGAGCAAGGTGGGTTCGCGTCGCGCGAGCCCCATGGCCACGTTCCATGCAAGCGTCGTCTTGCCGCAACCGCCCTTGCCATTATAAAAAGCGATCCGCAGCGGCGTCATGACGGGACTCAGTTACGCAGCCTTTGAGCGCAAAGGTCGGCATCGCGTGCAAAGTCCCGCAAGCGGACGTCCCCTTCTTCGCCTTCAAACTGGATGGTCACGACCACGTGTGTGCGGGCAAAATTGAGGTTCGGATAGTAGCCACGGCCCTCGGACACGGTCGCCAGACAATCGAGAAAGACCCTCGTTTGCGCGTAATCGGCGAAATCAAAGCGCTTATTCCATGCCAACGGCCGCTTTTGCTCCGTCCAACCCTCTGGCACCGAACCGTCAGCCACGTCCATGCGTCCCCCTCCTCACCGGCGCGCCGGCAGCGACGCGTAAAGCTGCTGCAGGTGGCGCAAATGTCCTTCTTCGTCGGCACGGAGGCGCTCAAAGAGTGCAGCCGCCTCATGATCGCGCAGACGCGCTGCGAACGCCGCCGCCTCCGCGTACAGATCTACCGCGGCCTCCTCGATATAGGCGTCCTGGCTCAGCATCTCGGCCAAATCGCGCCCCGGCCGCGGCGGCCGCAGTTGCCCCGCGCCGGGGGCAATCCCGGAAAGCAACAGGCGCTGATTGAGAAGATCCGCATGCCCGAGTTCTTCGCGCGCCTCGTGCCGGAAACTCTCCGCCCAGTCGCCTAAGCCCCACAAGGTGCAGAGGCTCGCCTGCGTCAGGTATTGCTGGACCGCGCCATACTCGTGGTTCAGCGCCTGATTCAGAAACCCTATGACGCGCGGATGGGTTCGCATGGCGCCTCCGCGCTCAGCTCAAGTTCCCGGTAACGTCGCCGTCACGTCCGCCACCGTTGCCGTCGGGGCGCTTTGGCAGGATGTTTTCCACCTCGGAGTGGACGCGCGCGATGATGTGGGCCGCCACGAGGCCATCTCCCACCCGCTCGCAGGCGTCAGCGCCGGCACGCACCGCGGCGTTCACGGCACCTGTCTCGCCCCGCACCAACACCGTCACGTAGCCGCCGCCCACGAACTGGCGGCCGATGAGACGCACTTCCGCCGCCTTGGTCATGGCGTCCGCCGCCTCGATCGCCGGCACTAGGCCGCGCGTCTCGATCATGCCCAATGCTATACCCGTCAGCGCCATTCCTTTTCTCCTCGAAGGTCTCGAACCATCCGCATTAACTGTCTCGATATCCCGTCACCGCGGCCTGGAGGTGCGCGACGCCACCTGCCAAGCCACCTCGAGCCCCTTTAGGCGCTCGGGGCCTTCGGCAGGATATGCTCCACCTCGGAGTGGACGCGCGCGATGATGTGGGCCGCCACGAGGCCATCTCCCACCCGCTCGCAGGCGTCAGCGCCGGCACGCACCGCGGCGTTCACGGCACCTGTCTCGCCCCGCACCAACACCGTCACGTAGCCGCCGCCCACGAACTGGCGGCCGATGAGACGCACTTCCGCCGCCTTGGTCATGGCGTCCGCCGCCTCGATCGCCGGCACTAGGCCGCGCGTCTCGATCATGCCCAATGCTATACCCGATACATCTGCCATTTTCCGAATCTCCTTCAACTAAACGCCATTAAAAGCCCGGACCGCGACGCCCTTAGGCGCTCGGGGCCTTGGGCAGGATATGCTCCACCTCGGAGTGGACGCGCGCGATGATGTGGGCCGCCACGAGGCCATCTCCCACCCGCTCGCAGGCGTCAGCGCCGGCACGCACCGCGGCGTTCACGGCACCTGTCTCGCCCCGCACCAACACCGTCACGTAGCCGCCGCCCACGAACTGGCGGCCGATGAGACGCACTTCCGCCGCCTTGCTCATGGCGTCCGCCGCCTCGATGGCCGGCACCAAGCCGCGCGTCTCGATCATGCCCAATGCAATACCCGTCACATCTGCCATTTCCATCCCTCCATACAAACCCTAGCCAAACACCCGCCTTACGGCTCCCAAAAATCGATGATCCCCCCGATAGTGAGGTCGGTATGGACCTCGAAATCCCCTTGCGCGTACCGCGCCGCCGACCCCGATACCGTAAAGACCCATTTACCCGGGGGCGCCCCCACGGGATCGGTGGCCACGTTCAACTTCCCCAAGCTGTCCTCGAGCACCCGCAAAGAACTCTGCTTCAGGCCGGGCCCGCGCCGGGTCACCACCAAATCCGAGACCACGCGCATAATCTCCATCTCACTCGGGGCTCCAGTTGTCGATGATCCCGACGATGGTGAGATCGGAGGGGTACTCCTTGCTGCCAGCCGCCTCGCGCGCCGCCGACGACCCCACGCATATCACCCAATCCCCTGGGATGCACCCCACCGCGTCCACCGCCACCGACCGCGGACCGCCCTCCTTTTCCTGCACGACCAGCAATGGCCTATGTCCCATCTCCCCGATGCGGTTGGTGGACACCAGCGTCTTCTCCACCCGCATGATCTTCATTTGAGCAAAACCTCCTCCAAAGCACTTCCCGGCGGCAGATCCTGAATGCTTCCGTGCAGATACAAAAGCCCATCCTCCGCCAAGCGCGCATAACGCGCGCGTATCGCCTCGGCCACGCGCCGAATTTTTCCTTCCACGCGCCCGCGGCTCCCAGGCACCCTCGCGTCGAAATGGTAGTGCAGCGCCACCGGGATCGGCAAACCACGCTCTACATTCAGGTGCCGGAATATCTTCACCCCAACATCGAGATCCGCCGCTCCCTCCTCGACTGTATCGAGGCGCGCGTAGTAAGCGATATTTCGGACCTGCACTTCCGGGAACCCGTCTCCCACGCTCACAAAACGTTCACCGTGACCGTTGTCTCCATACCAACCGCCGTGATACTCGGCCACATACTCGATCTGGCTCATGTTGTTTATGAGCAAGGTCGCGATAAGCCTGCGCATGCCATCATGCGGCATGCCCTCACCCTTACCCCAGCCATCCGTGGTGCTCGCGCCCTGGATCGCCTCATACACCGCAAGCCGTGCCCGATCCGCCTCCAAGCCAAGCGTGCGACGGTACAAGTCCGCGTTATCGATATAGCGATATGCGCTCACATCCCCATTCGCGTCAGGGACATGGATACGGATCGCGTCCGTGTCCGTGTCGACCCCGATGAGCAGTATGTCGGTCCCGGCCCCGCAACAAAATTCATTCTCTATGGCACCGCGGAACTCATTCAGGCGCTCCAAGGCCGCCTCGGTCGCCGCCCGCTCGTTGCTCCCATGGGCCGCGCAGCCTTGATGCGTCGGATCGACCGAACTGCCGTGATACACGGCCACCTTAAGATAGCGGGTCTGCGCGCCGGCCGTGGTCGGGAAACCCTCCCGGAACCGCCGAAGCTCGCTATGCTCCCAATGCCGCACATCCTCTTCCACATCAAACAACGTGCCAGCAAAGGCGCTGCGACGCACCAGGGCCGATGCCGGCATGCGCAAAATGTACGGGAAAAGGCCCTTTAAGCGCCCGTCCGCGCAGGCTGAGACGTTCATGGCGTGAAATCCGCAATCCACCAACAAACCATCCCAGCTCTGACCGGCTGCGAGTTCCTCGCGAACCCGACCCGAAAACCGCGCCACCGCCAAAGACAGTGCCTGGAACACCCCGTGCGCATATAAGGCGCCCATGTCGGCACCGCGCACCCAAGCCCGATCCAGCACTGACATCGGCAACTCGAACCCGAGGCGCTCGCGGGCCGTCGCCTGCGCGCGCTCCGTGAAATCCCTCCCTCGCCCAAGGGCCGCGATCTCCTGGAGCGTCGGTACGATTCCATCGAACCGCGCCTTGGTTTCCTGCTCGCATTCGAACAGCCGGGCGTTCTCCGTCCGATCCACAAGCGCATGTCGACACGACCGGTCCGGCAAGGTGTCGCACGCCGGATGCGCCAACCCTAAGGCTTCCGCGCGCATCGCGCCCGAGCGGGGCCACGCCATCCGTGACCGGGCCCGCGCCATACTTCCCATGGGCGCCCCCGCGCCGTCCCCGCCATGCCGCGCGCGGCGCAGTGTCGCTGATTTGCGCGTATCCATAGGTCTAGCCCCCGTGGCCGCGACGCGCGACCACCGCTGCCGGATCCCGCGAGATCATCCCCGCGCTCCGCCCGAGTAGGTCACGACGGAACCCTTACCCGTATTGCCACTGCTACCTGTCACTCTTCCTTCCGGCACCGGCACAGCCAGGGGCCGCTCACGGTTTCCCGCCGCCGACATGACGCAGGTGCGCGCCACACCCCGCTGCGTTGGGTTGCGTCCTTGCGCCCAATGACCCTCGGTACCCGTCACGCGACCGCCGCGACTCCAATCGTCACCCGTGATCCGCCAAGCCCCAGGGGTCGGTGCCGCCGCTTCGCCACCCGCTTCGCTTGCCGCGACTTTTGGCATCGCCTGCACGCTCGGCGTAATCCCATCACGGGCCCGGAACTCCGGGGTCCCAGTGACAAGGCCGCGCGCCAAGTTGATGGGTCCCGTGATGCGTGCGCTCTGTTCTGCTGCGTTACCCGTGATCCTCGAACGACCTTCTTGCGCCGGGGCCGCCACGCTAAAACCACCGGCCGCCGGTGCATCCTGCGCGGCTTGCGCCTCGGGCATAGGCGCCGCCACGAACCGGCTGCTCGCCATCACAGCGCCGCCCGCGGTGGACCCGAGCTCGGCCTGCAGTTCGCGCACGCGCTTCTCAAGCTCTTCGAACCGCCCTTTGCAACCGCAGCTCCCGCTACAGCCGGCAGACCGGGTCCCGTTTTCGGCTTTTCCTGTCATGGCCGCCTCATATCCGTTCGCTGCCGATTCCTCGCGTCCAGCATAGGGCGTGCCTGTCACGGACAGATGCACCCCCGCTTCGTTGCCAGTCACAGCCTCATCGGCGCCCAACAGTGGGCCGCTTACCAGGTGGCCCCCTTCGGTCCGCGTCAGGCCGACCTTACGCGCTCCCGCCTGCGGGGTGCTTGCGCATTGGGCGTAGTGCTCACGCCCGTGATATACCGTTCCGGTGACGGGCCAGCACCCTCCGTGCTCGTCACCTGTCGTTTTTGGGAGTCGGTCCATCCCCGTGCCAGTCACCGCCGTGCCGCCCAGGCCCGTCATGCGCTGCACCTTCTCGGTACCGCCACCACAGAGTTGCGGACCGTTGTAACCGGTACCGGTCAATCGCTGGCACGAACCCGGCTCGTTCCCCGTCACCTTTTCCGATCGGTCAACGAGGTTTCCCGTGATGCGTTGCCGCTTCTCCGTGTAACTTTCCTCGACCTTCGGCGGTTCGGTCGGCTGCGGCCGAGTCCCGCAGACCGACGTGAAGCTCTCGTGGCTCAGATACTCGGTGCCCGTAAGCGTGCGACACGTGCCTGCATCGAGCCCTGTGATCTTGGTGGTTTGATCCACCGCAGTCCCCGAAACAGGCCGCCCGCCGATCGTATGCGTCAAGGCCACCTTCTTCGGGGCGCCGTTGATCGTCATGCGACCCGCCCCGCCGTCCGCGTACTGCGACCCCGTGACTTTTGCGGTAGCACCGGGTTCCGACCCCGTCACCCGATTTGCCCGCGCCTCGTCGCTCCCACTCACCGGAAGCTCGCGACGCGTGGTGCGCCCGACTGCAACCTTGGGCGCCCGCACCGGCCCTTCCGTCTGGCACGTCGCCTGAAAGTCATCGCTCCCAACGTACTCAGTCCCAGTCACGGGGCGACAGGCGCCGGCCTCGTCGCCCGTGACCGAACCCACGCGTCCCATATGCGTCCCGGTCACATCCAGGTCACGCCCTGTACGTCCGACCCGCACCTTAGCGGGCCGCGGCGCGGGCCGCGTCTCACAGAACCCTGCGTAGTGCTCCGACCCCAGATACTCGGTGCCCGTGATCGTCCGACAGGACCCCGGCTCGATGCCTGTAATCGCACGCGTGCGATCCACCTGGGTCCCCGTCACCGGGCTCCCAGACAAGGTGGTTCCAAGCTCAACCTTGGGCGGTGCTTCGTGCTTGCGCCGCTTACCGCTCGGCCGCGCGGGCTGCGCCGACCCACGACCGTGTACAGCAAGTTCGCGACGGTGCGCCCGCGCAAACTCACGCGCGTTCCCCGTCTCGAGATAGTGCTGCCGCGCCGCCGCTGAGATAAGGCCGTTCCGCACCGGGATCGCCACTTTGCCACGCTGCGCGACCGACCGCCGCCGCGCCTTGCACAACGCGCGCACGCTCGTCTCGCGCCACCCTAAGGTTCCGGGGCTGGCCTCTGCGACCTCGCAGACCGAATCCATGAGTGCCTCTTCCTGATCCGGAACCGCGACTTCGGTCTCCATTGGCCTCTCGGACGCCGTATCCTTGGCCGCAGGCGCCGCATCCGGAACCGTGCTCACACCCCGCTCCTTGGGATCCGACCAGCACTGGGCCCCAGCACAACGTGCTGCGCGGCGCGCCCGCGCCGCCTCGCGCCCACGGGGCTGTGCCGCCTGGGCCTCGGGCAAAACCTGTTGCCCGACGGGCGCGGATGCGGCCCTCCGGGTCGCGTCCGGCTTCGCCTGCTGCGTCCGGACAGCCGCCTTTCCCGGTCCGCGCGCCTTCTGCTGGGCCTGACGCCGCCGCATCTCCTGCGCCAACGCCCGGCCATGCAGTTGCCCGGATGAGGATAAATCAGACATAGTGTCCCCCTATGCGGTCCAGGGTCCGCCCAATACGCGGACCCGGCCCTTTGATCTCATCGCGTCTCAGGAACCCCTGTGCACCACAAACGACAACCCTTGGCTCTGGGTGTAGTTGTCGTACCCGATCAGACGGATCGAATGATTCGGATACTCCCGGCGACAGGCCTCTACCTCCGCGAGCACCGCGTCCGCATTGCGTTCACCGAACATCGGCAGCTTCCACATGTACCAGTAGTACGTGAAAGGACGGTTGGGCTCTATATGCTCAACCGCCGGGTTCCAGCCCTGCGCGATCATGTACTGAATCTGCGCACGGGTCTGCTCCGCAGAGAACGGGGGAAGATACGAGAACGTTTCGTATCGGCGAGCCTGCTTATAATCTTGCACATCGGCCATGGCGACCTCCTTACTGAATGACGTGTCTGATCCCGAAAATTAGCGGTTCTGGACGTCGAGCTTGTCGACCGTGTCGAACTCGAACTTGATCTCCTTCCAGGTTTCCAAGGCGATCTTGAGCTCGGGCGAATGGCGCGCCGCGTTCGTCAATATGGTCTTCCCTTCTTTCTCGATATCCACGCCGCGGTTACGGGCCTCGACGCAGGCCTCGAGAGCCACGCGATTGGCCGCCGCGCCCGCCGCATTGCCCCACGGGTGCCCCAGGGTGCCGCCACCGAACTGCAGAACCGAGTCATCGCCGAAGATCTTGACCAGCGCCGGCATGTGCCAGACGTGGATACCACCCGAAGCAACCGCGAAGGCGCCCGGCATGGAGCCCCAATCCTGATCAAAGAAAATGCCGCGGCTACGATCTTCCGGAACATAGGATTCACGCAGAAGGTCGATCCATCCGAGGGTCGAGGCGCGGTCGCCTTCGAGCTTGCCGACCACGGTGCCGGTATGGAGGTGATCGCCCCCCGACAGCCGCAGCGCCTTGGTGAGCACGCGGAAATGGATACCGTGGTGCGGGTTACGATCGATCACCGCATGCATGGCGCGGTGGATGTGCAGAAGCACGCCGTTCTTGCGGCACCAGCGCGCGAGCCCGGTGTTCGCGCAGAAGCCGCCCGTAAGGAAGTCATGCATGATAATCGGCATGTTCAGTTCCTTCGCGAACTCGGCACGCTCGTACATCTCCTCCGGCGAGGGGGCGGTAACGTTCAGGTAATGCCCCTTACGTTCGCCCGATTGGGCCTCGGCGTTATGGATGGCGTCAGCGACGAACAGGAAACGATCGCGCCAGCGCATGAACGGCTGCGAATTGACGTTCTCGTCATCCTTGGTGAAATCAAGACCGCCGCGCAAGGCCTCATAGACCGCGCGCCCGTAGTTCTTTGCCGACAGGCCAAGCTTGGGTTTGATCGTGCAGCCGAGCATCGGGCGCCCGTACTTGTCCATCTTGTCACGTTCGACCTGGATACCGTGCGGCGGACCGTTGCAGGTCATGACATAGTGGAGAGGGAAACGCACATCTTCCAGACGGAGCGAACGCACCGCCTTGAAACCGAACACGTTACCGACGAGGGAGGTGAAGACGTTCACCACCGAACCTTCTTCGAACAAATCGATCGGGTAGGCGATGAAGGCGTAGAAGGCGGTATCGTCGCCCGGAACGTCTTCGATCCGGTACGCGCGACCCTTGTAGTAATCGAGATCGGTCAGCAGGTCCGTCCATACCGTCGTCCACGTCCCCGTGGAAGACTCAGCCGCCACCGCCGCCGCCGCCTCTTCCCGGTCAACACCGGGCTGCGGCACGATCTTGAAACACGCTAAAATATCCGAGTCCAACGGCACGTAGTCCGGAGCCCAGTACGTCTGGCGGTACTCCTTGACGCCGGCTTCATACTTTCCAGCCATAATCCCTCCTCAAGTAACGATCAACCCGACCTGCAAAGCGGTATTGGGCGCCCAATGTACAAAGGTCGAGCCATAAGGCCAAGTAAAAAAAACTTAATGTTACCTTTTATTACACCATAGGCATGGTGGCGAGAGTCTCGATTTCCCCCGCCGTGCGCGGTTACGAGCTCTACAGGTATGGGTCTGATACGCGAACCCCGGTCGCCCAGCCCCTCGATGGTCATCGGGCACCCCCAGAAGAAGAGGCAGCCGGCTCATCACTGGGGACGCAACATGTCTCACGCGAGTGCGCGCGGGACTGCTCCAGGGAAGTCTATCGGCCACAAGCGACGACCCAGCATCGCCACGGCGCGCAAGCCCAGCCTCGGATAGCCCTGCGCAACCGCGAGCCGCTCCCAAGACCATCTTTACAGCACCGGCTACATTTAGTTATATTAAATGCTCGCCCAGCTACGTTAAAACTTTATAAAGGCATGCTGCTACGCCGGGTCACACTACACCAGTTGAAGATTTTCCTGTCGCTCGCACGCCATTTGAACATGACGCGGGCCGCGGAAGAACTGCATATGACACCTGCCGCCCTGTCCATCCAGATCAAACAACTCTCGGGCAGCGTCGGGGCACCGCTGCACGAACAGATCGGCAAGCGGCTCTTTCTGACCGAGACGGGACGACTCGTCTACGCGGCGGCGCTCGACGTCTACGACCGCCTGGAGCGTCTGGCGACCGAAGTCGCCGCCGATCGCGCCCTTGAACGTGGCAGCCTGAGACTATCCATCATCACCACCGCACAGTACTTCGCCCCGCACTTCCTCGGCGCATTCTGCAAGATGCATTCAGGGATCGAGGCCACCCTGGAGGTGGCAAACCGCGACCAGTTGATAGAACGCCTGAAACAAAACCTGGACGACCTCTACATCATGGGCCAAGCCCCCGAACATTTGAGCGTCGTCGCGCGCCCCTTCATGGAAAACCCGCTCGTACTCCTTGCGCCGGCCGATCATCCGCTCGCCTCACAGCGGGACATAGAGCCCGAGCAGCTGGCCAAGGAGCCCTTTATCATGCGTGAGCCGGGGTCGGGCACGCGGCTCGCGGCCGAGCGATTTTTCGATAAGCACAACATGCGCCTCAAGATCCGCATGACGCTCGGCAGCAACGAGGCAGTCAAACAGGCGGTGGCCGGAGGACTCGGGCTGTCGGTCTTGTCCGGACATACGCTGACCCTTGATGCCGCCTCCGGCGCCTTTGCGGTTCTCGATGTGCGCGGCTTTCCCCTGCGACGTCAATGGTATGTCATCTATCCGGCCGCCAAACAGATCTCACCCGTCGCGAGCGCCTTTCTGGACTACATCACCAAGGAAGGGGCCTCGCGCAGTCCAGGGACCGGTGACTGAGCGGCGGAGCCTTTTTTGGGTGGAACGTGAAACGTTGCGGTGGCCCCGAGTGCGATCGCGGGGCGCGACGGATTGAGTCGGATCTCGACGAGGCCGCCCGAAGAACCCAACAGACCCCGCAGAGAAAGAAAGCCATAGCGCCCGCCCGGACCCGGGGCTCGAGGAATACGTGCGGAGACGTCCACCTCTCGAGCATCAGCGCCCATCCGCTCCAAACAGGCGTCCTTCGAAGCGCAGACCGAGACCCCTTTGAGATCACCCGACAAGACCTCTGGCTGGAGGCCGGCACATGCGGCACCCCGTGACACAGTTGCGATCCAGCCCCTGCCGCCCCGGCTTTTGTCTCGCCCACAATCGACTGCCATGCGCTACCGTATGACAAGTCATGGAGGACAACTATGCCAGATTCGACTCGATTCATGGTGGGCCTTGCCGCCCTTGCGCTACTCCTGGGCCCGGCGAGCGTAACTGGCGCGCTCGTCCCAGGCTCCTCCGGGCACGGCCCTTATGCCCGCGTCTTTTACCCCAATAACCTGCCTCCCCCGCCTGACCGGGTTGGCTTCCCTCAAACCTGGACCCACGCCTACGGCAACCCCCGCCACGATTCTGCCTACCCCGTCCCCGCCGCCGCGCCCGCTTGGCTCAAAAACGGTGTCACCTGGCGCTACCCGGAAGCCCGAGCCTGGCCGTTGTCCCGACACGAACCGTACGGCGCGAAGGTTTACGGCGAGCGGCTCGCCCTGGCCACCATGACGCAGTTCTACGGGAACGCTCTCGGCGTTTCGGCAGTCGACGGCATCATCTATGCCGAAAGCGACGACCAGTTCGCCTACGCGCTGAACGCCCGCACCGGTCGGTTGATATGGCGCACAAGTCCGGTCGGTAACACCTTCATGGGAAATCCGCTGGTATCCGGCCATATCGTATACCTGACCGTCGGCAACGTCGGTTTCAATTTCTCGAACGTGCAACGTTACTCCCAGAAGACTGCGGCGCGCGGCGCGGGGGTGAGCTATAACGGCGTCTACGCCCTCGACAAAACGACCGGGAAGCTGCTTTGGCATTTTGGAACCATGGGCGCGACAATGCCTACCCCCGCCATCGCCGCAAACAGGCTCTTCATCGAGACGGGTTCTGGCGACATCTATGCCATCAACGCGAAAACCGGGCGCCAGATATGGATCAGGCGCGCTGGGGGTATTGCCAACATGTCCGATCCGGCCGTCTATCACGGCCATGTCTACGTCGCCTTGTCGGTCATACCTTACCTGTATTGTCTGTCTGCCCAGAACGGGCATATCGTCTGGAAGGCCACGATCCGCCACGCAACCAAACCCGGCCTTGGCGACGTGTCGCCGGCGGTCGCACACGGCGTGGTGGTCATGGATGCCGTGGGGGTCGTCCCGTCGCATGGCGGCCGCACTACGCTTACGACCATCGTACGCGCCTACAACGCCGAGGATGGGCGCGTGTTATGGAGCCATACCATGGGCCCGGGGCCCAAGCCCCCGGCCTTCAAGGGCGGCGTACCAATGATTCACAAAAATACCGTCTACATCGGCACGCCGGTCAACAACATCTACGAGGCCTACAATCTGCATACGGGCCGACTCCTTTGGACGTGGCACATCCCAAAGGCCGGCGCTGCCGGAGCCGGTCGCGCGCCCGCGACCTACTATGACCACAAGCTCTTCATCAGCACAGGCCCGCGCCTATTCGTCCTGAACGCGCGCACCGGCCGCGTGATCGGCCAGAAATATCTCGGTGGCCGCTTCGGTATCGTAAACCCCGTCATCGTCGGCGGCACCATCTACCTGGATAACTCCTGGGACTGGGTCATGGCGCTCCCGGTAGCGGCTGTGGTCGGCCATAAGCCAGCGCATCGGCAGGTGTCGCCCTAACCTTGGTGCGACGCGCAAACGCCACCAAATGGCTAGCATTCCATGGCTTGCGACTAACGCATAGAGAGGACTGCTGATGACGAATGAAATTTTAGAGAACGACCACGAGGTACCGAGCCGAAGCCCGTTCGAAAACGCCGTGAACTGGTCGCTCTTTCGTAGGCGTCAGGACGCCGAGGATTATCTCGCGCGTGTCCGCCTCGATGCTGATCACGAGTTGATCGGCGGGCATAGCCAAGACAGCATCGGAGACTACTGGTGGGTCGGGGTGCGCGTCCCATCGATCAGCGAATGGGGCCACCCGCAGGCGGTCAATAAACACGGCCGCCACGGCGACTGACAGGCATCCACCTGCGCGCCGACCCATAGGAGCGGCGGAGTCAGCCACCCAAGGCCCGCGCCGCGGGCTCGCCAATCCCGCGGGGTTTTTCCGATTTACCATCGGATGTGGCGTTGCGGCCTACGACCTCACGCGTGTCCGGCGCGCGCGGGCTCTCCCTCCTCCTCGACCGAAGGCACGAACGTCACTTCAGCGCCTTGCTCAGCTGCGATCCAGCGTCCCGCTTCGCGCGACATCTCGAGCGTCATCAGCAGGGCGTCGCCCTCGACCACCTCGCTCAACACAGTCCCGGCGCCATACAGTCGCGACCGTAAACGGCCCTCCGAAAGCGGAATACGGACCCGAGCGCGCACGCGCCGCGGGCCCAGGCGTTCGCGTATCGCCTCCAGGAGCCCATCGAGCCCCGCCCCGGTGCGCGCCGAGACAAACACGCGCGCAGCCTGCCCAAATCCATCGCGTTCGATGCGGGCCACATCCCCCAGCGCATCGATCTTGTTCATGACGATAAGTCTCGGCACATCCTCCGCGCCGATCTCGGCCAGCACCCTATCGACCTGCTCCACGTAGGCGCGATGTTCGGGGTGGCTCGCGTCGACCACGTGCAGTAACAAATCGGCGAACTGCACCTCTTCCAGGGTCGAGCGAAAGGCCGCGACCAGACCATGGGGGAGGTGACGAATGAAGCCCACGGTATCGGCCAGGATCATGGCACCCGCCGCCGGGAGTTCCACACGCCGCATGGTAGGATCCAGCGTCGCGAAAAGACGATCGGCCGCGTAGACGTCGGCGCCCGTCAAGACATTAAAAAGGGATGACTTTCCGGCGTTGGTGTAGCCCACAAACGAGACCGTGGGGACCACCGACCGCTGACGGGCCCGACGACGCATGAGGCGCTGCTTACGCACCTTCTCGAGCCGCTTATGGAGCACGCGGATGCGCTCACCGATCATGCGCCGGTCACTTTCGAGCTGGGTCTCGCCAGGGCCGCGCAGCCCAATACCGCCCTTTTGGCGCTCGAGATGGGTCCAGCCGCGCACAAGCCGAGTCGCAAGGTGCTCAAGCTGAGCGAGCTGCACCTGCAGCTTACCCTCGTGGGAATGGGCACGCTGCGCGAAGATGTCGAGTATGAGCCCTGTGCGGTCGAGCACGCGCACGCCCACCACCTTCTCCAGATTGCGTTCCTGGCCCGGCGAGAGCGCCGCATTCACCAAGACCAAATCGGCCCCCGTGGCGGCCACCAGCACACGCACCTCCTCGGCCTTGCCCGAGCCCACATAGGTCGCGCTGTCCGGCTGTTGGCGCGCACCTTCCGCGATCCCTACGATCTCCGCGCCCGCCGAGACCGCGAGCAGCCTCAGCTCCTCGAGATCCTCCTGCTCCTCGGCGTCCGCAAGCCGCAAATGCACCAAAACGGCGCGCTCGCGGCTTCTGGCCTCGCCTCGGCTGTCGAAATTACTCGTTGCCTGCCCCCTTGTCCGCCACCGCCTCATCCATGTCAAAACTGAACTTGACCGGCCGGCTAGGCACCACGGTGGAGATTGCATGCTTGTAAATCATCTGGCTCACGGTGTTCTTCAATAACACCACGAACTGATCGAAAGATTCGATTTGCCCCTGCAGCTTGATACCGTTCACCAAAAATATCGAAACGGGCACATGCTCCTTCCGTAGAACATTCAAATAAGGGTCTTGTAAAGCCTGCCCTCTATGCTGACTCATGACAGTTCTCCTGTTCTTCTGTAGTACCGTTACTGGGGCATTGGTCAGCCCCCCAAGGGGCCGCCGCGCATCTTGTCCACCGCATCCCGGATCGCCGTCGCGCAGATCTCCGACCCCCGGGGCCCGCCTCCGTCCAGCCACTGCACTGCCGCATCCGCTCGCAACCATGTCAGCTGACGCTTGGCTAGCTGTCGCGTGGCGGCACTTCCCTGCTCGACTAAATCATTATACGGGATTTTATCTCTCAGGTATTCTCCGACCTGGCGATAACCCACGAGACGCAACGTGGGGGCCCCAGCGGGTAGGCCTTGCCCGAATAGCCAGGCTGCCTCCTCTATCAAGCCGCGCACGAGCATGCGACGAAACCGTGCCCCTATCCGCTTATGCAACTCCGTGCGGTCCGGTGGATTGATTGCGAACTTGAGGATGGGATAAGGCCACGGGGTGGGGGCCGCCCTCTCTGGCACCCGCCCAACCGTGCGCACGACCTCCAGAGCCCGCACGATACGCTGGGGATCGGTCGGCGCGATGGCCGAGGCCCGGCGCGGATCGCGCGACACAAGCTCGGCGTAAAGGACCGCCAAACCCTTGTCGGCAAGCTCGGCCGAAAGCGATGCCCGCAGGACTTCATCGGCGCCCGGCATGTCGGGAAGCCCATGCTCCAGGGCGCGAAAGTAGAAACTGCTGCCTCCGACCAAGACCGGCACGCGGCCGCATCGCCAAGCGGCGTGTATTAATCGGCGGGCGTCATCGCAAAAGGCCGCCGCCGAATAGCTCTGGGCCACGGAGCGGATATCGACCAGATGGTGCGGCACGGCGCGAAGTTCGGCAAGCGAGGGTTTAGCGGTGCCTATATCGAGACCCCGATAGATCTGGGCGGCATCCACACTCACGACATCGATCGCAAGGAGACGGCTCAACGCGAATACGGTGGCCGTCTTCCCCGCCCCTGTCGGCCCCATAAGGAACACGACAGGGGTCCCCGTCATGAACCCTGAGGCCGCATGTGCGGAAACAGTATCACGTCGCGTATGCTCGGTGCGTCCGTGAAAAGCATGACCAGGCGGTCGATGCCTATCCCCTCACCGGCGGTGGGCGGCATCCCGTATTCAAGGGCCTCGACGTAGTCCGCGTCATAATGCATGGCCTCCTCATCCCCATCTCCGCGCCGTTCGACCTGACGCTTAAAGCGCCGCGCCTGGTCCTCGGGGTCATTCAGTTCCGAGAAGCCATTCGCGATCTCGCGGCCGCCCACGAAAAACTCGAAGCGATCAGTCACGAAGGGGTCGGCATCGTTACGCCGGGCGAGAGGCGAAACTTCCGCGGGATAGGCTGTGACGAAGGTCGGTTGCGACAGGCGCCCCTCGATGGTCTTTTCGAAGATCGTCATCTGAAGCCCTCCGGCCTCGAGACCGGGTTCCACTGGCAGCCCCTTGGCCACCAGAAAGCCCTTCAGCGCCGGAATGTCGCGCAAGTTGGAGGGCGCGTCCGGATGATAGCGGCGGATGGCCTCCTCGATCGAAAGCCGCGCGAAGGGGACGCCGAAGTCATAGTGCTCGCCCTGATAGGAAAGCGTGGTGGTCCCAAGCACATCGGCGCACAGCCCGCGCAACAAGGTCTCTGTCAAGTCCATAAGATCACGATAGTCGGCGTAGGCCTGATAGAACTCCACCATCGTGAATTCCGGGTTGTGTCGCGTGCTCAGGCCTTCATTGCGGAAATTCCGGTTGATCTCGAAGACGCGATCGAAACCGCCTACGACGAGCCGCTTCAGATAGAGCTCGGGGGCGATGCGCAAATAGAGTGGGATGTCGAGCGCGTTATGATGGGTCACGAATGGCCGAGCCGTCGCGCCACCTGCGAGCGGCTGCATCATCGGCGTCTCGACCTCACTGAACCCGCGGTCCTTCAGGAACGTCCGCAGATAGGCCACGATGCGCTCGCGCCGCTCGAAGACCGCGCGGGTCTCGGGGTTCACGATGAGATCGAGATAACGCTTACGGTAGCGGGTCTCCTGATCAGTAAGCCCGTGGAACTTCTCGGGCAAGGGTCGCAGATTCTTCGCGAGCAGCCGAAGCTCGGAGGCGCGCACACTCAGTTCCCCGGTCTTCGTGCGAAACAGCCGCCCGGCGACGCCGACGATGTCACCCAAATCCCAGCGCTTAAAGGCCTCGTAGGCAGGACCCATGGCGTCGCGCTCCACGAATACCTGCATACGTCCCGTCCCATCCTGGATGTGGCAAAAACTTACGCGCCCCATCACCCGCTTGGCCATCACCCGCCCGCCCAGCCGCACCACGCCGGCCGAGTCCAGCTCCCCATCCGGCGCCTCCCGGTAACGCGCGAGTAGCGGTGCGGCCTGTTGATCGGGGCGAAAGTCATTCGGATAGGCCTGGCCCTCGGCGCGCCACGCGTCGAGCTTCTCACGACGCTGCGCGATGTGGCGATCCTCGTCCCCCGTGGCCTCTATGCCGCCCTGCCCTTCTTCCACCTAAGCCCCCTCACAAACCACTCTTCAAGCTCGCTTCGATAAATCGATCCAGATCACCGTCCAACACCGCCTGCGTGTTGGCGATTTCGATCCCGGTGCGCAAATCCTTGATACGCGACTGATCCAGGACATAGGAGCGGATCTGGCTCCCCCAACCAATGTCCGACTTGCTCTCCTCGAGCCGCTCCTGCGCCTCGCGCTTCTTTTGCATCTCAGCCTCATAGAGCCTGGCCTTCAGCATCTTCATGGCCTGCGACCGGTTCTTGTGCTGGGAACGGTCGGTCTGGCACTGCACCACGATGCCACTCGGGACGTGGGTGATGCGCACCGCCGAATCTGTCCGGTTCACGTGCTGGCCACCCGCGCCGCTTGCGCGATAGGTGTCCACGCGGAGGTCGGCCGGGTTTACGTCAATCTCGATATTATCGTCGATCTCGGGATACACGAACACCGAGGCAAACGAGGTATGCCGCCGATTGCCGGAATCGAAGGGCGACTTCCGCACAAGCCTGTGGACCCCAGTCTCGGTGCGAAGATGACCGAAGGCGTAGGGACCCGAGTACTTGACTGTGGCGCTCTTAATGCCCGCCACCTCCCCAGCCGACACCTCGACGATCTCGGCAACAAACCCCCGGCGCTCGCCATAGCGCAGATACATCCGCAACAGCATCTCCGCCCAATCCTGGGCCTCGGTTCCGCCCGACCCCGATTGGATATCCAGGAAGGCGTTGGCGGAGTCCATCTCGCCTGGGAACATCCGCTGGAATTCGAGGGCCTCCAGCCGCTTCTTGAGCCCGCCCACATCGCGCGCGATCGACTCGGTCAGGGCCTGATCCGCCTCAGCACGCGCCATGGCGAAGAGCTCCGCGGCCTCCGCCAGTCCAGCCTCTATGACCCGAATGGCGCCCACCGTCTCGGCTAGCCGCGCCCGTTCCCGCCCCAGCTCCTGGGCACGCGCCCTGTCCGCCCACACCTGCTGATCGAGGAGCTCGCGCTCGACCTCGACTAGTCGCTCCTCTTTGACGTCGATGTCAAAGATACCCCCGAAGTGTGGCCGTCCGGTCGCGAAGCTCGCGTAGAGTCTGCTCTATACTGCCCTGATCTTCCACGACCGCCCTCCAAAAAGTCGGCAGGATACCGGAACGCTTGCGGAAAAACGAGAGCAGAGGCAAGGCCTTGCCTAGGCCGCTCCAGACCCGGACGGCCGACCGTGACCTACATCGCCGCCTTAGGAAGGGCCGCGCTTGGCGAGCGCCGCGCGATATGCGGGCGAGATCGGCTGGCCGGGAAAAAACTGCCGCACGGTGGCGATTGGTACCCTCGTCCCCGGCGCGAAGGTGAAATCGGTCGCGGCGGCCAGTGCGTGGCAGGAGATGCAGCTTTGCACGCGGCCGTAGGCGATGAGGTGGCCATCCGGCTTGTAGGCGGCCATCACCCAATCGCGGTCCGCCGCGTCGTAGCCCGGCACCTTCAGCATTGCGGTCACCGTCTTCATGACCTTGTGGATGTCAAAATTTTCCTTGATGTAGAGGCTCCCGGCGGGGAAGCGCGTGACCTTCGCGACCCCATGGGCCGCCGCCTTCACGGCAATCGCATTGGCACGATCAATGGTGTAGTAATCCGCCATGCGTGCGCCATGCATCCACAGGTGGCTCCCCGGAAGCAGGGCGCCCCCGTGTTCGAGCGCCTGCACCTCCTTGAAGAGCGCGACCGGTCCCGGGGCCTTGTCGGCACAGACGGCAGAAAGCGGGATCAGCAGGGCCGCGCACGCCGCGCCCGCCCGTTTCTTCTTATGAGATATTGACATCGGGACGCTCCTATGGATCGCGAATTCGGCATCATCACGCCGCGGCCACTACCTGTCAACGGCCGCGCCCCATCGCCCCAGACGCGCGCCCCAAACCGCTCGCGTCCAGCGGCGCCGGCATGTCGTGGCGGACCGGTACCCATTTTGGCGCAGTTGATGCACCATCTTGGGGAGAGTAAAGTCGCGCAGGCCCAAAGGGGCCAGGCAGCGCGCGGCCGCCTCAAAGGGCGCGCCTCGGGGTGGCACAGAAAGACATGTACCGCGAGTCGACCCATGCCATCCGGGCACGTCGCGACCCGAGAAGAGGTCTCACTCGATGAAACTTGTCGTCGCCATTATCAAACCGTTCAAGCTCGACGACGTCCGCGAGGCGCTGTCGGAACTGGGGGTCCAGGGACTAACCGTTACGGAGGTCAAGGGTTTCGGGCGTCAGAAGGGACATACCGAGCTCTATCGCGGTGCCGAGTATGTCGTGAACTTCTTGCCGAAGATAAAAATCGAGGTGGCCATCGAGACCGGGATGGTAAATCAGGTCACCGAGGCGATCCGCCGCGCTGCGCGCACAGGCAAGATCGGGGATGGGAAAATTTTCGTGCTGACGCTGGAGGAGACCGTGCGCATCCGCACTGGCGAAACCGGCGAGGGCGCGCTTTAAGGGGGGAATCGCGGTGCGCAATCTGTCGTTGGTCTTCCGGGGTCTGGCCCTGGGCACCTTGGTCATGCTTTTGCTCGTGCCCCTGCGGGCCCTCGCCGCCACGCACACGGGGACCGGACCCTTGTCCGCCGGGGCGCCATCGGCGGTCGCCGCTTCACCTGCCCCCAACATCCCCCACGACACCATAAACCACGGCGACACGGCGTGGATGCTGGTCTCGACGGTCCTGGTCCTCATGATGACGATACCGGGACTCGCCCTCTTTTACGGCGGCATGGTCCGCGAAAAGAACGTCCTGAGCACGCTTGCACACAGCTTTGCCACCACCTGCCTTGTGACTCTCCTCTGGTACATCGTCGCCTACAGCCTGTCGTTCACTGACGGCAATGCCTTCATCGGCGGGTTCGGGCGCCTGTTCCTGCACGGCATGGGTCGAGATACGGTCTCGGACCGCTCCATGGCGGTCCCGGAGTCAGTCTTCATGTCTTTCCAGATGACGTTCGCCATCATCACCCCGGCGCTCATCTCCGGATCGTTTGCCGAGCGCATCAAGTTCCCGGCAGTGCTCTGGTTCAGCGCCCTCTGGCTGTTGTTCGTCTATTCCCCGGTCGTCCACTGGATCTGGTCGGCGCACGGCTGGCTCGCCCACCTCGGCGTCCTGGATTTCGCGGGCGGCACGGTGGTCGAGGTGAACTCGGGGGTCGCGGGTCTTGTCACCGCGCTCGTGGTGGGGCGGCGCGTGGGCTATGGCCGCGAGGCGATGGCACCGCACAATCTGGTCCTCACCACCCTCGGAGCCTCACTGCTCTGGGTCGGCTGGTTTGGCTTCAACGCCGGAAGCGCGGTGTCAGCCGGCGGGCTCGCCGGCATGGCGATGGCCACCACCCAGATCGCCACGGCCGCCGCCGCCATGGTCTGGATGTTCCTGGAATGGGGCGCGCGCGGCAAGCCGAGCATTCTCGGCATGGCCTCCGGCGCTGTCGCAGGCGCCGTTGCCATTACCCCGGCATCGGGCTTCGTGGACCCAAGCGGCGCCCTCATCGTCGGGCTCGCCGGCGGGGCGGCCTGCTTCTGGGCGGTCACCTATGTGAAAAACGCCCTGGGCTATGATGATTCACTCGACGTGTTCGGCGTCCATGGTATCGGCGGCGTCGTGGGGCTGATCCTGACCGGCGTGTTCGCAGTCAAGGCCATCGGCGGGACACCGGGTGCGCTGGAGGGCAATTTCGGCCAGATCGGCAAGCAGGCCATAGCCATAGCTGCAGTGGCCGCTTATGACGCGATCGCGACCTTTCTGATCCTGAAGCTCATCGATCTCGTCATAGGCCTGCGGCCGAGCCATGAGGAAGAGCGCGAAGGTCTCGACATAACCCAGCACGGCGAGCGCGCGTACAACGAGTAGACGGCCGCGCCTAAAGCAGCGGGCGTGGTCGCAAGGGGCCGATCGGGGGCCGCCCGCCGCCCGCGTGGCGCGATTCGTGCTAGAATGGCTCCAGAATCAAACCATGCACGTCCCCGCGCGGGACTGCGAGGATGGAGACCTGCAAACGGGGCCCGCCCTCGTAGCCGAACCAGGGCCGTAAACGCGCCGTGACCGAAATCGATCTCAAGCACCCGTCCCTTTATATCAATAGGGAGTTGAGCGTGCTCGCCTTCAACCGCCGAGTTCTGGAACAGGCGAAGGACAATCGGCTGCCGCTGCTCGAACGGCTGCGCTTCCTAGGCATATCGAGCACCAATCTCGATGAATTCTTTGAGGTCCGCGTAGCCGGGCTCCAGCAGCGCGCAGAGGTCGTAGGGGCCACGCTTGCACCCGACGACAAGACGGCGGCGGAGACCCTGCAGGCTGTACGCACAGAGGCCTTGGACCTCGTCGCGGAGCAATACCGGGTCCTCAATGAAATCCTGATCCCCGAGCTTGCCGACGCCCGCATCCACATCATCAAGCGCGACGCATGGACGGAAGCCCAGGACGCGTGGTTACGCCGCTACTTCGAAGAGGAACTCTTGCCTATCATGAGCCCTCTCGGGCTTGATCCGGCCCACCCTTTCCCGCGCATCCTGAACAAGAGCCTGAACTTCATCGTATCCCTCGAGGGTCAGGACGCCTTCGGGCGCCACGGCGGCATGGCCATAGTGCAGGCGCCCCGTGCCCTGCCGCGCGTCATCGCGCTTCCCGACACCGGCCGCCAGAGCCATGAGTTCGTGCTGCTGTCATCAGTCATTCACGCCTATGTCGACCAGCTCTTTCCGGGTATGAAAGTGCTCGGCTGTTACCAGTTCCGCGTGACACGCAATAGCGACCTTTACATCGACGATGACGAAATCGACGACATCCTGCGCGCCGTGCAAGGCGAGATCGCCTCGCGGCGTTATGGAGACGCCGTGCGTCTCGAGGTTTCGCGCGAATGTCTGGACACCACCAGCACCTTTCTTCTACGGCAGTTCGAGCTTGGCGCCGACGACCTCTACGCCGTAAACGGACCCGTAAACCTGAACCGTCTGGGGGAGATCTATGATCGCATCGACCGGCCGGACCTGAAGTATCCGGCCTTCGTTCCTGGGGCGCCGCGCGCCACGGCCAGCGGCGTCGACCTCTTTGCCGCCATACGTGACACCGACCTCCTCTTGCATCACCCCTTCCAGTCCTTCCTCCCGGTCGTCGAGTTCATACAGCAGGCCGCGGTCGACCCGCTGGTGCTTGCCATCAAACAAACCATGTACCGATCCGGCCCAGACTCCATCATCGCCGACGCCCTCGTGCAGGCGGCGCAAGCGGGCAAGGAGGTGACCGTGGTGATTGAGTTACGCGCGCGCTTCGACGAGGCGGCCAATATCGCACTTGCCAACAAGCTCCAGGAGGCCGGGGCCCACGTCCTGTATGGCATCGTGGGCTTCAAGACCCACGCCAAGATGGCGCTCGTCGTGCGCCGCGAGGGTGCCTCCCTGCGCCGCTATGTCCACCTCGGTACCGGCAACTACCACCTGCGCACCGCCAAGGCCTATACCGATTACGGATACTTTACATGCAGGCCCGAGATCGGTGAGGACGTGAACCGCGTATTTCTGCAACTCACGAGCCTAGGAAGCGGCCCACCCCTCGATCGCCTCATACAGAGCCCATTTACCTTACACAGCCAGATGCTGACCTTCATCGACCGTGAGCGCGCGCACGCGGCGGCCGGCCGGCCGGCGCGCATCATCCTCAAGGTCAACGCCCTGACCGAGCCCGAGATCATTCAGGCCCTCTATCGCGCGTCCATGGACGGCGTACGCGTCCAACTCATCGTGCGCGGTATCTGTTGCCTGCGCCCAGGCGTCGCCGGTGTCTCCGACCATATCCAGGTCCGCTCCGTGATCGGCCGGTTCCTCGAACACAGCCGCGTCTACTATTTTGCTAACGGCGCCAAGCCAGAGGTCTACCTCGCAAGCGCCGACTGGATGGAACGTAATTTCTTCCGGCGCGTCGAGGTGGCCTTCCCGATCCAATCCCGGCGCCTGCGCGACCGCGTCGTACGCGACTTGAAGCGCTATCTGAAGGACAACGCCGGCGCCTGGATACTGCAATCGGACGGCCAATATCAAAGACCGCGCCCCCGCAAATCCGGCAAGCGCGACGCGCAGGCGGAACTCCTGATGGAACTCGCCGACCGCAGCTGAGAACCATCCATTGAGCGTCTAGGCGTTCAAAAGAAAGCGGACGCCCCCTTTTTGCATGTCGGCAAGCTCCGGGGCAAGCTCACGCCAAAGAGCATCCCGAACGGGTCCTGTGCGTAGGCTCGCGCGGATCTCGAGCACAGTCCCGCGCGCCCCCAGGCGCCACGGGACACGTCGGCGGGCGACAGGCAGGGATGTCTCGATCCGCAGCAGGGCGACAGTGATGCGCACGATCATCGCCAGACGCACCGCCGAATCCCCGAAGGACTTCTTGAGTGCATTTACCGCGGGCTGCGTCCATTTACCCCGATGCAGGGAGACGAGCGCCGCAAGCAATGCCTGCTCCCGCGGCGCGACGCCGGCCATCTCTGCGTTTGCCACGATATAGGCGCTGTGGCGCTCGTAGTGCAAGCGATTGATGCCGGTCCCGCAGGCGTGCAACCGCACAGCCCACTCGACGAAGCGGCCATCCTCCGGGGACAAGCGCCAGGGGGCCGCCACCGCCCCAAAAAGCGTGGCGGCGCGCAGGGCCCCCTCTGGACCGTAGGGGTCCGGCCAGCGCGCAGCGAGCCGCGCCACCGCCTCGCTGCGTACATCCGCTCCCGACAGGCGCCCGATCAAGTCGCGCAGAATACCTTCGCGCAAGGCGCCCTTGGCGACCCCCATCTCGGCGATCTCCAGAACTTCGAACAACGCGATCAAGATGGCAAGCCCCCCGGCGAAGACCGGCGCGCGCTCGGTGGCCAATCCCGGGAGCACGAGACGGTCGGCGTAGCGCTGACCGAGAACCCGCTCCTTCAATGCCTCCAGCGCCGGTACCGTAAGTACCCCTGTTGTAAGCCCGAGTTCCCGTGTCACGGCCTCGACCGCCCGTATCGTTCCGGAAGATCCCACCACCCTCTCCCAGCGCGCCCCGAGAAAGCGCTCACGAAGCGGGATAAGTTTCTGCCGGGCAAAGGCCACGGCCTGCTCGAAACGCGTCTCGCTAAGCAAATGTCCGGCAAGGAAGCGGTCGGTCAATGTGACACAGCCCATAGTGACACTCTCCAGGATCTCCGGGCGACCACCCACGCCTATGATGAGTTCGGTGCTGCCACCTCCGATATCGATGACCAGCGCCCGAGTCTCGGGTGCAATCCCCGGACTTACGCCCCGATAGATGAGCCGCGCCTCCTCGACGCCTGAGACGACCTCCACAGGTGCCCCCAGCCGCACCTGGGCCTTCTGCAAAAACGACTCCGCACCCACGGCCTGGCGCAGCGTATTGGTCCCTACGACGCGCACGAGTTCCGGGCGCCAGAGCGTCAGGCGCTGCCCGAAGCGCCTGAGACAAGTCAACGCGACCTTGGCCGCCGCCGGCCGGATATGCTGCTCACGGTCGAGCCCCGACCCGAAACGCAGCATCTCCCGCAACTTGTCGACCACCACAGGTTCGCCACCCTCCACCTTGGCGATGACGAGGTGGAAGCTGTTCGAGCCGAGGTCCACCGCCGCGATCACAGGAGCACGATTGCGTGCCGCGCGCTTGACTATCTTCTTGGGGGGGGCCTTCGCGGGGGCTTTAGGCATAGGGCTACATCCTTCCATGAACAGGATTCTCGGAGTCTGGCGAATAGCGCGGGCCATGACAAGGCGACGGAGCAAAGAGACGCCATAGAACGCGACCCGCGTCCGTGATCCCGTTGCGATCCAGCGCGAAATCATTACACTTCCCGCATCCATTCCGACGGTACCCCATGTCCGGCGACGACCACATCGAAGGCGCTCGCGCGCCCCTGTCTTTTGGATTGCTTGGCTTTCTTGCGTTCATGGCCGGGGCGACTGTGGCCAATCTGTACTACGCCCAGCCGCTATTGGCCGAGATTGCGCGAAGCTTCCATGTAGACGCGGGCCGTGCGGGACTCATAGCGGTCGCAACCCAGATAGGTTATGCGGCCGGCTTGATCCTGATCGTGCCGCTCGGCGACGGACGCGAACGCAAGGGCCTCATCGTCACCACGACCATCCTGATCGCAGTGGCGCTCGCGCTCGTAGCCCTAAGTCCCGACTTCGCAATCCTGCTTGCGGCAAGCCTGTTCATGGGCCTCTCGACCACCGTCCCGCAATTGCTCGTTCCTTATACAGCGACCCTCGCGCCCCCGGACCGGCGGGGTCGCGCAGTCGGCCTTGTCATGAGCGGCCTGCTGATTGGTATCATCGTCTCGCGCGCGTTGAGCGGCTTTGGGTCCTTCCTCGGATGGCGGGTCATCTACGGGCTTGCCGCCTGCGTGATGGCGCTCTGCGCGGGGGCGGCCGCTGGGCTCCTGCCCCGCCAATCCCCACCTGAACCCGTCGCCTACGGCAGCCTGCTTCGATCCCTCAAAGGCCTCTGGTGGGAGGAGCCCGCACTGCGCTTCCACGCCTTCCTGGGGGCAATGGGCTTCGCTGCCTTTAGCGATTTCTGGACACCGCTCGTTTTTCATTACAGCCAGATCTTTCCGGGAGAAGCGAGCCGCATGGTCGGCATCACGGGCTTCATAGGCGTGTCCGGGGCGCTTGCCGCGCCACTCTCCGGCCGCCTGTCCGAGCGCCACGGTGTGCTCGCCGTAAACGGCGCCTTCCTCTTGCTCGCGGGCACCGCCTTCCTGATCCTCTGGCTTCAGGGCGATTCGTTGGCCGGGGTCGCCGTGGGTGCTGCCCTCCTTGACGCCGGCGTCCAGGGCAGCCACATCTCGAACCAGACGCGCATCTACGCCCTCAGGGCTTCCGTGAGAAACCGTCTCACGGCGATCTACATGACGGCCTATTTCGCGGGCGGGGCCATGGGCTCGCTGGCCGGGACCTTCGCCTGGAAGGAGGCGGGGTGGCCCGCGGTGTGCGCAGCCGGCGGGGCCTTCGCCCTCGCCGGCCTCTCGCGTCTTGCCGTGGGCGTTCGCGGTTCGCGCCCCCGCCCGCCCCGGGTCTGAAACTTGCGTCGGCCCGGCCGTGTCCGGACGCAACACAAGCGCAGGCCTGCGACTTCCGCCGCAGCTTGTTTACAATGGGGCCCTTCTTGCCATCGTTCGGAGTTCCCATGGCCCACCACTACACCTTCACGCTCTCCTGCCCCGATCGGGTCGGCATCGTAGCCGCCGTGAGCGGCCTCATCGCGGGCCACGGCGGCTGGATCACGGAGGCCAATCATCATTCCGACCCGGAAGCCGGCCGCTTTTTCATGCGCCAGGAGATCCTGGCCGATTCGCTGCCCTTCGGTATCGAGGCCTTCCGCGAACGCATCGCGCCGATCGCCGCGCAATTCGCCATGGACTGGCAGCTGGTCGACAGCGCGCGCAAGAAGCGGGTGGTGATCCTGGTCTCACAACTCGGGCACTGCCTCTACGATCTTCTCGCCCGCTGGCAAGCCCGGGAGTGGGATATCGAGATCCCCTGCGTCATCTCGAACCACGAGACACACCGCCGCTTCGTCGAGTGGCACGGCATCCCCTTCCATCACGTGCCATCCCCTCCGGACCACAAGGCGGAGGCCTTTGCCCGCGTAAGCGAACTTTTCGACGAGACGCGTGGCGATGTCATGGTCCTCGCACGCTACATGCAGGTACTCCCCGACAGCCTCTGCCGGCGATATCCGAGTCGCATCATCAACATCCATCACGGCTTTCTACCAAGCTTCAAGGGCGCCAAGCCTTACCACCAGGCCTACGAGCGTGGTGTGAAGCTCGTGGGGGCCACCTGCCACTACGTGACCTCGGACCTGGACGACGGACCCATCATCGAGCAGGACGTCGTGCGCGTGGACCACTCCGATGACCCGAACGACCTCGTGCGCTACGGCCGCGACATCGAGAGGACCGTGCTCGCGCGCGGGCTCGGCTATCACCTGGATGACCGGGTCCTGATCCATGGCCGCCGCACGGTCGTATTCCGCTAAGTCGTGCACCCCAAGCGCCATAGCCTCCTCTTATCCGGAGGCGGGCGCACCGTGCCGCCCCTGAGCTACTGCCTGCGGTCTTCCTGACCCCACCTCTTAACCCCGACACCTTTCCACAACACGGGACTCCGCAAGGCCGGTCGTCTGGAAAGCCCCCGAGGAACTGCAGGGCTCCAATTGGAGAGCCGAACCAGGCTTCGAGTTCATTTGATGAGAAAAACGGCGTCGATCCGTATTTTTTATTACCCATCGCGCCAGGCCGGATATTGGTAGTTGAACACCTCTGCGCTAAACTACTAATTAAGTCCTAATGGCTACCAAATTAGTAATTAATGAGCCGTTAAAGAGCCGCGTTGGGCCGCACCGATCGAGGTCGTCATGAAATCTCCCGTCCGCCCCCCCAATCTCCGCAGTCTCCTGAATGAAATCGGGGGCGAACGGCTGCTCGACATCATGCAGCAGCGTATCGGCCCAAGTCCGGATGGTGAATACTTTCATTGGGACAAGTTGCGCCACCGTAACCCGCCCCAAGGCTACCGTCTCGAAGAATGGTGGGCCGCCACCAAATTCGCTCGTCTGGCTCTCTATCGACCCCTGCCATTCAAGGACAAGGCGATGCGCCCTTTTCAGTACGCCTTGCCGGATCTCGTACTGAAATTGTTGCACCGGGTGGACCGTGATGCCAGCAGCAGGATCCAGGCAACCGAACAGATTGCCAACTCCCAAACACGCGACACTTACATAATAAGCTCACTCATCGAAGAGGCGATTACGTCGAGCCAGCTCGAGGGCGCCTCAACCACGCGGCGCGTTGCCAAGGAAATGCTTCGGGAAGGGCGCAAGCCGCGCACTCACAGCGAGCAAATGATTCTCAACAACTACCGCGCCATGCAGTTCATACGGGAATATGCGCAAGAAAAAATCACTCCCGGCCTCATCAAAGAACTCCACGGCATCCTTGTCGAACACACCCTCGATGACCCCACTCATGCAGGCATCCTTCGGCGCGAGACGGACGACATTCGCGTCGTCGATGCGCGAGATGGCACGACCATGCATATACCACCGAACGCGACACAGCTCGCAGAACGACTCGAGGCCCTCTGCAGCTTTGCTAACGACAAGCAGCCGGAATTCTTTATCCATCCAGTCATCCGCGCGATTATCCTTCATTTCATGCTCGCTTACGACCATCCATTCATGGATGGCAATGGTCGAACCGCCCGCGCGCTCTTTTATTGGTCTCTGCTCAATCAAGGCTACTGGCTTGCCGAATATATATCCATATCGCGGATATTGAAGTCCGCACCATCGGAGTATGCGCGCGCTTACCTCTACACCGAGACGGACGACTGCGACGTGACGTATTTTATCGTCCATCAGTTGCATGTCATGTGTCGGGCCCTTGATGATCTCGTGAAATACCTGGTGGCAAAGGCGCGTGAAGTGCGAGAGATTGAAGAAACGATCCGAAATACCCCGCTTCTCCAGGACAGCCTCAATCATCGGCAGATCGCCCTGCTCGGACATGCCCTACGCCATCCCCATGCAACTTATCGCATCCAGGGACACCGACAGTCGCATAATGTAACTTACGAGACCGCTCGTACGGACCTGATTTCTCTTGTTGACCTTGGCCTCCTGACTCAGGAACGCGCATCCCGCGCATTCGTATTTAGGGCGCCGGCCGACCTCATGGCACAGATCAAAACCATCAGTCGGCGCCAAGCAAGGCACGGCTCCGGTCCGTCCCGGGCTCCAAAGTCGCCCACATAACACAAGCATGCGCCTGCTTCTTGTCGGCCTGAGTCTTTCTCGTGGTAATCGAAATTACCCCTCTCGGCACCTTGCCGCGCACGGAGTGGTCATTTCGGGTACCATATGACTGTGTCAACAGGGCGCATGCAGGTCGTGGAGCCGCGGAGCCAATGCGCCCCTGTGGGTGCCCCGATGAGAATCTCGGTTATACTGAGTCGGGTATCCCTAAGTGGAGCGCTAGTGGCCAATGCATCCGCTAACGCGGCATCGACCGTTCCCCGCGTGGCGGCATGCTCGGCCATTCCACCCGACTATTGCTGCCTCAAATCGCCTTAAAGGATCGAGCCTCTATGGGTCACTGGTTCCTGACCACGCTTGCGAATCTCATACACATGGCGACTCCGGTCATGCATCGCTACGGGCTCTGGGGCCTGGTCGTGATCCTGTTCGTGGAGAATCTGGGCGTCATATTCGCGCCGGGGGAGGCCGTGGTGGTCACCGCCGGTTTTCTCGCCGCGAAGGGCGCCTTCGGGATCGGCGAGGTACTGCCGCTTGCCCTGATCGCCTGCGTATCCGGAGGCTACATTGCGTACTGGCTCGGGGCGCACTACGGACATCAAGGGCTGTTGCGATACGGGAAGTATGTGGGCGTGAAACCGCCCATGGTTGATCGGGTCCATGATCTCTTCCGCCGCTATGGCGCAGTGATCGTCGTGGTCGGCCGCTACATCGTGCCCCTACGCCAGCTCCAGGGCTACATCGCGGGTAGCGCCGAGATGGGCTTCCGACCCTTCGCCATCTGGAGCGCGATCGGCGGGGCCTTGTGGGTCAGTACATGGGGCGGCGGGGCGTGGTGGCTCGCGCAGTCCATTCCTGGCTAAACGCGGGCGTCGCCCCTGGGATCTTGCGGCCCACGGCCCACCACGAGCGGGTCGGGCCGAAGAGACGGAGCGCGCCATTGCGCGCTTAGGACCTCGCCCCATGGGCAAAGGCCCAGATCACGACCATCAGCATGACCACGATATAGAGACGCAGTCCCCAGAACACCCATTGCTGCCAAGCCTTCAGGGTACGCGGGGCTACCTCGGGCAGGGCCTTGTCCCAGCCCTCTTCGCGCAACAGGCGCGCCAACTCCGCCGAATCGACTTCTTGGTCACGTTTCACTGCGCACCTCCAAAGACATGAGGGAAGGTTACGGTGATACCGTAAAGGGCGTTGCACGCGATCAGCAAGACCATGATCCCCACCGCCACTATGTTCCGTCGCTGGCTATTGACGAAGGCCCCCATGAGCTCAGCGTCATTCACAAGCATCAGAAGAAACAGCATGGCCGCCGGCATGAAGATGGTGGCGACCACCTGCACCGTGATATTCAGGAAGCCGAGCGGCACATGGGGCAACATGACGACGCCTGCGGCGATCGCCGAACCCACCACGGCCGGCGCATAGAAGGCCCAGGCCTTGCGGGGCGCATCGTTCAAGGATCGCGGGAGGTTGAGCGCCTCACCCACCGCCCAAGCGGTGCTCGCCGTGATCACGATGGATGAGATGAGCCCCGCTTCCATGAGGCCCAGCGCGAAGAGATCCATCGCCCAGCCACCGACATGGTTCTTGAGCGCAGCGAGGACACCATTGACATTCATGTGCCGGGCATTGGGAAGCGTGTGCAGATGCTGGCCGGTCAGGATGATGATCGCCATCGCCACGATCACCATGCCCGTGACCCCCAACATAAGGTCGCGGCGGCTTGCTTCGATGTCCTGGGGGAGCAAGCCCTTGTCCACGATGCATGACTGCTGAAAAAAGAGCTGCCAGGGCGCTATGGTCGTGCCGATATTGGCCGACAGGAGGACCAGAAAGCCGGCGGACAGCAAGCCGCCGGGCACCATCCAGTTGCCGCCAACGAAAGCGCGCCCCACAGCCGACCAGTCGGGATGCGAGAATAGGGCCAGGGGCACGAACACGAGATTGAGTGCGGCGATGAAAAGCGCGATGCGCTCCCAGGTCCAGTAGCGCAGGAACACGAGCACGAAGGCGACAAAGACGAGCGTGGCCGGCACCGTGATCCAGTAGGACAGACCAAAGACATCCCCACCGACACGCACACCGATGAACTCGGTCATGAGCGTGAGGATGTTGGCGATCACGAGGTCGACGATCGAAAAGATGCCCCAAAAGGCGCCGTAGCGCTTCCAGATGAGCTCGGCATGGCCGCGTCGCGTGACCGCGCCCAGTCGTATGGTCATCTCCTGGACGAAATAGGCCATGAAACCGAGCGGGATCATGATCGGCAAGAACACGCCAAGACCGAAGACCGCGCCGGTCTGGGAATAGGTGATGACGCCGCCTGCGTCGTTGTCACCCAACATCACGAGAAGCCCGGGGCCGAGCAATGCGAGCCAGAGCGCGATCCGGTTAGTAAGCGTCTTGGGGCCCTTCCTCAATCGCGCAATACGCAACCGATCCTGCACGCGCACGAGCAGGGCCTCGGGTACCGCCATCTCCTCGATCTCGCTGGCAGGAGGCCTTACCACGGCGCGCCGCTCGATCTGCCGCGCCTGCGCAGCCTTGGCCCGCAAAAGAGCCGCCCGTAACGCCTGAAGAACATGCACCTGCATGAGCGCGTCCCTACAATGTCGTCGAAACCGGGTCGCACACGCCCGTAGGCGAGCGCATCCTCGTCTCTCTATGATCCTTGGTTTGGATGGGGCGGGACTACGGTGAGCTCCCGGACCCGCGGTCTTGCCTCAAGGCGACCGCGATCCGGCGTCATGCGAAGCGGGGTCTACCTTCAGGCCTTGGTTGTGTGGCTACTACTACCCATTGGGTAGCGGGCCCTCCAAATAAGCGGTCGTGCCGCGATGGCGGCTTTGTAGCAGCCCGTTCCGAGACTGTCAACGCCTTGGCGGGTTTTGTGCAAAAGAAACCGGACCAGCCGCAGGTCTGCCGCCCCACCGCCCGAAAGCGCTGTACGGCGGCCGGCAAGACTCGCCCCTGGCCTCCCGTCGCGCCTCCGTTGCCGACCCTGGAGAGAGACGCCCCCTCGCCACGCCCCGCCCCCGGGCCTGCTCCCGCATCCGTCGCCGCGCCCGGGCCCGTCCGGATCGAGCGATCGCGCGACCAGGCGAGACCCGCCCCCTCCGTTCATGAGTCCCGGGCCCGCCTCGATCACCCCTATTCCGCCCCCCACTGCTTCGTGGCGATCCCCTGACCCAGATCCAGATCCATGAGTCGCCTGCGTACTTCAAAGAGCTTTTCGAGAAGGGCGGGCTCGGTGCGCTCATAACCTTCGGCGTTCGGTACGCGCTTGACCACGACGCCCAGGAGTTCCGTGATCGCGTTGCCAATCGAATTCTGGCTTATGGTGACAATCAGCTTGCCCGTGTCATTGCGATAAATGAGTTGTTTGAACGCCGGCTGCCAGCGGATGGCGGCCGCGTAGCGCGCGTCCCGTATGCAATGGTCGCGCACCATCTTCGCGGTCTTCAGGAAGTCGTTATTGAAAAGGAGCTTGTCCTCCACGAGCACCGGGAAATAGATGTCACGCGGTATGGGCGCGTTGCGCGTCGATACCTGCCCGAAGAAGGTCCGATAGAAGTCTATGAAGCCCTTCAGGATGGTGTCGTACTCCTTCCAGAACCGCACCTTCTTCAGGGATTCCGCGCCCCCTTGGACTTCCCAACTCGGCAGGCCCTGCGGGTAACCAGTGAGGGCGATCTTGCAGGAGCCGTGCTCGCAAGTCTTCAGGATCTCCAGGTCCAGGCCCGCGAAGAAATCGAGATAAACGTTGCGCATGTGGGCCTGAAAGAGCGAGTTTTGTCCCCCATCGGTGAGATTCGGGTTCTCGGGGTCCGCCAACGGCGCCTCCCGCAGCTGCGCCTTGTCGAACGCGATGAAATGATTGTGCAGCATGCGAATGCTGGGCACGCCCGGAGAGGTGAGCGGCCAGGTGGCATCCAGACTCGCCTCGCCCGACAACACCAGGGCCCGATCGGGATCCGGGTAGCGCTCGAGCATATAGGCGATGATGACCTCGTTCATGCGGTTCCAGATGTTCTTCACATGGTCGGGCACCTGGGTGCGCCGCGCGGGGCGGCCGAGAGGATCGAGTATGCTTTGCGAAGTGTTGTAAATGATGGAGGTGTCGAACTCGTTGCTGTGGCCAAGGGCCTTGCGGTAGAGAAGCAGACCTTCGGGGTTAGCAAGCAGGCCGTTGTTGTTGGTGAGATCTTTTAGGTTTTCCGTACTATTGAAAAATTCGTTTGGCTTCATGCCGTCCGGCACGTCGAGCGGGATCGGACGAAAGGAATTGGTGATCTCTCTGGGCCCCACCTGCATCGTTTGGCACCTCCTGGCTGCGAAAAGACTCCGCGCGCGAGGGCCGCCGCGGCACTGCCTGCTCGCGGACAACGAGAGCGCGCGCGCAGACGGCCCTTAGTATAAGTCCGGGGCGTTTCAATGACACGCCCGGTCGACCAAAGCGGCGGCTTTTACGAGGATCACAGGCGCCAGAAAGAGAGACCATTTATCCAATTTATCGGCGTATGCAAAGGCCTTGGGGACGTATCGTCCGCTCCGCTGACGCGCTCGCCCCACATCTCTGCGCGTGAGGGCCCGCGCGTACCCGCGTTTCGTGCCGGTCGTAACCGGAAGCGGGGTCATCGATCCGCTACCTATGTGGCTTGAATCTATCGCACCGATTGATCTCCTCGTGTAGCATAGGCGCATGATCGCTACCATGACCCCCCAGCCTTTTCGTCCTTCGCCCTCTATCGTCCGGTAAGCCCGCTTGCGCACACCTAAGGCCCTAGCGCCCCTACTGGAAGACGGGCTCATCGACCATGTCATTCAACCCATGCGCAGCGGCAAGGAGGCCGATCTCTTCATCGTCGCGACCCCGCAGGGCGTGCGCTGCGCCAAGGTTTACAAGGAGGCGCGCAGCCGCGGCTTCCGCCAGGCCGTGCTCTATCAGGAGGGTCGGGCGGTACGCAGCAGCCGACGCGGCCGCGCCATGGCGAGCAAGTCGCGCTTTGGGCGTCACGAGCGTGAGGAGGTCTGGCAGAGCGCCGAGGTGGGCGCCCTCTTCGCGCTCGCCGACGCGGGGGTCCGTGTACCCAAACCCTATCTCTGCGTGGACGGCGTGCTGCTCATGGAGCTCATAGTCGACGAAGCCGGAGATCCCGCGCCGCGGCTTTCGGACCTGGTCTTCACGGAGGCCGAAGCCACAGCCATCCATGCGACCCTCATGCGTGATGTCGCACGCATGTTGTGCGCCGACATCGTTCACGGCGACCTCTCCGAATACAACGTCCTTTTGGATCGCGCGGGCCCGGTCATCATCGACCTGCCGCAACACCTGAACGCGGTCGCGAACAATAGCGCGGCGGCCTTCTTCGTGCGCGACATCGATCACCTTGCGATCTTCTTCGGGCGCTTTGCCCCAAAGCTTGCAGCGAGCGACTACGGGCGCGAGATGTGGGCCCTCTATCAGGCACGCACCCTTGCGCCGGACACGCCCCTCACCGGGACCTACCATCCAGAATCCACCGCCCCCGATATCGCCGCGGTCCTGCGCGAGATCGACGCGGCGCGCCGCGAGGAAGAACAGCGCCGGGCGAGGCTCGCCGCACAAGCCGAACCAGGGGCCATCGACTAAGGCGCGATGGGCCCGCAAGCGACGAATCCGGCCGGCCGAGGTGACGCATACCCGTCCCTGAGAGGCCCCGCCGACACCGAAGACCACCCGTAGCGAGCGGTGTCAGGCGGGAGCCGCGGACTTCGGAGCAGACGCCTGAGAGACAATGCGGGGCCCTAGACCCCGGTGGATGTGCTGCCGCCCAAAAGTTCCAGGAAACGCTCGACGTCAGCCTTCCAAAGATCCCAGGCCTTACGGGCCCGCATGACAATATCCCGGGCCCGCCCCTTTTCGATCTCGCTACCGTAGAGATTGCGTTCCCGCTGACGGAAAGAACGAAGCGCATGAATCTCCGTCACGGTCGCGGACACGAAAACCGCAGGGCGCCTTCCAACCGGCATGCCCATTTGCTCCACCAAATCCCGGCGCCACGAATCGCCCTGGGGCAGTAACCGTCGACGTCGACCGCAATGCGTTTCATGATCCGCTCCACCCCATATAGACCTTTTCGATCATGGAGGCGATCGCAATCCACCGCACTTCATCCAGGATCGGGGAAAGACTCAGCATATCCTGCGCGGAAACCGCGAGCGTCTTTTCGAGGAGCGTCATCTCCTTCTCTATGCCCGCTTGGTCACGCGTTATGAGCGCACTCAAGGCCTGCGGATTCACGCCCAATCCACCTCATCTTCATAGATCACATCGAACGGCAAACCACCCATCCGATCTTCTACGCCCGCCTCGAGTGCGTATCGTTGCTGGGGATGAGCGAGGCGCGTAACCAAAAAATCGACATCCGAGTAGAGCCCGAAACGCCCGTCCGCCAGCGAACCGATGAGTCGGACCGCGACCCCCTGCTGCGCGAGCCAGTCGAGCACTTCGCGTGCGCGCGCCTGCGCCACCTCTCGCCGCCTGGCGAGCCGATCGGTGCAGATCGCATCAAAAAGCGTGAGGGGCCGTGTGTCCATAGCGCAATCTTAGCGAACGCGGATATGAAAAACGAGAGCCGCGGTCCATCGGACCGGATAGCCCAAGAATGGGTACCCACGCGATCCGGGACCTTGCCCATGATCTCGGGTTTTCCCGGTGACCCCGAAGTCCAGCCTGCGTCCAGACTTCGCGCAGGGTCATACATGGTCATGGGCCGCGTCCATCGGCGCTTCCCGCGCTTCGACCCTCTGTCGCAAAGCCTCATTCATTGCCGCAAACGCGGTCTTGGTAGCCCCCACCATCCGCGCCCCGAAGAAGCCCACGAAAAGCCCCGAGAATCGCTCGCCGTGCGTAAACCGCGTACCCCCCGAGGGCAGCGCCGCGAGCGCAAAGTCATGCTCGCCATCGAAGAGTCCCGGGATGCCGAGAGACCCACGCCACCGCAACAGCCGCGGGGCTTCCACCACCAGGATCCGCGGCCGGAAGGTCATGGGCCGACGCCCGCCAAGTCGCATGGAGACGCGCAAAACGCCTCCCGCCCACGCCGCACCTTCGAGTCTTTGGATAAACGGATTCCATTCCCGGTAGGCCGGAAAATCAAGGAGCACCTCCCAGACGCGTTCGGGAGGTGCTGCGATATCGATCCCGGTCATTATCTCCCGCCGCATAAGGCAATCGCTCCTTCGCTACCGTTCCTTGTCATCATCATCCTCCCGGTGCGTGGGCGCCCCGATGACAGTCTAGCGCATCGCGTGGCCCGCTTGGCCGGGACCCTGGAGGCTTCGCGCCCGACAGGGGCGCGGGATGCGATACGCGCAGTCGTCTGGGCGCGGGACGCCTCCATCCCGCCCTATCACACCCAGGTTCGAATCCCGACTAGAATAGGCGCCATCGCACGAAAACAGCAGCACTTAAGGACGGCACGCCCCGTATGGACCAAGGCCTAGGATCCGCGGAGACCCTGAACGGCGTGCAATCGACCCATGACAGCAAGGCCATAGCGCTCGGGACTCCGGCCTTCCGGCGCGTGAACATCGCACTCTTCGGGGCCGGCCTCTCGACTTTCAGCACGCTCTATTGCGTGCAGCCACTCATGCCCGCCTTTTCCCGCCACTACGACGTAAGCCCTGCCGATAGCGCGCTATCACTCTCGCTCACCACCGGCGTACTCGCGGTCGCCATGCTCTTCGCAGGCACCCTCGCCGATCGCTTCGGCCGCAAGCCCGTGATGACTGCGTCCCTTCTGCTCTCGGCGCTGCTCGTGCTCGCGACGGGGCTTGCCGCCGATTGGCCGGCACTGCTCTTCATGCGCGCGTTGCTCGGGATCACCTTGAGCGGCGTGCCGGCCGTGGCCATGGCCTACATCAACGAGGAGCTGGAGACGGATGCCGTGGGCCTCGGCATGGGGCTCTATATCGGCGGCAGCGCCGTGGGTGGGATGTCCGGGCGGCTGCTATCCGGGGTATTGGCGAGTCTTTGGGGATGGCGCGCGGCGCTTGCTGCAGTCGGGATGGGCGCCCTGATCGCCACCACCCTCTTCTGGCGCTCCCTGCCGTCCTCGCGACACTTCACGCCACGCCACACCCCCTCGCGCGCCGCGTTTGCGGGCCTTCGTGAACCGTTCCGGGACGTGGGATTGCGGTGGCTGTTCGCGGAAGGCTTCCTGCTCATGGGCATCTTCGTGACTTACTACGACTATCTCGGCTACCGTTTGATGGCGGCCCCCTACCGCTTCAACGAGGCGACGGTCGGGCTCCTCTTCAGCGTCTATCTCGTCGGGATCTTCAGCTCATCCTGGATGGGGCACAAGGCCGGACGCATCGGCCGCCGCAAGGTCTTCTGGACGGCGCTTGCCTTACTGCTTTCAGGCGTCCTTTTGAGCTTCTGTAAGCAAGTCCCCCTCATACTCCTCAGCACCACGGTACTCACCTTTGCCTTCTTCGGCGGCCACTCGATCGCGAGCAGCTGGGTGGGGCGGCGCGCGCACGCGAAGACCCAGGCCGCATCCCTCTATCTCTTCTTCTATTATCTCGGATCGGCCATCATCAGCACCTGCGGCGGGCTCGTCTATGCGCGCTTTGGGTGGACCGGCACTGGAGGATTGCTTTGCGCACTTGCAATCCTCGCACTTCTCATCTCCTGGCGGCTGCGGACCCTCGTGCCCATCCATACGCTCGCCCCATCCGAGACGACCGCCCACGGCGAGCGCTAAGCTGCCACTTGTTTCCCAAAGGCCGGCCGCCCTTCTGCGGCCCTCATGCCCGTTGCGCCCCATCGTTGGCGGACCTGGGATTGCCCCAGGCCTGCCGACCTCGGGCGGGGCGACAGCCTCCAGAGCGTCGCGGCCCCGAGACCTCACACCAGAGTGACCCACGTCAGAATCCCCGGGTCGACCACCTACCCCTCAAAGGGCCGAACCAGCGATTGACGCGGTCCCTATAGCGCATATACTCCTCGCCGAAGTGTTCCTGTAAAACGCGCTCCTCCGGAACGATCTGCAGGACCGTCACGACCAGGACAAACACAGGCACGCCGAGGAAAGACACCGCGTTACCGAGCCACAGCGCCCATCCGGCCAACATCAAGGCGAGCGCGAGATACATGGGATTTCGCGTCCAGCGGAAGGGGCCATGCGTCACGAGGTGGCTTGCCTTCGAGGGCACGAGCGGATTGATCGTCGTGTGCGCGCGCCAGAACGTCACCCCCGCCCACACCAGAAGGACGCCACCCAGGAGCGCGGGCAGCCACCCCCATTGCGCAATGGCGGGATCGATCGGCAGCACGAGATAGTGGTCCGTTTTATCCATGGCGTAACCCGCTGCGAGCATATACAAGGGCGGGGGAATGCGTGTCTTGAGCATGGTTCGACTCCCATCAGGCCTCGCCTCTGAGGCAATCCAGATTAAAATGCGCATCCGATGTGCATAGGTCCCGCCTCACCCGTCGCACAGACAACACACGCGGCCCTGCCGTTGCGGCTGAGGAGGACCGCCTTAGCGGACCTCGCGATGGATTCACACGGGCCGGCGTTCGCCGCGGGGAGGCACCACCTTATCCAGCCGCTCTAGAAAGTTTCGTTTGGCCTTATGCGCGGCACGTACCGACTGGAGCCACGCCACAAACTCCGCCTCCTGGCTCACGCGCTGCATCAGGCCCTGGATCTTGGCCACGAGCGAGGCGGCATGATCATAGGCCGAGTTTTTCTTGCCATCGACGACGCGGTCGAGGCGCTCGCGATAGATCTCGGCGGCACCGCCTGGGTCCCTCTCTTCCCGCGCGGCGGTGAGCGAAAGCCAAAGCTCCTCCGCACACCCGCCGGCCCGGGCCTCCGCCAACGCAGCCTCACTGTCGCCCTCCCAGAGGAAAATTTCCACCAGCAGCGAATGACCGCTGTGCCCCCGGAATCGGCGCTCGTGGTCGCGTCTCGCGGCCTTCAAGAGATCCTCGCGCACCCAACCGAGCGCTTTGGCGCGCCACGCATCCCAGGCCATGGCCCGTTCGGCACTCTTGGCAAGGCGCTTGTAGGCCATGAGGGAGGGCTCCCTGCGGAACAGGTCCCAGGCGAGCCGAAGGGCGTCCTCGTGCCGGTCGAGGCGCGCATATTCGTCGGCAAGAAAATCCACGAGCCGCGAATCGCGACGATTCGGAAAAGCGGCGTGACCGGCCTGCGCCCATTCGAGCGCCTCATCGTGGCGGCCGGCCTCGATCAGGATCTCGGCAATCTTCAGGTAATCATACGAAGCGTGCAAGCGGCGGCTATTCACGACGACAAGGGCATCGATATCGCCCGACTCGCGGGCAAGCGCCTCCATGATGGAAGTGATCCGATAGCACGAGATCGGCGACGCGGCCTCCTTGTCCGCCGGACCTTGCGCGGGGACCTTCCCCCATTCCTTTTCGGCAAGCATCCGGAAGGCCTTCAGTGCCGCCTCGCCGAGACAGGGCGCGTAGTCGGAAAACTCCACCAGCCCCCAGCCATCGAGCATAAGAAGCGCGAAGAGTTCTTTCCCGAAGGCCGCCGATTCAGGCGGGGCCGCCTGACAGGCCTTGAGATGCAACCCGGCGACTTCCCGCAGCAAAGACCCGAATTCATCCCCTGAGTCATCCATCTGTTCATAGGCCGCGATGCCGCGTTTCAGGGCGTAATGCGCAAGCTCGCGCGCCATATCGGCGCGCCCATCCCTGAGCAGGCCCGCGATCAAGTCCACCGCCGCATACGCCCGCTCGACATACTGGCGGACATGACGACAGTCGATGTAGCCCGATACGCTCAGGACCTGCCCGACGGTGGCCTTGAGGGTTGCCATGCTCGCGGTGCCCGCCTCGCCGAGGGCTGCCCGGGCATCGAGCAGACTATGCAGCATGGGATCGCGCTGGGCCTGGTCCAGAAGCCACTCCTCGATCTGTTCGCGGGGCGCCCTCCCAAGCCACCGACGGATCCTCGCAAACTCGTCCTCCTCGCCACCCCCGGCAGATGCCCCCGCGAGGCGCGCGAGGGCGGCTAGTCCGGTGGCGACACCATGCTTGCAGAAGACGCCGTCATCGCCCACGGGGCAGGGGCAAGAACAGAAGAGATTCCCTTCCTCCACCCAGAGCCGCACCGTGTATTCGTCGCCTACGACGCGCGCGCTGATCGCATCGTCGCCCACCCGAAGATCGACTACGGCGCCGGATTCGAAGGAGGTACTGCCACGCGCATAGGCCTGCTCGCCCGCCTCGCTCAAAAGAGCGTCCGCCGTGATCACATCGCGAAGCATTCCGGGCCTCCTCCTGCGCCGTTATCCAAAAACCGGCGTCTCGCCCATGATAGCGCAGAGACACCCATGAGCCAGAAGGGGAAGCGGCGCCGGCCGCGAACGGCGCGAAGAGGGACATCTCATCTATCGGTCGGGGGGATGTTCCCTCTCAAACCGCAGTTCGGCGGGTGAACCTCAAGCGCGACGCGTCTCTCGCCTCACGTTTACCCGCCCCCGCGCTCTGAATCAAAATGCACGCCCAACCCCTCCCTTTTCAGGGCGGGCAAGGATAGCCGGGATACCTGAAAGACGCGGGGCTGCGCTTGCGTGCGCCGGCACGGCGACCTGCCATTTGCTATAAACTAGCTCGTCTCGAGCGGATGATCTTCCGCCCATCGCGGGGACTTATGCGGGTCGATGCACAATGGCTCAAGACCCAAAAAGCCGACAGGCTGGCGGCCTGCCGCCTGCTATCCGAGTCCCGGATCGCTTTGGTTCGTTCGCGCCTCCTGCCGCGCCTCAAAACGGCCTTTTCTCTCCAGGCCCTCTGGCTGTTCGGTTACACTGCACACCGCACGGCGAGCGAGGACTCGGACGTGGATTTATTACTTGTCTGTGAAGAGACCGAGGAGCGGTGGATCGACAGACAGGCCCGAAGCGCTCGCGCTTGCGAGGCGCGGACCTGCCGTTCTCCTGCGATGTCATAGTATGGACCGTGCAGGAATGGCGGCGGGCGCAGATGAACGGAAATGGCCTAGGCGCGGCCGTGCTCGCTGAGGGAGAGCGCGTTTATGAGCGACGAGGCGCGCCGCGAACGCAGTCGCCAGTGGCTCGAAGTGGTCTTGAGTGATCGCACGCCCGCCAAGACCCTGCCGCGATCCGCTTTACGCGTAGTCCTATTTTCTGACCAGCAGGCCGCTCCGTATCAACGTGCAGGCGAGCCATTTCGCTCGCGTGGCGGACATGGCGCTTGGCCAACAACTGCGCATTCGCGGAGTGGGAACGCCAGTACGCGGCATGGAAGGCCGACGGCGGCCAGCCCAAGCCGTCACAGAGCGCGTTGCGCCGTCGACCGCCACCGAGGACCCACTCAAGCGCACAGCCGGGATCCAGGTGTGGTGGGGGGTGGATCTGGGTGTCACGGCCCTGGCACGTTATCCACGGAACGGCATCACCGGTCCCAAGCCTGACAAGGCGCTGCGGGACCGCCTGCGCAGACTCCCGCCATCGCCTGCCCGGGGCGCGTGCATCCGGTTTGCGAATGGAACGTCAACTGACCGCATCTGTGTGGTCCGTAGGGCGGTGCGCGGGCGCGCAAGGAGACACTGGCCTACCCGTCCCGGTAGGTGGTGATGGCTGGCCGCAACGCGTAGGCGGAAACGGAGAACAGCCGCAGGCGCGGCGTCAGAAAATGCGGCAATCGCATCGGCCGTGCCCCGATATGTGTCCCGGCGCACCATCCAAGCCTTTATTTTCATTGGTTGGCGGAGAGGGAGGGATTCGAACCCCCGGAAGGTTGCCCTTCAACGGTTTTCAAGACCGCCGCATTCGACCGCTCTGCCACCTCTCCAGACCCCTAGGATACCGTCTCGACAACGGCAACTCCACCTCGGGCGCCCCTGGACATGGGCCTGGAACGCTTCTAGGCTCTGATCAGCGGGACACGGCCCGCAGGGAGGCGCTCATTAGTTTGCGCGGGAAACCCCGGGATTTATCCCAGGGAGGGATCCCTGTAGGGACTCCCTGCGGTCGTAGCCGCAGCGGTCGCAGACCGCCCTGGTTCCCGCTCCTCCTTTGGGTTGCTATCTG
>JAJYRD010000054.1 GCA_021794275.1 Pseudomonadota bacterium | reverse complement strand
CACCCGCGCCCGCTGCGGCCAAGGGGCGCACGAGAGCAGGGGCACTCCGGCCCAGGCCCAGGATGACGAGGCCTGTGGCGATAGGCAGCCAGATCGCGATACTGAGGGCTATGTGTCGGTAGACGTCGATCATGGCAGGCCCTATCCGTGGTGCAAGAAAAACGTCATTAACACGAAGAGGCCCAGAATGACCGCAAACGCGTAATGATAGATGTAACCGGACTGGAGGCGCCGCCCCCAGACCGCGATGCGTCCAATGAGTCGCGCCGTGCCATTCACCACGGCGCCGTCTATGATCCGCACGTCACCGACCCGCCAAAGAAAACGGCCCACGGCGAGCGCGGCACGGGCCGCCCCTCCCTCATAAATCTCGTCGAACCCGTATTTGGCTCGCAGGATCGCGTAGAGGGTATGCAGGCGGCGCGCCACCCGCTCAGGGAGCTCGGGCCTATGGATGTACATGTACCAGGCGGTCGCAATGCCTGCGAGCGCGAGATAAAGGGGCGGCGAAACGAAGGCCGCCCCGATGAAGGCCAACACCCCATGATAGTGGGGGGCCATACGCGCCAGGGGGTTGTCCGCGGGCTGCACGTAAATGGCGCCCCGGAAGAAGTGCCCAAACAGCAGAGGCTGCATGAGCACCATGCCGGCCAGGATCGAAGGGATCGCGAGCAGCGCAAGCGGCAAGGTGACCACCCACGGCGACTCACGTAAATGATGGCGGGCGTGGGCATCCATGCGTGGCTCACCATAAAAGGCCATAAACAGCATGCGAAAAGTGTAGAAGGCCGTCACAAACACGCTTGCGAGCACCGCCGCAAACGCATAGTCGGCGCCCGGAAGTGCCGATCGCGCCACGGCGTCTATCACCGCATCCTTGGAAAAGAAGCCCGCAAAGGGGGGGATGCCCACGAGCGCTAGCGAACCGATCCAGGTGGCGGCGAAGGTGATGGGCATGTAGCGCCGCAGGCCACCCATTTTGCGGAGATCCTGTTCATGATGCAGGGCGATGATGACGGAGCCCGCCGCGAGGAAAAGCAGGGCCTTGAAAAACGCATGCGTGACGAGATGGAAAATGGCTGCCGCGTAGGCCGACGCGCCGAGCGCCGCGGTCATGTAACCGAGCTGCGAAAGTGTCGAATAAGCGATGACCCGCTTGATGTCGGTCTGCACCATACCTAGCAAGGCCATGAAAAAGGCGGTCGATGCCCCCACCAGCAGCACCACGTCACGCGCCACGGGGGATAGCTCGAAAAGCGGCGACATCCGCGCGACCATGAAGATGCCGGCGGTGACCATGGTGGCGGCGTGGATCAGGGCCGATATCGGCGTGGGACCCTCCATGGAGTCCGGCAACCAGACGTGGAGCGGCATCTGCGCCGACTTCCCCATGGCGCCGATGAACAGAAGGATGCAAATTACGGTGAGCATGTTCCAGGAATCGTGTCCGCCGAGCCACAATCTTGCATGGGCCGCAGCGGACGCCTGCGAAAATACCGTGGCGTAATCGAGACTATGGAACACCGTGTAGATGGCGGCGATGCCGAGAATGAAGCCGAAGTCACCCAACCGATTGACGAGGAAGGCCTTGAGGCTCGCGAAGATCGCCGACTCCCGGGTGTACCAAAAGCCGATCAGGAGATAAGAGACGAGACCCACGCCCTCCCAACCGAAAAAGAGCTGCATGAAGTTGTTGGCCATGACCAGCATTAGCATGGCGAACGTGAAAAGCGAGATATAACTGAAGAAGCGTTGGTAACCCGGGTCGCCGCGCATGTAGCCGATGGTGTAGATATGCACCATGAGGGAGACGAAGGTCACCACCACCATCATGAGGGCTGTGAGCGGATCGACCAGGAAGCCCACGACAAGCGGGAGGTGGCCAGCATAGCCCCAGGTGTAGACGGTCGCATTGAGGTCGTGCCCCGACATCACCTGCGGCAAGGCGAATCCCGCCGACAAGGCAAAGGCCACCGCAACCCCGAGAATTGTCACGCGGTGTGACCACGCGGGCCCCAAGGCCCGGCCGAAGATTCCGGCGACCAGCGCGCCCGCGAGGCACGCCAAGGGAATCGCCACATACAACGAAAGCGTGGAGGCCATGGCGCTCAGCCCTTCAAGGTATCGAAATCGTCGACGTTGATCGTACGACGATTACGGAACAAGACGATCAGGATGGCAAGCCCGATGGCCGACTCGGCGGCGGCGACCGTAAGGATGAAGAACACGAAGACCTGCCCCGACATCCCCCAGAGGTAGTGCGAGAAGGCCACGAAATTGAGGTTGACGGCGAGCAGAATGAGCTCGATCGCCATCAGCAACACCACGAGGTTCTTGCGGTTTAGGAATACGCCGACGACGCCGACCGCAAATAACGCGGCAGCCAAGATCAGATACTGCGACAGTGAAACCACAGACCCCTCCCCCATTTATTAGAATGTGCGGCATCAAGCCTTCGGCTCTGCCCGCATCTTTACGATTCGCATTCGGTCCTTGGCCCTCACCTCGACCTGCCGGGCCGGATCCTGGTATTTCGTGTCCGGTCGTCGGCGCATGGTGAGCGCGATGGCTGCAATGATGGCGACCAGGAGAATGACCGCGGCAATCTCGAACGGATAGACGTAGGTGGTATACAAAAGCAGACCGAGCGCACGCGTATTACTGTAATGGGGATGCGCGGCATTGGCGGCAGCGTGGGCCAAATGGTCGGCCGCGAATTGCTTTGGACCCACCGCGAGCGCGATCTCTACAACCATAAGGACCGCCACAAGGCCGCCCACCGGAAGATAATCGCCGAACCCCTGCCTCAAGACCGCCAGGTTCACGTCGATCATCATCACGACGAACAAAAACAGCACCATGACCGCCCCGACATAGACAAGCACCAGGACGATCGCGAGGAATTCCGCCTTCAAGAGCATCCAGAGGCAGGCGGCGCTCACGAAGGCCAGCACCAGGAACAGCGCGGACTTCACGGGATTGCGTATGGTAACGACCATGGCGGCCGAACCCAGCAGTACGGCCGCAAAAAAGTAGAAGATCGCACTCTCGAACGTCATGGTCCCCCGCCCCTATCGATACCGCGCGTCGGCGGCTCGATCGGCCGCGATCTGTTTTTCGTATTTATCGCCTATGGCAAGCAGCATGGACTTCGTGTAAACGAGATCACCGCGCTTTTCACCATGATAGTCGAACACGCGGGTCTCTACGATCGAATCCACCGGGCAGGACTCCTCGCAAAACCCGCAGAATATGCATTTCGTGAGATCGATGTCATAGCGCGTAGTGCGCCGCGTACCGTCGTCGCGTTGCTCGGACTCGATCGTGATGGCAAGCGCCGGACAGACCGCCTCGCACAGCTTGCAGGCGATGCACCGCTCCTCGCCATTTGGATAGCGCCGCAACGCGTGCAGCCCGCGGAAACGGGGCGATTGTGGCGTACGCTCGTCCGGATATTGCACCGTAATCTTGCGCGCAAAAAAATGCCTGCCCGTCAGCGCGAGGCCTTGCAGGAGCTCGATGAGCAGAAAGCTGTGCAGGTATTTCCGTATCGCTTTCATAGGAACCCCCCCGCTAACGGTAAAACAAGAAAGCCCATGGCGTGTAAAACATCACGAAACCCATGACCCCGAGCCAAACCAGGGTCACCGGGATCAGCACCTTCCACCCGAGCCGCATGATCTGGTCATAGCGATAACGGGGAAAGGTCGCGCGCAGCCAAAGGTACAGGAACAGGATCACCGAGACCTTGAGCAAGAACCAACCGAGCGGCGGTACCCACGTGAAGGGCGCGAAATCGAAAGGAGGAAGCCAACCGCCCAGGAACAGGATCGCGGTCAAGGCCGAAAGCAAGATCATATTCGCATATTCGGCGAGGAAAAAGAGCGCGAACGTCATCCCCGAGTATTCCACATGGAACCCGGCGACGATCTCCGACTCGCCCTCGGCGACGTCGAAGGGCGCCCGATTGGTTTCCGCGACACCCGAGATGAAATAGACTAGAAACAGTGGAAAAAGAGGCAGAAACAGCCAATGCCAGAACCCCCCAGCCTGGTCCAGCGCGATCTGGCGGAGGTTCAGAGTGCCGGCCGCCATGAGCACGCCCACGAGGGCGAAGCCCATGGCGATCTCATAGGCGACGATCTGGGCTGCCGAGCGCAGACTGCCCAGGAAGGCGTACTTGGAGTTCGAGGCCCAACCGGCGATGACCACGCCGTACACGCCCATGGAGGTCACTGCGAGCACGAACAGGAGACCCGCGTTGACATTGGCGAGCACCAGGGTGCTGGTAAACGGCACGACCGCCCATGCCACGAGCGCCGGCAGAAGCGCCAAAACCGGCGCCGCAATGAACAAGGCCTTGTTGGCCCCGGACGGGACGATGATCTCCTTCAGGAGCAGCTTCACGCCGTCGGCGATGGGCTGCAGCCATCCACGTGGGCCCACCCGGTTCGGGCCGATGCGCACCTGCATGTAGCCTATGACCTTGCGCTCGGCGAAGGTCAGATACGCCACGCTTAACATGAGTGGGGCCACGATCGCCACGATCTTGACCAGATCCCATAGCAAGACCTGCGACCAGACCGGCAGGTTGCCCCACAGCGTCGTTAGCTCTCCCATGCGTCAGATCCGCCTCACGCTCAGCACCCCGGACCACGGCAAGCGCGCGGTCTCCTCGATGGCGGCGGCGATATAGGCGGCCCCATCCGGGACTCGGTTGTCGATCACGACTTCGAGGACCGCGTCGGCGTCCCCCATTGCCACCCGCACCATATTGCCTGCGGAAAGCTTGCGTCCCAGGGCCTGCGCCTCGTTCAAGCGCAAGACAGGCTGCCCCCGGTCTGCGGTCTTGTGCAGAACCCCCGAACGGCGCACGAGACTGTCCGAATCATAAAGACCCACCTCCGCAATCCGCTCTAGACCCTCCTCGCAAGGCTTCCGGCCCTCGAGCACGGCCGACTGGTAAGGTGACAGAGAGGCCATCGGCAGATCGCCGACCGCGGCGCGGATGGCGGCCGTGGAATCGAAAGCGAGCCCCGACACCCCGCATTTGTCGGCCAATACCCGCAGGATTTTCCAGCCGGGGCGAGCGTCGCCGCGCGGGGCGACTGCCGCCTCGAACGTCTGCCAACGCCCCGCGGCATTCACGAATGATCCGTCGGTCTCCGTGAATGGAGCCATGGGCAGGATCACGTGCGCGTAATCCAGCGCCTCGGAACGAAAGGCCGACAAGGCCACCACGAAACCGGCCTCACGCAAGGCCACTTGGGCGCGGCCACCGTCCACGCTGTCGATCACGGGCTCGGCGTCGACTAGGAGGAAGCCCTTCTGACTGCCATCCCACATCGCATGCGCCGGACGGCCCAACTTTGCGCGTGAGGCACCACGCGCCTCGCGATGCGGAACCACGCCTGCAAGCCAGAGACCCGGCGAATTGCCGGGCGGCAAGCGGCCCACTGTGGCACCGGTGATCTCGCCCAAAGCGGCGGCGAGCGATCGCAGCACGGCGGCCTCAGGGTGGGCATCGGCAAGCGCCCCGAGCAGGATCGCCGGACGTTCGGCCACACACAGCCACGCGGCCATCTTGGCCTCGGTCTCGCCCGCGGATAGGCCTTTTGTCCACCCCGCAACCCGGGGCGGCAGAGCGGTCCCCGTACAGGCCGCCACCGCGACCAGCAGCCTTCCCACCGCCTCGGGAAGCCCACTTGGGGTAACTATTGTCTTGGCCGCAAGGTCGAAGGTGAAGGAGAAATCCATGGGATTGATGGCCGCAATCCTGGCGCCCTCAAGGAAGGCCTTGCGCAGCCTATGGGCCAGCAAGGGTTGTTCCTTGCGGACATTGCTGCCAATCAGGATCACGGCATCCAGGCTCTCGAGTTCGGCGACCTCGAGTCCGAGTGAGGGATAGCTTTGAGCGCCGGTGTCGTCGCGGAAATCACGCTCGCGAAGCCTGTGATCGACATTGTCGGACCCAAGGCCGCGCACAAGGCGCTGCAAGAGATAGCCTTCCTCCACGGTTGCCTGCGCGGATGCAAGCCCCGCAAATGCCCCCGGGCCATGCTGCGCTATCACGTCACGAAGCCCATGGGCGGCCTTTTCGATCGCCACATCCCAATCGACCTCGCGCCAGCCGTCGCCGTCCCGGACAAGCGGGACCGAAAGGCGAGTCTCAGCGTCCAGCGCCGTGTAGCTGAACCGATCACGATCCGAGATCCAGGTCTCGTTCAGTGCGTCGTTCTCGCGCGGCAACACACGCATCACCTTGTTGCGACGCGTCTCGACCAAGATATTGGTGCCTACGCAATCGTGCGGGCTCACCGAGGGCTTCGCGATCAGTTCCCAGGAGCGCGCCGTGTAGCGGAACGGCTTCGAGGTCAAGGCACCCACCGGGCAGAGATCGATCATGTTGCCCGAGAGTTCCGAGTCAACGGTGGCCTCGACGTAGGTGCCGATGCGCATATGCTCACCACGGCCGGTCGCGCCCAATTCCATGATGCCGCCGATCTCCTGGCCGAAACGCACACAGCGTGTGCAATGAATGCAGCGGGTCATCTCGGTCGAGATCAAGGGCCCTATGTCCTGATCCTTGACGATGCGCTTGGCTTCGGTGAAGCGGGAAACGTCGCGCCCATATCCCACCGCCAGATCCTGTAGATCGCACTCCCCACCCTGATCACAGATGGGGCAATCGAGGGGGTGGTTTATGAGCAGGAACTCCATCACACCCTTCTGCGCGGTCCGGGTCTTCTCCGAACGCGTCGACACCTTCATTCCTTCGGTCACGGGTGTGGCGCAGGCCGGCACGGGCTTTGCGACGCGCTCCACGTCCACGAGACACATGCGGCAATTGGCGGCGACCGATAGGTGCTTGTGATAGCAGAACCGCGGGATGTAGATCCCCGCCGCCTCAGCCGCCTCGATGACCATGGCGCCCTCTTCCACGGCAAGCTGCTTGCCATCGATCTCGATATGCAGCATCGTCGCCTCCTCGGCCTTCACGCTGCCGCCGCCGTCGGGCAGTGGCCACGCTTAATATGGGCCTCGAATTCTTCCCGGAAATTCTTGATGAAGCTTACGACCGGCAGTGCCGCCGCGTCCCCCAAGGCGCAGATGGTCCGCCCCTCTATCTTCTTCGCCATATCTGTCAAGAGGTCCAGATCCTCCATCCGGCCCTCGCCGTGCTCTATGCGGTGCAAGACCCGCGCAAGCCAGCCAGTGCCTTCACGGCATGGGGTGCATTGGCCACACGATTCTTCATAATAGAAATGTGAGATGCGTTCGAGCGCGCGCACCATGCAGGTCGTGTCATCCATGATGATCACTGAGCCCGCGCCCAGCATGCTGCCGGCCTTGGACAACGCATCGTAGTCCATGGTCACGTCCATCATGATCTCGCCGCGCACGACCGGTACCGAGGAGCCGCCCGGGATGACGGCCTTAAGCTTACGACCGCGCCACACGCCGCCTGCCATTTCGAGCAGCTTGGCAAAAGGTGTCCCCAATGGTACCTCGTAGTTCCCGGGTCGATTCACATGACCTGACACGGAAAAGATCTTTGAGCCCCCGTTATTGGGCTTGCCGATCTCCAAAAACCACTGGCCCCCATTGCGCATGATCGCGGGAATAGAGGCCAGAGTCTCGGTATTATTGATCGTGGTCGGGCGTCCGTAGAGGCCATAACTCGCCGGAAATGGTGGCTTGAATCGCGGCTGGCCCTTTTTGCCCTCGAGTGACTCGAGGAGCGCGGTCTCCTCGCCACAAATATAAGCCCCACCCCCTCTATGGACGTGCAACTCGAAATCGATGCCCGAGCCCAGAATATTCTTGCCGAGATAACCCGCCGCCCGCGCCTCGACGAGGGCCTCCTCGAAGCGCGCGATCGGCTCGTAGAACTCGCCACGGACATAGTTGTAACCCATGGTCGCGCCAATGGTGTAGCCCGCAATCGCCATGCCCTCGATCAAGGCATGGGGGTTGAAGCGCAGGATGTCGCGATCCTTGAAAGTTCCGGGCTCACCCTCATCGGAGTTGCAGACGATGTATTTCTGACCGGGCGCGTTACGCGGCATGAAGCTCCACTTAAGGCCGGTCGGAAACCCTGCGCCGCCACGGCCGCGCAGGACCGACTTCTTGACTTCGTTCACTATCTCGTCCGGCGGCGTCCTTTCACTCAGGATACGTCGCCATGCCTGATAGCCGCCATCGCTTTCGTAGACGTCGAGCGTCCATGGCCGATCGCGATGCAAGTTCCGAAAACAGACCTCGTTCGCCATGATTACTCCAGGCCCGCCAGAATCTCGTCGATGCGGTCGGGCGTCAGATTCTCGTAGTAACTCTTGCCGATCTGAAACATGGGCGCGCCCCCGCACGCCGCCAGGCACTCCACCTCTTTCAGTGTGAAGCGGCCGTCGGGCGTCGTCTCATTGAATCCGATCCCGAGCCGTTTCTTCAAATGCGCGACGATATCGTCACTGCCACGCAGGAGACAGGAGATATTCGTGCAGACACTGACCTTATGGCGTCCCACCGGCTCCAGATCATACATGGTGTAGAAACTCGCCACCTCGTAGACCTGGATAGGTCGCATCCCGAGCAGCTCGGCGATATGATCCATGAGCGTCACGCTAAGCCACCCGTGCTCGTCCTGGGCGATGTGCAAAGCAGCCATCACCGCCGACTGCTTGTGCTCCGGCGGATATTTGGCGATCTCCCGATCGATCTTTTCGCGCGACTCCTTCGTCAACATGCGCTCACCTATCCACTTCGCCGAAGACGATGTCCTGGGTCCCTATAATGGCCACGACATCAGCGATCATATGGCCGCGGCTCATTTCGTCCAAGGCCGAGAGGTGGGCAAAACCAGGTGCCCTGATCTTTACGCGGAACGGCTTGTTGGCGCCGTCCGACACGAGGTAGATACCGAACTCGCCCTTGGGGTGCTCGACCGCCGCGTAGGCCTCGCCCACAGGCACCGAGTAACCTTCGGTAAACAGCTTGAAGTGATGGATCAAGGCTTCCATGTCGGCCTTCATCTCCTCGCGCGAGGGCGGCACGAACTTATGGTCATCAGCAATCACGGGGCCCGGGTTCTTGCGCAGCCAGTCAATACATTGCGCCACGATCCGGTTGGACTGGCGCATCTCCTCGACGCGCACGAGGTAGCGGTCATAGCAATCCCCGTGGACCCCGACCGGTATATCGAAATCGAGCCTGTCGTAGACCTCGTAGGGCTGCTTCTTGCGCAGATCCCACTCGATGCCAGAGCCCCTCAGCATGGGACCCGTAAAGCCGAGCTGCAAGGCCCGCTCGGGGCTCACAACACCAATGCCCACGGTCCTCTGCTTCCAAATGCGGTTATCGGTGAGTAAGGTCTCGTAGTCATCCACGTAGCCCGGGAACCGCCTGCAAAAATCGGCGAGGAAATCGAGGAGACTCCCCTCCCGATTAGCGTTCATTCGCGCCACGTCCTTGTCGTCGTGCCAACGCGACACGCTGTAGCGGGGCATGCTATCGGGCAGATCGCGGTAGACCCCGCCGACCCTGTAATAAGTGGCGTGCATGCGCGCCCCCGACACGGCCTCGTAGGCGTCCATCAGGTCCTCGCGCTCGCGGAAGGCATAGAGGAAAACCGTCATCGCGCCGATGTCGAGCGCGTGCGCGCCGAGCCAAAGCAAGTGGTTCAATATTCGCGTGAGCTCGTCGAACATCACGCGGATATACTGCGCCCTAATCGGCACCTCGACCTTAAGAAGTTTCTCCAAGGCCATGACGTAGGCATGCTCATTGGCCATCATGGAGACGTAATCGAGCCGGTCCATGTAGGGGATGGACTGATTGTAGGGCTTGGTTTCGGCAAGCTTCTCGGTCGCGCGATGGAGAAGCCCGATATGCGGGTCCGCGCGCTCGATAACCTCGCCATCGAGTTCAAGAACGAGCCGCAGCACGCCATGGGCCGCCGGATGCTGCGGCCCGAAGTTCATCGTGTAATTACGAATCTCTGCCACCGTAGCCCTCCTCTCGGATCACGCGCGGCACGAGCACGCGCGGTTCTATGCTGACAGGTTCGTACACAACGCGTCGCTTTTCGGGGTCGTACCGCATCTCCACGCGCCCCGATATCGGAAAGTCCTTCCGAAAAGGGTGACCTACGAACCCGTAGTCCGTCAGCAGGCGACGCAGGTCCTTGTGGCCCTCGAAGATGAAACCGAACAGATCGAAGGCCTCGCGCTCATACCAATCGGCGGAATTCCAGACGCCCGTCAAGGAAGCGATCGACGGCTGCTCGTCGTCGAGGAATGCCCGAACCCTCAAGCGCTGGTTGTGAGCGAGCGACAGAAGGTGCGCCACAACCGCGAACCGGGGCCCGTGCCGTTCCCTTTCCCCATAAGTCAGATAATCCACGCCGCAAAGATCGATAAGCTGCTCGAAACGGAACGCAGGCTCATCGCGCAAGGTATGGCAGGTTGAAAGCCACTGTTCCCGCAACACCTCGAATGTCACCTCGCCGTGCTCCACCTTAATCGAGGCAAGCGCACTTGCGAAGGTTTTTTGGGCGTAGTCGAGGAAGGCCTCTTGCGTGGTCATGACTTAAAGGAGCCTTATGTCGGGTTCAGCGCGCGATCGTGTTCGTGCGTCGAATTTTGTTTTGAAGCTGAATGACCCCGTAGAGCAGGGCTTCGGCTGTGGGCGGGCACCCGGGAACATAGACGTCCACCGGCACGATCCGGTCGCAACCGCGCACCACGGCATATGAGTAGTGATAGTACCCGCCTCCATTAGCGCAGGACCCCATCGAAATGACCCAGCGTGGCTCCGCCATCTGGTCATAGACCTTGCGCAAGGCCGGGGCCATCTTATTGACTAGGGTGCCCGCCACGATCATCACGTCCGACTGCCGCGGACTTGGCCGAAACACCACACCGAACCGATCCAAATCATACCGAGCGGCGCCCGCGTGCATCATCTCAACCGCGCAACAGGCGAGCCCGAAGGTCATGGGCCAAAGCGATCCGGTCCGCGTCCAATTGATCACCTTGTCTGCGGATGTGACGACCCACCCCTTGTCGAGAATGCCTTCTACTCCCACTCGAGCGCCCCTTTCATCCACTCATAGACAAATCCCACAACCAGAATTCCCAGGAATAAGACCATGGCCAGAAACCCGGCGCGCCCGATCTGCTTCAGGGCCACTGCCCAGGGGAACAAAAACGCGATTTCCAGATCGAAGACGATGAACAGAATAGCGACGAGGTAGTAACGCACATCAAACTTCATGCGCGAATCCTCGAAGGCTTCGAAGCCACACTCGTAGGGCGAGAGCTTCGCAGAATCGGGACGGTAAGGAGCGAGAAGGCGACCTAGAGCCATCGGCAAGACGCCGACCACGACGCCGACGCCTATGAATATCAGAATAGGCAGATAATTTTGTAACATCCGCTTTCCTCGAGATGGACCTCGGGCGTGGCCGAAAGCCGCCGGGTTGGTTAGTCTAGACACCCCTGCGCGCGCAAGTCAAGCGATCGCGCACCCCATAGTTTTATTCTATTTCAAGCGGTTAGCCGCCCTCGAGAGAGGTTGGCTGGAGGAAAATCTGGTGCCGAAGGCGGGACTCGAACCCGCACAGCTTGCGCCACCGCCCCCTCAAGACGGCGTGTCTACCAATTCCACCACTTCGGCGAACTCGACTCTATCCCGTCGTTTTCAAGACCCCGCACTAAGGGGCCTTGTGGCCCGGTATGCCCGGGACAGTGGACGGGGATTGCGGTACCGGCGCAGCCGGGGCCGCAGGCTTGGTTTGCGGTACCGGCGCGGCCGGGGCCGCAGGCTTCACGATCTCAGTCACACTTCGCAAAGAACGCGGGTGCGCCGAAAGATAGGCAAGCCCTAAACTCGTTACGAAAAACAGGGTCGCGAGCACGGCGGTCATACGACTCAAGAAAGTCGCCGAACCCCGCGCCCCAAACAAGGTCTGCGACGATCCACCGCCGAAAGAGGCCCCCATATCCGCCCCCTTGCCGTGCTGCAGCAGCACGACGCCGATCAGCGCGAGCGCAACCAAGACCTGTAGGACCACCAAAAAAACCGTCATGATGCCCTTCTTACCCGATGCATGCCGCCCGACAAATACCGACGAAGTCGGCGCCTGCAAGCGATGCGCCCCCTATCAGGCCGCCATCTATATCGTCCTGTCCGAATAGTTCGCGCGCATTCTGCGCCTTGACGCTACCACCATACAATATGCGTAGGTGCGCTGCCGCCTGAGCACTTTTCTGTGCGACGACATCCCGGATGAACCGGTGAACCTTTTGCGCCTCTTCAGGGCTCGCAGCCCGCCCGCTGCCGATCGCCCAGACTGGCTCATAGGCGACCACGGCGCGCGTAAAGGCGCCGCTTCCGCATTCCTTGAAGACTGCGGAAAGCTGCCGAAGAACGACTTCCTGCGTACGTCCGGCATCGCGATCCGCTGCCGTCTCCCCCACGCATAGGACCGGCGTCAGATCGGCGGCAACCGCGCGCGCGAACTTCTGGGCCACCACCTCATCGGTCTCCCCAAACAGGGTCCGACGCTCCGAGTGCCCTATGATAGCAAATCGACAACCGACATCGCGCGCCATCTCGGCCGACACTTCGCCCGTGTAGGCCCCGTCCGTATAGGCGCTCACGTCTTGGGCCCCGCAGGCTACGATACCGTTCACTGCGAGCCTATCCGTTACCAAGCCCAGGTACGGATAAGGGGGGCATACGGCGATGTCGACCCCGGCCAGATCGCCGACGTCGATCATGACGGCCTTCAGCAAGTTCTCGACCATGGAGCGGCGGCCATTCATCTTCCAGTTACCCATCACCAACGGCTGCCGCATGGCCCCCCCACATTCTTCTGAAACGCGCGCAGATGTTACCGGCAAGCCCGGTGGAAAGCAATTTTCGGGCCCGGAAAAATCCGACTCTCGTTTCGCGCCGCGTACAACTTACTGACGTCAGGCGACCGCCGCCCCGGCGGCCGCTTTGGTGACAGCGGCGGCGAGCTGTTCTGTGAGGTCGGCCACGGTCTGAGCATCGGCCGCCTCGACCATGACGCGCACAACGGGCTCGGTGCCAGATGGCCGCAAGACTACCCGACCGGCATTCCCCAGAAGACGCTCAACCTCGTGAAGGATGGCGACGACCTCAGGAGTCCCTACCACCTCGCGCGCCGAGACCCCGCGACTCAACGTGACGTTCACGAGCGTCTGCGGGTAAACGTGCATCCCTTCGGCCAGTTCCGCAAGGCTGCGTTCGGATTCACGCATCGCAGCGAGCACCTGCAAGGCAGCGATGACGCCGTCTCCGGTCGTGCTCTTATCGAGACAGATCACGTGCCCCGACGCCTCTCCACCCAGATCCCATCCCTGTTCCGCCAACAGGGCCATCACGTAGCGGTCGCCCACTGCGGCGCGCCCGAAGGGCACGTTTATCCGCGTCAAGGCATGCTCGAGGCCCACGTTACTCATAAGGGTACCCGCCACACCCGGCACCGGGACACCTGAACGCTTCCGGTGGGCGGCGATGATGTACAGAATGCGATCTCCGTCGACCGTATTACCGCGTCGGTCAACCATGATCACGCGGTCGCCGTCGCCATCAAGGGCGATACCGAGGTCGGCGTGGGCCGCCAAGACGGCCTGCCGCAGCGTCTCCGGGCACGTCGACCCGCAGGCGCGGTTGATATTGAACCCGTCCGGCGCATTGCCGATTGGCACGACATCCGCCCCGAGTTCGCCGAAGACATGGGGGGCGATCTGATAGGCGGCGCCGTGGGCGCAGTCGACCACGATCTTCAGACCCTCAAGCCCAAGGCGATAAGGGAAGGTGCTCTTGCAAAACTCGATATAACGGCCGGCCGCGTCCGGGAAACGGCGCACCTTCCCAAGCTCGGCCGATGGCACCGTGCGCATGGGTTTGCGCATCATGGCCTCTATCGCGCATTCGACTTCATCGGGCAACTTGGTGCCAAGCGACGAGAAGAACTTTATTCCATTGTCTTCGTAGGGGTTGTGTGAGGCACTGATGACGATCCCTGCCTGCGCGCGCGCGGTGCGCGTCAGATAGGCGATGCCGGGCGTGGGCATCGGGCCGATCAAACGTATGTCGGCGCCTGCCGCCGAAAGACCCGCCTCAAGCGCGGACTCGAGCAGATATCCCGAGATTCGCGTATCTTTCCCAATCAGGACGCTACCGCGGTCATCACCCTTCGCCAAGAGTACGCGCCCGGCGGCCCAACCCAATTTCAAGACGGTCTCGGGCGTAATCGGCTCCTCGCCGACTCGTCCCCGCATGCCGTCCGTACCAAAATACTGACGTTTCACGCTACCCACTCCTTAGGTTCGAACACCCATTCCCATGCACGCACCGCTTCCCGCGTCTCGCGCACATCATGCACACGGACCACCCTTGCGCCGCCCTGGATCGCGGCTAACGCCAGCGCGATACTCGTCTGAAGCCGGCCGCCGACGGGCAAGCCCCAGGGCTCCCCCGTCAACCTTTTACGCGACACACCGACCAGTACCGGCGCAAGCGCCACAATCTCCGGCAACCGGCGTAAGAGACTGCGGTTCTCTGCCAGATCCTTGCCAAAACCAAAGCCCGGGTCGACGATGATATGATCATCCGCGATACCGGCCGACCGCGCCGCCTCCAGACGCCGGGCAAGATAGGTCTTCACCTCGTCCACGATGTCCCCCGGGACGGTGCGCGCACCCATCATGGATGAACCGCCCGGCTCATGCATCAGACAAACCGGTACGCCGAGACTCGCCGCCATATCCAGGGCTCCAGGCCTCGTCAAGGCACGGACATCATTGATCAGCGAGGCCCCTGCCGCGACCGCCTCGGCCATGACCAAAGGCTCAGAGGTATCCACCGAAAGCGCCACGGCGAGCCGGCCGCGTAGCGCCTCCAGGATGGGGATGACACGCTCGCACTCCTCTTCGGCACCCACGGGGGTTGCGGCCGGGCGGGTCGACTCCCCGCCGACATCGATGATATCCGCTCCCGCACCGACCAAGGCCTCGACATGCTTGAGCGCCTTATCGCGAGCCAAAAAAAGACCCCCGTCCGAAAAGGAATCGGGAGTCACGTTCAAGATACCCATGATGGCGACTCGGCCATCGGGCCGCAGCCAGGACGCCGCGGCCTTACGCGCCTCGCCCATCGCGATACTACCGCGATTCCCCTGCCGGGGTGTCCATGCGCGGCTTCACGCGCGCCCGGTCCGCGGCCTTGGGCTCGCTGTTGTCGCCCCCCGGGGTCGGATCATTGTAGCCGTAGGGCGGCCGCGGCTTTCGGCCCTCCATAATGTCGTTGATCTGATCGGTGTCGAGCGTCTCCCACTCGAGGAGCATGCCGGCCATCATCTCCACCTTATCCTTGTTGGTCTCGATAATGCGGCGCGCTCGGGTGTATTGCTCGTCGATAATCCGGCGTATCTCCGCGTCGACGAGCTGGGCTGTGGCGTCGCTCAGGTTCTTGTGCGTCGTTACGTCGCGCCCAAGAAAGACCTCGCTCTGATTCTCGCCGTACACGCGCGTGCCCAGTCGATCGCTCATGCCCCAACGGCTCACCATGTTGCGCGCAAGCTCGGTGGCCCGCTCGAAATCATTCGCCGCCCCGGTGGTCATCTGATGCATAAAGACCTCCTCGGCTATGCGGCCTGCCATGAGCACGGCAATGGTCGACAGGAGGTATTCCCTATCGTGGCTGTAGCGATCCTCGGTTGGCAGTTGCATCGTCACGCCAAGGGCGCGGCCGCGCGGGATGATCGTTACCTTATGCACGGGGTCGGTGTTGGGCAGAAGCCGCGCGACCACGGCGTGGCCCGATTCATGATAAGCGGTGTTGACCCGCTCTTTTTCGGGCATCACGATGGAGCGGCGCTCGGCGCCCATGACGATCTTATCCTTCGCCAACTCGAAGTCCTGCATCTCCACCAGGCGCTTGTTGGCGCGCGCCGCAAACAATGCCGCCTCATTGACGAGATTGGCGAGATCGGCGCCAGAAAACCCGGGGGTACCACGGGCGAGTATGCTCGGCACCACGTCATCCGAGACCGGCACTTTGCGCATATGGATGCGGATGATCTGTTCGCGGCCACGGATATCGGGAAGCGGCACGAACACCTGCCGATCGAAGCGGCCTGGCCGTAGAAGGGCTGGGTCCAGGACATCAGGCCGGTTGGTGGCGGCGATCACGATCACGCCCTCGCTACCCTCGAACCCGTCCATCTCGACGAGCAGCTGATTCAATGTCTGCTCGCGTTCGTCGTGGCCGCCACCGAGACCTGCGCCACGCTGACGGCCGACGGCGTCGATCTCGTCGATGAAGATGATGCATGGCGCGTGCTTTTTGGCTTGGTCGAACATGTCCCGGACGCGCGAGGCACCAACGCCCACAAACATCTCGACGAAATCCGAGCCGGAGATCGAGAAGAACGGGACTTTCGCTTCGCCCGCGATCGCCTTGGCGAGCAGCGTCTTGCCGGTGCCGGGACTGCCGGTCATCAATACGCCACGGGGGATCCGTCCGCCGAGCTTCTGGAACTTCGTCGGGTCGCGCAGGAACTCCACGAGTTCCTTGACCTCTTCCTTGGCCTCTTCGACGCCCGCGACGTCTTCAAAAGTCACCTTATTGGTGTCTTCCGTCAGCATCCGCGCCTTGCTCTTTCCAAAGCTCATCGCGCTGCGACCCCCGCCTCCGCCTTGCATCTGGCGCATGAAGAAGATCCAGACCCCGACGAATAACAGCAAGGGGAACCAATTGATGAATATCTGAAGGAGCAGGGACTGCTGCGCGGGCGGTTTGGCATCGACGCTCACGCCGTTATTCAGCAACTGATCGATCAATCCGGAGTCGGTCGGCGTATAGGTCTGAAAGCGCTGGCCGGTCTTGGTGATACCAGTGATCTCGTGGCCCTTGATGACAACCCGACCCACCTGCCCCTGCTTCACGTGATTGATGAACCGCGAAAACGGGATGGAGCGAACCGCCGGGTGGTGGTTACCGAAGCTGTTGAAGACCGACATCAAAACGATGGCGATAATGAGCCACAACAGCAGATTTTTTGCGAGATTATTCAAGGTGTGACCTCGTGCGCCCCAAAAGACGCGCCTGCCGCCATTCTCCTACGACTCCGGTCCCGACACAACAGGCCGTAACCCGGTACCGAGGAGGTAGACCTCGGGGCTACGGGGGCGCGACGCCGGCGGTTTGCGCGTAGCCACCCGTTGAAAGCGGCGCCGCATGTCGGCTAAAAGCTCCGTAAATCCGGCACCCTGAAAGACCTTAATAAGACAACTGCCGTCCCCGGTCAAGCATGAGACGGCAAAATCCAGGGCAATCTCGGCAAGCCCAACGGCCCGGGCCTGATCCGATACGCCCACACCGCTCATATTGGGGGCCATATCGGAAATTACAAGGTCCACACGGTCCCCAAGCGCCAGCTGGACCTGTTCATAGCATTCGGGCTCAGTAAAGTCGCCCTGAATAAACGTCACGCCGGGCAAGGGATCCATGGGTAAGACGTCGACTGCCACCAGACGACCGGCGGGCCCGAGCCTACGAGCCGCGTACTGAGAGAAGCCCCCCGGGGCAGAGCCCAGATCGACGATCACACTGTCGGAGCGTATGAGGCGGTCCCGGGCGTCGATCTCCATGAGCTTATAGGCCGCCCGCGAGCGATAGCCCTCTGTCTGGGCGCGTCTCACGTAGGGATCGGCGAAATGCTCATCCATCCACCGGTTGCGTGCCATCGTCTTTACTCTTTGGCCTAAAGGGCGCGGGCCACGACCACGAGACCCAGGACACCTTCGATCAAGTAGATTGTGGTAGAAACGGCGTGCAAAGCCATGAAGAGGCTCCAGGTGGGGCTCTGGGGGCCGAATTGGGGTGTGTTACGCAGATAGGCCATGACCGGCAGGATAAGGAGCGCAAAGACGCCATCGAAGGCCCAGGCGACCTGGGCCAGGCGCCGATAGCGGCCGGGAGCCACCGCCTGCGCGACTACCCCACCCAGGATGAGCCCGAGGCCCTGGCCTGCAGCGAATAGATCGCCCGCAAGCGCCCCGGCGACCGCCTGCGGGAGCCGCCAGAATAAGAGCGGGACCACGCAGGCCGTGGTCCAGAGGCTACCCATCCAAAGCACGGCGGCCACCCGCGCCACGCCGGGCACGGAGGACCGCCCCTCAGACGTAGCGGATGCCCAGGATTTCATATTGGCGGGTCCCGTCAGGGACCATGACCTCCACAACATCCCCGCCTTCCTTACCAATCAAGGCGCGCGCGATGGGGGAGCTGATCGATATCTTCCCCTCTTGAATATCAGCCTCGTCATCGCCGACGATCTGGTAGGTCACCTCGCGCTGCCCGTCTTCCTCGAACAGATCGACGGTCGCGCCAAACACGATGCGGCCACCCGCGTTTACGGTCAACGGATCGATGACCTGGGCGTTCCCGAGCTTGGCCTCGACCTCGCTGATCCGGCCTTCGATAAAACTCTGCTGTTCCTTGGCGGCGTGATATTCGGCGTTTTCCGATAAATCACCGTGCGCCCGAGCTTCCGCGATCGCCTGAATGATACGCGGCCGCTCCACGGTCTTCAGGCGATGGAGCTCCTGCTTCAGCTTCTCGGCGCCGCTTACCGTGAGAGGAACCTTAGTCATGCGCAATCTCCTTATGCAAGTCCTGCAAACACCGTACCTCGAACTCCTGCATGTTCCCGTGCGCCTCGCATGCCGCGCGCGCCGCAGCGAGCGTCGTATAGTTCGTCACCTTATGCTGCAAGGCCTCACGACGAATCTGGTAAGAGTCAGCCATGCTCTGTTTGTCGGCGACGGTATTGACGATAATGTCGATCTCATCGTTCTTGATCATATCCACAACATGTGGACGACCCTCGGAGACCTTGTTGACGGCCCGCACCGTGAGTCCCGCCGCCTGAAGCGCGGCTGCCGTTCCACGCGTAGCCAGGAGCTCGAATCCGTGATCAGCGAAATAACGCGCGATGGACACGGCCGGCCCTCGGTCGCGGTCGCGCACGCTGATAAAGAGCCTGCCGCGTCCCGGAATGGCGGCGCCGGCGGCGATCTGCGATTTCGCAAAGGCCTCGCCAAAGCTCCTCCCGATCCCCATCACCTCGCCCGTCGATTTCATCTCGGGCCCGAGGACGGTATCGACCCCCGGGAACTTTATGAACGGAAAAACGGCCTCCTTCACCGAGCAGTAGGCGGGCACGACCTCCGAGACCACCCCCTGACTCCGAAGGGAGTATCCCATCATCACGCGCGCCGCGATCTTGGCAAGCGGCCGCGCCGTTGCCTTCGAGACATACGGTATCGTGCGGGACGCCCGCGGATTCACCTCGAGCACATAGACGTCCTGGTCCTTGATCGCAAACTGCACGTTCATAAGGCCCACGACATCCAGCGCCTTCGCCAAGGCCACCGTCTGCCGGCGCAATTCGTCCTGGAGCGCCCCCGAAAGGCCGAAAGGCGGCAACGAGCAGGCCGAGTCGCCGGAATGGACACCCGCCTCCTCGATATGTTCCATGATCCCGCCGATCACAACCAGCTCGCCGTCGGAGACCGCATCAACATCCACCTCGACCGCATCGCTCAAAAATCGATCGAGAAGAATAGGGCTGTCCTCAGACACGCGAACCGCGATTCGCATATATATCTCGAGGTCGTCCCTGTTATGACAGATTTCCATGGCGCGACCGCCCAGCACATAAGACGGCCGGACGACGAGCGGATACCCGGTCTCTTCCGCCAATGCCACCGCGTCGCCAGCGTTGTGCGCGATACGGTTGGGCGGCTGCAACAAGCCGAGACTTGTGATCAAGTGCTGGAAGCGTTCCCGATCCTCAGCGAGATCGATGCAGGCGGGACTCGTTCCAACAATGGGTACGCCATTGGCGGCAAGGCCACGCGCGAGCTTCAGGGGTGTCTGACCTCCGTACTGCACGATCACGCCCGTCGGTCGCTCAAGGCGCGCGATCTCGAGCACGTCCTCGAGCGTCAGAGGCTCGAAATAGAGCCTGTCGGAGATATCGTAATCCGTGGATACGGTCTCCGGATTACAATTCACCATGATGGTCTGATAACCATTCTCGCGCAAAGCCATGGAGGCGTGGACGCAACAGTAATCAAACTCGATGCCCTGACCGATACGGTTCGGGCCGCTGCCAAGCACAATCACCTTGTCGCGATCCTCCGGAAGGGCCTCGCACTCCTCCTCGTAGGTCGAGTACATATAAGCGGTCGTCGACGCGAATTCGGCGGCACAGGAGTCGACCCGCTTGTAGACGGGATGAATGGCATGGGCGTTGCGGAACGCGCGCACCGCAGCCTCGTCAGTGCGAAGAAGCGTTGCGATCCTTCGGTCGGAAAACCCCCTCCGCTTCCAGCTCCGGACCCGCGCGGCGTCGGCCGCGTGAAGCGCCCCCGATCCGCCCCGCTCCTCGATCTCCGCCTCGGCGGCGACGATCTCGGCGATCTGCGCGACGAACCAGGGATCGATGCGCGTCAATTCATGCACCTCTTGCGGCGTGAAGCCTGCGCGCAGGGCGTCCGCCAAATACCAGAGCCGCTCCGCCCCGGGAACCTTCAACTCCTGGACCAAGCGATCGCGCGCGGCCTTCGGATCGCTCGCGCGGTCCAGGCGCGGCTCAAACCCATAGCTGCCGATCTCGAGACTACGCATGGCCTTCTGCAAAGACTCCTGAAAGGTCCGCCCGATTGCCATGACCTCACCGACCGATTTCATTTGCGTGGTCAGAGCCGGATCGGCCTTGGGGAACTTCTCGAAGGTAAAGCGCGGGATCTTCGTGACCACATAGTCTATGCTGGGCTCGAAGGACGCCGGGGTCGTTCCACCAGTGATGTCGTTATGCAGCTCATCCAGCGTGTAGCCGATGGCGAGCTTGGCGGCCACCTTGGCGATCGGGAAGCCGGTCGCCTTAGAGGCGAGCGCCGATGACCGGGACACGCGCGGGTTCATCTCGATCACAATCATCTCCCCGGTCTTCGGGTTGATCGCAAACTGGACGTTCGACCCGCCGGTCTCGACGCCGATCTCGCGCAGCACGGCGATACTGGCGTCCCGCATCCTCTGGTACTCTTTGTCCGTCAGAGTCTGCGCGGGAGCGACGGTAATGGAATCGCCCGTGTGCACGCCCATCGGGTCGATGTTCTCGATGGCGCACACGATGATGCAGTTGTCGAGACGGTCGCGCACGACCTCCATCTCATATTCCTTCCAACCGATGATGGACTCCTCGATGAGCAACTCGCGGGTCGGGGAAGCGTCTAGCCCGCGCTCACACAACTGCATGAATTCCTCGCGGTTGTAAGCGATGCCGCCCCCGGTTCCGCCAAGCGTGAACGACGGCCGAATGATCGCCGGAAAGCCCACCAGGGCATGCACCTGGAGGGCCTCCTCCAGGCTGTGCGCAATAGCGCCCTTGGCCACGCCAAGACCGATGGCCTCCATCGCCTTCTTGAAGAGCTCGCGGTCCTCGGCCTTGTCGATCGCGGCCTTGGAGGCCCCGATCATGCGGACACCGTATCGCTCCAAGACCCCCTCGCGATCCAGATCGAGGGCGCAATTCAACGCAGTCTGGCCGCCCATGGTCGGGAGTAGCGCGTCCGGACGCTCCTTGGCGATGATCCGCTCCAGCACCCGCCAATTTATGGGCTCCACATAAGTGGCATCAGCAAGATCGGGGTCTGTCATGATCGTGGCCGGGTTCGAATTCACGAGTATGACGCGCAGGCCCTCCTCCTTAAGGGCCCGGCAGGCCTGTGTGCCGGAATAATCAAACTCGCAGCCTTGGCCGATCACGATAGGCCCGGCGCCTATAATGAGAACGCTTTTGATATCGTCGCGCTTGGGCATCAGGACCTCGGAACCCCGTCGCGCGCCGCATCCATCAGCGCCGCGAACTGCAAAAACAGGGGCGAAACATCATGCGGTCCCGGGCTCGCCTCGGGGTGCCCCTGAAAAGAGAATACCGGCCGATCGACGAATGCAATTCCCTGGATCGAGCCATCGAAGAGCGAGCGGTGCGTCACACGCAGGCCCGAGGGTAGGCTTGACTCATCGACCGCAAAGCCGTGGTTCTGGCTCGTGATGAAGACACGCCCCGAGTCCACGTCAAGGACCGGGTGATTGGCTCCGTGATGGCCGAACTTCATCTTCACCGTACGCCCGCCCGCGGCAAGCCCGAGCAGCTGGTGGCCAAGACAGATCCCAAAGAGCGGTACGCCCGACTCGATGAACTCCTGCGCGGCCTTGATGGCGTAATCACAGGCCTTCGGATCGCCGGGCCCGTTGGAGAGAAATACACCGTCAGGCTTCATGGCCAGCACATCCACGGCCGTGGTCCGCGCCGGCACCACCGTCACGCGACACCCCACATCTACCAAGCTACGCAGGATATTGCGCTTGATCCCATAATCGTAGGCCACGACATGGTACTGCGGCGCCCGGGGCGACACCTCCCAAAGCCCCTCTTCCCAGGTATAGGGCTTCGAGGTCGACACAACCCGAGCGAGATCCAAGCCGTCGAGCCCCGGGAAGGCACGCGCCAGGGCGACGGCCGCCGCCCGATCCTGCGCCATATCCCCTGCCACCAGGGCCGCATTCTGGGCACCGTGCTCGCGTAACCGGCGCGTGAGCGCGCGCGTATCGACTCCGGCGATGGCCACCACGCCGTGGCCCCGAAGAAAGGCCCCTAGGTCCCCATTAGCGCGAAAATTGCTGAAGTGGCTCGGGGCGTCCCGGACGACGAGGCCTGCGGCATGAACGCGTGACGCCTCCATATCTTCGGCATTTACGCCGGTATTGCCGATATGGGGATAAGTGAGCGTAACGATCTGGCTGGCGTACGAAGGATCCGAGAGGATCTCCTGGTAGCCGGTCATGGCGGTGTTGAAGACGAGCTCGCCCTGGGAAGCCCCGGCCGCCCCGATGGACTCGCCGACGAACACAGTGCCGTCGGCGAGAGCAAGCAATGCCGGTTGCGCCACGGTACCTCCCGCCTCAGGGTTTACATACAAAAGCGGGAGCCGCTCTTCGCCGCTCCCGCCCGGAAAACGAGTTATTCACAAGGATTTGTTGCGAGATTGTAACGAGATGGCGGCCTGAAATCAACGCAGGCCGAGCACATCCTGCATATCGTAGAGGCCGGCGGGGCGCGTCATTAAAAAGCGCGCTGCGCGCAAGGCGCCCTCGGCGAACACTTGGCGATTGTCGGCGATATGGGCGATCTCGAGGCGTTCGCTGGGGGATGCCAGATAGACGCGGTGCTCGCCCACGATCTCGCCCGCGCGTAGCGTGGCGAAGCCTATGGTCCCGGGCGCGCGCGGCGCACGCTGCTCGTGCCGGTCATAGACGGCCACATCGGCCAAGCGCCGTCCGCGTGCGGCGGCAGCCACCTCGCCCAGACGCAGCGCGGTCCCCGAGGGCGCGTCGACCTTGTGCCGATGATGAGCCTCCAGGATCTCGATATCGGCGTCCGGGAGTATGCGGGCGGCGATCTCCAGGAGATGCAAGGCGAGGTTCACGCCGACGCTCATATTGGCGGCCACGACGAAACGGCCCTCCTCGGCCCGCTTTCGCAGCCGCTCGAGGATCGCCGGGGGAAAGCCCGTGGTGCCAATGACCGCCCCCTTGCCGAGGCGCGCGCAAGCCGCCGCATAGGCGTCGCTCGCCTCCGGCCGGGTGAAGTCGATCAGGACGTCGCAACCGGCGATGACGCCCTCGGCATCATCCGACACCAGCACGCCGAAAGGGGCGCCGCCAACCAACGTCGCCGCGTCTTGCCCGCACGCCGCGTCACCTGTGCGGGCAAGCGCGCCCGAGAGCTCGAGCCCGGCTTGATCACGCAGCACGCCGAGCACCGCCCGCCCCATGCGACCTGTGGCCCCGGCCACGGCTATCCTCATGAACTTCCTCTCAATGATTAGGTTCTCGGGGCCGACAAGGGCGTGGCCCACGGCTCCTCCCTACCAGGCAATATAGGCGTAACCCTTGTGCTGAAGCTCCATCAGGTCAGCAGCCCCCATGGGGACGTAGGTCGCAAGCGGCAACAAAGCGGTTTTCGTCAGCTTGAGCGTCCGCAAGGTGTTGCCGCACCCATGGAACTCCACGCCGTAGTCGTGGAGGCTCGCCACGCCCTCGCGGATGCTTTTGGCGACCGGACGGACGGGCTTTTTCAGGACCACACTGATCCCTTCGGCAAAACAGGTTACCACGATATGGATCGAGCTCCCATAACGACGCAGCATCGCCTGGACCGAAGACAGGATGTGCTGCTGATAGCCGTGATCGGCCTGGTTTAACTGATAGACGATGTGGTGCCGGGCCTTCTGACCCGGAAAGCTCAGATTCAGGCTGTCCGCCGAATCGGCGAGCGCGGCGCCGGAGCCGATCGCCGCCGCAACACCCCCGGCGGCGACGATGATCCGGCGGCGCGCCGGATCGAATCTGCGTTTCTCTCCCATGGCGAGCCCCTCTTTGCGGTTATTCCCAAAGGACGGTCGCCTTGCGCTTTTATTCCCCGGAGCTTCGCGCCTTGGGTTCGAAGAAGCCGCGCAGCTTGTCGAGCCATGAGTGCTCGACCGGACTATGGCGGTCCCCGCCCTCCCGGAGGGAGGTCTCGAAGGCCTCGAGAAGCTCGCGCTGTGCACGCGTCAACTTTACCGGGGTCTCGACCGTGATCTGGCAGAAAAGATCGCCGACGTGCCCGGTCCGGACGTTCTTGACGCCCTTCCCCCGCACCCGGAAGACCTTGTCGGTCTGCGTCTCCGGCGGGATCTTGAGGGTCATGCGCCCATCCAGGCTCGGGATCTCGATCTCGCCGCCCAAAACCACGGTACCGAAGCGCACCGGCACCTTGCAATGCAGGTCGTCCTGTTCGCGGCGAAACAAGGGGTGGGGTTTTAACTTGATCTGGACATAAAGGTCCCCGGCCGGCCCACCGCTCTCACCGGCGTCTCCCTGTCCGCTGACCCGGATCTGGTCACCCTCGTCGACCCCGGCTGGGATCGTGACCGACAGGGTCTTGGCGCGCCGCGCGCGGCCCTCGCCACGGCACTCGACGCAGGGCTGCGTGATCACCCGCCCGCTGCCGCGGCAATTGGGACAAGTCTGCTGAATCGAAAAGAAGCCCTGCTGCATGCGGACTTGCCCATGGCCACCGCAGGTGGGACAGCTCGCGGGCACACTCCCTGCGCGGGCCCCAGTCCCCTTGCAGAGATCGCAGGTCGCCAGGGTCGGCACGCGGATGCGGGCCTCGGTCCCGAAAACCGCATCCTCCAAGGACAGATCCAGGGCGAAGCGGACGTCCGCGCCGCGATAAACCTGATTTCCGCGACGGCCACCGCCCCCCCCGAAGATATCCCCGAACACATTGTCGAAGATGTCGGCGAAGCCCCCGCCGGCGCCGAACGGGCCGGCTCCCGGGCCCGCACCGCCTTGCACACCGGCGTGCCCAAAGTGATCATAGGCGGCCCGCTTTTGCGGGTCGCTTAGGACGTCGTAGGCCTCTTGGCACTCCTTGAACAGCGTCTCCGTGCTCTTGTCGTCGGGATTGCGGTCAGGGTGATACTTCATCGCCATCCGGCGATAGGCCTTCTTGATCTCGGTGTCGTCGGCCCCGCGGGCCACACCGAGGATCTCATAGTAATCGCGTCGCGTCGTCATAAGCCTGCACTGTAAAAGCCCGACCTTAAAAGAAAAAAGGCACGGGCGTCAACCGAAGTTCCCGCCCGCGCCCCCATATCACTCATGCTTACTTTTCGCGACGGTTCTCGTTGACCTCTTCGAATTCCGCGTCGACTACATTATCCGAGCCCTGCTGTGCCCCCCCTTGTTGCCCCTCGGCACCTGGTGTCGCGCCGGCCTGCGCCTGTGCGTACATCTGCTCAGTCAGCTTATGGCTCGCTTGGGCCAAGGCCTCGGTCTTGGACGCGATCTCCGCTCGGTCGTCGCCCTTCAGGGCCGTCTCCAAATCACGGATCGCCGCCTCGGCAGCACTCTTGTCACCGGCCGCGACCTTATCCCCCAGGTCCTTCAAAGACTTACGCGTGCCATGGATGAGCGCCTCGGCCTGATTACGGGCATCCACCAACTCGTGAGCCTTCCGGTCCTCCTCCGCGTGCGCCTCGGCATCCTGCACCATGCGCTGAATCTCGGCCTCGCTCAGACCGGAACTCGACTTGATGACGATGCGATTCTCCTTGCCGGTCGCCTTGTCGCGCGCCGACACATGCAAGATGCCGTTGGCGTCGATATCGAAGGTCACCTCGACCTGCGGCACGCCGCGCGGCGCGGGCGGGATGTCCGTGAGATCGAAACGACCAAGCGACTTGTTGCCGGCTGCCATTTCGCGCTCGCCCTGCAGGACATGCACCGTTACCGCAGTCTGGCTGTCCTCGGCGGTCGAGAACACCTGCGCCGCCTTGGTCGGTATGGTGGTGTTCTTTTGGATGAGCTTGGTCATTACCCCACCCATGGTCTCGATGCCGAGAGACAGGGGCGTCACGTCCAACAACAGAACGTCCTTCACGTCACCGCCCAGCACGCCGCCCTGGACGGCCGCGCCGATCGCCACTGCCTCGTCGGGATTCACGTCCTTGCGTGGCTCCTTCCCGAAGAAGTCCCGCACCGCCTCCTGGACCTTGGGCATACGCGTCTGACCGCCCACGAGGATGACGTCATCGACCTCGGTGACCTTCAGCCCCGCATCCTTCAAGGCGATCTTGCAAGGCTCGATAGTGCGACGGATCAGGTCCTCCACCAAGCTCTCGAGCTTGGCGCGTGTGATCTTCACGTTCAAATGCTTCGGCCCGCTCGCATCGGCCGTGATGTACGGGAGATTCACGTCGGTCTGCGTACGCGAAGACAACTCGATCTTGGCCTTCTCGGCCGCGTCCTTCAGGCGCTGAAGCGCGAGCGGATCCTTATGCAGATCGATGCCCGCATCCTTTTTGAATTCCTCGGCCAAGTAGTCGATCAACCTAAGGTCGAAGTCCTCGCCGCCCAGGAAGGTATCCCCGTTGGTGGACAACACCTCGAACTGGTGCTCGCCGTCGACCTCCGCGATCTCGATGATCGAGATATCGAAAGTGCCGCCGCCGAGGTCGTAGACCGCGATCTTGCGATCCCCTTCCTTCTTGTCGAGACCGAAGGCCAGGGCCGCCGCCGTTGGCTCATTGATGATGCGCTTGACGTTCAAGCCCGCAATCCGACCGGCATCCTTGGTCGCCTGCCTCTGGGCGTCGTTGAAATAGGCCGGAACGGTGATGACCGCTTCGGTCACTTCCTCTCCGAGATAATCCTCGGCCGTCTTCTTCATCTTCTGCAGGACACGCGCCGACACCTCCGGCGGCGCCATTTGCTTGCCATTCCCCTCAACCCAGGCGTCACCGTTCTTCGCGCGCACGATCTTGTAGGGCACCATCTTGATGTCGCGCTGAACGATCTCATCATCGAACTTCCGGCCCACCAGACGCTTCACCGCGTACAGCGTGTTCTGGGGATTGGTGACCGCCTGACGCTTGGCCGGTTGACCGACCAGCACCTCGCCGTCGCTGGCATACGCGACGATCGAGGGCGTCGTGCGGTCGCCTTCGCTATTTTCAATGACGCGCGGCTTCCCGCCTTCGATCACGGCCACGCACGAATTCGTGGTTCCCAAATCGATCCCGATAATCTTTGCCATCGCTTTTGTCCTCTTACTCCCGGTTTCGGGAAGCTCTGTTGTAAGGTCGCTAGTTCCCCAGATGGGGGCTAGGGGGCGCTTTTCAAGGGTCAGGCCTTAGGCTTGGCCACGACGACCAGCGCCGGCCGAAGAAGCCTGTCGTTCAGCAAAAAGCCCTTTTGCACGACCTCGACGACATGATTGGCGGGCACATCGGCACTTTCGACCATGGACATGGCCTGATGCTGATCCGGATTGAACCGCTCTCCGGCCGGATCGACCACCGTGATCGAGAACTTTTCGAACACGGAATCCATCAACTGCAGGGTAAGGTCTACCCCGGTGAAAAGCGCCTCGGTCGCAGCTGCGGCGACGCTCCGATCCACGGCACGGGCGCGCTCCAGGCTGTCGCGCACCGGTAGAAGTTCTCCGGCAAAACGTTCAAGGGCGAATTTACGGGCCGCGGCCACGTCCTGCTCGGCGCGACGCCGGGCATTCTCGGCCTCCGCAGCCACCCGCAGGAGACGTTCGCGGCTATCGGCAAGCTCGGCGCGGACTTCCTCGAGTTCGGAGGCGAGCACGGCCGCATCCCCGGGCTCACCCTGGGGCTGTCCCTCCCCGGAAACGCCGCTCTCAGCCTGCCTCTGTTTCTCGTCCACCGTCGTGTCGTTCTCTACCATCGGTCACTCCGCGTTGAATGCACACGCGGCCATGTGGGGACGGCGGCGCATCAAATCAAGCAGGCGAGCTACCTCTAGCCCGCCTGGCCGTGACTCAGGGCGCCACTCAGAAGGCGGGCGGTCAAGTCGACGATGGAGATCACGCGGTCGTAAGACATCCGTTTCGGCCCGACGACACCTACGGTCCCCACGATCTGGCCATCCACCTCGTAGGGGGCTGTGACAACGCTGCACGACTCCAGGGCCTCGTAGCCCGACTCCGCGCCGATGAAGATCTGCACCCCCTGCGACACCATGCTTTGATCCAGGAGATGCAACAGGTCCTGCTTGGCGGTAAACGCGTCGAAGAGGCGACGTAGCTTCTCCGTGTCGCTCAGCTCCGGAAAGGCGAGCAGATTGGATTCCCCGCTCACAAAGAGTGGCGACTCGCCTCGCTCGTCCCCGGCAAAGACCTGATGGGCCATCTCCACCGCCGAGCGCAAAATCTGCTGCATGTCCTCGCTATCGCGCCGCAAGGCCTTGACGAGCGAGCGCCGGACGTCCTCGAGGGAGCGGCCGGAGTAGGCACCATTGAAGACATTGGCGGCCTGCTGGAGCTCCGCAGGCGAGTAAGGCCGCTTGGGATGGATGACCCGGTTCATAACCTGGCCGTCCTGGGCCACGAGGATCACCAGAACACGGGTGGGCGACAGCGAGAGGAAGTCTAGCTGAAGGAACCCCACGCCTGCGCGGCGCGGGACGCGCACGATACCGGCAAGCCTGGTCACCTGTGACAGGAGACCCGACACGGACTCTATGAGTTGCTGAGGGTCCTGATCCGTAAGGAACCGATCCTCCAAGGAGGCGACGTCCTGGGTATTCAGCGGCTTGACCGCGAGTAAGGTGTTGACGAAAAATCGATAACCACGCTCGGTCGGGACGCGCCCAGCCGAGGTGTGTGGAGACCGGATGAGGCCCAGCTCTTCGAGATCGGACATAATGTTGCGCACGGTGGCGGGACTGAACTCCAATCCCGCCTGCTTCACCAATGTCCGGGACCCGACGGGCTGGCCATCGGCTATATACTGCTCGATAAGCGCCTTGAGGAGCCGTTCGGCACGAGGCGTTAACGACACCATAGCTACCCCTCCTCTTAGCACTCCCGCTTTCTGAGTGCCAGGGGCACGCTATCAATAGCGGCTTTGGGTGTCAACAGAGCGGAGTGCAGCCACGAAGGAGTGGGGCTCTCTGGCCGCGCGGGGGTACCCATGCTAGTGTTTGCGATCATGGGGATCGGGCGGTCAATCAACTCCCGATCGAAATCAGAAGCTGTATGGTCAGAACGACAGCCCTACTTCAAAAGACTGGCCGCCAAGACGCGGGTCGCCATTGGGCCGCGCGGCCGCGTGGCGACGGGGCCGCATGCGGCCGCAAACGGCTTGGCGGTCCGCCCCCCGCGATCATGAACGCGGGTTTCCTTGCGAGAAATCTATGCAGACGGCCATAAGGCGCGTTGGCTTGTTCGGAAAATACGGTGATCGGGGCGGCCGCGAATTGCTGCAACGTCTCTATGGGCTCCTGCAGGCGCGGGCCCTCGAGATCACCGTTGAAGCCGATACGGCCGCGGTCCTCGACCTCACAGGTGTCACCACCTGCCCGCTCGATCGCATCGGTGACACGATAGACCTCGCCATCGTCCTTGGGGGAGATGGCACACTGCTTGGGGTAGCGCGCATGCTCGCGCCCCACCACGTCCCCTTGATCGGCGTCAACGCCGGGCGCCTGGGCTTCCTGGCCGATGTCTCCACAGACAACATCGGCATGATCGATCACATTCTCGACGGCCATTACCTGGCGGAGGAGCGATTCCTTCTGTCGTCAGCCATCGTACGCGACGGCCAGACTCTCCTGACACGCCTTGCGCTGAACGATGTGGTCGTGAATAAGGGCGAACTCGCCCGACTGATCGAATTCGAGACCTACATCGATGGCCAGCTAGTGAGCGGCTCGCGCGCCGACGGCCTCATCGTGGCGACCCCTACAGGCTCGACGGCCTACGCCATGTCCGCCGGCGGGCCCATCCTGCATCCGACGCTCGCGGCCATCGTCTTGGTCCCGATCTGTCCGCAAACCCTTAGCAACCGACCGATCGTGGTACACAGCGGCTGCCACGTCGAGATCGTGCTGCTGAGCGATCAGAGCGCGCATGTGACCTTCGACGGCCAATCCAACTTCGGCCTCCGCAGCGGCGACCGTCTGGGGGTCTGTCGATCCGAGACGCCGGTCACCCTGCTCCACCCGGAGGGCCGCAACCACTACGAGGTCTTGCGCCACAAACTGAACTGGGGGCGCCGCGTCTGATGCTGTCCGAGCTCCTCATCCGGTCGTTCGTGGTCATAGATGAGCTGCGCATCCCTTTGGGACCGGGCCTGTCGGTCGTGACCGGCGAGACCGGCGCCGGCAAGTCCTTGCTGGTCGACGCCCTTGGCCTCGTGCTCGGCGCGCGCGCCGACGGTGGGGTCGTACGGCCGGGAGCAGACATGGCGGAGGTGACCGCCACGTTCGAGATGGGCCCGGAGAGCGCCGCGCGCCGATGGCTCGCGGAACGGGACCTTGGGGCTGAAGAGGACCAATGCATCGTGCGGCGGGTCATCGCGCCGGACCGATCGCGCGCCTTCATCAACGCGACTCCCGTGCCCCTGCAACAGCTTCGCGAACTCGGGGAGCTCCTGGTGGACCTCCACGGCCAACACGAACATCAAGCGCTCATGCGTAAAGACACGCAACGCGCGCTCCTTGATGCCTACGCGCGCGCTGAGCCCGAGGCGCGCGCGCTCGCTGGGGCGGTCTGCGCCCTCCAGTCAGCGCGTGCCCGCCATCAGGCCCTGCAGGCGGCCTCCGAACAACGCAAGGCGCGAGCGTCGCTCTTGCGTTATCAGCTGGACGAACTGGAGGGTCTGGCACCACAGGTCGGCGAGTGGCAAGACCTGAACGCGACCGAACGGCGCTTGGCCCACGCACAAGAACTCATGTCCGGGATCACGGATCTCGTGGCCGCGCTTACCGAAGGGGACCAAGCGCTGTCATCCGGGCTCGAACACGCAAGCAACACGCTTCGGCAACTGGCACGCCACGAGCCACGCTTGACTGAGATCGCGAGCCTGCTGGAGAGCGCCGCAGTCGAGACCGCCGAGGCCTCAATCGAGCTCAACCGTATCGCGGGTAGCCTCGAAAGCGAGCCTGCCGACCTCCCCGCACTCGAGTCCCGTGTCGCTCGTTGGCACGAGCTTGCGCGCAAGCATAGGGTCCCGCCTGAGGAGCTGCCGGAGTTTCAGGCGCGCTTGTCTGCCGAACACGAATCACTCCAGGACGACGAGGAGGCGATCACAGGACTTGCGGAGGAGATCGCGGCGCGCGAACGCGAGGCGACAGAGTTAGCCCAGACGCTAGGCGCCAAACGTCGCGAGGCCGCGCCCGTACTCGCGCGCGCCGTGACCGATGAGATGGGGCGGCTAGGGCTTGGGCAGGCACGCTTCGAGGTTACCCTAAACCCGGAAGAACTGTCCGCCAACGGTTATGAGGGCGTCGAGTTTCTGGTGGCACCGGCGCCTGATGCCCCCGTGAAGCCGCTCGCCAGGGTCGCCTCCGGCGGGGAGCTCTCGCGCATCAGCCTCGCACTACAAGTGGTCCTCGCCGATGTCTGCGCAGGCCCGGCACTCGTGTTCGACGAGGTCGACGTGGGGATAGGGGGGGCGGTCGCGGAGATCGTAGGCTTGAGACTCCACGAACTCGCCAAGACCCGTCAGGTGCTCTGCATCACGCACCTTCCGCAAGTGGCCGCCCAAGGCGACACCCACCTCCTTGTCGAAAAGGCGCAGACCGAAGGCCGCACCATAAGCTCGGTGGAGGTGCTGACGCAGGCGCGCCGCATCGAGGAGATCGCGCGCATGCTGGGAGGTATCGCAGTGAGCGCCCGTACGCGCGCGCTTGCGCGGGACATGCTCCGTGGATAACGTGGACAAGAAAATGGGAACACCCAAAGTACGGCCGGCGCGCATCGGCGACGTCCCGATCATCCACCACCTTCTCGAAATCTACGCCGCCAAGGGCAACCTTTTGCCACGCACGATGAACGAGATCTATCGCCACTTGCGTGATTTCTTTGTGATCGAGATCGACGGGCAGGTAGCGGCGATCGGCGCCCTTGAGATCTTCACCGAGGATCTGGGCGAAGTGCGCAGCCTGGTGGTCGCGGAGGAGTACGAGCGTCGCGGCCTCGGGCGGCTCATGGTGCAGCGCATCACGGCCGAGGCCCGGCAACTGGGTCTCAGGCGCCTTATGGCGCTCACCTACGTCCCGGCGTTCTTCCATAAGCTCGGATTCGTCACGGTGGGGATGGATACGTTGCCAGAGAAGGTCTGGAACGTCTGCGTGAAGTGCTACAAGTACAACCAATGTGACGAGGTGGCGGTCCTCCTGAACCTGAACCGCGCAGTTGGCTAGGACTTATTCGGATTGCGCCGCCTCCACGGTCCCCGTGGCCGCCTTCTTCGAGCATCGCCCTTCGCGTTTCATGCCAAGACAGCTGCCATACATATAGAGCGAGTGGCTGTCGACGTGGAAACCCAAGGTCTCGGCCACGCGTCGCTGCCGCTCCTCGATCGCGGGGTCATAGAACTCGAAGACCTCCCCACACTCCACGCACACGACATGGTCGTGGTGTCCGCCCTGATTGATCTCGAACACCGAACGACCGCCCTCGAAGTTGTGCCGGATGACGAGCCCCGCGCTTTCGAACTGTGTGAGGACCCGATATACCGTGGCGAGACCAACTTCCTCGCCCATGTCCAGCAGCGCCTTATAGACGTCCTCGGCGGTCATGTGGCGCACCCGCGGTTCCTCGAGGATGCCGAGGATCTTGAGACGCGGCAGCGTCGCCTTGAGACCGGCCTTCTTGAGATCCGCGCTGTCGCTCATGATATCCGCCTCGGGCTTTTGCCTTGACGAGGTCGATAGTGTACTTTGTCGCCTTCGACCACGGAAAGCCAGTGTAAACTAGAACGATTCCCATGCAAAAAGCGAATGTGCTCTTCCCCATAATGGCGGCGCTCGCGCTAAGTGGCTGCCATCTGCTCTATCGGCCGACCGTCCAGCAAGGCAACGTCATCACGCCCCGAATGATCGCGCAATTGCATCTGGGGATGACCAAGAACGAGGTCGCTTACGACCTCGGGTCGCCCGCGGTCCGCGACCCCTTCCATCACAACCGCTGGGACTACTACTACTCCCTGAAGCGTAACTACAAGCCGCTCATCAGCGAACACTTCACCTTGTACTTCAAGAACGGCAAGCTCGCACGGATCGTGGGGACGCCCCGCCCGACTCCCCGCCACATTTACGGGAAGTCGCACGCCTGAGGGAGGCGCGCCGCCGCCTCGCCTCCTTCGGATCCTCGGGCAAGGGCGCGTAGATCTCTACGCGATCGAAGGCCCGGACGGGCTCGCTCAAGGTGACGGGGCGCCCGAAGATACCCACTGCGCGCCTGCGCATGTCGACTTCCGGGTGAGCCTCGAGCAGTCCAGACCTTCGTATGGCGTCGAGCACCGTGCTTCCGGGGGCCACGCGGACCCAGCGGACATCAGGCGCGGGGGCGCCGTAGACCACCTCAATCGTCCAATCAGCGCGGACCATAGACCTCACGGGCACGCTTTTTGAAGCTGTCCACCAAGCTGTTGGCGATCGTCGAGAACACGGGCCCCACGGCGAGCGCGAGCAGGCGGTTCGCGAAATCGAATTCGAGATCAAGACTGATCCGGCTTCCGATATCTCCCACCTGATCGAAGCGCCAAGAACCCTCGAGGCGGCTGAACGGGCCCCGGACCAAGCGGATGTCCATGCGGCCGGGCGTATGGTGATTACGGGTCGTGAATGTCTTACGGATGCCGCCGAAGGCCATGTCGATCTCCGCAATGAGGCCAGCATCATCGCGTGCGAGGACCCGGGCGCCTGCGCACCACGGCAGGAAACGCGGGTAGCTCTCGACATCGGCCACGAGTTCGTACATCTCTTCTGCGCTGTAAGGAACGAGCGCGCTTTTGCTGATCGTCGTCACAATACCAACCTAGGTGCGCTCAAGATTATCGCCAAGACCGCCGCCGGCACGAGCAGGCGCAGGGTCCATAGCCACAAAAACCGCGCGCCGCGCTGCGCCTCGCGGCGGCCGAAAGGCCCATCCGACGCCCACCCCATGAGAATGCTCAAACCCCCTGCCCCCCAGGGCAACAAGACGTTCACGGCGATGATCATGACGACATCGAGCAGACCGAGCGTCTTCAATCGTCCGAAGAAGGTAAACGAAAAGGCCCAGGACTTCAAAGATAGCGTCAGGATCGCGCCCGTGACGAACGCGGCGAGCCCAAGGCCCAGGGCGGTCCACCCGCGAGACCTGCCGCGCGCCGTCAAAAGCTGCATGGCAGGCTCGAGCCACGCGACCCCCGACACCCAGACTGCGGATATGAGGCCGAGATAGCAAAGCGCTGCCACGAGCGCGCCATGCGGCAGACGCGCGGCCATGAGCGGCAAGGTCTCGAACAGGAAACCGCCACCCGCGAGCGGGCGCAAGCCCGTAGCATAAACCAAGGAGGCCAGGGCGAAGCCCCCGAGCCAGGCCACAAAGGCCTGCGCGAGCACCAGCGCAAGCGCCGTCCGCCCGGCGGATGCCGAACTCCTGAGCGAGACCCCGTAGGCCAGGAGCGAGGCCGTGCCAAGCCCGGGTCCGAAAAAGGCCTGGGACAAGGCGACCAGAACCAGCATGCCACCCGAAGGCACGGTTTGTGGCACGAGCAAGGCCGGGGCCGCCACGAAGAAGCTTCCCAAGGTCGCGGCAAAGACCAGGAGCGCCGCGAAGAGCCCGAGCAAACCCGGCATGACGAGATACGACAGGTTCTCGATCGCGCGCACCCCTCCGGCCACGACCGAAAAGACCAACACCAAAAACAGGGTCTCCCACGCCAAGGCCGGCGCGGGGCGCGCCGCGAGATGCGTAAAATGGGTCTCGACATAGGCCGGCGTCGCGGCCCGGAAGCCCCCTGCGAGCGCCGTATGCAGGTAGGACAGGATCCAGCCCGCGACCACGGCTACATAACAGAACATCACAAACCCGCCGAGCGCCGCCGCCCCTAGCGTCCATCGCCAAGGCTGGCCGCCGATCGCCCGGGTAATAGTGACCCCTGGGCCACCATCGCCGCTCACCCGCTGCCCGAGGGCAAGCTCGGCCGCCAAGAGCGGCCAGGCGATCATGAGCAAGGCCAGGGCGTAGACGGCCACGAAGGTCCCGCCGCCATAGTGCGCGAGCAGATAAGGAAACTCTGAGAAGGTGTCCATGCCGGCGAGCGCCCCTAGGGCCGCAAGGAAAAATCGCGACGGGGATGACCATAAGGCGGCAGACTTCGCGGGCGGGCTCGACATAAGGCTCAACTCTAAACGAATCATCCCTCCGGGCGAATAGGTCTTGCGCCGCCGGCCGTCCTTGGGCACCATGCCCGACCATGGGCCGCTCTAAGGAAACCGAACCGCGCATCATCGCTCAGAATAAGAAGGCTTGGCACGACTACTTCATCGAGCAGCGCTTTGAGGCTGGGCTCGTATTGCAGGGGTGGGAGGCCAAAAGCCTGCGGGACGGGCGCGCCCAGCTGAAGGAAAGCTACGTGATCGTCCAGAAGGGCGAGATCTTCCTGTTCGGGGCGCATTTCTCACCGCTCAAGACGACCTCGACGCACGTGAAGGCCGACCCCACGCGAACCCGCAAGCTGCTCCTGCACAGACTTGAAATCAGCCGCCTCATAGGGGCCGTCGAACGACGCGGCTTCACACTCGTGCCACTCTCCCTATATTGGAAGTTCGGGCGCGCCAAAGTCGAGATCGCTCTCGTGAAGGGCAAAAAACAGCACGACAAACGTGCGGCCGTAAAGGAGCGCGAATCCGCCCGCGAACAGGAGCGCGCCATCAAGCAGCACTAATCGCTATCGTGGCCCACCCAAAGAGCCAGCGCACGCACGCCCAGGCAGCAATTCTCAATGTGGCAATGGCGCCAATGAGTATCCGGTGGCTTGGGGTGTGCTAATGAGCGCCAACGTCCGGTATGGGCGCCCTCAAACACCCTTGTCCCGATGCCGTCACCGGGCGTTTCTGGTTCTCCCACCATAGCTCCGAGGCCTTACAGCTTCACATTGAGAATTGCTGCCGCCCAGGCCAACAACTTGCCAGCACCCTCCCGGTCATGGCATGCTGTGCGGTCCTTGGGGACGATCGGCTTCGACGTGGATTGCGACGCCTTCGGGGCATGCCGAGGTGCAGGGTTCCTCGTAAATCCAACTGCAAAACTATAGTTGCCAACGACGACAACTACGCCTTAGCGGCTTAATCCCCGCTAACCGTTTCCCCGGTTCTTCCTGTGGGCTGGGATGAAACGGTCATATACGCAGGATCGTGACGCGCTGTGCCTGTTAGCGCGTTATTAAACCTAAGCGGGCTCAACCCATGGCCATCCTGTCTGTCGGAGGGCGGTGGGCGATTTAATAGACAGACTAAGCATGTAGAACTGACTGGCCGAGGATTTGCGGACGCGGGTTCGATTCCCGCCGTCTCCACCACCACACCTTTATAAGCCGCTGATTTATAGCGGCTTTTCTATTTGTCCCCGGTTTTGTCCCACAATCTGTCCCACAAGAGCATCAGCTAAAGTGGCCTCCGGGACGGCCTGGATGGGGCTCTGCGCAAGCCTCACGGGAACGCTTTTTGTAGTGGGGAAATTACCTCCCTTTGCGCCAGCTCTCGGACCTCCGGCACCCCCTCCGCTCGATGCGCTCCACCCTCTCCAGGGTGCGGCCAGAGACGCCGGCCATGTCGGCAAGAGCGTCGCGGGTTTCGCCGGAACTTCCCGGTAAATTTGCCGGAATGTTGTCCGGGTACAAGCCGATATCCATCAATGTTCCACCAACGCACGGGAATGACGTGGCGGCCTTCGCGGTCGGGGACGTTTTGTGGAATCTTCGTCGCTTGGGCGGTCCACACGTCTCCGAGCAAAGCCGCCCGCTCCCTAATGGCGGACACTGTTCCGTCTCGGTCAGTCGGGAAGCCCCACGGCGACATATCAATGCTGCCGCGTGCGACGCTGTATGTTTCGGGATTGATCCAAGCGGCCGTGAGAAGGTCTGCGAGAGCGTATGGCAGGCCTATAACGGGCCCCACGCCCCTCAGCAGATCGTCTCGCCAGTCCTGATAGCTCGCAACACGGTCCCCGTTCACTCCAGCCCCAGCCACCGCGCCAAGGCCTTGTCCACGCGCTGCACGCTATGGTCGTCCAGATGCCCAATGAGCGGCCCCACCTTGTCGTGGTAGATGGTTAAAAGCTTGTCGATTTGAATCTGTGAGGGAACGCGCAGGCCGTTTTCCGACGCGGGCGCAATGTCCAGGCGGAACAAAGGCGCATCGCGCAATGCGCTCGTGAGAAGGCAGACCGTAACCGTAGGATGCCCGGAGAAAGCATCGGCTTGCACGACGAGCGCAGGGCGAGGCTTCCCAAAATCGCCAGGGGCCGCCACGGTAACGATATCCCCGCGCCTGCGTTTTCTGGCCTCTCGTGATCACCCATTCTGATTGCTCGTGATCACCCGTTCTGGTTGATGGTGATCACGGATTCTGATCGATCGTGATCACTTTGGGTCCGTGCGCCGGAATCGGTGATCAC
>JAJYRD010000056.1 GCA_021794275.1 Pseudomonadota bacterium | reverse complement strand
AGTTCTTCGTGACCGGGGTTACCAACACCGAGTCTCTGGTCGGTGTGTCGCCGATCAGCACGCCGGCGGTCGAGCTTTCGCCGTTCTTCTCGGGTATCGCGCTTGACGTGACGCCCGAGATAGACGGGCATGGGTCGGTGGTTCTCTACATCCACCCGTCTGTGAGCCAGGTGACGCAGGTGAATCAGCAGTTCAGCGTCTCGGGCCAGGCCTTCAATCTGCCGCTTGCCTCGAGCTCCATCCAGGAATCGGATTCGGTGGTGCGCGCCCAAAGTGGCCAAGTGATCGTCATCGGCGGTCTGATGAAAGAGGGGTCCACGAACAACAACGCCGCAGTGCCGCTCCTCGGCAACATCCCTATCATCGGGAATCTTTTCAAGGACAAGAAGGTGCTTAGGGTCAAGAAGGAGCTCGTGATCCTTCTGAAGCCGACAGTCGTGAACTTGGGCACGCCGTGGCGGCGGGAGCTGTCGCGCGCCCAGAGGCAGATCGCGCACATAACGGGCCATTAAATGTACGAGCGCTACTTCGGGCTTCGCGAACTCCCCTTCGGGCTTACGCCGGACACCGAGTATTATTTTGCCCATGCGCGTCATCAGGAAGCCTTGAACATGCTGCTCGCCGCGGTGCGCATGGGTGAAGGCTTCCTTAAGGTCACGGGCGAGGTGGGTACGGGCAAGACGCTCCTGTGCCGCAAATTTCTCGCAGTCCTTGCCGCCGACCCGCAATTTACGACCGCCTATATCCCAAACCCCGCGCTCGGTCCCACCGCCCTGCTGGAGGCGATCACGGCCGAATTGGGGCTCCCGCCGGTCGCAGGCGCAGGCCCTCATGCCCTCATGCGCGGCCTCACGGCGCATCTGATCGAAAGCTGTGCGCAAGGGCGCCGCGTGATCCTGTGTCTGGATGAGGTCCAGGCGATGCCCTTGCAAACGCTGGAGTTCCTGCGGCTCATCAGCAATCTCGAGACCGAGAAGCGCAAACTCTTGCAGATCGTGCTGTTCGGTCAACCGGAGCTCGATACGCGTCTCGAGGAGCGGTCGGTTCGCCAATTGCGTCAACGCATCGCCTTCTCATGCCGTCTCGCGCCCTTGTCGCTCGCCGACACTGATGACTATTTGAGGCACAGGCTGCACGTGGCGGGCTACGAGGGGCCTGCGCTCTTCGGCAAGGGCGCGCTACGTGTCCTGTACCGCGCATCAGGCGGCGTCCCGCGCCTTGCCAACATCCTCGCCCATAAATCGCTCATGGCCGCTTACGGCGAAGGCTCGGCCCAGGTGCGGGCCCGGCATATGCGACTCGCCTGTGCCGATACCGAGGCCGCCCGCGGCCGCGCGGGCCTTCTTGGTCTTATGCCCTGGGGGCGCCGATGAGTCTCATCAATAAAGTCCTGCGTGATCTCGAGGCCCGTGAGCGCGACGAGCAAGCATCGCAGTCGCGCGCGGTGCTTGCGGATCTGCGCGCCGCGCCGGAATCGCCCGAGCGCTCCGGGGTCTCGCGCGCAAAATGGCTTCTGCTCGCGGTGGCGATTGCCGTGATCGGTGGCATCGTGGCCTGGTACGCCGGGCGCGGGCATGCGGCCGTCCCAACGCCCGTGATCGCCAAGGCCTCGATCGCGCCTTCCAGGCGGCCGCCCTTAACGCAGCCGGCAGTCTCGCCGCCTCACGCAAGGGCGCCACGGGCGGCCTCGAGCGCGCAAGCACTTCCGAGGCCTACCCACCCAGGCGTCTTCGTGTCTTCCGCGCGGCCGCCAGTCGCGCCGCATCGGGTCGCGCCTCCGGCACGACATGCGAACGCCTCCATATCCCGGCAGCGTAAGCCCTTGACCGCAGCCGAGCAGGCGATGGCCGCCTATCGGCACGCCGTGCAAGCCCTACAGGCCGGGGACGCCGGACGGGCGCGCAGCGCCCTGCGCGCGGCGCTACGCGCCCGTCCGGCGAGCCTTGCGCCGACGCTCTTGCTTGCGACCCTCGACATCCAGGGGGCGCATCTGCGTGGCGCCCGCCAGGTCCTGCAAGCCGCTTTGCGCGCCCGTCCCCACGCACTACAGGCGATCATGCTGCTCGCGCAGGTCGATCTGCGGCGTGGAAGGCCCGAGGATGCCGCGCGGACGCTCGGCCGCGCCCAGGTCTTTGGTGCGGCCAGTCATTCTTATTGGGCCTTGCTGGCGGCGTCCCGTTTGCGCGCAGGCGATCGGGCCGGCGCGCTTTCCGCCTACCGAAGCGGTCTCAGACGATTCCCCGGGGACGGATCCCTGTGGGTGGGCGAGGGACTCGTGGAGTCCCAGATGGGGCACGCAAACCGAGCGCGCCTAGCTTGGCGGAAGGCTTTGCATTGCCCCTTGAGTCCGGTCCTCGCCCGCTTCGTGCAGGCTGAGGTGCAGGGTAACGGGGTGCGTCAGAAGCGGTAGCCGAGACTCAGGGAGGCGACAGGGTAGGCCTTCAGGTGGTTTGCCTTTTGCTCGATCTGGGCACGGACGGATGCGATTTCGGCAGCCAGCGCGGGATCGGACGCCGCCCCGGGGGCGTTTAAGGTGGTCGTAGGCCGATCCCACATCACGCCCAGATCCACGGCGTAGGCGAACCCGGCCCGCATCCGCGCATCATTACTGAAGCCGAGCCCGAGATAGGGCGCGAAGCGCTGGTAGGTCACGGTGCCGGTTATGGGTCCGACTGCGGACGCGGGTGCCGTGTAGCCGTTCACATCGTAGTAGCCGTTTATGGGCGTCGCGTTCAGATCGACTCGATTGTCGTCGTAGTAAACGCCGGCCGTCAGGTGGAACGCCCCACGGAACGGATAGACATCGGCAAGTAGCGCTGCGTTGCGAAAGTGGGCTCGGGCGCGGTAATTGAGGCCACTGGTCGTCTCATGGCGTGTGAGAACGCCGCCATTGGCAAGCACCCGCGCATCGAGCATGTCCGGTACCAGCGGAAGCGATAGCGTCGCACCCAGCCCCAAGGTTCCCGCGCCTGCGCTTATTCCCACCCCGGCCCAGGCCGGCACCAAGACCGCCCCCGCCATCAGTCCCCCGATTGCAAGTCCCCTCGTCATCGTCGTGACCCTCCGCGGCCCCCATTGCGCGTCGACGATATCCTGGGCCCGGCACTTGCCCAACGTCCTTAAGTCGCTCCCACCTTTATCGGCCGGGCTCCGCCACGTATGCTTGCGCATCGAGAATCGAGGCCGGGGCCGATGGCAGGGAATCCCTTCGCAAGCATATTGGAACCGCTCTTTGCGCGCGTCCGGACCCAGGATCTGTGGCGACGCCGCGAGACCCGCGCGTCCCCCCAGGCCCCCACAATCCAAGTCGGGCGCGAGACGCTGCTCTCGTTCGCGAGCAACGATTACCTGGGCCTCGCGAACGACCCGCGGCTCGTGGAGGCCCTGTGCGCGGGGGCGCGGCGTTACGGTGTCGGCGCAGGCGCGTCGCACCTCCTTGGGGGTCATACGACTGCCCACCATGAACTCGAAGAGGCCTTGGCCGCATTCACGGGCGCGCCCGCGGCGCTCCTCTTTTCGACAGGCTATATGGCCAATCTCGCGCTTCTGACCGCACTCTGTCCGCGCCACGGCCGAGTCTTCGAGGATCGACGTAATCACGCCTCCTTGCTGGATGCCGCGGGCCTCGCGCAGGCACGCCGGCATCGTTATCGCAATATTGGAGGCCTTCGCGTCGCACTTGATGCGGCGGATCTCGGCGGGCTCATTGTAAGCGATGGAGTTTTTAGCATGGATGGCGACATAGCCGACGTCCCCGCCCTGCTTGCGCTTGCCAAGGCTCAGGGCGCCGGTCTTATACTGGACGACGCCCATGCCTTTGGCGTCCTGGGTCCGGGGGGGCGCGGCACGCCTGCCGCTCATGGTCTGGACCACGATCCGGCCCTTGTCCGCATGGGGACCCTCGGCAAGGCGTTCGGTGTGTTCGGTGCCTTCGTCGCGGCCGAGACGGATGTCATCGAAGCCTTGATTCAGCAGGCGCGACCCTATATCTATACCACCGCTCTGCCGCCGGCTGTGGCGGCGTCCGCGAGAGCGGCGCTTGATCTCGTGATCGCGGAGGATGATAGGCGCGCGATGCTTTTCCATCGTATCCGGCAGTTTCGCGAGGGCGCCTCCGCGCTCGGGCTGCGATTGCTCCCGTCCTCCACCCCGATCCAACCGGTGGTCTTCGGGGAGGCCGCGCGCGCGATCGCGGCCAGCCGTCACCTCCGCGACCGTGGCTTGTACGTCCCAGCCATCCGTCCGCCCACGGTGCCGCAAGGCAGTGCCCGTCTGCGCGTGGCGCTCTCAGCGGCGCATGGCGCCGACGATGTCGACCGATTGCTCGAGGCCCTCGCGACTTTGTCCGAGGCCCCGGTTTGATGTTGTACCTCCTTCATGGATGGGGTTTGAATCGCAGCGTGTTCAGCGGCTTGGAGCACGCCCTCGGTGTCCCCACCCAATCCCTGGATCTCCCCGGCCATGGCGAGGCCCCCTATGAGCCGGGCGCCCTTGACCCCGACAGGCTCGCCGCGCGCCTTGCCGCTTCGCACCCAGGCGCTCACGCCTGGCTCGGATGGTCGCTTGGGGGTCTCGTGGCCCTTACGCTTGCCGCCCGCCATCCGCAATCCGTGAGCCGACTCGTCCTAATCAGCGCCACCCCGCGCTTCGTGCGTGCCGCGGACTGGCCGTACGGCACGGAGCCCGAGGTCTTGCAGGCCTTCGCCGATCAATTGGCGATCGACCATGCGGCCACCGTTCGGCGCTTTCTGGCCCTGCAGGCAGGGCCTGGAGCACGCCCGGAGGCGCGTGCCCTCATGGCCGACCTCCAAACCGGCGGCATGCCACAAGCCGCGGCGCTCGCCGAAGGGCTTGCAGTCCTCCAAGGGAGCGACCTGCGCGGCCTCTTGTCATCGATCCGTGCGCCGGTCTTGTTCGTGCATGCGGCGACCGACACTATCGTCTCGATCGAGGCCTCCCGCGCCGCCTCGCGCCTCGTATCGGACGGACGGCTTCGCGAGGTTGGCCGCGGGCACGCGCCCTTTCTGAACGCCGAGGCCGGCGTCGCCACCCTCATACGGGACTTCCTCCGTGACTGATCTGAGCCAGGACGCCATTCGCCACAACTTCGACCGCGCGGCGCGCAGCTACGACGAGGGCGCGGTCTTGCAACGCAAGGTCGCAGACGAGCTCTTGAGCCGTTTCCAGTGGCTACGCGGGGAGCCCGAGGTCTTGCTCGATGTGGGAACCGGCACGGGTTACGCCATCCCCCACCTTCGCCGTCGCTTCCGCAAGACCCAAGTCCTTGCCTGCGATATCGCGTTATCCATGGCTCGCGCCGCGAGACGTCATCGCGGTCTCTGGCGTCCGACCCCGGTGTGGGTCGCAGACGGCCACGAGTTGCCATTGCGTCCCGCAGCGGTTGACTGGGTCTATTCGAGCCTAGCGCTTCAATGGATGGATGCACCACGCGCCTTTGCCGAGTTTCGTCGCGTCCTGCGACCCGATGGCCTGTTCACATTCGCCACGTTCGGCCCCGACACCTTGCAAGAATTGCGCGCGGCATGGGCGCAGGTGGATGACCGCCCCCACATCCATACGTTCGTGGATATGCATGATCTGGGCGATGCCCTGATAGGCGCCGGTTTCGCTGATCCCGTGCTTGATGTCGAACGCTACACCCTCACGTACGGCACGGCCCGCGATGCCTTGCGTGATTTAAAGCGTATCGGTGCACACAATGCCGCCGCCGGCCGTTTCCTGGGCCTCACCGGCAAGGCCCGCTATCGACGCTTCGAAGAGGCCTGCGAAGTATTCCGCCATGACGGGCGGCTGCCCGTCACCTACGAAGTCGTCTATGGGCACGCATGGGTGCCCAAGGATGTGCCCCCGCCTTTCACGCCCCCATCCGGGCGCCCCGTGATCCCCATTCGAGGGGCCTAAGGGCCCTTGAGGCGCCTTTGATATAGTCTCCGCATACCAAGGCGTAATAGCATAAGCGATCCGCTGGCGCGCAAGAGCCCGTACGCATCGCCGTCCCCGATCCACGCCCCGTCACCCCGGGTCGTGGGCAGACCCACTTACCCATGCCGTTCTCCGCAACTACCGCTCGGCCGGCCCTTGGGCTCGCCTTTCATCGGGCCAGGTCTTTGATTGCGTCCGCGGGCATCCACGGGGCGGTCTGACTAAAGCGCGGAGGGGCCGGAAGGATAGCTTGCACCGCCACGCGCATATCGGGCCGCCAGGGTTCGCGTGGTCCGATGGTCCTTCTGAAAGGGGGCGCTTGAGGCGCGGAGTAGGCCAGAGGGGGCATTCGCGCGTGCGACAGGGAACCCCTGCAGTGGCGGTCGCCACTCCAAGCGGAGGGTATTCATGGCGGGCAGCGCAGCGAGCCCTCTCGGACTGCCCCACGACCATCACGTGCCGTGCAAGTCACGCCCTTCCATGCCCCCCGCGCGCAAGCGGCCCTGGTAGACCCCCAGTTCATGATGGCCGCAGGTCAGGGGATCTCGCCGGGCGGCTCTATCGTGCCCGCAGCTTTCTGTCCAAAAGTCGTTGGACGATAGGCCTCCGCTGCCGCCGGCGCTCCCCCCCAAGGCAAGCTTCCTCGATGCCACCCCCCGTTTGGACCCTAGAAGCTTGTAGCGGCGCTGTCCTGGCCGCCCCCGCCAGCTTTTCCGCTGGGGACCTTATCCGGCGAGCGCCCACCCCGATATCGCGCCGCTGTGATCAGCGTTGCGACTAGAGTGCCTGTGGGTCGTGCCCTGGTACGCGGGTCCCGCCGCGTTTTGGGGCGGGGTGTCGACGGTTACCGCACGGACACCCTCCATTTACCTAATAGCGCATAAGGTTGGTCCAACGTATCGTGCCAGCCGTCAACGGAGGCACGGCAATGAAAATATGGATACCAGCATTCCTTTGCGCGGTAAGCCCCACGGCCATGGCCATTATGCGCTTACCGGGATATGCAGAGGGGTCGGATCTCCGCATAACCATAGAGGAGCGGGCGCACGCGATAACAGATGTCATCGCGCTCATAGTCAGCATACTCGCGATCATTGGGATCTTGATAGGTGCGGGCTATTTCGCGATAGGGCAGGGCGAGAGAGGCAAAAGCTACGTCGTAGGAAGTGTCGTGGGCCTCGTCCTTGCGGCAAGCGCCTATGGAATAGCAGCACTGGTGGTCGGCGCGTGATGGCCTTCAACAAGCGCCTGGCGCCCCCAAGGATTTTAGGGCTACCGCTTGGTGCGGCGGTTGCGGGCCTCGTGACTATTACGGGGACGCTTGCCTCGGTGGTTCTGCCAAGCCCCGAGGATCTCCTTGCGGTGATTGCGGCTGTGGGCGCGCTTCCATTTGGGATCGCCGCCGCGCTCGTCGGTGATGATGTCGCGTTCACTCGCGTTTATTGGCTTTCAAGGCGCGAACGGCAGATCGCGGCACGGGAGGGTTTATGGCCTTAGGGGCACGGCGTTATTGCGACGTCTATACGTGGTCACATGGTCTAAGTGAGAGCGTCGTCGCCCACGGCGACGGGGCCGCATCGCTCGCGATCCTCTGGGACGGCCTCGATGGCGAGTTCGAGGACCGTGCTGGCCGTAACCGCGAGTGGGCCACCATAGAGAGGGTCCTCGATCGTCTCCCGGATAAGTACTGGCTCGAGTTCCATTTGTGGCGCGAGCGGCGCGTCGACGCGGCAGAGGCCTATCTCGCGCACTATGAGAAGGCAACGCGCAAAAGCCCGTTCGCTTCCGCCATGCGCGCCGCGATCGCCGAGCATTTGGCTCCCAATTTTCTCGTGAACGTCGTGGCGCTCATAGTCGGGCGTCTGCCGAGGATGGAGGCTGGCGTGCGACGCGCCCTAAACGGGCAGGCCCGGCGCGCCGCGGAGCTGGAGGCGCTGGGAGCGGAGTTCGCAGCTCTGTTGCCGGGCGGCCGCGTCGCCACCGTCTACGAATACGCCTCGCTCGTGCAGAAAAGCTACGACAAGGGCCCGCCGCTCGGGGTATTTGACCCCTGGCTTTCGCTCGCCGAGCAGCTGGTGGTCGTGCCCCCAAAACCTCAGAATCGCGCCTTGGACGTGGATGGGCGCATCGTCCGCATGCATTACCTCCACCTGTATCCAGAACTCGATTCGGCGTGGATCCTTCCCAGCGTCTCTGGCGCCATCAGTCTGCACGTCTCCCAGGTCGTGATGCCGGCCGCAACAGAGCAAGCCCTGCGGGCCTCGGAGCGCGCCGACAGGCTCGCACAGGGCGGACTAAGCAATACGGGGCGGGAGCGGCAATTGGCGGCGCTCAAGGATATGCAGGGCTTCCGCCTGGAGGTCGCCGAGCATGACTGGCGTGTACATCGCAACGCGTACATGGTGTGCGCGGAAATAGAAGGCGTCCCCGCGGCGTCGCTCACGCGCCTCGTCCAGAGCTTGCAGGGAAAGGGTGGGCGCGTGCGCGACGACGACTTCGTGCAGCTGCCGTTCTTTCGGGTATCTCAGCCTGGACAAGGGTATCGGGCGCCGATTTGGCGGCCGGACCATGCCGCGTTGATAGCGGCCATGGCCCCAACGCAGGTGTTTCGGCAGGGTTGTCCGCATCCGGAGTCCCTGCGCCTGGGACTTGCCGCCCAGCCTCTTCACTTTGATTACAGTCACCAGATCGTGGCCCATGGTTTCACTGTCGCGATGACAGGTGCCGGCAAGGGCGTGGACAAGGTCGCGACCATGGTCGAAACCTATCCCTTCGGCGTGGACTGGTATGTGCTCGAGATCGGGTCGACTTACCGCTGGGCGGTAGAGGCGCTCGGCGGCCGCTATACGCGGATCGACCCTGGAACGGCCGCGGTGAACCCCTTGCCACCCCGCGCCGCGGGCGCTACGGGTCTCGATCCACTCCTCGTCTCGGGCACGCTGAATATCCTTGCCTTCATCCTGACAGACGGCCGCACGCTCCTTGATTTCCATGAGCAGGCGGCGGGCGCCACCGCCCTTGCGCGCCTCTACGACATGGATTCGTCCGCGGATCCAGGGCTTGCGGATCTCCTCATCTCTCTTGAAAGGTTGACGGAGGTGAGCCCGGAACAAAGGCGGGCGGCACAGGTCATGGCGGCCAATCTGCACAGTTTTCTCGAGACCCCCGAGGGGCGGATATTCGCGGGCAAGGACAACGTCCAGTTGAGCCCCGGCATAAGCGGCGTCGATCTTAGGGACGTGGACAGGGCAAGTCCGAAATTGCTGACGTTCTATCTCGTCTTTCTCTGCCTGCGCTTCCTGAATCTCGCTTTTGCCAACAGGAATCAGGCCCGCGTCTTGTTGGACGAGATTCACCGATTTGTGGCCCATGCCCCCGGGGTCTTATCACGTCTCGTGTCCGAGATAGCACGCATGGGCCGCAAGGAGGCGGCGGCAATCGATATCGTGACGCAGGGTCTCGCCGAGATCGATATCATGGAAAAAGAGATTGTCAATTCGATGCCTCTCCGATCTCTCCTCTATCGCAACGACGGCTGGGAGGAAATAGCCTCCCGGATCGGGATGCCGGAGAGGGCTCTAGAATTGTGGAAGCGGCTGCCGTTCCCACTAAATCTCCCCTGGCGCCCTGCGATTCGGTCCGTGGGACCCGAGTATTACGGGTTGCGGCTGACCTTTCCGAAAGTGGTCCTGGCACTGGCCGACACGACGCCCGAGGGGCTCGCATGCAAAGAGCGGTTGGGTGCCAAGCTCTCCGACCCGCTTGCGCGTCTTGCCCGATATCTGGATGAGCGGCCATGACACGATTTGGCGGGGCATTGCTTCTGTGGTTGGCCGTGATCGCACCTGCGTGGGCGTTCCTGGGCGTGGGTGACGTCACGTTCGATCCGCCTGTGCACGCGGAGCTCGTAAGCCTACTTGAGCAGACGATGGCGATCTACCGCACGGCCGTGCGGGAGGTTGGCAGGCTGCATACGGTCGAGTCGACGCTGCGCGAGGCGAATCGCGACGCGCGGGTCATCGCCAATGGGGATCTCGCGCGTTACGAGGAGCGCGGGCTGCCTATGGGCCTACCGCGGGGCCTGAAAGCCTTGCTCGCTGACAGTGGCGCGGCGGCGGCGAACGCAACCGATTACAGCGGGTATTTGCGCCAGCAGGCACGTCGCTTCGCGCGGCTTAGCCGTCTGCGTTGGCTGCGGCGCGGTGCGCGAGGCGACGCGACGCTTTCGGCTACGAGTCTCGGCGTCCGGACAAGCGGCGAGGTCACCGCCCGGTCCACTGCGGCACTCGCGGAGCTGGCCGCCGCGCGAGCACGTTCCGGGGAGCGGCGGGCCATACGTCATGCCGCAGAGCGGCGCAATGCGCGTCACCTGCCACAAGAGGCGGCGTCTTTGTATCGAGCCTTTGGGAAGAACCATGAATAGCGCATCACTAGTCGTCCATCTCTTGGGTTACCTGGCGCCCGGCGGCGTTTATCGCGCCGCCGCCCCGGTGGCGGGTCTTCTGGTACGCACGGTGACGCCGTCGCTGTTCGTGATCGCCTTGTACACGCGACTCCTCGAGGCACAGATGGATTCCGTGTCGGGCTTCGGACAGCTCGCGCGCGTGGTCCGCGATATCGCGGTGTGGGGCGTCGTTCTCGTAGCCTATTTCGGGCTCGGCAACCTCCTGAATCAATACCTGAACGCCTTGTATGTGGCAATGGGCCGGGTTGGGTCTCTGCGGGCAGTGGCCACCCAGATGGCGGCTTTGCTCGACATTGCCGCAAAAGGGCCAAGCGGCGTGTGGGGCACCATAAAAGAGATCAATGCCTTGCCATTGCGTTTTGCGACGGTGCTCATCTATTACGCGACTCTGGTCATGACCGCGTTCCTTGAAGCCTTGGTGCGCATCGCCCAAGCGATAGGTTACGAGTTCGCCTTTCTTTATGGATTGGTCGCCATACCGCTTGCCCTTAGCAGAACGCTGACGCTTGCACGCGGTTTCGCGAAGCTCATGGGTTTCTTCATCCTCTGGCCCATCGTCCAAGCGCTTCTGCTGGCCGTGTTCTCGCCGCTCTTCACGCAAGCGGTGGCCAATCTTCAAAGCCTGCTCGGACCGGCCGATTATATGACGGTCTACGCGCACATGCTGTTTACCATACTGAACCTGATCCTCTGTGCCGTGCTGCTCGCCGCCCCTTACGTCACGGCGGGCCTCATAGAAAACGCAGGTGCTGCCCAGCCCTTGCTCGCGCCTTACTTGGCCGGCCTCTCGTCGGTCGGGATGACTCTCGGGGCAGGCGTCTCCTATGGGACGGCCCGGGCTGTTGACTACTACTTGTATGGGCCGGACGAGGATGCCCTTTCGGTGCCTCCGAGGCCCATGCCTGAACTCCATGTGCCGCGCGACCCCAATTTCATCCCGAGCGGCATGGACGGCGGCGCGCCACGCACGAACTACCTGAAACCCCAATACGATGGTCCACCCAGGAACGATCAATCCGATGACTTCTCTCGACGCTAAAGTGTGGGGCCGTCATGGCCCTCAGGGGCTGTTGATGCAGCGGCTGGCGCGCTATGCGCTCCTCGGCTGGGCGCTGTTTGCCTGCGCCGCCATGGCATTCGTGGTGCTTGCGCTAGTGGCGGTGTGGCGCACGCCCCCGATCATCGCTATCGACCGCTCCGGTGCCGTTCTCGGGCGCATGCAATGGCTCGGTGCCGTCCACCGGTCGCGTCGCGAGGTCATAGCAGCGTCGATGCGCTTTCTGCGCGATTACTTGAGCGCGAACGCCACGACCGTGGTCCCGGACTACATCCAGGCCCTGGATATGATGGCGCCCGCCCTCAGAAGCGCCACTGTGGCCGCCCTTCGGCAGACCGCTTATCTCGCGCGGGTGCGGGCGGCGCGGATGCGCTCGTGGCTAAGCTTTGCTAAAGGCCGCGATCGCCCGCGCGTGGTCCGCAGGGGCGCGCGGGAATTTCTCGTGCGTTTACGCGGAACCCTCCATGTCGTTCTGCCGACTGGACGACGTTACCGCGAGCGTTTTGCGTATTTGTTGACAGAGATCGCCGCCGCGCGTCGCACGCATGATACGGCAGGCCTACGGATCGAAGGAATCAACCCGTTATGATCGCCCATATGCCGGCCGTTTTGCGTCCGCTCGCGCCCCGCGCTCGCGTGGTCATCTTGCGGCCCTACCGTGCGCTTTCCGCCACGATCGTGCCCGATCTCGGGTTGCGGCTCGTCTTTCCGAGGGGTGGGCAAGCGGCACGGTTCGCTCTCACGAATCCGTTGTTCTCCGCAGCAAGACTTGGTCGACGCGCCATATTGATTACCGTGGCGCGCGGCATTGCGCGGCGTTATTGCGGGAACGCGTACATGGATTGGCAAGGATCGTTCGTGTCGCTGCTCGTCTGCACGAGTGCCCGTGGTCGACATTACACAAGCGACATCCTCTTTCGGAGTCCGAATGTCCCCGAGCCCGCTGTCGCGCCGCATCCCGCGCGGCGCTCTGCTTGGGCCGTGGCAATGGCCTACGCGGCTTTTGGGCCCATTTCCCGGGTCACGATCCGCAAGCGCGCCTTTTTGAAGCAGGGCGCGAGGACTGCGGTCGTGCGCGTGCGACGCATGTTGCTCATGCCGCGTGCGGCCATCCTTGGATTTGCCCTCGCGCAAACGGCGGGCTCACCCAACACAATCGACGGCGCGGCGCTCTATCGAGGGCGCAGCAGGTGGCGACGGGTCCCGACCGCGCTTAGTTGCGTCACGAGCGCCGCCGCCAATGGCATCGCCTGCGCACTTTCGCTCGCGCCGCCCAAGGGGCCGGTGAGGCGCTGGCATCTGGTCGTCATGACGACGCTTGGACCCGTGCGGCTGTCATGGTGATCGCGACCGTGCCCACACCCGCCGTCATTGTGCGCCGCCTCATTGGTGAGCGGCCATCGCCGCCGTCCCTGTTTCATCGCCTTCTGGCTTTGACCGGGGTTCGAGCGCGGCTCTCTGGTCGGCCCAAGCCTGTCCCGCGAGCGCCCGCTGCCACGCCCTTTGCGGTAGCCCGATCGCGCGGCAGGCCCGTCATATTGCCCGACGCGCCGCATGGTCTAGGCATTCGCCCTGGGACCTGGGTCGAGGTCGCGCTACGTCGCGGCGTCACCGACGTCGATTCGAGCTTGGTCATTTTGCATGTGGAGTCGCCGGTGCGTGGCCTCTGGGGTGTTTTACCGGCGGGCACGCGGCTTTTGGGGAGAGTGGAAGGCGAGGCCCTGGGGCGCATCCGCGTTTCGGTAAGCCAGGCAGTCACGCCCCATGGTCGGCGCCTGCCCTTCGACGCGGCGGTCTTTGGGGCGGACCGCGGGCCGGGCCTCCCGGCCTATGTGGTGGGCGGGCGCCGAAAGACAGTTGTCGCCGCATTCGCCTCATCGGTCGTGGAGGGTGTCGACATGCTCATAGGGTCGGCGGCGGCGCAGGAGTCGGCGGGGGCGGCGGCGCTCGGGCAGGTGGGCACGAATACTTTGAATGCGGCGGCCATTTGGCGCGCCCCGCGCCGGATTCTTTATGCCCCGGCGCAACAAGGCTACGTCCAAACACAAAAGGGGTCGTGACTATGAAGACATGGATAAGGGTGGGTTGTTTCGCCGCGGCCCTGGGCCTCCCGCTTTCCTGCTATGCGTGGCGCCTGTCCGTGGGCGGCGGTCTCCTGGCGGGTATCGTGCCGGTGCCATCGCCGACGGACACGGCCCTCGGCTGGCAGTTCACGGGTCAATGGACGCGCGAGGGCTACGTGGGGCAGCGCTGGCTGGTCGATCTGACGGCCGGTCAGTTCGCAACCCAGGCGCAGCCGGACGGCTTTCTGGAACGGGGGCGGGAGCTGGGCGGACTTGTCTTGTGGCAGCGTAGGGTCCCGTTCAGCTACGCCTTTCGCCCTTGGCTCGGAATAGGCGCGGGCATCACGCGCTACCGGTTCGACGATCGACTGCGCCTGAACAGCGGTGGCTATGCGGTAGGCACGTACCCCGACGGCTCGGCAACCGACTGGGATCTCGGTATTGGCGCGAGCATCCCCTTGGACCGCTCATGGTCCATTGGCATCACAGCGCAAACCGGTTTCCCGACGCGCATATCGACGTTTGGCGTGACTGTTCTATGGAGGCTATTTTGAACAAGAGAAACCATACCATATGGATTTTTGTCGCGGGGCTTGCGTTGAGCGGATGTCGATTGGGCAACCCGGCGTCGCCCCCCGCGCTCCCGCCGGGGCTGATCGAGGGTTGTGTGGTGAGCGGGGGCCCGGTTGCCGGGGCCTCGGTCACGGTCACGGGTCCGGGGGGCGTCCTTGGCGCCACGCGGACGGATGACGGCGGCAAGTTTGCTCTCGACATTCAAAGCCTCGATGCAACGCTTGAGGTTACTGTAAGCGGCGGCTCCTATGTCGGGGCAGGCGGCGCCACTGTGACCTCCGGCGTCTTGCGCGACGTATTTCCCTATCAGAACGGGGGTAGCGTCGAGGTGGCGGTCGACCCCTTTACCACGGCCATGGCCGCCTATGACGGCTATCTCCGGGGCCAGGGAGTCGACGCCGATGCCGCCGCAGGGCGGGCGCAGGCGGCCTTTGAAGGTTGGCTCGGGTTCGACCCTGCAACCACGCAGCCCGTGTTGCCGGGAGACGCCGGCACCGGGTCCGCGCTCACAAGCGGTCTGCGCTATGGGCTTGTTCTAGCCGCGCTTACGCGCCTCGCCCGCGCGAACGCAAGTGCTACCGTGTCCGCGGCGGCGCTCATGGCAGATGATGTCGGCTATGACGGGTTACTAAACGGTGTGGGCGTCGCCAGGGCCTTGAAGCTGGGCACTTTGCCATTGTCCACGCAGGTGTATCGGCAGGGGATCGCCGAGGCCTTTCTGCAGGCCGCTGCGGCTGCCCCGAGCGCATCCGCCGACGCGCTCCCGGGGCCCAACGCCGCCGTCCTTCTTGCCTACGCAAGGGTGCTTGCGCAATCCGCGTCGCCATTGTTTGGGACCGTGCCCCCGCCCCCTTTTCCCGCTGGCGGCCTTTCGTTATCGGTGTCCCCGTGGGCGGCCTGGACGCACGGGTCCATGACGATAGGCGGTTCTACGAGCGACCCCTACGGGCTCCCGGTGGCGGTGACAATCGCTGTAGATCGCACACCCTACGCCACGGTCACGGCGGCGCCCGCCTTCGCGTTTGCAGTCGACACGAAGGCGCTCGCCGACGGCACTCACGACGTACTGGTGAGCGCCCGCGACCCCGCCGGGGAGACCGCGTCCTACAATGGACCCCTCGGGGTCGACAACACGCCGCCACAGGCCTGCCTGTCCTTGTACCAGCCCACCACCGGGGGTGTCCTGCTCGCGGGACGGTGGCAGGACCTTTCCGGGGTGGTCGCAGCGAGCGCCAACGGGGCGGCGCTTTCCATCGCCTCCACCGGCGCTTGGGAGGGTGAGGTGCCAACGCCACTCCTGTCGCCGGCCTCGGTCATCTTCATCGATGCCGCCGGCAATGAGCAGGATTATTCGTGGGTATTGGACGGCCCGACCGACCCCGCCCCTTGCCCATGAACTGCTGCCAGGGGCTGATTGACGAGCCTCGATCGCTCCGGTAGCGTCACTGCTATGCCCGACACGGACGTCGGGTAGCAGCCCCAAGTCAAGGATGAATGCGGTATGGAGACTCTTGCGATCCCGTTGCCTGCCAACCTTCCACCGGATGTGTGCGCCGAGATATCCAAGCGCGCATGCTATTGTGATACCTCCATCCTGAAGTCCCGTTATCGCCAAGACTCGAACTGCCTCGAGATCGATCTGCAAGGCTCCGGCGCAAGCGGCGATGTCGCCACCAAGCTCGAAAATTTGATCGGAAAGATGCAGGGTGAGCGCCTGGCGGTGACGCCGCGTATCTTGCGCGCCCGCACGCGCGACCCGGACCGCTTCGTGCCGACCGCCTACGAGCAGCTCGCCGCGCGCGGCGATGTATGGGCCTCCGGGCAGGGCGTGGTCGGCCGCAGCGGCGCGTTCATGCGGCTTCTCGGTCGACTGGACGCTGCCATCGAACGTCTTGCGGTACGCGAGTTTCAGGCCGCCCCTCAATCCTATAACTCGCTCGTTCCGAGTGATTGGTTAAGGCGCGCGGGTTACTTTAGCTCGTTTTCCCATTCCGTCACCTTTGCGGTCCACCTGAAAGAGGACTTCGAGGCCATCGAGCGCTTCGGGAAGCGCCATAGGCAGGGGGAGAATCCTACGTTCGAGGACGCAAGCGAGCTTGCGCCGCCTGAGCACTGCCTTTCGCCTGCCGTGTGTTACCACACTTACGGCGCGCTCATGGGGCAAAATCTTTCCGCAGGCGCGGTCGCAGCCTTTACCGGGCACGGGCGATGTTTCCGGTACGAGTCAAAAAATCTGACTGGCCTCGACCGGTTGTGGGAGTTTTCCATGCGCGAGATTGTGTGGCTTGGCGACCGCGAGGCGGTGCTCGGCGCGCGTGAAACGGCCATAAACGCGGTATGGAGGCTGGTCGAACTTCTTGACCTGTCGGCGCGCCTCGAGACCGCCTGCGACCCGTTCTTCGCGAGCGATTTCCCATCGTTACGATTCTTTCAGCTCGCAAACGACCTCAAGTATGAGCTTAAGGTGGATGTGGCGCCGGGCGAGGCTATCGCATGCGCATCCTTCAATTATCACGAGCGGTTTTTCGGTACCCGATTCGAGATAGCCGCTCACGGCGAGGCCGCCCATACGGGGTGCGCGGCCTTCGGACTCGAGCGTTTGTTGTACGCGTGCTTTTGCCAGCATGGGCTCGAGCGTGCCGAGGAGTTGGTTGAGAGCGCGGCGAGCCGTCTCTAGGGTGGTTTGCCACCGCCTTTATAAGTTATCGTCTTTGACAGGAGGAGCGGGTTCGGTGCAAGCCGACCTCGGTGATGCTTATGAATATTCAGCCCATGGAGTTTTTCGACGAGGTCGTGAATCCCGACCTCGATGAAGTGAGTGCGCTCATGCGTGCGAACTGGGCGCCCCCATGCTGGCTTTACGAACGGGATCTGTTGGCTATGCACATCATGCGGCCTACGGCGGACCCGACCATGGCGGTGGGCCTGCGCGCGAAGAGCGGCGAGCTTGCCTCCTATCTCGCGTTCGTACCCATGCGCTTGCGGGTCGAGGGTCGGATCTACAAGGCTGTGTTCGCGAGCTTCTTCACAGTTTCCGGCAATTTCCGGCGCCATCGCCTAAGCGACCGCCAGCAGGGCCTCATGGTGGACCGCGCGCGCGACCACGGCTACGAGGTCTACACGGCGGTCACGGTCGCCGGTACCCCGGCCAATCAGACGGTGGCGCGCGCGTTTGGGGCTCGCGGGCTTCCGGTGCGCGCCGCGCATAATTTCCGCTACCTTGCCGGGGCGGGCGCCATTGTGTCGAGCCGTTTAGCCGCAAGCGACACGGGCCATGTGCGGACCTATGCGCCAAGCGACGAGGGGACGGCATTTGCGCTCCTGTCGGCGGCGGCCGCCCGGGCGCCGCTCGCTCACGTGGTGGAGCGCGAGGACGTCGATTTCTATCTGCGCAGCCGGCCCCGCATCAAGACCTATGTCTACGAGGACGAGGGCCGCGTTTTGGGGCTCATGAGCGTCTCCTTGCTCCCGGTACTGTCGGGGAGGGTCGGCCTGAATGCCTACGTAGAGGCGCTCGCGCTCGGGCGTTTAGACCCTGCGGCGCGCACGGCTTTCGTCGATACGGTACTGCGCTCAGTGCTCGACGAGGGCGCGGAGGCGATCATGGTGCCGGATACGGGCTGCGGCGACTTGGAGACGTTCCGGCGCCTCGGTTTCCGCGCCGCCCCGCGGAAGCTTCGGCTCTTGCTCGCTCCTTTGCGTGCCGACGTGACCGACCTTCCGGAGGCCGTAGATGGATTCTGTCTCGACGTGTTCTGAAGATGGTGAGTGGACTTAAGGAGGGCTTGCGGGCCTTGCTTGCGGGCCTCGGAACTATTATCGCGTTGCCGGCATTGGCTCTTTCCGCCTGGGGGCGGTCGGACGAAAGCTTCGTCTGGGGTGGTCAGGCCCTCGCCCTGGTACCCGGGGCCATAGGCAATGCCGCGCGGGCGGCCTTCTATGTGCGCACGCTCGCGGTCTTCGAGCCGGGCGCCACCATCCATTTTGGCAGTTACTTCTCGAAGCGTGGCGCCCGGGTCTATGCGGGCGCCGGCGTCGGGGCCTATTGCATCATAGGCTTGGCGGATTTAGGTCCCCGCGTGCGGATCGCAAGTCGCGTGTCCATCACTTCGGGTCTTCATTATCATGGCAGTGCCGCCCGCGGCGTCGGGGGCCAGGACGTGGTGGAGCGCGTCACCATCGGCGCCAATACGTGGATCGGAGAGGCCGCGGTCGTCGGCGCCAATGTAGGCGCCAATTGCATCGTTGGCATGGGGTCGGTCGTCGTTCAGCCGGTCCCCGACGGCTCCACGGTCATGGGCAATCCGGCTCGGCGTATCCCCTCGGCGGCCTGACCGGTCAGGCCGGCTCTGGGCATACCAGCAGGCCCTTCATGGTATCAAGGGCCTTTTTCTCGATCTGCCGGATGCGTTCGGCGGATACGCCGTATTCTTGTGCCAAATCGTGCAGGGTCGGTTTGTCGCTCGCAAGCCACCGTCTGCGGATGATGTCCTGGCTCCGCCCATCCAGGGACACGAGCGCGTTCTGTAGCCGGTCCTGTTGCGAGCTCTCGGCATCGGCCCGGGTCAGCAGGCTTTCCGGGTTGTAGCGCATATCCTGGAGGTAACCGGCTGGCGACGAGCGGAATTCATCCTCGTCGCTTTCGTCTTGCGCATCGAAGGGCACGTCCGCGCTCGCCATGCGCGATTCCATCTCCTTGACGGTCTCGGTCGGTACGTCAAGGTCCGTTGCGAGGCTCGATATTTCGCTCTCGTTCATCCAGCCTATGCGGGCGCGTGATTGCCGGAGATTGAAAAACAGCTTCCGTTGAGCCTTGGTCGTCGCGACTTTGACGATGCGCCAGTTGCGTAGAATGTAGTCGTAGATTTCGGCGCGTATCCAGTGAATGGCGAACGACACCAAGCGCACGCCGTGCGCCGGATCGAAGTGCTTGACCGCCTTCATGAGGCCGATGTTGCCCTCTTGGATGAGGTCAGCCTGTGGCAGGCCGTATCCCGCGAAGGCGCGGGCCACGCGAATGACGTAACGGAGTTGGGAGAGCACGAGCTGTCGGGCGGCCTCCAGATTATTGTGCTCCCGGTACTCGATAGCCAGCTGCCGTTCCTGTTCGGCGTCCAAGATGGGCGCAGCGTTGGCAAGGCGCATGTAATGCGAGAGCCCGCCCTCAGCGGTTACGTTGACGGCGACTGGCAAGGTTTGCGTAGTCATTTCCGACCCCCTTTCGACTGTCCGTATCGATCTGGACGAAATTTTAGCATTCTCGGCGTGAGAGTGCTAATCCTCGTGAAAAGTTCCGGTGGCGGGCAGCTTGATCTTCAGACCTCGCCTTGGCGTAGCGCCCGCGCGATCGCGATGCGGGCTCCGACCCAGCCGAGCAAGGCACCGAGGCCCAGCAGTGTCAGCGCCTGCCCAAAACCCAGCCCGGCCAAACGGTAATGGGTCCCATAGGCGCGATCCAGGCCTGCCACAGGCCCCCTAAGAGCGATCAGGCCGATCTCGAGGATCAAGAGCGCGCAAAGTGCCCCAAGCCCTCCGGTCAATGCGCCGATATAGAGGAAGGGACGCCGAATGAAGGCATTGGTTCCCCCGACCAGGCGAACGACCGAGATTTCGGCGGCGCGGCTTGCCACGGTCGCGCGCGTGGTATTGGCGAGAATGAGCACGAGGGCGAGGCCTAGGGTTGCGGCGAGGATCGCTACCAGGCGCCGACCGAGGGCAAGGGCGGCATCGAGGCGCTCGACCCATACGAGGTTCGACTGGACGTGCGCCACGTCGGGCAAAGTCTTCAGCTCGCCGGCCAAGAGCGCGACCGACCGGGGTCCGGGCCGCGCGGGCGTGACGATGGCGACGCCCGGCAAGGGGTTGCGTCTGCCGAATAGGCCCATGTGCCCGAGCCCGGAGGTCGTCTTGAACTCTTGCAGACCTTGGGCAGGCGAGATGTAGCGCACCGTGGCCACCCCGGGGACGCGGCGGATGGCGGCCACCGCCTGGGCGTCTGCCCCACCCCTCTTTAGGTAGACCGAGAGCGAGCCGCGCGGCTGCCATCCCTGGCTCAGCCTTTGCAAGTTCAGGAGTCCCACGTAAAGGCCGGTCGGTAGGGCCAGGGTCAGGCCGATCAGGACAACGGTCATCAAGGTGGCGGCAGGGCTGCGCGCGAAGTCGCCGAGCGTCCTCATGAAGACTTGCGCGTGCCGGGTGAAGTAGGCCTTCATGCCGCTCCCAGCATGTGTCCGGCGCCAAGACGGATCACCCGTTTCTTTAGGCGCTCGATTTGACGAAGATCGTGGGTGGCGATCAGCACTGTGACGCCGTGGTCATTGAATTCGCGGAACAGGTCGATGATATCGTCGGACAGGGCCGCGTCCAGGTTGCCGGTCGGTTCGTCCGCGATGAGCAGCGGCGGGCGATGCACGAGCGCGCGGGCGATGCCCACACGTTGCTGCTCGCCGCCCGAAAGGGCAAGCGGAAAGCCGGACTCGCGACCTCGCAGTCCTACCTTATCGAGGGCCGCGAGCACGCGCTTTCGGACCTCATCCCCGGTCATGCCCGCTACCACGAGCGGCAAGGCCACGTTGTCGAACACCGTGCGCTCGTTCAAGAGGCGGTTATCCTGGAAGACCACACCGATTCCCCGCCGAAAGTAGGGCAGCCGTCGGGCTGGCAGTCGCCCGAGCTCTTGGCCGTTGACCGTGATCTGACCACGCGTGGGGCGTTCGAGCAGACAGATTAGTTTGAGCACTGTGCTTTTGCCGGCCCCCGAGGGCCCGGTCAGGAAGGCCATCTCGCCCTTCCCGAGCACAAAGCCGACATCGCTCAAGGCCTCCGTTCCCAGCGGGTAACGCTTGAAGACGTGTTTAAGTTCGATCACTGAGAAGTTCTGCCGGCAGGACCGCATCGACGAAGGATCGGGCGTCGAAAGGACGCAGGTCGTCCACGGATTCACCGACGCCGACGAAATAGATCGGCAGCCTGAAGCGCTTGGCGAGCGCAAATACGACGCCGCCCTTGGCGGTCCCGTCGAGTTTGGTGACGCAGAGACCCGTGATACCCACAGCCTTGTGGAATTGCTCGACTTGCGTCACGGCGTTCTGGCCTATGCCCCCGTCCAGGGTCAGGATGACTTGATGGGGGGCTTGCGCATCCAGGCGCGCAAGCGTGCGCTTGATCTTTGCGAGCTCATCCATGAGCCCGGTCTGGGTATGCAGGCGCCCGGCGCTATCAATGAGCAGTACGTCCACGGCCCGTGCCCGGGCCGCTTGCAGGGCGTCGTGGGCGACGGCCGCGGCGTCGGCCCCGCGCGGCTGACTGATCATGGCCACGTCCGAGCGCTTCGCCCATTCGCCAAGCTGCTCGATCGCTGCGGCGCGAAAGGTATCGCCGGCCGCAAGCAGGACTGAGCGGCCCTCGCCGCGCAGGCGTGCCGCGAGTTTGCCGATGGTGGTCGTCTTGCCGGCGCCGTTAACGCCAATCATGAGTACGATTTCCGGCTTGTGGCCGGCAGGCCACGCCTTCTCGCAGGGCTGCACGATCTCGTAGAGAATCGTTCGCAAGGCGCCGTAGACCGCGTCGGCATCACCAAGCTCTTTGCGGGACACGCGGCGGGCGATGTCGTTCATGACCGTAGTCGCCGTATCCACACCAAAGTCGGCCGTGATGAGCGCCGTTTCCAGGTCCTCGAGCAGCGCCGCATCCAGTGCGCGCTTGCGTTTCAGCAGGCCGCCCACATTGTCGCTCAAGGCCCGCCTCGTGGCGGAGAGGCGCTCGCCCAAGCGGGCGAAGACGCCCGGTTTCTCGCTCTCGTCGCCCGACGCCTTACGAAAGAGCGCCATGAACGATCAGCCGGTCTTGCGGGTCAGTGCCAGGTACTTTTCGTACAGGGACTCTTTGTTCTCGACCCGGTCGGGGTTCTTGGGGATGCAGTCGACCGGACAGACCTCCACGCATTGCGGAGTGTCATAATGGCCCACGCACTCCGTGCATGAATTCGGGTCGATGCGATAGATCTCTTCGCCCGGGGAGATCGCCCCGTTCGGGCACTCCGGCTCGCAGACGTCGCAGTTGATGCAGTCGTCGGTGATCATCAAGGCCATGGCAGCCCTCCTCAATAGGAGCGCAAGTCTACCGCAACGCCGCCGTCAATGCAGCCTTCACGGCCGGATGGACGAAAGGTCCCACATCACCGCCCAAGGCCGCGATTTCCTTGACGAAGGAGGACGATAGCGCGCCGTCGGGTTCCGCGGCCGGCAGGAACAGGGTCTCGATCGTCGGGTCGAGCCTGCGGTTCATACCCGCCATCTGAAACTCATACTCGAAGTCCGAGAGCGCACGCAGCCCGCGCACGATGACCCGTGCCTTGTGGTGATGGATGAAGTCCATGAGCAGGGTGCCGAAGCCGATGACGGCCACCCCCGAGACACCCTCGAGGGCCTGTTCGGCGAGCGCCACCCGTTCATCGAGTGCAAACAGCGGGGCCTTGCGGGCGTTGGCCGCCACACCCACGATCACACGCGGAAAGAGCGCCGCTGCGCGCTTGACGATGTCGGCATGGCCGTTGGTGAAGGGGTCGAACGTCCCCGGATAGACGACGGTGGTCACGGGTAATCCTCAGGGTGGGGCGTGGCCAAGCCGAAGGCGACGTTGCCCGCCCGACCGTGCCTGTGCCATTGCCAGCCGGGCGGCAGATCGAAACCCTCCTCCGCCGCGCTTTCGATGTAGACGAGCCCCGCTTGTGCGAGGATGCGCCCCACGCGGATCGCGGTCAAGGTATCGAGGAGGAGTCCGGCCGCGAAGGGTGGATCGAGAAAAATGACATCGAACGCCGCCGGACCTTGGGTGCCAAGGAATTCGAGCGCCCCGGAGACCACGATCTCTGCCTCACAGCCCAGTGCCTCACGGTTCTTGCGCAAGGCCGCGATCGTTGCCGGGTTTTTTTCCACGAGGGTGGCGCTCGCCGCGCCGCGGGACCAGGCCTCGAAGCCGAGCGCCCCGGATCCGGCGAAGAGATCGAGGCATCGGGCCCCGGAAAGCCAGGGGTTGAGCCAATTGAAAAGCGTCTCGCGGACGCGATCGGGCGTCGGTCGCAGGCCGGGCTCCTCGGGGAAGGCGAGCCGCCGCCCGCGAAAGCGCCCCCCGATGATCCGGATCGCGGGCCCCTTAGGCCGGCCCATGGTAGTCCTCGGCCGCGGTGGCTGCGGTCGGCGTGCGGGCGAGGAAGCGCGCGGCGAGCCCCTGATAGATCGGCTCCCGACAGATGAGTTGCGAGGTCAGGGTCGCTATGAAGGCGGCGGCCATGAGCGGGAACAGCATCCGGTTGTTGGCCGTCATCTCCATGACGATGACGAATGCGGTGATGGGGGTCTGCACCGTACCGCTCAGATAACTCACCATGCCGAGAATGACCGCCGCCTGTAGGGGTGCGTGGGGGAAAAGCCGTCCGATATCCGCCCCGAAGCCTGCGCCGGTCGCGAGCGCCGGCGCGAACAGTCCGCCTGGGATGCCGCTCAGATAGGAGACGAGGCTCGCCAGCCATTTCGTGAGCGGGAAGGACCATGGGAGTTGCGCGCTGCCCAGCACGAGGGCGCGGGCCTGCGGATAGCCCGTGCCGAAGGAACTGCCGCCGGAGATGGCGCCGAGGACCGCGATCACAAGGCCTGCGCCGAGCGCGAGCCGGTAGGGATGCTGCGCAAGCACCACGCGCAGCCGCAGCCCAAGGTCGAGGACGAGGCGGCTGAAGAGGCCGCCCGCAATGCCTCCCGCAACCCCGCAGGCCGGCACCAGCAGCCACGCGCGCGGCGCGAGCGCGACCTCGGTCACCCCGAAATAGGTGTAGTTTCCTTCGATGGCGACGGCGGTCAGGCCCGCTATCAGGATGGTGATGATGATGGTGGCGCTCGCATGGTCCTCGAAGCCGCGCGCGAGCTCCTCGATGGCGAACATGATGCCCGCGATCGGCGTGTTGAAGGCCGCTGCTATGCCGGCCGCGCCGCCTGCGAGCACGAGTGCGCGCTCGATCTTGGGACGCCTGACGGCGGCCAGCCGCCCGGCGGCGGCGGTGAAGGAGGCGCCCACGTGCACGGTCGGTCCCTCGCGTCCGATCGAGGCCCCGGCCAAGAGTCCGATGGTCGTGAGCAGGATCTTGCCGAGTGCGATACGCACCGACAGGAGCCGCGCGGGCGATTGCGTATCGCGCGCCGAGAGCGCGGCGATGACCTGGGGTATGCCGCTGCCTTGAGCGCCGGGAAAAAATCGGCGGGTGAGCCATAAAGACAGCATGAGGCCCGCGGGGCTTGCCAAAAACGGGGCCCAGGGCCAGCGGTGGTAGAGGGCAAGGAAGCGCGCGTTAGCGAAATTACCGAGTTCGGTCAGGGCGACGGCCGATAAACCAACCAGCACGGCACCGCCCCAGAAGACGAGCCGCAGCCTCCAGTGCCGACCTCGCAAAAGACCGCGCAACCGACGGACCGTACGCCAGGGATGCCGCCGCAAGGATGCGACCTTAAGGGGCGGCGTTCAGTTGCGCGCGGATACGGCGGAACGAGACATGCGCCGCCCGGTGCTGATCGCCGATCTCTTCCAGGACCTGCTTCAGTTCCGCCATGCGCGCCTCGAGGGTGTCGCTCGCCTGATGGATGCGCTTTATGCTCTCGAGTCTGCGCCGCAGCTGCGCCTGATGCTCCCGCACCTGAGACTCCATCGGCGCCATCATGTCGCGTAGCCAGTCGTCGGCATCGCGGTTGGCGCTCACATAGATCGCGCGGATCTTGCTGACGGCCGATTCGAAGAAACCGCGCACCACCGCCTTTTGTTCGGTCATGATGAGCGACAGGCCGCGCATGAACTGCTCGTGCTTCTCCTGCAGGCGCTTGATCTCGCGCGTGTAGCGCATCACCGAGAAGGCCGCGGGCTTGATGTTGGCGAGCCCGTGCTCCTCCTGGAATTTGCGGTACACCCCGTCCATCAGGGTCTTGATCTGCTGGCTGTCCGCGGCCGCCTCATCCATGCGCGAGCGCGCATACCCGAAAAACGTCTGCATGGCCGCCTTTAGTCCCGCGGTCGTAAGGCAGGTCTGCATGTTCTTCTTGGTCTCGGCGATCAAGGTATCGAGTTGTCGCAGGCTGATCTTGTCGTACAGGGCCGCGCTCTGCTGCGCGAAGATCGTGCGGGTGGCGTGGAAGCGCTGCATGCTGCGGTCGAAGTCGGTCTTGTCGGCCCGCACCTTGGTCATCATGTGCTCGATGACGTCCATATTCTTGCCGTTCAATCCGCTAAGCTCCCCCCAATGTTCACGCAGGCCCTGGAGCCTTTGACCGATCACGCGCTCCACGCAGGTCTCGATCTCGTCGAATTCGCGGGCCACGGTCTGGGCGACGAGTCCGCCCTTGCCCGGCAGAAGCTCTTCCGCGAGCGCCCGCTCGAGCGCGCCTATGCCGCTGCGCTCTTCGAGGTCGCGATCACCACGGACTTTGCCGGCGAGCGCCTTTTGCGCGGAAACCGGATAGACGCGGCCTTCGGCGACATCCAGATAGCGCGCGGTCTCGTTCACCTGGCGCGTGATCTCGCGCTCCAGGTCGCCTTGCTTCTTCAGTTCGTCCCATAATCCGTCGACCTTGTTTAAGACCACGAGACGGCCCTTATGGGTGCCGGCCACATGGTCACGCCAGACCGAGATCTCCGATTGCGTCACGCCGGTATCGGCGGCGAGCACGAAAAGAATGGCGTGGGCGTTCGGCAGGGTGTTCAGCGTAAGTTCTGGTTCTGCGCCCAGGGCGTTCAGTCCCGGGGTGTCCAGGATCACGAGTCCGTCGGCGAGCAGGGGGTGGGGGAAATTGATGAGCGCGTAGCGCCAACGCGGGATCTCGACCTCACCCTCGGCGTCCACGGTCGCCCCGGTCTTGGCGATGTCATCGGTGACCGTAAGTCCGAGGGCGCGGGCCTCCTCGGCCGGCACGCGCTTGATCTCGGCGATGTGGGCCAGGGCGGCGGCCATGGCCTCCGGGTCATCAACGTCGAGGGCTATGGTCTGCCACTCATCGGCGAAGCCCCTGAACTCGGCAACCGTGACCCCGTTACGGCGCGTCTCTATCGGCAGGAGCTTGATGCTCGCCGGTTTGTCGGCCTCAAAAAAGAGTTCGGTCGGACACATCGTGGTGCGCCCCGCGCTGGATGGCAGAATGCGCCGCCCTTGACTGGCGAAGAAGATGGCGTTGATGAGTTCGGATTTGCCGCGCGAAAACTCGGCGACAAAAGCGAGATAGAGGCGGTCGTCACGCAGTGCGGTCTGCATGCGGTCCAGGTGGGTATCGGTCTGTGGCTGACTCAGGCCATGTTCAGCAAGCCACGTTCGCAAATCGGACAGCGCCTGCGCCAAATCCCGCCGCCATAGCCCATAGGCCTCGAATCGCTGCTCGATCGCCGTCTGCGTCATACCTGCTCTCCCCCCATCACATGGCCCCTAGCCCCACGGAGTATAGGCCAAGCCGCCGTTAACGTTGGCATCTGGGACAATAATAGCTGCTGCGCCCACCTCCTGAAAGCCGCGTGATCGGGACGGCGCAGCGTGGGCACGGCTTGCCTTCACGGCCGTAGACCTGGAGTTGCTGCTGAAAGTATCCCGGCCGCCCGTCGCTCCGGGCGAAGTCCTTCAGGGTCGTGCCGCCGGCCTCCAGGGCTTGCGACAGGACCGCGATGAGGGCCCGGGCCAGGGCCGCGTAGCGGTCGGCGCCGATGCGTCCGGCGGCCCGCCCTGGGTGAATGCCGGCCTCGAACAATGCCTCGTTGGCGTAGATGTTGCCGATGCCGGCCACGATATGGCCGTTCAGGAGCAGGTCGCGGATGGCGATGGTCCGGCCGTGCGCCCGCGTGTGCAGGTAGGTCCCATCGAATCCCGCCTCCAGGGGTTCGGGGCCGAGCGGGGCGATGAGCGGGTGGCTTAACGGGTCCTCGCTATAGAGGAGCGCCCCGAAGCGCCGCGGGTCCCGCATGCGCACCCGCACGCCAGGCTCACCCGCGAGCACGAGATCGAAGGGTTCAGAGGGCCCAGGTGGGACCTCTGGGCCTACGACCCTGAGGCTGCCCGACATGCCGAGATGTATGATGAGGGCGCCCTTTTCGAGTGAAACGATCAGGTACTTGCCACGTCGCGCGAGGTCCGTGACCATGCGGCCGCGCAATAGGACAGTCAGATCGGTTGGGATCGGCCAGCGCAGGCGGGGTTCCCGGACTATCAGGTCGGCGAGGGTGGCCCCGAGCATCCAGGGAATCAATCCGCGACGGGTGGTCTCGACCTCAGGGAGTTCCGGCATGGGTGGCCAGGGTGAGAAGGTGCTGACCAACTTGCTGTGGGAAGTGATACTCGAGCCCTTGGTCGGGTCTCAGCAGCACGAGTTCAGGATGCGTGGCGAGGATGTCGATGGCGAGCGTGTGCCGCCGGGACGCAGCCTTCTTCGGGCCGCGTTCGTTGTAACGGATCACGATCCGCCCGATCGGCGGGGTGCCGTGGTAGCGCGTGACCGAAAGCGCGCGGGCATAGCGCCAGGCATCCACGAAGGCGTTGATGTGGTCATTCGAGACGTGCGCGGGCGTGGGCGTGGCGCGCCAGATGCCGCGGTGGCGGACGACGGCCAGCCGCGGCAGGGCGAAGGCCACCGGATGGATACGGCCCCCCAGCAGCTTGGTGCTCAAAAAGCTGTCGGTCGTGAGCCTGCGCGGGTGGATGCTCTCGGCCGACACGAGCGCGATGGAGTGTCCTATGAGGACGTAACGGAGGTCCCCGAACGGGCGCCGCCGTCCCACCAGGATGCGCTCGTGATTTAGGCTCACTACCGCCCGGGGGGGCGCCAAGCCGAAGGCGGCGAGCGAGCCCTTGGGGATCGCGAAATGATCGTGCGGCTTGGCTGCAACGATGTCCGTCAAGGCCTCGACTCGGAAGCGATCGGCGCGCGCCTTGAGGGGGTGCAGGAGCCGCCAGCGCGCGCCGTCGCGCTGCAGCCGTATCACCGGCCGGCCCGGACGGGCGATCGTGATGTTGGTGATGGTCGCGCCCTTCACGGGGGCGAGCCGCGCGGGCGGCGCGGGGGGTGGGGACGCGGGTTTATGCCACAAGACCCATGCCAGGATCGCTGCCATGAGCAGCAAGGCCGCATTTATAAGCCCGCGTCTCGTGAGGATCATAGCCTGCGCCTCCGCCACCATACGGAAAGTGCGCCCGCGAGAAGCAGGACGGGCAGGCCCAGGAGGAAGCCATAGGCAATGACGTCCTCTTCCCCGCCCGTGAGGGAGAGCGTGAGATCCGGCGAGGCCCGGTTCGGGAGGTTTATGAAGGCGTCGTCGTGTGCGAGCCAGTTCGCCAGATTCATGGCGAGCGTGAGATTACCGCCCTCCCCAATATAGCTATTGGCGACAAAATCACTGTCGCCCGCGATCACTACGCGCTGTTTGTGGCCCTTGTAGGGGCGTTCCAGCGCAGCCCCGATCGCAAGTACCGCCGGGTTCGTGCCCGCGGGCGGCGTCACGAGGCCCGCGAGCGGCTTCGTCTGCGTCCAGGCGTCGTTCCCGGTGGCGAGGATGGGTATCGGCTTTAGCCCGTCGACCGGCGCGAGCGCGAGCGCCGCAGCCGTCGGAAAAACCGTCACGAGGTGCATACCGCGCACGGGCCCAAGCGCCGGATAGTGGCTCACGGCGATGAAATCCGGGCTCGCGCCCGTGAGCAGGCTCGAGGCCGGGTCGACCGCAAACCCCTTGCGGAATCGCACGCCAAGCCGGGCGAGCACCGGAGTCAGCCCCTCTGTGTGGCCTGGCTCCAGCATGACGAGTAGGTTGCCGCCGGTTTTTACGAAGGTCTCAAGCGCGTGGACCTCGCCCGGCAGGAAACGGACGCGCGGGTCGGCAATGATCAGCACGCCCGCCTTTTTCGGGAACGGCTGGCCCGCGCCCGGATTGAAGGAGTCGACCGTGAAGCCGCGCGCGCGCAGCTGGCGTGCCCACGACGAAAGGCCGAGCCCCGAGCCCTCTTTCGTCCGGCGCTCCTGGTTGCCAGTGAGAAAGGTGAGGCGACGGATGCCGGTGCGTTCAAGTCGTGCGAGTTGGTTCGTGATGCCGGTTTCCGACGGGCTCGTGACCAGCGCGCGCCGTCCCGCGTAACGCACCTCGAGTTCGCCGTTGAAGCCGATGTTGAGGCGTCGCACGAGCGCCGGATGCTTGTCGGGATTGACGAAGGTGAGGTGGATCGCGGGATCGACCCGCCTGTATTTGGCGATGAGCGCGCGCAGCGATCGGCGCGCCGCGGGGCCATGCGCAAAGGCGACGATACGCACGGGGCCGCGTAAGGCATGGACCACATGAATGCTCGGCCGGCTCAAGCTATTGCGACCCGTGGCAGACCAATCGGAGGTGACATGGAAGCGGGCGGCGGCATACAAGCCAAGCCCTGCTACCGCAAGCCACAGCACGACGAACAGGCCGCGTCCGCCGATGGCGGTCATGCGTTCGCGGTTCATCGCGTCGCCAGCCGGTCGGTCTCGAGCCTGCGTACGCTAAATAGCAGGCAGGTCGCCGTAAGGACCGCATAATAGGCAACGTTCGAGGTATCGAAAAGCCCGCGCAGGAAGGGCTCATAATGGTTCACGATGGACAGGTAGCCCACTACGGCGCCGCCCGCGCCGCGCCCGTGCCCGGCGTAGTCGACAATCCAGAGAAAGAACACGACCCCGAAGGTCCCCATGGCAGCCACCGCCGGGTAGCGCGTCAGGGTCGACATGAAAAGCCCGATGGCGGCAAGGCTCGAGGCGAGCAGGACGAGCCCCACGACGCCGCAGGCGAATGTACCCCAGTCGAGGCGCCCACCCACCAATAAAGACAGCGGCATGGCGAGGCTCATGAGGATGATGATGGCGTAGAAGCCCAGGATGCCGAGATATTTGCCGAGCACGATCTCGGTAAGCGACACGGGCGAGGAGTAGAGCAGCGTCAATGTCTTGTTATGGCGCTCGTCGGCGATAAGCCGCATGGTGGCAAGTGGCGTGATGAGCAGGAGCAGGACGCCGGTATTGCCGAGCAGGGGGGCTGCGACCAGACTCGTGAGACCGGGCGCGTTCGGGAGCGTCGTGAGCCGCCCCTGAATCATGAGAAACAGGTTGACGTGGCCCAGGAAGAGGCGCGCGAGGATGACCTGCGCGACACCCAATATGACAAAGGCGAGCGGCGACAAAAAAAGCGCCCGCCATTCACGCCACGCAATGGCCCGAATCACGAGGCCTCCGCCGATTCGCCGGTTAATTCGGCGAAAATGGATTCGAGCGAGGAATGCTCGGGGTTGATCTCTTTGAGTCCCCAGCCCCGTTCAAGAGCGAGACGCGCGATATCGTCGGTGGGATCGGCGCCGGGTTCGTGGAATATGCGCAATCGCCGCTCGTCCTCGACCATTACTGATCGCACGAGCGGCAGTGCTTCTATGGCAGCGACCTCCGGGGCCTTACGGAAGGCCGCCACGAGCACTTGCGATTCCATGCGTGACATCAGTGCGTCTATCCCCTCGTTCAGCACGAGCTTGCCCTTATGGATGATCTGTACACGGTCGCAGCTTGCCTGCACCTCGGGGAGGATGTGTGTCGAGAGGATCACGGCGCGGTCCTGGCCGAGTTCACGAATGAGTGCGCGGATTTCGCGAATTTGGTTGGGATCCAGGCCCACAGTCGGCTCGTCGAGAATGACCACGTCCGGTTCGTGGATGATAGCCTGCGCGAGCCCCACGCGTTGCTGAAAACCCTTCGAAAGGTTTGCGGTCAGCCTCCCGCCCACGGTGCTGAGGCCGCACCGCGCCTTCGCCCGCTCGCGGGACGCGCGCCGGTTCTTGCGCGGGACGCGCCGCAGGGCCGCGGCGTAGTCAAGGTACTCGTCGACCGTGAATTCCCGATACAGGGGCGGATATTCCGGGAGGTAACCGAGATGCGCCTTGGCCTTCTCGGGAGAGGCGCGCATGTCGAAGCCGCCGATCAGGACGCGGCCCGAGGAGGGCGCGAGATTACCGCTCAACATCTGCATGGTGGTGGTCTTGCCGGCGCCGTTGGGCCCGAGAAAGCCCAGCACTTCGCCGCGCCGTATCACGAAACTCATGTCCGATACCGCTGCGTTCGGCCCATAGAAGCGGCTGACCGCGTCGGTCTCGACGAGGACCTCGGGATTGCTCATGATCTCGCCTGGGCCCCGCTCTTCATAGGCGGCATTAAAGGCCGAGGGCGGCTTTTTGTCAACGGAGCAAGTCCGGGGCGCGGGCCCGTTTCAGGGCCGCCCGTGCGGATCGTGTCGTGGCAGTCGACGCGTATGACGGCGCGCGCACCGCTACTTTCGCCGACGCCCGCTTTTAGCGACAATAGCACCCCTGAATCTTTGTCATCCAAGGGGTCGTCATCAGTGAGAGTCCGAATCGAGCCAAGCGGTCATGAGTTTGAGACTGCCCCTGGAGAAACGCTGCTCGAGGCTGCGCTACGCGAAGGTTTTCATTTGCCCTATAGCTGTCGCAATGGTGCGTGCGGGACATGCAAGGGACGCGTCGTCTCTGGCGATGTGCGTCACGAGCCCTACGAGGCCAAGGCCCTGAGCGAGGCCGAGAAGGCCGGAGGGCTCGCGCTTTTTTGCCGAGCGGTGCCGGAGGGCCCGGTGGTCATCTTGGCGCGTGAGATCGGTGTTGCCAAGGACATCGTCATAAAGACCATGCCATGCCGTGTGGCGCGCATGGAGAAGCTCGCTCCCGACGTGATGCGGCTTTTCTTGAAGCTTCCGCAAAACGAGCGACTCTTGTATCTGGCCGGCCAATACATCGATATCCTTTTGAGGGACGGGCGGCGCCGGGGTTTTTCCATCGCCAATGCGCCAAGCGCCGATGAATTCCTCGAGCTTCATATCCGCCACGTCCCGGGCGGCGTGTTTTCGGGACATGTCTTCAACGTCATGCAGGAGCGCGCGCTTTTGCGCTTCGAGGGGCCACTTGGCACCTTCTTCATGCGCGACGACACCGACAAGCCCGTGATTCTCATGGCGGCGGGTACGGGCTTCGCCCCAATCAAGGCCATCGTCGAGCAGTCGTTGACCACGGAGTCCGAGAGGCCGCTCCACCTTTATTGGGGTGGCCGGACGCGGGCGGATCTGTATCTTCATGATCTGGCGCTCGATTGGGCCGCGCAGCACGCGCGCATTCGCTATACCCCCGTTCTCTCGCGGCCGGCCCCGGAGGACGCCTGGGAGGGCCGCACGGGCCATGTGCAGGACGCGATCGCGGCCGACTGGCCGGACCTGTCCGGTTTCGAGGTTTATGGAAGCGGACCGCCGCGTATGATCGAGGCGGCTAAAGGGGTGCTGGCGCAGAAAGGACTGCCCACAGACGCGTTCTACTATGACGCCTTCGAGCACGCCAAAGATCCCGTGGCGTCGCCATGAGTGGGGGCCACGCGCATCACGGGCACGGGCATCACCACGAGGCCCACGATCACCATGACGGCCAAGACGCCGCCCCCGAAGGGCGCGGTCTATGGATGTCGCTTGGGCTTACCGCGGTGTTCGCGCTCATCGAGGCCGGGACCGGGTTTTTCGCCCATTCGCTCGCGCTTTTGAGCGATGCCGGGCATATGTTATCAGACACGCTCGCGCTCGCTTTGTCGCTGTTCGCGGTCTGGATGGGCCGCAGGCCGCCCTCGGCACGTCACTCCTACGGCTTCGCGCGCACCGAGATCATCGTCGCCTTCATAAATGGCCTCGTCCTGCTCGGAGTCGTGACCGCGATCGTGATCGCCGCCGTGCGCCGCCTTCAGCAGCCCGAACCCGTGGCCGGCGGAGCCGTCATGGCCGTGGCGGCGCTCGGTATCTTCATGAACGGCGGCGTGGTGTATGCCTTGAGCCGCGAGCGCCACACCCTCAACACGCGTAGCGCCATCCTCCATGTCCTGGGCGACCTCCTGGGGTCGGCCGCCGCGCTCGTCGCAGGCGCCGTGGTCTACTTCACGGGGTGGTTCCCGATAGACCCCATCCTGTCGCTCGTCATATCCGGGCTCATCTTGTATTCGACCGTGCAGCTCCTGCGCGAGACCCTGAACGTGCTCATGGAGGGGGTGCCGAGTCACGTCGATCTGCGCGCGGTCGGTCGTGCGCTCGCCGAAGTCCCTGGCACGATATCCGTGCATGATCTGCACATCTGGACGCTCTCCTCAGGGATGCTCGCGCTCTCCGCACACGTGGTCGTGCATGATCTCGATCGCTGGGGTGGGCTCCTTGCCGGCATGCAGGATCTTCTGCACGAGCGCTTCGACATAGACCATGTGACGCTGCAGCCCGAGACACTGGACGCGGGGCTCGCCCGCGGGCGCCCCGTCATCCCCATCCATCCGCGGTAGTCGTGAAAGCCGCGCTTGCCTGGGGTCTGGCGCGGACTCGCGCCCAGCGGATCGCGACATCAGGGTCTGTGGAACTCAAGCGGCCCGGACTTTGAGCCTTCCCGTCAAGGTGATGCGTTCAGTCACATCGCAGGCGATGCGAAGGTTCGGCGCGCGGGGCCGACCATATATGGAACAAAGTCGTGGAGCCCATTCGAGGCGGAAGCCGTCATGTCGACTTTCTGGCGGTCGTTGGGTCCTGGGACGGTTCCGCGGGAGTGAGTGGAACGCCTAGCGAAGCGGCCCATCGCGACAGGATGTCCATCCCTCCTTGCGCTATGGCGATGGCCTCCTCGGCATCCTTCTGCGTGAAATGCTTGCGGGCCGTGGAGCCGCTTGGCAGGGCGTCGGGATAGCGCGCGGCGATATAAAAACGGTCCAGCTTTATCACCTCCCGCTCCTCCCAGCCTCCTTCAATCGGCACCATCGCGGAGAGTTCCTCGATGGAATGGGTCTTCGGAATACGGCCGTTGGCCACCAACAACCCCTTGAAGGCCTTCTCAAGGGCTTGTTGTGCATGGAAGCAGGCGGCCGCGTGCATCCCTTGCCCGGCAAGGATCCGAGCGGCGTCCCTGTCGTCCTGCGCGGCGTCGAACCAGCGGGCACTTTCCTTGAGCTGGTCGGACAGGCTCATAAGAGGGTGTCCTTTTCGGCCCACAGATCCCGGAAGAATGGGTTGCCGGATTGCAGCTTCTCGGCGATCTCATCGGAGGAAAGCGGCACGATGTCACAGGCAAACGGTAGGCGCGCTGCGTGACGCGCCGCATTGGCCAGGTTCATTCGGTCCAGGAAGCGATCATGGGCGATTCGGTCCCCGACCTCGACCAGAACATCCGCGTCAGAGGTCTCCATCGCCTCGCCGCGCGCCACCGAGCCGAATAACCAGATGTGCTTCGCCTCCAGGGCCCCGGCCAGGAGAGGAACGAGACGCGTCACGCACGCCTCCCGCCGCGCCTGCGAATGCCGACGGGCGCGTGCCACCAGGGTTGCCCGGTCAGGTGCCGGAGGGTCAATGGCGTCTTTCAGTGGCCTGTTCATGCGCGCAGTATCGCGCTCTCACAAGCGTCGCGCAACGCCCGCGCAACACATGCGCGCTGGTCTCTCAGCCGCGATTTCCCGCTCCGCGGATTGCGCGGCGCGTGTCGTGAGTGAGGAGTGTACCGAAGGTACACATTCGCGCTTGCTCATCCCGAAGAGCGTGGGCTTGCCACCGCTCGAATGCTGCCGGGGCACGAGTCCGAGCCAGGCGGCGAACCGGCGGCCATCCGTGAAGGCCTTGGTGTTCTCCGATCGAGGCCACAAGCGCGGCGGCTGTGATCGGGCCGATGTCCGGGATGCGAGCCACCCTCTGGCTGTCCGCATTCTGCCGCTGGCATGCCTGGATATGGGTCTCGAGATCATGGGCCTGGCGATCCAGCTCCTGCAGATGGGCGGCGAGCCGCGCGACCAGTGGCGCATAGTGTCGGGCAGACCGTTCTCGGCGTTTTCCAGAATCCGCGGGATGTGCTTTGTGACATGGTCCGGGCCTTGTGGGATCACAAGCCCGAACTCCGAGTTGGATCTGGTGGCCCTGCGCGGTGCGCGCCTTGACGAAGCCCTGACGGGCGCGATGCGGCGCCAGGACCGCCTGATTGTCGGGGGTCTTCACGGGCACGAAGCGCATGCTGGGGCGCGTCACGGCCTCACAGATCGCCTCGGCGCGGGCGGGCCGACATCGTTCTTGTTGGTTCGCGCATAGGGCTTTACGAACTGCGGGGCCATGAGCTTTACCGTGTTCCCAAGCGCCGAGAGTTTGTGGGCTCAGTGATTGAGCGTCTCCCCTGGCCTCAAAGCCCGCTCCAGCAGGGCTTCAGGCTGGCGAAGAACGTGAGAACCTGCGGCCGCTTGAGGCTTTTCCGGAAGGCCATCTGGCCCCGGCCCTCCACCCCATGAACGGCAGAAACAGCCTTTGCGAGATTCGCCCCTACCGTTGCAGCCCTCATTGTCGCCTCCTTCCCGTCAGTGGTACGTCGCACGCTCCACTCCGGCGCTCCTGATGCCGGTCAGGGGGCGGCAATTATGCCGGGCCGGACCGGCCGTACCTCTATTGTAGAGGCGGGAAGATAGTAACGGGGCGAGCATTCCGTTACCTCCGGCAACGCCCGGTTTCTCGTGGCGCGATCATCCAACGCCCCCCTATTGATGTCGCCGGTAGCGGACGCGCCATCTCGTTTGGTCCGCCCCCACGCCTCCCAATTCCTCACGTGTAACTTCTAATTATCTGGTCGTTGACTTCTAATTGTCATAGCATACACTTCTAATCGTCGGAGGGGATATGTATCAGCGATTCGTGGAACGGCGGGTGGAGGAGGCGCTTTCCGATACGCCGGTGGTGCTTATCGTCGGTCCGCGCCGCGCCGGCAAAACCACGCTCGTCCGCAAGATGGGTGAAGCGGGCCGGACCTATGTGACTCTTGATGACCATACCGCCCTCGAGGCAGCCCAGTCCGACCCGGCTGGTTTCATTCGGGGGCTCGACCGGGCCATCATCGACGAAATCCAGCGCGCCCCTGGTCTTCTGCTCGCAATCAAGAAGGCGGTCGACGAGGATTACAGGCCCGGCCGCTTTTTATTGACAGGTTCCGCCAATGTCTTGACCGTGCCGCGCGTAGCCGACAGCTTGGCCGGCCGGATCGAGACCATCCGCCTGTTGCCTCTATCCCGTGCCGAAATATCCGGAAGACCAGCCACCTTTCTGGATCGCCTGTTCGTGGGGACCCTGCAGGGGGACCGCCAGGCGGCTTTAGGCGACGCCCTTGTACAGCTTGTTCTCCTGGGAGGCTTCCCCGAGGCCATCAGTCGTGATAGCGAGCGCCGACGACAAGCTTGGGCTCGGGCGTATCTTGCATCGATCCTCACGCGGGACTTGCGCGATATCGCCGAGGTCGAGCGGCTGACCGAGCTGCCCAGATTCGTTCGGCTTCTGGGTGAGCATTCGGGGCAGTTAGTCAATTACTCGCAGGCAGGCTCGGCCATCAACGTAAGCTATAAGACGAGTCAGCGCTACATCGCGTTGCTCGAACAACTGTTCCTCGTCGCCACCTTGCCACCCTGGTACACAAACGCACTGAAGCGGATCACCAAGACCCCGAAGCTGCATTTCCTGGATTCAGGCGTGCTCGCCGCCGTGCGCGGGCTCACGTTTGCCCGCCTGAAGGGGGATCGCGATGCCTTTGGCGCGCTTCTCGAGAGCTTTATCTTCTCCGAGATACTGAAGCTCATGGCGGCGTCCGATATGCAGCTTACGCCTTATCATTTTCGCGATCACCAGATGCGCGAAGTGGATATCGTGCTGGAGCGCGATGATGGTCTGGTCGCTGGTGTCGAGATCAAGGCGTCGGCCACCGTGAGAGCAGGCGATTTCGACGGTTTGCGGACGCTGGTTCAGGCATGCAAGAAACGATTCGCTTACGGCGTCGTACTTTATGATGGCACGGAAGTCGTGTCTTTTGGTGAGCGGTTGGCGGCCGCGCCTTTGTCGTCCCTGTGGGGATAAAGGAGGGTTGTGCGCTGAGCGGCGCATGGGGGCGCGTTGAGCTCTGGACTATCGCGCCGGTATCGGAACGTGGTCACCCGTTCCGTGGGGCGCAGGTATGCCGAGGATCATATGGACGACAGTTTCATGCATGCCGGTACGATCCTGTCCCGATGGTCCCCCACCCTATCGGTCTTGCGCCCCGGCACGTTCTTCACGTGTCGCGCATTGCCCCCCTTTCGTATTGACCGGTTCCGCCCATGTCTTGACCGTGCCGCGCCAGTTCGTAATGAATAGTGGGCCACCAGAGGCTGTGTCCGTTCGCCTCGCCTGTGCGGTGGCCCCCGTATTGAGGTGGTCTCCGTTGGGGGTTGGCGCGACGGACACCCAAGGACGCCGATCGAGCGGTGTGGCCGGGTGGCGTGTACTGGTTCGACGAATTTGAGGACGGTGTCGGCACGCGCGCCGAACGGGTGGCGGGCCGGCTGTGGAGGGAAATCCGGATAGGCAACGCCGCGCCGAAGATTATAATCGAACTCGGCCGGTGTCCTGGATTTGCACGGTGATCGTATGAGCGAACTTCTGATTTACAGCGTTGATGAAAAAACCGTGAGCATGCGACAGGAGGGCGAAACCGTCTGGTTGACCCAGCGGCAAATGGGCGAGCTCCTTGACACGTCCGCTGACAATATCGGTCTGCACCTCAAGAACATTTATGGCCAGGCAGAGCTCAACGAAGCGGCAACTACCGAGGATTTCTCGGTAGTTCAAACGGAAGGGGCGAGGCGGGCTTCCCGCAAGGTCAGGCACTACAACCTCGATGCCATCATCTCTGTCGGCTATCGGGTCAACTCCAAGCGCGGCGTGCAGTTCCGTCAATGGGCCACCCGTGTCCTGCGCGCGCATCTGGACCAAGGCTATACCTTGAGCGCCGCTCGATTGGCTGAGAAAGGCATAGCCGAGGCGCAACAGGCCCTCGATCTGCTCGCCCGCACCCTGAATAACCAAGGCTTGGTCAACGATACGGGGCGCGAGGTCACCGCTCTGATTGTTGGGTACGCCAAGACTTGGCGCCTCCTGCTGCAATACGACGGAACGATCTTGCCCTCCCGCCCCTCTGTCAGCCTGCGCGAGGTGCCCTGGACTACGCGACGGCCAGGCCAGCGATTGATCCCTGATGCCGTC
>JAJYRD010000036.1 GCA_021794275.1 Pseudomonadota bacterium | reverse complement strand
AGCGGCCAGAAGGTGACGCTCACATCCGTTCTACCCACGGCCAAGCTCAAGGCCTCGGAACGCGAGGTCGAGGACGCCCGTTCGCTCGATGTCGCGATCCTGGGCAACATCATGCCGCTTGAAGTGGTCCTGGACCGCGACGGGCGTGCCACGGGCGTGCGCTTCGCGCCCTGCGAGCACGGGAAGGATGGCAAGCGCGTGCGCGCGGCGGGGGAGGAGATCGAGATCCCGGCCGACCTCGTGGTGTTCGCCATAGGGCAGGTGGCCGACATGGAGGGCCTGGAGGTCCTGGACAACGGACGTCACGCCATAGCCCCGGGGCCCGGGCTGCAGGTCTTGGGGCACCCCAAGCACTTCGTGGGCGGCGATATCATAGTCCCGCACCTCTTGGCGACAGCCATTGGGCATGGGGCGGTGGCGGCCGAGGGTATGGACGCCTTCTTGAGGGGCGCGGCGGTGCCTAAGCGCCCGCATATCGACAAGCGCCATTTCGAGATCCGCGAGGGGCTCCCGAAGGAGGCGAAGGCCGTCGACGGCAAGGTGACGAGCCCCGCCTTCGTGCACAACTTCGAGAACCGCGCGCAGCGCGAGGTGATCAAATCCGACGCGCTTTTTCTTGCGCACTTCCCGGCCACGCCCAGGATCGCGCGCACCGAGCGCCGTCTGGCCGAGCTTTTCTCCGACGGCGGGACCCGCATCCTGCCGCTCGATGAGGCGCAGGCGGTGGCCGAGGCCAAGCGCTGCATGAGCTGCGGACTGTGTCTTGAATGTGACAACTGCGTGGTCTTCTGCCCGCAGGTGGCGGTGAAGAAGGTGCCGCGCGATCAGAAGGCCTTGGGCTATTACGTGACCACGGATTACACCCGCTGCATCGGCTGCCATATCTGCGCCGATGTGTGTCCCGCGGGTTACATCCAGATGGGTCTGGGGGAGTGAGATGCGCATACGCGCCGGCCTATGGGCGGTCCTTGCGGTGGCAGTCGCCTTGAGCGGTGTGTGGGCTGCCCACCGTGGGCGCGTGGCACTCCCCGTGGTCGCGCGCGCCCCCGGCCACTGCGTACTGAATACCGCGCAGATGCGGCGCACGCACATGATGCTTTTGCGCACCGTGCGCGAGGACATCGTGCGCCGCGACGCCCGCGATACGCGCTTTCGGCTCACGCATTGTGTCGCCTGTCACGTGCAGCGCACGGCCTCCGGTCGTTTCATCCCGGTGAACGCCCCGGGGCAGTTCTGTGCGAGCTGTCATGCCTATGTAGGGGTGCGGCTCGACTGCTTCGATTGCCATGCGGCAGTCCCGCACCACGCGGGCGCGGGGCAGGCGGCAGGCTCCGCGCTTGTGGCCGCGTTTCGCATGCCGCGGGCCTTGCGCGCATCCAAGGGTGCAGGCCCGGGAGGGGGACCATGAGCGACCGGTCGCAGACGACGGGATCTCTGGATGAGGAGGGCGGCGGCCAGGAGCCCGATGCCCTGCGCCGCAAGCTTTTGAAGCTCGCTGGTGCTGCGGTCGCGCTGACGCTCGCCCCGGGGGTCACGGTGCTTGCGCGCGATCTCGTGGTGAAGGGCTCGGGTGGGCACAAGACGCCTGTGCGCTATGGGCTTTTGATCGACGCCAATGCCTGCAAGAGCGGGTGTGAATCTTGCGTGCGCGCCTGTCAGGACTACAACGGGCTTTCGCATGATCCGGGGCCGGACAACGCCCAGTGGATACGCAAGGTCACGATCGTGAATCCCAAGACCGGTTTTAGCCGAAGCTTCCCCGTCATGTGCCAGCACTGCGAGAACGCCGCGTGCGTGGATGTGTGCCCGACCGGGGCCTCCTTCAGGCGTCCGGACGGCATCGTGCTTGTCGACAAGCACCGCTGCATCGGCTGCCGCTATTGCCTGATGGCCTGTCCCTACAAGGCGCGCTCCTTCGTGGCGCGCAATGTCTCGGATCAGAAGCCCTGGGCGCCGCGCGGCAAGGGGACCGCCGAGGGCTGCACGATGTGCGTGGAGCGCGTGGAGGCGGGCAAGCCGCCGGCCTGTGTCGCGGCCTGCAATCGTGCCGGTCACAAGGCCATGGTCTTCGGGAATTTGCATGACCCTAAGAGCGCGATCGCGCTTAGGCTCTCCGAGGTCGCGACTACCACCATACGCGCGGACCTGGGCCTCGGGCCCTCCGTGCATTACCGGGGGATCTAGGCTTGGGCGAAAGCGGAGGACGGTCGGGGACCAAGGTGGCCTATCGCGAGATCGAGGGCCAAAGCGCGGGGTATTGGGTCGCGGTGATCGCGTGCGGGCTTCTCGCCGCGGCGGGGGTCGTCACGGCGCTCTATATGCGCGCGGAGGGCCATCACGTGACCGGCATGAATAACCAGATCGTGTGGGGCCTGCCACACGTCCTCGCGGTGTTTTTGATCGTGGCGGCGTCCGGGGCCTTGAACGTGGCCTCGATCGCGTCTGTGTTCGGGCGCCCACTCTACAAGCCGCTCGCGCGCCTGTCGGGCCTCCTGGCCGTGGCGCTGCTCATAGGCGGGCTCTGGAACCTGGTGCTGGATCTCGGGCGCCCCGGACATCTCCTGGCGGCGGTGCTCTATCCGAACTTCCGGTCGATCTTCGCCTGGAACATCTATCTCTACACGGGTTTTCTTGTCATCGTCGGCTTCTATCTGTGGTTCATGATGGAGCGACGTCTGAATCCCCACACCCATGCGGTGGGGGTGCTCGCCTTCCTGTGGCGCTTGGTGCTGACGACCGGTACCGGGTCCATATTCGGGTTCCTCGCGGCGCGTAGTGCATACGACTCCGCCGTGCTGGCACCCCTTTTTATTCTGACGTCCTTCGCCTTTGGCCTGGCGATCTTTGCGCTCGTGCTGTTGGGGGGATTCAAGGTACTCGGGAGGCCCGTAGGCGCCCGGCTCCTTGCGCGGCTTAAGTCGCTGCTTGCGGTGTTCGTGGCCGCGGTCTTGTATTTCGTGGCGGTCTATCATCTGACCAACCTCTATATGGCCGGGCATCGCGGCGTCGAGTCCTTCACGCTCGTCACGGGCGGGATCTTCCCCGTGCTCTTCTGGGGTGGGCAGATTTTCATAGGCGGCGTCGTGCCGCTCGTGCTTCTTCTGCGCCCCGCGCCGCGGGCTGACGTGGGCGCGCTCGCGCGCACGCTCACCGCGGCCTCGGCGGCGGTGGTGGCGGGCGGGCTTGCGCAGATCTATGTGATCATCATAGGCGGCCAGAGCTACCCCCTGCAGATGTTCCCGGGCCTTATCGTGAAAAGCAGCTTCTACGACGGTGTAGTGCATAACTATGTCCCGCATTGGCCCGAGACCGTGCTTGCGCTAAGCGGGATCGCGATCGCGGCGCTCATCGTGCTCGTCGCCGTGCGGCTCCTGCCGTTCCTGCCCGAGAGCCTCGAAGATCACGTGGTGAGCGTCCATGGCGAGCGCACGGCGACCGCGGAGACGGCCGGCGGCCAGTCGGTGGCAGGGACATGACCGCGCGTGTCTATGTCTCGGCGGCCCACAAGTCCTCGGGCAAGACCACGCTCGCCATAGGACTTGCGCGCGCCTTGAAGGGTCTTGGGGCTACGGTCCAGCCCTACAAGAAGGGTCCCGATTACATCGATCCCTTGTGGCTCACGAAGGCCGCCGGCCGACCCTGCCACAATCTCGACTACCACACCATGGGGGCCTCCGAGATCACGGCCCTCTATGAGGATGCCGCGCGCGGCGCCGACGTGCTCATGATCGAGGGCAACAAGGGCCTCTACGATGGGGTGGCGCTCGACGGCAGCAACAGCAATGCCGCGCTCGTCCATCAATTGCAGACCCCGGTCGTGCTCGTCATCGACTGTCGGGGGGTGACACGCGGGCTGGCGCCACTCGTTCTTGGATACCGGCACTTCGACCCGTCCATGCCGATCGCGGGCATCGTCTTGAATCGCGTGGGTGGCGCGCGGCACGAGGGCAAGCTTAGGGCCGTGCTCGAACGCTATACCGACGTCCCGGTCTTGGGCGCGGTGCACGAATCCGCGGATCTCGCCATCACCGAACGCCATCTGGGGCTCGTGCCAAGCGGTGAGTGGGATGGTGCCGAGGATCTGATCGAGCGGCTCGCCCATGCGGTCAGGGCGCAGGTCGATGTGGAGGCGATCAGGCGCCTGGGTGAGGATGGCAGACTGCCTGCGGGGGCGCCTGGCGCGGGCATGCGGCGGGCGGATGTGCGCATCGGCATCATCCGCGACCGCGCCTTCAGCTTCTATTACCCGGGCGACCTGGAGGCCCTCGAGCGGGCCGGCGCGAAGCTCGTGTTCGTCGATGCCCTGCGCGACGAGCGCCTGCCTCCGGTCGATGGGCTTTTCATAGGTGGCGGCTTCCCGGAGACCGAGGCGCAGGCCTTGAGCGCCAATAGTCCCCTGCGCGCCCGGGTCCGCGCGGCGATCGAGGCGGGGCTTCCCACCTATGCCGAATGCGGCGGGCTCATGTATCTGACGAGGAGCCTTACCTTTGCGGGGCGCAGCTATCCCATGGCGGGCGTGATCGCGGCCGATACCGTGATGGAGGCGCATCCTGCGGGCCACGGCTACGTGGCGCTCAAGGCGCGCGGTGTCCACCCCTGGGCGCGCGGGGCCCTGGATCAGGGGAGCATACCCGCCCACGAGTTCCATTACTCGCATCTCACGAACATCGCCCCCGACACCGTGTACGCCTATGACGTGACACGCGGCACGGGCATAAGCGGGCGCCGCGATGGCATCGTCTACAAGAACTGTCTCGCGGGCTATGCCCACCTGCGTGACGTGGCGGCCTGCCCGTGGACCGAGGCCTTCGTGGGCTTCGTGCGTGGACACAAGCACGCGGCCCTCGATCCGGCCTCCGAACCGTCTGCGCGTGCGCAGGAGGCCTGCCTTGGCGAGGAGCTATGATGTCGCGGTGATCGGTTGCGGGGCCGGGGGCTACCAGGCGGCGGTGACGGCCGCGCAATGCGGGGCGAAGGTGGCCCTGATCGAGCGCGAGGGGGCGGGTGGGGCCTGCCTGGACCGCGCCTGCGTACCGAAGAAGGCCCTGGCCCGTGTCGCCTCGCTGCTCGTACAGACCCGCGCGCTTGTAGGCCAGGGGCTCGCAGGGGGCATGCGCTGCGATATCGGGGCGGTGCTTGCCCATGACCAGGACCTCATAGCCGACCTGAAGCGCAGGCTCCCCCATCGCCTGCGGGCGCTCGGCATCGATCTCATCGTGGGCCACGCGCGTCTGCGGGATCCCCATACCATCGGCGTGACGGGCCCCCAGGGCTTCGCGCGTCTTTTGGCGCGGCGGGTGATCCTCGCCACGGGCGCCCGCCCCCGGCCTCTGCCTGCCTGCCCGGTGGATGGCGAGCGCGTGGTGGCCGCCAACCGCCTGATCCCCTTGCTTGCCTCGGAGCCCAGGCGGCTCCTATGCATAGGTGGCGGGGCGGTGGCCGTGGAGGCGGCCTTCCTGTTCCGCACCTTCGGTTCCGAAGTGACGCTCGCGACCCGCGGGGCGCGATTGCTTACGCGGCCCGTGGTCTCCGAGCGCGCCGCGCGGCTGCTCGAGCGCAAGCTCTCGGAATCGGGGGTGGCGATCCTGAAGGGGGTGTCGGTGGCTTCGACCCGCATAGACCAGGACGGGGTTACGGTGGTCTTCGATGATGGGCGCGAGGGGCGCTTCGATCGGGTGTTGGTGGCGGTGGGTTGTGTCGCGCGCGCAGACGACATAGGTTTCCGGGCGCTTGGCGTGCGGTGCGATGCCGCGGGCTTCGTGGCGACCGCCGAGACCCTGGAGACGAGCGTGCCCGGGATCTATGCGGTGGGCGACATGAAGGGCGGCCCCATGACTGCGGCGGCGGCCCTGCATGATGGGCGCATCGCCGGCGAGAATGCGGCGCAGGGCTTCGCGCGGCGACGCAATTATCATCAGGTGCCGCTCGTGATCGACTCCATCCTGCCCTTGGGTGTCGTGGGACTCTCCGAGGATATGGCCGAACGCGCGGGCTTTGCCCCCGAGGTGGTCTATATTCCTTATGGGGCATCGGCCAAGGCCCGCGTCCAGGGGGCAAGCCCGGGCTTCATCGAGATCGTGCACGACGAGGAGACGGGCCAGATGCTGGGCGGCTGTGTGGCGGGCGCGGGCGCCGACGAGTTCGTGCATCTGCTGCTCGGTGCCTGCCGCTCGCGCCGCGGCCTCTGGTCGCTCGCCGATCTCGATTATGGGCACCCGTCCTATGGCGAGGATGTGGGCGCTGTGCTTGGGCCTTATCTCGCGCGGCTCGTGCGTACGCAGCCCATGGTCTTTCGGCCGGGGATCTACGCGCACGCGGATTGAGGCGCGCTTTGCGATTCGAACGCCGCGACAGGGAAGGGTATAGTGGCGCTTATGTATGGCACGCCGGGGCTTCGGCCCGAGGTCTCCATGGAAAGGTCCTTTTGGCAGCGCATTGGTGTTCGGCAGGCGCGCTCGGGGGCGCTCGATACGCCGCCTGCCCGGGGCTGGATGCGACCCAGGCGCCTCTGGCTCGTGTGGACTGCGCCCGCGCTGCTCGCAGCCCTTCTCGGAGTCGCGATCGGGGCGCTCGTCTGGGATCATGCCCCCTACCTCGATGCGAACCGCGATCTGGCGCTCGTCACTTTGGCCGCGGCCCTCGTCGTGGTCGCGGTCTTGTGGGTGGCGACGGTGCGGTCTCTATGGCGGCCGCTCGCCGATCTGCGCCGTTGGGCGATGCGCGTGCGTGGCGGCAATCTGTCGGCGCGCCTCCCGGAGGGGCCGGCCGGGGCCGAATTCGCGGAGCTTGCCGCCGACGTGAACGCCCTGGGTGATCGCCTGAAGGTCTTGACCCAGGAGCGCACCCGCGAAGGCTCGCACGCCATCGGTCGCTGGCTCGGCATCCTGAACGCCATCACAGCCGGCATCGCCTCCTCCCAGGACCTGGACGAACTCCTGCCCCGCTTTCTGTTCACGCTCCATAGCGCAGGTGAGGTGCGCGCCGGCATCGTGCGGCTTTTGACCGGCGATGGCCATCTTAGGCTCGTGGCAAGCATCGGGCTTCCCGACGCCATCGTCGAGCACGAGCGACGCGTGGCCCTCGATTGCTGTCTATGCGGACAGGCGGTCGGACGGCGCACCTTGAGTGTCGGGGATGACCTCAAGGCCTGTTGTACCTCCTGGGGACAGAACCCCTTCCCCGACGAGGATCTGGTGCTGCTCGCCATCCCCTTGCGTTACGAGGGGCGGGTGGTGGGGCTCTACAACCTCTTCATGGAACGTGCGCGCGTCATAGGCCAGACCGACATCGAGGATCTCCTTTTGGGGCTCGGCCAGCACCTGGGGGCCGCGATCGAGAAGATGCGCCTCCAGGACCAGCGTCGCGAGCTGTCGCTTCTGCAGGAGCGCATGGCGATCGCCCACGAACTGCACGACTCGCTGGCACAGACCCTGGCGAGCCTGCGTATCCAGGCCCAGGTCCTGGGCGAGACCATAGAGCAGGACGCGCACCCCGGGACGCGCACCGAGTTCACGCGGCTTTCGGCCGGGCTCGAGATCGCGCATCGCGAGGTGCGCGGGCTCATCCGCAACTTCCGGGCGGGCGGCGCCGAGGGCGGCCTGCTGCCGGCCCTGGATACGGCGATCGCGCGCTTCAAGGAGGAGACCGGGATCTCGGTCTATGTCCAGAAGGATTGGCGCGGAGAGCTGCCCTCCACCCACGAGACCCATGTCCTGCGCGTGATCCAGGAGGCCTTGGCCAATATCAGAAAGCATGCCCACGCCCAGACCGTGCGGGTGCTCTTGCAGTCCGAGGCCGGCGGGGATTACCGGGTACTCATCGAAGACGACGGCGAGGGGTCGGGGGAGGAGGCGACCTTGAACGGTCATGGCGACGACGGGCATTTCGGGCAGGCGATCATGCGCGAGCGCGCGCACGCGATCGGGGGCGAGTTGCGCGTCGAGCACGAGGCCGGGGAGGGGACGCGCGTGTGGCTCACCTTCCCGGACCCGTCGCGCAGAAGGGGGCAGGCGGTGGCAGTGACGGAGGTGGCCCGGTGAAGGTGTTTCTGATAGACGATCATGCACTGTTTCGTAGCGGGCTCGAGCATCTGCTCGTGCGCCGCGGCATCGAGGTCGTGGCCTCGGCTAATGATGGCGAGCGGGCCGCATCGCGCATCCGCGAGACCGCCCCCGACATCGTCCTGCTCGACATCCGCATGCCCAAGGTCGGCGGGATCGAGACCTTGAAGGCGCTGCGGGCGGACGGGGTGGCGGCTGCCATCGTGATGCTCACGACCTCGAGCGAGGAGACCGATCTCGTCGCCTCCCTGCGCTATGGTGCGCGTGGCTACCTTCTGAAGGATATGGAGCCCGATGGCCTGGTGGCGGCCTTGAAACGCATCGAGGCCGGTGAAATGGTGGTGGCCCCGGAGTTCGCGCCGGTGCTCGCGCACTTCATACAGAGCGGTCCGCAGGCCTTGCCTGCCTCGCATGCCTTCAGCGAACTTACGCCGCGCGAGCTCGAGATCCTGGGGCACCTGGGCGACGGCCAGAGCAACAAGGTCATCGCCCGCGACCTCGGCATCTCCGAGGGGACCGTGAAGCTCCATGTGAAGGCCATCCTCCGCAAGCTCAAGCTCTCGTCACGCGTGCAGGCGGCGGTGCGCTCGGTGGAAGAGGGCCTGGGCCGCAAGGGCTGAGGGATGCGGAGCCACCAGGGCCTCCGATGGGCACGTCTGGGACCGTCTTTGGGCCGGCCCCCGCTGCCGCCTCGACAGTCTATAGTCGAGTCTGGGGGCTTAAGGTCGTGACACGAGGCCCCGGGCAGGGGTCGATGCCGGCTGCCGGGCAAAACGACACAGAGGAGGTGTGACGTGAAGGCTTTTTGGGCAGGCGTCCTTGCGACGCTCATCGTCTTGGTAGTAGGCGGCTTTGTGATTCTAAAGAGCGGCTTAATCCCCGCGAACGCGGACGGCAAGCCCTTGCCGCTCGAGGTGTGGGCGGCCAAGACCTCGCTGCATGCGACCTTGCGCGCGCAGGCCCCGAAGGGCTCGAACCCGGTGCCCCTCACCGACGCCAATCTCATAAAGGGCGTGCACTTGTATGCCGAGCATTGCGTCATCTGCCATGGCACCTCGCAGGGTGATGCCTCCGCATCCCCCGTTGCCCGTGGTGAATACCCGAAGCCCCCGCAGCTTGGTGCCCAAGGCGTCGAGAATGACCCGCCGGGCTACACCTTCTGGAAGATCGATCATGGCATCCGCCTGACCGGCATGCCGTCCTGGAAGACTTCACTCACGTCGCGGCAGATGTGGACGATCGCCCTTTTCTTGAAGCACATGAACAAGCTCCCGCCGGCCGCCGAGACGGCCTGGAAGG
>JAJYRD010000051.1 GCA_021794275.1 Pseudomonadota bacterium | reverse complement strand
GTTCACGACCTTGCCTGCACTTGTCGGCAAGGCGACCGTGTGTTCCCAATGGAGCGCCCCGAATATCACCGCGGCGCATAACACGCCGGATGCGAGGACCACCCCCGTACCCTTTCCTGCCGCCATCCCCTGTTCCCTCCCTCTTTATTGAGGTGCCAAGCTGCGCACCCTATCGGCCCGCTCTGCCGGACCGCCTACGTGACAAACCGGTCGCTCCCTCCTGCACCATTGTTACTCCGGTAAAATGAGTTCACACCGCCTCTCCCATTTTCTTGTTGTGCATGCGGCGATTCGGCGCGGCCGCCATCTTTTCCTTAGGCGCCGTGAATCGCAGAGTTCTCGAACCGATCGGAATGCTCCTCTATTATTCTTATCATTATTCTTTTCTTACCTCGTCCGCCCGAACCCCGGCGCATGGCCTTTAGCTGTCCCTTACCCATCTCGAACGTCGTTCATCGCGTAGAGCATCCCTCACTATGCGGTTACAGGCGCTCATCCGGCCATTCATGCGGCCCTACAATATTTCTTAGTAAATCTATCTTTTCGTAAGTGCGCGCCCGACGCTCATGGTAAGAATGAATGGGGCGTAGGCATCTTCTGCCCTCATGACATGAGGGGCGCACCGCTTACGCCAAATACCGGAGAATCTCCCATGTTATTTTATGATGGCCATCGTTTATTTTTTTCTCACATCATCAGCTGTTCGATAAGCTGTTTACGTGTTTGTCTGTGATGCTTGTAACCGATCCTCCCAAGATACGGAACCGGCTCGCCTCTACCCTAAAAAACCGCGCCCGTATGTTGCGCAGAAACTTATCGCGAGTCCCCGCACACCATCCGATGCATGTTTGGCCATTACGGCCGCAGCCGACTCCTTTAGAAATGGTGACGAGCACCTTGTACCGCCCGTCAATATCTTCTATACAGGCACTCAAATCGCCATACCATTCCACTTATTTCTCCCTGCCGTATGACCTAAGAAGTATTGTTGATATGCCGATCAGTTTTTATTATATGTATCGCTGGAAGCCGACGGTTTTGACAATTCTCAAAAAGCACGGCTTCGTAGTTGTTCGCCACGGGACCCCCGCTTCACTGCGGCACCGAACAGGATTTTCGTTTTGAGCACGCCTGAACCGCCACTTCAACAGCGCAAGGCCGCGAAACACGGTTTTGCCGGGGCGGGAAGGCAAAACGCACTTTTTGCGCCCCGGTGAGGCTTTGTTTGCTCGTTCGAGGGGCCTTTTGTAGTCTGAAGCCCGATTTCCGGACGAATTACGCCCGCGAAGGTTGCAACAGGCCTTTGCGGGCGAGACTAAGGTTGGCGAGCGCGCAGGTGACGAACAGCCGACGCGCATTCTTCTGAAGACCCCGGGTGCGGACCTTGGGTGAAGTCGGAAGTGGAACACGCCCTTAATGGCGCCGAAGGCGTGCTCCACGCGGCTGCGGATTTGGGACTTCACGCGATTCTTGGCGCGTTGCGCCTCGTTTACGACGCCCTGGTACCGGTAACGGCGGTGGGTGGGGTCTTGTGATCCTTCGGGGCATGTTGCCGGAGGACATCGGTCTGCCCCTGATAGGCGCAACCCCCACACCCGGACCTCGTCCCCCCTGGAGGAGATCGGGCAGGACCGTGGCGTCATGGACGTTGGCGGCGGCGGCTACTACGGTGTGAATCCCCTTAGGTGGCCTGAGTCACCTTAGCTCTACTGTCGACGCCGATGTGAGCTTTCATGCCAAAGTACCACTGGTTACCTTTGCATGTCTGGCGCCTATGCGGATCGCGCTGCTTGTCTCGGGTCTTCGTAGACGAAGGGGCATTGATGATCGTGGCGTCCCTGATCGTGCCCCGGGCGACCTTGACGCCTTGGGATTCCCGATGCCGGTGGACCGCCTGGAAGAGCGTCTTGCCGAGATGGTGTTTCTCGAGGAGATGGCGGAACCTCAAGATGGTCGTTCCGTCCGGCACCGGCTCTCGGCCAAGGTCGATGCCGACCAAGCGCCGCATGGCCTGGGAGTCGTACAAGGCCTCGCCCGCCCCCCGGATCCGAGAGGTTGAACCACTACTGGAGCAAGGTGATGCGCGGCATGCGCTCGAGACCCACGGGAGGCCTGCCGTTCTCGCCCTTGGGATAGTGGGGTGCAATGACGGCGCAGAGGTCCTGCCAGGGTACCACTTTCTCCCGGTCGTGCCAGAAATCGCTCGCGATGGGTGGCTTGCGGTAGGTCTCGAAGGTGCCGGTGGCTCAGGTCATCTGGCACATGCGTTTTATCCGTCTGATACTCGCGCCATTGGAGCCTCACGGCTTGGGTATGGGGGCTAAATTGAGAGGGCCTTAAGGTCTGGGCAGACCATATTTCCGCACCTATCAATTCGCGCGCATCCGGCGTCCAAGCTAGTGCGCACGATCCCCAACTTGTTGGGCTCACAAACTGGCGGGCGTATGTTCGGCACAGGCCTCGCGATCACCATGACGGGCCGCCGCCAGGGTCCGGAGAAACCGGGGAGCCACCCTATGCCCATGTTCGAACACTTCATGGTGCGCGGGCCGACTTCTGGCCTACGGCAAGAACCTATCCGCATTGCTCAAGACGGCCGCACAACCGGCGTGCAATATCGCGACTTGCTTGCTCTTGCGTCCAGATCTCGCCTGGGCGCGCAGGCGGAGGTCGTCGTTTCCGGCACTGCCGCTCGAATAATCCATATAGCCGAGCCACCCCCCCTATGTGCTTGAAGCACGACCCGTCACGCGCCATATTTAGGCCAAAAACGCGGGCCTCCGGCATCACCTTCGTATACTGCCGAGGCGCCTGCGAGCACTCCTGCTCTCGCATAACCGCCGCTCGTGAAAGCCGTAGAGCTTTCCGACCCCATCCTGTTGGCGCCCGCCCCAAACAAACGCTCAAACCAGCCACAAGGCGTAACCCCACAGGCCGGCTCCCAGAGCGGCGGCCGCGCCGGCTGCGATGAACAGCCACTTACGCCCGGTCAACGCCGTGATCGAGGCAAGTGAAATCGCGATCTGTATGAAGATCAGACTCAAGGCCATGCTGTTGTGCGGACGATCAAGTCGCGCGGATTCGCGGTCCGCCTTTCGCGAACCTGCCTCCAATGCCTCGGCCTTGGCCTTGATCACCCTCTTTTGCGCCATGTATTTCTGGATCTTCTTGCGAAACGGCACAGCCTTCTTGGGCGCAACCAGGGCAACGGCGACTTGCATGATGTGGGCCTTGGTGCTGACGGCCTGATAGTAGCTCCACTGGTCGGTGGCGTGGGTCTTTTGCAAGATGGCGTCGTTCTTGTAGAGGAGCACCTCATTCATGATGCGCGTCCCCTGATAGCTTACGATAGCCCCAATGGCAGCCAGGATGGCCGTGAAAATCGCCACCCATTGGTTCAAGCTGTGGTGCTTATGATGACCACCCGCGGCCTCCTGAAGAAACTCTTCATGGGGCGCATGGGTATGGACTCCCCCTTCGCTCATATCCTCTCCACGGCAGTAAACCAAGACATGCTCGGCGCGCCGCCCCCCTTCAGCCCGACGGCCGCTTGATCCGGGAATATTCGGGCGAGATGAACTTCGCGCCTGCGTACGCGGACATCAACCTGAGATACCCGCAGCCAGGAGGCCCCCGGCCAAGCCCGGATCTTGAGGGTGGGGCTGCCTGCCGGAGATAGTACAAGGTGAACGGCTGGGCCGTCGACCATGCGCTGCGCGCAAGCCCGGCGCCATCCCCTCGGGAACCACCCCCCTTCCCCGCACTTGATAGACGGTCCGCTTGCGATCGCACCCCCTATTGGCACAAAATGCCCGAGCTCGCCGTCAAGGGCCACAAGACCCGGCGGGCGACGAAGTGGTTTCTAGTGCTCTCCTCTGAAGGTTTTGAGCCGTGTCCTTACGAAAAAGCGTCGTTTTTTTCGGATTCACTTTATGCGCCCTCTGGGCCGAGGCTCACGCCCACGCCGTCATCGGCATGCGCGTATTTCCCGGAACACTCACCTTCGCCGACCCCGGGGTCACCGATGAATTCGATATTGGATGGGGGCGCGCCGCCCTGAGCGCTACGCCCGCGGGTCCTGCGCCCTACGTCTCGACCACGTCACTTGCCGAATCGAAGACCATTACACCCGGCCTTGCGCTGACCGTAGGCGAAGCCTACCAAGCCTCGACCGTCCCCGGAGCGGTCGCGGGCTTCAGTAACACCGCCATAGGGGTGGAATACGGACTCTGGAAGAGCGACAGCGAGGAGACCTTGGTCACCGGCGCCCTGAATGAGTCTCTGAACGACACCGGCAGCGCTCAGGTCGCCGCGCCCTACTCGGTCTTTTCGCCAACGCTCTTGTTCGGACGCGGTCTCGGCGACCTGCCAAGCCGTGTCAGGATGCTGCGGCCGCTTGCGATCACAGGCATGATCGCGGCCAACATCCCGTCGACCGCGGCTGTCCCGCGATCGCTCAGCTGGGCGCTCTCCGCGCAATACAGCCTCCCCTATCTGCAAACCTACGTGCGCGACATCGGGCTGCACGCCCCCTTCAACAATATCGTGCCACTCGTCGAATGCGCCATGCAGACCTATACAAGTGGACCCTATGCGGGGCACACTCTCGGCACCATAAACCCGGGCTTCGTCTGGCTCGGGCGTTACGGACAGGTCGGCATAGAGGCAACGCTGCCGATAAACCACGCAAGCGGCCACGGCCTGGGGGTCATTTTGGGCGTAGGGTTTTATCTGGATGACATCTTTCCTCGTACGCTGGGCGCGCCGCTGTTTGGCGCAAGCCCAAGGACTTCGTAAACCATGTCCATATTGGCAAAGAGATCGCGAGCCGTAAGCCTCGCCCTTGCGCTACTCCTCCCCGCCGGGGCCTTCGCGCACGCCTTCCCTGATCGCTCGCGGCCACGAGTCGGCGCGACCGTGAAGGCATCACCGCACCATGTGCGCATCTGGTTCGATGCCGGGCTCGAGGCACTCTTCTGCTCGCTCATCGTCAAAAGCGCCGCGGGACAGGTCGTGAGCCTCGGACGCGGTCATGTCGTGCGAGGAAGTCACGACCGGCTTTTGGAGACAACCGTCAAACCCTTGGTGGCGGGTAAATATCGCGTCTATTGGAGCGTTATCGCCTTGGACGGCCACCATACCGAAGGACATTACATGTTCCGGGTCGGCGGCTAGGCACATATCCATGCACACGCTCTATATTGCCGTCAGCGCCTTCGACATCATCGCCCTCTCCCTCGTCATAGGTCCCCTCGCCACGACCCTCTGGATCGTACCCAAAGATGCGAACATAGCGTTTCAGGGGCGCCTCTGGCGCCTCACTGGCGGCGCTCTCGGCGCACTCACTCTAAGCAGCGTGACTCTTCTCGTCGGACGCACCCTTGAGATGAGCCGACAGGGTCTGGACCATGTCGCGCACTGGCTGCCCCTGGTCGTACGCGAGACCCCCTTTGGTCATGTGTGGCTGTTCCGACCGGCGATACTGGCCATGGCGTGGGCAGCCTGGTTTGTCGGTCGGAACCTCGAACGTCGCCGCAGCGCAGCTGCATTCCTGTTCGCGACCGCAGCCGTGATCGCTTTCACCCGCAGCGCCACCGGCCACCCTGCCGACCAGGGATCTTGGACCCTTCCGGAATGGGTCGATTGGGTGCATCTGGTGGCGGTTTCGGTCTGGGCTGGCGTCGTGTTTACGATGTCCATCACGATCTTCCCGCGCCTGTCGCGGGAACGGCTCTCCCCCTCCGTACGCGCCGACCTCATTACACGCCTCTCATCGGTGGCGACCGTGGCCCTGATCTGCATTCTGCTCACGGGAATCCTCTCCGCCTACCATTACATTGGCACCTGGGCGGCGCTCCGTGATTCCACCTACGGACACATCCTGCTCGTGAAACTCGCGCTGGTCGCCGTAGCCGTGGCCCTGGGCGCGGCCAATCGCTTCCTATTCGTGCCCCGTATTCGCGCCGCCGCCTCGACTGTGGCGATACGCTCCACAAGTCCTCACCAAACAGACGAAAAGCCCTTCGGGTTCTTGATACGTTCCGTGGGCATCGAGACGCTCATTCTCCTCGCCGTCCTCGCAACCGCCGCGGTCTTACTCCACGGCATGCCGCCGCGCGAAATGGACCATGCCATAGGCGGCGCGATGGCCCGCGCCCCTCGTCATGCACACCCCGCAGGCCCACAACGCGCCACGCTGCGTCGAACCCTCACCCAGCGACCGCAACTGCAACACTTCATATCGACCGTCCGGTATGGCGTCCTGCCTATGCGGACATCGACGCGGGACTGGCTCTAACACGGAGCGGCGGACCAGCGTCACGGCATCGCTTTAACCGACGCCGAAGTGCGGACATAGGCCGGGCCACGCGGGGTCTGGCCGCTTGAACGGGAACGGGATGCCTGTAGGCAGCGAGTTCAACCGCAACCGCGGTCTGGTGCCCCCCCTAGGGACCGGGCGCGCGCAACATCCATCGTCGCCTGTTACATCAGAGGCCGCATGGTATAAGCCCAGTGCGCCGCGGTGACCCGCCGGACAGCGCATCGCGGCGCAAGACGCCTCGCGATACTCCCGGAAGAGGATCATGGAAACCTGCCCAGGCAGTTGGCATTGCGGGCGGATCCGTTTCGAGATCGAAACCAACCTCACCCGCGCGGTCCAATGCAACTGCTCCGCTTGCACCAAGAAGGGTGATTCGCATCATCGCGTACCACCGGACCGCTTCAAGCGCTTGACCGGACAGGCTGACCGCGCTGTAGCGGTTTGGCACCCAGACCGCTGAGCATTGGTTTTACAGATACTGGGGCATGCATCCCTTCAACAACCCCCACGCCGCCCCTGACACCTACGCCGTCAATCTCCGGTGCCTGGACGGATGGAAACTCGAGAAATTGACAGTCACAATCGATGGCTTCGAGGGCCAGCACTGGAAGGAGGCCGTAAAATCGTTCCGGTTCGCGGACGACTCGGGTACAAACCGCGACAGGCCACGCGGGCTTCCGTTCGGGATTCTCCGCGCGTCCGCCCTAAACAGCGCTGCCCTGGAGCCCTATATCCCCAGAATATTCGTACCCATTTCCTGCCCCGTCCACTGCAAACCGCAGGCTCGCATCGACACCAGGGCGGTCGACGATAAGCATCGCAATGTTCGGGCGATGGCCCCCTGGAAAAACAATACCACCTTCGAAAGGGGCGGCGGGATCACGGACTATTCCAGGCCCCGTGAGGCCTCGGTTATTCACGATCCGTCCCGGAACAGCATCACGAAGCGGACCTCCTCATAGGCGACGCCTCTCATAGGAAAGCCTGCAGAACGCGATCAGAGCGACTCCGCGAACGTCTTGAGGCTCCCCAACGCCACCTCCCACCGCTTCCCGATTACCCCCAGTGTCGGCCTGGCTTTGTCGAGCTGCGCCGGATCCAATTACCAGAGCCGTTCGCGCCCGCGCTTCAGGTCATGCACCAAACCCGCATCGGCTACCAACCGGAGATGCTTGGCCACCCCCTGGCGGCTCATGTGGGTGTTGGCGGTCAGTTGGGCGATCGAAAATACGCGGCCCGCGCAGAGCATGGCGACGAGCGCAAGCCGTGTGGGGTCACCGAGGGCGGCAAACACGGTCGCGAGGATTCCCACGCGCCTACGATCCCCTGTAAGCGCAGATCATCCCGCGCTCCGGCCTTGTTCTCAGGGATGGGCGGCGACATGCTGCATGATGTTATTCATCTGATACTCCCAACCGCGACTATTCATGGGAAAGGCCTCCACACGGCGGTCCGCAGGTACTTGGTCGAACCCGGATTCCACAACCGTGGCGAGAGTACTGTTGCGCGGGGCGTCCTTCAACGTGAAGGTCACAAGCGTCGGCGGCTCCCGGGAGTAGTCCACGGATGGGTCGACGGCGTAGGGATGCCAGCGATAAGAGAGCAACTCCATCTCCTCGATGCGCTCGACGACCACATCAAAAGCCATGTGCTCGTATCCCGGGTAGATTAGCGGCCCGTATGTTCGCTGCCCGACCACGAAGGCCTGCCCCTCCAGGTTGACTCCGAACCAGCGCCCGAACTCCTCAGCGTCCGCGAGCGCGCGCCATACGCGCCGCCGCGAGGCCTGGATGACGATGCTGCGCTCGATACGGTCGGAGTTATCGTTGTTATCCATGATTCCATCGGCTCCTGGTGTCAGTGCGTGGCAGATTCGGCAAGCGTGCAGGGCGTGCCGCGGTCGGTCTCGACGAGTTGTCGAAGGCTGCCGAGACAATACTGCCAGCCGCTTGCGCGCATATCGTAACACTCCAGGGCGGCCACGAGACGATGCGCCCGAAGTCCAGCCGGGGGTCAGCCACGCCCTGCGGACTCAAGCGGAAGACGATCTCTGTACCGACCCGTTCGTTCTTGCGGGTGAGCTTTTCAGCCTTCATGCGCGCCGCCGTACAAAGCCAGCGCACCTCACGGCCCGGATCAAGCCGCTCAATCCGCATCTCTCTTGTCACTGCGCCCGAAATGGAAGTTGAGGTGGCCGCCCGCTTGGGGGACGCCGTCACAACTGTCCGTCCACCAGCCGCGCAGGCCGTTTATCGTCGGGAGGGCCACATAGACAATGGCGGGGCCGGCTTCGATCACGAGGCTTTGCCGGTAATGATCCACGATAGGACTCCTGCGCCTATTGCAACCATGTGCTTGCACATAGGAGTCGATAGTGGCCCCGCAACTCCACAGGCTTACGGTTGCCGTGTTTTCCTCTGCCTTCTCCATAGGCAACGCCGACCCGCCTTCGTCCGCGGCGTCCGCAACTTACGCCAAACCGCATTTGGGATCATCGGCGCGAGCGCCCAGGGGGTCTTGGTCTTGCGGCCCCCTCCATGCGGGAGCCAGGGCACAGGTGGCGGCGACCGGTCTATCGGCACGGAAATGTTGCGCCTTAATTAACCCATACCTCATAGCCTCCTTGGCGGGCGGGCCGAGCGGGGAAACATACCACGAGCCCGTTCGGGCACGGCACGCAGTCGCCGAAGGCCTGCACAACAAGGCCAAACTGACCATCCGAAAACGGCACCGTTTCCGACCCCCAGAGATCCTGGAAATGGCGTTATATCACGCCTTGGGCAAGCTTCCCGAGCTAAAGCTCACCTCTAAATTTTACTGAGGAGTCATTTAATGTCGCGGGGGATACCATCTTGAGGCATCGAGCCTTGTACGCAGTTCCTTACAGGCGATATGGGCGACAGCGCGGCGGACCACAGGGTCCTCGCTGATTATTTTTAAATGGCATTGCTCCATCCGCGCGCCGCGCTTCTTCGGGATGATCTCGTGTTGGCACCGGTCAAGCAGTTGGGCCAGGGTCGTGTTTTGGCCTTGACACGGGCGACAAACGCCCCCCAAACCATCCCAGACTCGACTTCTTTGGCCCAGACCTCGGCGCCCCGTATAAGTCAAAGGTTCGCGCTATCTCGGGGTATCCGCGCTTCTTGATCCGGACCCGCTAAACCTTGCCGTCCGATAGGCCGGGCCTTGCCTGCAAGCCCACAATGTCGCCCTCCCCCTTTTTCAGGTGGACATATTCTGACAAAAAGGGAAGGCGGCGTCTCTAAGTACTTGTTTTAATTGGCGTCCCCAAGGGGATTCGAACCCCTGTTACCGCCGTGAAAGGGCG
>JAJYRD010000031.1 GCA_021794275.1 Pseudomonadota bacterium | reverse complement strand
GGCTTGGGGCCGCTCGTGCCCGTGAAATACTGCAGGGCACTCTGCAAAGTCCCCGCCATCGGCGCGTACTCGGAATCGGCGACAATGCTCGAGCCGGCCGGGAACTGTTCGGCCGCCAGATCCGTGTTGAACGGACTCAAAACGCTCGTTAAGGACCCCACCGAAATCAGGAGATCGCCCTGCCCCATTTGCGAGACCCCCGTGTAGCCACTATAGGGGTTGGTGGTCGGCGGCGTGTTCGCGTCGGTCACGGGCGGCGCGTCATAGGCCTCCCCCCGCTGCCCGTACCAGACCTCGCCGCTGTAGGGCGCGTAGCCCGCGCTCGTGGGCGCGGTTGAGCGGATGCCGCCCGTCGAATGCGAGTAGGTTTCGTAGAGGGGCGCGGAATTGACGACCTGATCCTCGTATTCCGTCAGGGTATAGTTCGGCGGGTCCGGCTGCGGGCCGCCGTAGGTGAGAATGTTGCTCGGGTAGCCTGGAGAGGCATACAGGACGTCGTTGATCTCCGGATCATCGGACGTGGCATTGATGTAAAGATACTGGCTGTTCGCGAGGCCCCCTCCCATGACCGACTCGATGCGCCGGCAGGCGCCGGAAGTCACGCCGTAGCACGGGTTGTAGGCAGAGACCGGATCGGCGCTCGATGGCGAAGACACGGTATTGCCGTAACTGAACGCCCCATACTGCGTCACCGCGCCACTGCTATCGACGGTGTTGTTGTTGCTCATGAAATACACCCAGGTATCATAGAGGGTCGCCGCCTGGGCGGTCGCGTAGTCCATGAGCCCCACTTGGAAGGCGTTAGTATTCGACGGGTTCCTGAGCTCGTAGAGCAGGCTCTGCTCGGCGATATTGATCATCGACTCCGAGTTGTCCTGCAGGTTGTTACCGGCATTCACGGTATAGGGCGCCGAGCCCGACGGGCAGGTGTCGCCGTTGCTCGCGGTGGCGGTGCTCCCCGCGCGGGCCTTGTAGCCATTCGGGACCGGATAACAGACGGGCGAGGGCCATGCGAGCGGCGGGGCCGCCGTGGGGGCCAGGGGGCCGGCGTTGGCCGACACGGTGCCGGACCCGGACATTATGGCCCCTTGCAGATTTCCGGCCATCCCTTGTGAATTATCCAGGATGATCAGGATCTGTGGCTCCTGACCGACGGTAAGGATCTTCGCGGAGGCGGTGACCGGAAAAAGCCCGGCGCCATATCCAAGGCCGCAGAGGGTGAGGATCTCCATCGCCGCGCGGAGTCGACTCGTAAACCATCCCAGATTGCGCATATCAACCCCCTTCCTTGCGTATCCCGGCCTCGATCAGCGTCCCGTTCAGGACGGTCTGCGTGCCCGGGCGATCGCGAAACACATACACATAGGCGTCGTACAGACGATAAGGCGTGGCGGGTGAACCGGCTTCGTAACCGTTCAAGAGCTGCTGACCAAGGCCGGTCGGCTCCACGACATACTCCACCGTAAAATCCTGGCCTCCGAAGGGCACGCCGGTCTTGTGACCGTTCCAGCCGGCCACCACCCCACAGGTCTTCGGTGCGCACGATTGCCAGAAACTCGTAGGCGGCCGCGCGGGCTTTATCGTCGTGCTGGAACCGCTCGCGGGCGGACTATACCACCACGGATAGGGCGTCATGTTCAGGGTTTCGGGATAGGCGGGTAGGGCGTCGAGGGACTGGCTCGCGGTGGCAAGCCCCACGTCGCTTGCCTGCAAGGCGGCCGCGTTCTGCGCCGTGTTCGAGGAGACGTCGCTGTCGAAGCCCGTGAAGTCCATGAGACCCATGCCTATGAACGTCAGGGTCAAGAGGACGAGTATGGACAAGAGCAGCGTAATGCCCCGTTGACGCCTGTCACCGTATCCCAGTCTCGCACCCATGGCTACTGGTCCCATATCACGTTGCGCACGGGTATTACGGTCTTGAAGACGCGATACAGATAATGCGAACAATCCCCATCCAGACAGCCGGTGGTCTTGTTGGCGGGGAGCGTGTTTGGAATGACATAGCTCACCGCGGGGACCGCGTTCTTGAAGATCGGAATGATGTTGCCGGCGCGCGTCCCGGCGTTCGGGATCACACGCGTATCGCGCACCACGAGCGCCACCTTCACGGCATCGACGTTGCGACCGGGCTGGGATGGATTGGGCGGCCCCCAGGACGTGACCGAACCCCGCGTGCCGTAGCCGAACTCCACCTGCATATCGACGATGCCGCGGGCGATGAGCTCCGAGGGGGGCGGCGTCCCCATATTGTTGGTGGTCGTATACTGCTGCATATACAGAGACGGGACACTGTTGTAATCGTAGCTATTGGTGGCGCTGTTAAATCGGTAGCCGACATAGAAGTTGTCGACGGCAAAACCCGTCTGCCCGAGATCGATGAAGCCCGCGCGCTGAATCTGGGTCGGCGTCACTGAGGGGTCGATGGCACTGAAACCGCCCGGCAGATTGAAGTTCGAGCCACGCGCGCCGGAGTTGAAGACTACGCTCGCGGAACTCGGGTTCGTATTGGTGATCTGGCCCAACATGCAACTTGCGTTCGGGAGCGCGACCAGAAAGATGTCGCTGGTCGCTAGAGCCACGCTACTGGCCACGTCGACCTGCGCGGCATTCACGCTTGACACCTTGCTGATATAGGTCACGGGCGCGGAACCGTAGCTGCCGCCGCCCGTCACAGTCTGCAGTTCATAGGTCGACACCCCGGCATTGATCGGGGACGTGCCAGGATCGTAGGGATTCAGGGCCGCGGGCGTCGGGGTCTGGGCACTCACAGGCGCGAGCGACAAGAGGCCGCCGCCCTGGGACTGGAAGTTGTTGGTGTAGATCTGAGTGCAATTGACCATAGGCAGGCCATAGCCGGCCGATTCCACGGCCTGAGTGATCATGGTCATGGCGGTGCGCGCCTGCTGCCAGGCATTACCCTCGGCCTTGGTTTGGGTGAAGGCGTTCGACGTGCTGATGAAGCCCTCGTAGATACCCGTGGCCGCAAGCGCGGACACCACGAGCGCGACCAAGAGCTCGACCAGTGTAAAGCCTGCGCTTGCGGGCTTAGTAGCCGACCATCGTCTCGACGACATAGCTCTTGCGCCCTCCAGCCCATGTAATGGTGATCTTCGCGTCGCACGGACAGGAGCCCGGCGGCACGCCGGCCGCGGATTTGACAGAGATCCGCCCGTAGCCCCCGGCGGCTGTGCCCGACCCCGGAAGCTTCTGCAGCGACTGCATCCATGTCATCAGGTTTTTGCCGGCTATCCTGGAGGTGGAAGGCAGACTTGACGGCTTGCTCGTGTCGACGTCGTTATATTGGGAGTGCTCGAGGCTATCCGCCCGAATCATGCTCACGATCTCTTGCATGGCTACATAGGCCTGGGTCAGGCTCTGGCTCGTCCGCGAAAGCCCCATACCTTCGAGCAGCGTATAGACGATCCCCATCATCCCGATCGCGAATATGGCCAGGGCAACCATGTTTTCGATCAAAGTGAATCCAGGCGCGCAACCGCCGCGCCGCCTCCGAGGACCGCCGTTTTTCATTGGTTTGCACATACCGCGGTCGCTTGCTGCGCGCCGAGCGGCGCCATCATGCAGGAACGCAACTCCCCCGCCCCATAATACTTCACGAGCCATGTGGCGAATTTGGCCGTATCGCTCACGTCAGCGAAAGAGAGATAACCGTTCGTGATGACCGGCGTAGTCCCTCCGTTGGGAGACGGCGCCATGACGGTGCCATCGGGCATCAGCATCAAAGGAAATGTGGCGCCCGTACCGGCCGAGCAGGAAATGCCGCGGAAACGCTTTTTGTACAGCAGGGCCGTCATCGACGGGGCCCCGACAACATTGCCGCCACTAGGCGACAGCGTGAAACTCCACGTGCATCCGGCGGCGCCAAGCGTAGTCACGTTCATGTCGACCTGTTGGTCGGTCTTCAGGGCGTAGGCCCGGCCCCACTGGAGATTCTCTTGAAACACACCGGCAGCGTCGCGGATGTGGGCATTCACAAACCAAGTCGAGAGGTCGGGTACGGCCACAGCTGTTACAATCGCGATTAACGCGATCACGACCATCAGTTCCACCAGCGTGAAGCCGCGACCGCGCCTTCGCAGGTCCCGCATACGCAACAGCCGGAAGGCGCTGGCCCGCCCGCGTGTCGCGGTAGGCATAGTATCTCCCCTAAGGTCGTCGGCGCTTGCGCGCGCCGGGAGGCCACCCGCTTTCGCGGACACGCCAGGCGCGCACCTTCGACTGCCGATCATCCAGCCGTGATTCATGCCTTTCGTGCCCAATCAGGGGCCTCTCACTACATGCTATAGGTCTAGCATAAAGGCCCTGCCGCACAAGGGAGCAGCCGACCGGCGGCGCCCGGATCGCAAGCTGCAGGATCAGGTCCCGAAGAAATGGCGGGTATTCACAGTTCGCGGCTGGCTGCGGGCCCAGGCCGACACAACCGTTCGTCGGCTCTCCGCCACCTGTAGGCCCGTCCCATACGGACCCTCGGTGCCGGCCGAGATCAACCGCCGTGCGTCACGACCGATCCCAGCTCAAATATCGGCATATACATGGCCACGACCAAGGTGCCGACGATGATGCCCAATACGACCATGATGAGCGGCTCCATGAGCGTCGACATGCGGGCCACGGTCTCGCTCACTTCCCCCTCGTAGAAGTCGGCGACCTTCTCCGCCATGACCTCGATGGCGCCGGTCTGTTCGCCGATCGCGAGCATATGCACGGCCATCGCCGGAAATACCGCACTCTCCTTCAAGGAGTCCGTGATGAAACCGCCCTCCAAAACCCGCTCGCGGGCGGCGTTCACTGCGCGCTCGAGGATGACGTTGTTGGAGATGCGCGACAGGGTTTCGAGGGCCTCGTTGATCGGGACGCCCGCAGCCTGCATGGTGGCGAGCGTACGCATGAATCGGGCCACCGAACCCTTCAAGATGATATCGCCCATGATCGGGAGCTTGAGCGAGACGCGGTCCACCTGGGTCCGAAACCCGAGACTCTTGCGGTAGGCCATGATGAACGCCCAGATGGCGGCGATGGGCGTGAAGACCACGAGATACCAGTGCCCGCGCATCCAGTTCGAGATCGTGATGACGGCCTGAGTGAGCGCCGGCAGAGTTGCGCCGAAACTGTCAAAGAGGTGGGCGAACACCGGGATCACGAAGATCATGAGGATTGCCGTGACGAGCAGCATCACGGTGAGGATGGACGCCGGATAGATCATCGCCGAGCGGATCTTCTTTTGCAGGGCTAAAGTCTTCTCACGATAGTCGGCAAGCCGCAAAAGGATGGTGTCCAGGATACCACCCTGATCGCCAGCGGCGAGCAACGACACAAACAGGCGGTTGAAATACTTCGGATAACGATTGAAGGCATCGGCTATGCGCTCGCCATCCTTGATGGGCGTGAGGATGCCCTCGAGCATGGCCTTCATGGCCTTGCTGTCGCTTGCCGTCGCAAGTAACTCAAAGGCCTGCACCATGGGGACGCCGGCATTGATCATGGTCGACAGCTGCCGGATCATGACCACGATCTGAGCCTCTTTGACCCCGCCACCCGCCCCGCCGAATAGTGGTTTGGGCTTTTTCTTGACCGATATGACCTCGAGGCCGCGCTTACGCAGGGTGACCCGCACGATGGCCGCCGATGCGGCCTCCATTTCACCCTTCTGTGGCGCTCCCTTGGCATCCCCCCGGGTGCGCGCCTGCCATTGGAAGACCGTGACCTTGGGGCCAGCCTTTTTCTTGGCCGCCGGGGCGCCATCGCCCGCTTTCACTGCTGTCGCCATGATGCCTTCCTCGTAGTCGCCCTGAGCGGGCGTCGTGCAGACGCCACGCACAAAACGCCCACCCGACCGGGCCGGGGGACGCCTCCAGCGCTAGGCGATTGCGATCTCATTGAAACTTACGGTAGACGGTTGAAGGCCATACAGCAAGGCCCGGTATCTGCGTAGCCACGTCAGCTAGCGCCTGGGCGCCCCCTGGATGGTATTACCCGACAAGCCGCGGCACCGCGCATGACGCCCGTTCAGAGACGACCTTGTGCGTTCCGCGATTTTCAGGTCCACTAGTCACATGCCGAGCGCCCGGAGCGGCGCAAACGAACACCATCACCGAGACCCCGTGGACCCATGCTTTTCATAGAACCCCATGCCGGCGTAGCACCCGTCGTGCGCTTCATACGCGAGGCACATAAACGCCTCGACATAAACACTTACCTCCTCACTGATCGCGTAATCCTCCGCGCAGTGCATTCGGCCGTGCGCCGTGGGGTACACGTGCGCATCATCATCGCCCGCCACCCCTATGGCCGCAGGCCCCACGGCGAGATAGCGCGCCTGCGCGCGACCGGGGCCCAGGTCCACTATGCCCCACCGCGCTTCTCGCGCCGCTACGTCTTCGACCACGCCAAATACATGGTCTCAGGCGATCATGGCGAAATCGGCACCGCCAACATGACTTGGTCGGCCTTCCACAGGAACCGCGAGTACCTCTGGACCGGTCACAACCCTCGCGTAGCCCAGGCCCTGCGCACCGTCTTCCAAGCTGACTGGTCACACAGGCGTGCGGGTCACGGCCCGCGCGAGACGCTGATCCTCTCCCCGGGCGCAACAAGAGGCCTCGTACGCGCACTGCGCACGCCGGGCCGCGTTTGCATAGAATCCGAGGAGCTCGGGCGGGACCGGCCGGTACTCGCTGCCCTGCGCGCCAAGGGGCGTGCGGCGGATCTGTTGCTGCCGTCGCGCCTGAACCGCTACGACCGCAGGGTCGCACGCGATGTCGCCTCCTTTGGCGTTCATGTCCGTTTCCTGCGCCACCCCTATCTCCACGCCAAGCTGATCGCAGGCCCCGATCGCGCCTTCATAGGCTCGGAGAACCTGAGCCCATCGAGTCTCGAACACAATCGCGAGGTGGGCCTCGTTCTGCACGGAGACGATGCGCGAACGCTCTTTGACCAGTGCCAGCGCGACTTCGGGCACGCAGCGGGACGGTGAGGCGGGGGCCTTAACACTTCCGCGGTGATCTCACCAAAGATGCCCCAGGCCCTCCAAGATGGCGGGGCTCATGAGTATAGGCGAAGCGCCGAAGGCATGGTGCTGCCCCGCGTTGAAAAAACCGGCCACTTTGTGTACTCTTATGTGTGGTCCATTGTGTGAGGCTGGGTAGCATGGCGACGAATCTTTCCTTGGACCCCAAACTCCTCGAGCAGGCGCTCGCGGTGAGCGGCGAGCGCACTAAGAAGGCGGCCGTGACCCGCGCCTTGGAGGAGTTCATTGCGCGCCGCGCGCAGAAGGGAGTGCTGGATCTTTTTGGAGCGCTCGACTGGGACGATGCATTCGACTACAAGGGCGAGCGCTCGCGCACGTGAACCTCTTTGTCGATACGAGCGTCTGGTCGCTCACCTTGCGGCGAGATGCGCCTGCCGGGTGTCCCGAGCCGCAGGTGTTGCGTCGCGCCCTGGAGCGTGGCGAAACCGTCATCACTACCGGCGTCGTGCTTCAAGAACTGTTACAGGGGTTCGCGGGCGCACGGGCGCAAGACGCCATCATTGACCGATTCCAGGCCCTGCCGTTCCTTACGCCGGATCGCAAGGATCACATCGACGCCGCTCTCTTACGCAACCTTTGCCGCCGCCGAGGCGTCCAGCTTGGCACGATCGATGCGCTGCTCGCCCAACTCTGCATTCGCCACGATCTGACTTTACTCACCGCTGATCTCGACTTCACGCACGCTGCCGTCCATTGCCCACTCAATATCTGGGGCGCGGGGCACTAATAACACCTGTGCATCAGGCCCCGCCGCGGCGTGCGGCGACAGCCGCAAGGACCGTCGTAAGCCACTGATTGCTGAGCCGCTCGGAGAGGCGATTCTGTCCCTGGCGGGCGGCGAGGTTGTCGAGATCGACCCAGGCGAGGGGTTGATCCTGCTCGGCACACGAGAACACGGCGCGGGTGCGCAGCCCAGTGGCCGGATCGATCTGCCACTGCAGGCACTGGGCGCACACCCCCTTCATCATGCACTGCATGGGACTGCCGACGGTCGCTATGGCCTTCACGTCAGGCTTGAAGAGCGGCTGCAAAGCGCCCTTCAGGGCCCCCTGGAAGGCCTTCAGGAGGCCCGTCGACCCCATGACCAGGATGCGGTCGACCGACCCCAGAGGGATGGTATCGGCGGGCAGATCGAGCCCGCCCTCGGCGTATTGGCCGAGCAAGGCCACCATGTCGGTAGCCTCCACCGACCGGTCCTGTGGACGGCGCGCCTCGATGCGCGGGCCTTGCGCCGTGCACCACACGATCTGATCGGCGGCCTCCTCGAGCCCCCCCTGGTTATCGAGCTCGGAGGCGCGGGCGAAGGCTGCCACGTAGACTACGCGGTTGCCGGCGGCGCGCAGAGCTGGTCCTATGTCGAGCATGACGGCCGCCCCCCAGCGCCCCGCCACCACCAGGATGGTCTGGCCCGAGGGGATGTCGGTCGGCGCCCCCGTGGGGCCCATGAGGATGAGTGGGTCGCCGACCTTGAGCGCGCCCGCGACACGCGCGCCGGCACCCCATTGAAGGACCATGAGCCGCACGCGGTCATCCGCGACACCTGTGCCGCTCACCGTGATCACGGGCACCTGCAGGCGAGTATTGGCGACCACCGGACTTCGTGACTCAAAGGTCTGGAGCCTGAAGAACTGACCGGGCCTGAAGTTGCGGGCCGCCATCGGCGCCTTGATCCAGATCTCCGCCACCGCCGGATTGGACTTGTCGATCGCCACCACGCTGGGTTCAAAGAGCTCGCGCATGCGCGCAAGGAAGTCGGTGGCCGACTCAGCGCTCGCGGGCTTCTTCATGGCACCCAGGACCGCCATCACCTGCGGAAAGGCGACCTTACCCGAGGCCACCGCCTTCACCACGCTGCCATGGAAGGCCGCGTGGGTGTCGCCCAGGAAGCTCACCCGATAGCCGTCTTGCCCATAGGAAGTGAAGGGGCCGGTCTCGGGGGCCTTGCAGTGCGCCGCCACCTGCACCGCCTGCAGATGATCCCCATGGGCGACATGGCCCTCGAAATGATTGCCGTCGAGCAGAAAGGTGCCCGGGTATTCGCGCTCATAGATGGTGTTGGGGACCGTCCCCGCGGCCACGAGTACGGTGCGTGCCGGCAGCCTCACCTCCTTGTCGCTCGCCACCCAGCGGCCTTCCACTTCACGCATGCGCCGCAGGACGAGCGTCTGGACATGACCATGGGCGTCCAGGTCCGCGCGTAGCGGGTCCAGACCCTCGGCGTAATAGAGTCCCTCCTGCAAGGCCTTGATCAACTCCTCGTGATTGCGGGTATAGGCCGGCGAATTGTTCATGCCCTTGCGATACGCGAGCGTTACGCCGCCCCATGACCGCAAGAGCGGTATGAAGTTGGGCGCCTCGCCTGCCGCCTGGGCACGCGCGCGCTCGGCGCGCACCGCCCGGCCGTGGGCCAGGAATTCGTCCAGGATGGCTTCATCCTCGGGCGGCAGACCCTTGCGGACCGCCTCGACCCCCGACTCCTCGACCATGACCTCGTAACGGGCCAGGATCTTTGTGACCTGTTTCACGTAGTAGGTCTGGACCTCGGTCGCGGTATCGACGGCCGTGAGTCCACCGCCTATGACGACCGCCGGGAGCCGCACCTGCAGATTGGCGAGGCTCGTGTCCTTGCCGGCACCCGTAAGCTGCAAGGCCATCAGGAAATCGCTTGCCTGACGCATGCCCCGCGCGAGACTGTTGGTCATGGGAACGACGCGCGGGAGACCCGCGCCGGTGGCGATACAGATATGATCGAAACCGAGATCCCAGGCATCCTCCACCCGTATGGTCCCGCCGAAACGTACCCCGCCCGTGACGCGCATCCGTGGGCGGCGCGCGAGGCTCAGATAGATGAGCTTCAGGAAGTTCTTGTCCCAGCGGACCGTGATGCCGTACTCGGCCACGCCACCGAAACCAAGCAAAATGCGCTCGTCGAGGTCCTCGGCAAGCTGCTTCCAGGAAAACACCGGGCCCGCGATGATCGCCTCCGGCAGGGGCTCGATCTTCAGGCCGTCGATACCGAGCACCGCGCAACCGGCACGGCTCAGATAGTGGGCCATGGTGAAGCCCGCCGGTCCCATGCCCGCGACCAACACCTTGCGACCATTGTCGGCTCCAGGGAGATAGTCGTGCTGCAAAAGGGGATTCCAGCGCAGCAGAAGATCGTAGATCTCAACGCCCCAAGGCAGATCAAGAACATCGGTCAGCACGCGGGTTTCGATCTGCGGGATATTGACCGGATCCTGCTTCTGGTAGATGCAGCCCTTCATGCAATCGTTGCAGATGCGATGCCCGGTGGCCGGCACCATGGGATTGTCGATCATGACCATCGCGAGCGCGGCGACGTTCAGGCCATCGCGCCGCAGGAGATTCATCTCGGAGATCTTCTCCTCGAGCGGACAGCCGGTGAGAGTGACGCCCAAGGGGTCGACCTTAAGGCCTAGTTCCGGGACCCCCTTCTTCTCCGGGAAGCCCTTGGAGCAAAAATCGCCGTCGTGGTCGTGACAATAGAGACAGTAGTGCGTCTCGCTCTGCACATGGCGCGCATCCATGCGCAGATCGGTCAGATGAAAACCGTCGCGCCGACGGAACCCCGACTGCAGGCCCTCGGCCATCTCCACCCCGTAGCGTTCAACGCGATTGACGGGCACGAGATGGGTATGGTCGACGCGCTCGGGCAACAGGAAGCTCACCCAGCCCGGGAATTGGGCACGGATGTCGCCGTCGTTCAATACCATGGCGCACCACTGCGTAAGCCTTGTTACCTCGGCCTCGTGGGCCTTCTCATCAGAAAGCCACTCCTCTCCGAGCCGCGCGATGGCCCACTCGCGGTCTGAAAGCGGCAAGCCGCGGCGACGCGCCTCATCGTCGAGCCAAACGTCGAGATCGGCGAAGCTCTGCGGAAAGTCGCCCCGATAGCGCCGGGCACGGCGCTGCACGAACTGCTTCTTGAACTGCATGACGCCGTCGTGGCTCACCGTTCCCTTGTGGAGGGCGGCGACCTCGTCCTCGATCCCGAAAAGCTCGGCTACGAAACTTTCGACGTGAGGGGCCACGGCCAGCAGGAAGGTACTGCGGGCAAGCGGGCTCTCGGGATCGCCGCCGGTCCGAAAGGCGCGCAACTGGGCGGCAAGATCCGCATCACGCGCGGCCAGATGGTCCAGAAACTCGCCATCCAGGCGCTTCAGGCCCTCGAGCGGAAAAAGGTCCTCGTAGCGCCACCCGCGGGCCAGACGCAGCCTGGGGGAAGCGGTTTCCTGCGTGTTCTCATCGACTGACATGATTCGGCCCCGAAATGGCTGTGCAAAGACGCGTAAGCGCCCGATCGAGCGCACAGGGTACACCTGTCCCCCTGCCCGGCTCCGCTATTCTATTACCGGCCGCGTCCATGCGTCTTGATCTGATCGCGACTGCGCCGCCGATACCCCGTAAGATAACCCGAAACGCCGCGCGCGTCACAAAGGGCAGGGCCGCCCGGTGATCGCGCGCCGTGTGCGAGCGCCACGGGGCCATACATGCGAAACATCTGGACGGCCGCGCCACGGGAGACATCCATGCGCCGAATCGGTAGCATGGGCGGTCGTGGCCGATGACGGGTCCGCGCAAAGGCGCGCGCCCTGACGCCCGCTCACCAGCTTACGGATACCCCCATGTTACGGCTTCTGGAAGTCCGGCTCCCCCTGGATCATGACGAGGATGCGCTGCGCGCTGCAATCTGCGGCACCTTGCGCATCCCCGCCCCCGACCTCCTGTCCTACACCATCGCGCGACGGGGTTATGACGCGCGTCGGCCCGATCGGATCGCGCTCATCTACACCCTCGACGTGACGGTGCGCGACGGCGAGCGGCTCCTCGCGCGCCATCGCAAGAACCCGCACATCATCCCGCGGCCCGACACCCGCTACGAGCCACCGTTCCACGCAACGCGGGCGCCGCACCCGCGTCCCGTGGTCGTGGGCTTCGGGCCTGCGGGACTCTTCGCGGGACTCGTGCTCGCGCAAATGGGTCTTTGTCCCATCATCCTCGAGCGCGGCAAACCGGTGCGCGAGCGCACCCAGGACACTTTCGCCCTCTGGCGCCGCAAGGCCCTGAACCCCGAGTCCAATGTCCAATTCGGCGAAGGCGGCGCCGGCACGTTTTCCGACGGCAAGCTACACAGCCAGATCAGCGACCCGCATCATTACGGGCGCAAAGTCCTGGAGGAATTCGTCCGCGCCGGCGCGCCCCCCGAGATCCTCACCATCAGCAAACCCCACATCGGCACCTTCCGCCTGGTGGGGGTCGTCGAACGCATGCGCGCGACCATAGAGGAACTCGGGGGAAGCGTGCACTTCGAGAGCCGCGTGGTCGACATCGACCGCTCCGGGGGTGTCGTGCAAGGACTTACGCTTGCCGGCGGCCGCACCCTCGAGGCGCGCCATGTCGTCCTCGCCATAGGCCATAGCGCGCGCGACACCTTCACCATGTTGCGCGACCGCGGGGTGTTCCTCGAACCCAAGCCCTTCTCGATCGGTCTGCGCATCGAACACCCGCAGTCGCTCGTCGATCGCTGCCGCTTCGGACGCCACGCGGGCCATCCCCTGCTCGGCGCCGCCGACTACAAGCTTGCCCATCACGCCGCAAACGGCCGCTCGGTCTATAGCTTCTGCATGTGTCCGGGCGGCACGGTCGTGGCCGCCGCCTCGGAACCGGGGCGAGTGGTCACCAATGGCATGAGTCAGTACTCACGTAACGAGCGCAACGCTAATAGCGCTCTCGTAGTGGCTGTGACGCCAGCGGACTTTCCGAGCGATGACGTCTTGGCGGGGGTCGCCTTCCAGCGCCACTGGGAGGAGCGCGCCTTCGCCCTGGGCGGCAACAGCTATGAGGCACCTGCGCAGCGCCTAGAGGACTTCCTGGCCGCCCGGCCGAGCCCTGGGCCGGGTGAGGTGATCCCCTCCTACCAGCCTGGGGTACGCTGGGGCGACCTGAGTGAGGCCCTGCCCTCCTACGCTGTTGCCGCCCTACGCGAGGCCCTGCCCGCGTTCGCGCGCAAGATCGCGGGCTTCGCGCTGCCCGATGCGGTCCTGACCGGGGTCGAGACCCGCACCTCGGCCCCGATCCGCATCACCCGCGACGAGGACCGGCAGAGCCGCAATACCCGTGGCCTCTACCCCACGGGCGAGGGTGCGGGCTACGCGGGCGGCATCCTGTCGGCGGCCGTCGACGGCATCAAGACCGCAGAAGCGGTCGCTCAATCCCTGGCAACCGACCGGCCCACAGCCTGATCATGGCCGCAAGACACAAGGGTCCGTGCCGTATTGCTCACGGAACTCTGAAACCAACCCTAAGAATTACTCGATCACACGCGAGGTCCGGCCGATGCCCGGGCTGAGCGCTTTTGCGCTCCCGCCCCCGAACCCGTAAACGCCATCGCGTGACTTCCCACGACCCTATCATTGCGGCACAATTGTCGCCGCACCCTGCTCCGAAAATCGGGGCCAGGCCTCCCCTCGGTTCAGCAAAGACTCCGGCGTGATCTGGTCCATTGGCTTACAAAAACAATCCTGGCCGTAGCGATGGAATACTGGTGATGTCGGCCGGCTCGCCCGGGGGTGCGCGGCTCGAAACGCCGCCGATGGGCGACGAGCGCCTTATGCGCACCTCGAAAGGGGCCTCATTCGAAGTCTTTGAAACACCCTGACACGTACCAGCCCCTCACCGGCCTAAACAGTCTAGTGCTTCCACCAGACGTTGCATCTCGTGTTCTTTACCAATCGTGATCCGGACGAAATCCTTGATTCTGGGTCCCGCTAAGTGGCGCACCAATATGCCCTCGCTTTTCAGATACGAATAGAGCGTCTCGCCATTCACGACCGGGTGTCTCGCAAACAAAAAATTGGCCCGTGACGCAGGCACGAAGTATGAACGTGACTCCAGTTCTGCCGTCAGCCATTCCCTATTACGGATAATCCTTGCGCAGCATTCTTCAAAATAGGATTGGTCGTGGAAGGCTGCAACGGCGCCGCAAATGGCCAGCCGATCCAGCGGGTAGGAATTGAAGGAGTTCTTGACGCGGTTCAGACCCGCTATAAGGTCCTCATGGCCGATCGCAAATCCCACGCGCAACCCAGCCAACGATCGCGATTTGGACAGCGTTTGAATCACAAGCAAATTCGGATGCTGCCCGACCAAGGAGACACAGCTTTCCGCTCCAAAGTCAACATAGGCCTCATCCACGATTACAACAAACTCCGGATTCCGCCTAACAAGGGTTTCAATTTCTGCAAGCGGCGTGAACACGCCCGTGGGGGCATTCGGGTTCGGGAAAATGACCCCGCCTAGCCCGGCCTGATAGTCATTGACGTCGATCTCATAGCGGTCCGTCAGGGGCGGGCATTGGTAACTTATGCCAAACAGATCGCAGTAGACTTGATAGAAGCTATACGAAATATCGGGAAATGCGATCGGCCGCCCATTCCTGAAGAAGGCCAGAAAGGAAAAACCCAGAACTTCGTCCGAACCATTTCCCACAAATACCTGCGCATCTTTGACTCGGTAGTACGCCGCTATCGCTTCTTTCAGCTCCCTCGCCTCGGGGTCCGGATACAGTCTCAGCGTATCAGGTGCGCACCCATGGATGGCCTGCGCCACGGCCTCAGACGGCGGGAACGGATTTTCGTTGGTATTCCGCTTGATATACTGCCGGTCTTGCAGCTGCTCTCCAGGAATATAAGGGGCCAGGGCTTTTGTCGCAGGACTCCAGTATTTCATCGTTCCCATCTTTCCTTGCTGTCCGAAATCTAATTAAACCAAACAATTCGCCGACCCATGATCTCACAATCTCTGCGCCCTTCACATCTGTAGGTGGACTTCCCAAAAGTCGCTTCCCGGAAATCGTGGGCCACGAGACCCCTAGGCGCCGCGGGCAGTGCGCGGAACCGCATCGCAAACTAGGACCAAGAATCCGGAAGCAGAGCGCAAGCGTGATCGCAGAGGGATCCCCTTATGACTTCTCTTATAAGTTCTCTGCCCATGAAAACCGAATACAGACGAACTACAAGTCATAGACGACCCGTGGAAGCCTGAGTCCTACTAGAGCCTACCGCTTAGAGCGAGATCGGCGTTATTGGTTACATATTGCGATATACGTATCCATCTCCGCTTGATCTTGGATTCATTGTCAATAGATACAAAAAAGCGGTGGCTTCGTTCCATCAGGACGCCTCGCTTCCGACCGGTCCGGCTTCGAGCCATTCCCGATCCTCAGTCGTCAACTCGGCCGATGGCTCGCATTGCGCCAATAGCTCGTCGAGCGTGTATCCGGGCCGCTCCTCCGGCTCGGCGATCAGGCGGTCAGTGTCGGCCGTGAGACCCACCTTGGTGCCTGCCGATCACTGTAGGACATCGAGCATCGTCGAGGGAACGACCAGCATGACCGAACCGCCCACATCGCGCAGGTTCGTGATGTACATACACGCCTCTCCAAGACTTTATGGAGGTAGCATCGCTAGTATTTCAACGAGCCAGACTAATGATATGGAGCGATCCTTGCTCCTGCTTGACTACGAATGCGTGATACAACGGAATCGTGGTAACTCTGAGTTTGCGAACTCAGATCGAACCGTGCGTTTCAAGACGCTCCTTAAGGACGGCGTCTATACGTATTTGCCGTCCGGAGGCGCGGAATCTGTCCACCACGGCCTCGGAAAGCCGCATAGTAACGCGCTCCTTGGTCGTTGCCGCCGGGGGCCGCCCCATTTTCTCCGGTTTGCTAAACTCGGCATCCGTCAACTCGTAGGTATCGGGATCCTCGGCAGCTCCCGTCCGGATGACGGATTCTTCCTTGCGCGTAGGCAATTCAAACACCCGTCCAGACTGAGATTTGACCGGCATAACGCTTTACCTCTCATGCATTGGCTTTCTCGAGGCTTACGGTGCGGCGCTCGATACCGCGATTCGTAAGGACCACACAAAACACCCAGGCGCCGATGGAGGCATATCCAATCATACGCAGCTCGCCATAATTATGGCGCGTATCCTGTTGGGCGAGGAGATCATCCCGCGCCATTTCCGGCGCCAGGGATACACCTGTTTGGCGGCGTCGGTTGCATCCTACGCCAGATCAGGAATGATCGCGACGGCACGGGTTATTATGTGCACATTGCCAGGAAGGGCGGTCACAAGAGGGGCGTGACGCACCCCTGCCGGCCCGGTATGTATAAAGCCGGGAAAGTGAGAACGCTAGGACTACAGCGGCATATGGAAATCGACCTTGCGTCCGCCGCGGCCATCCGGGACGCCGATGTTTTGGATGAGACCGCCTAGGCGCAGACCCTGGCCGTGCACGTCACCCTCAAAAGAAAGCACGCTGCCCGCGAAAAGATAACGGCCATGGCCCGTCACGATGAGAGCGCCGCTGCGGGTCCGGATACGATAGGACACCCCCGGTGCTGCGAGCACGAAATGCGCGTCGTAGGTCCCCAAAGGGTTGAGAGGCGCGCTCACGAGCGCGGCGTGGGTCCAGGTCAAGGTTCCCCGGCCCGAGGGGCGCGACCCCCACACGAGATCCCGTGCGTGCAGCGCGAGATGGCCGCCGGGCCCGAAGTTTTGCGCGGCCGGAACCAGGGACGCGAGCACCCCGGCGGGCGCGCTCAAGGCGACATCCGAGAATTCCTGCGCCTGCGAACCAAAGGCGGTCTGCATATGGCCCTGCACGGGTCCTGTGAGGTGCAGCGCATAGCCTATCCGCCCGCGGAAGAGGGGTGACGGAGTAAATGCGAATCGCACACGACTCAAGGCCTGGGTCCCGGTGGCCGTATTCAGGATAAGATCTACGCGTCCGTCCCAGATCGTACCGTGCACGTCGGTGACACCCACAACCGGAGGTAGTCCCTGCGTAAGATAGGGCAGCGCCACGCGCGCAGGTGCGGTCGCGAGCAGAAAGATCGTATATGCCAGGATCGCGAGCAGGACGTACCCAATCTTGCGCATCGTCAGTGGGCTACCAGAGTCACAGATCCGCTCACGAGCCCCACGCCAGCGGGTGCAAGTTCGACGTGCGCGGCCTCGACCCCACGAGCGCCGAGCCCCGCAAGGAAGCGCACGAGCCCGTTGAACGGCACCTTGCTGAATACCGCCTCGGCCTTGTGCGACCCACGCGGGGACAACTCGCTCAACATGCCGCCGATTGCCCGAAGCTGCGCCTGCTGCTCGATCAGACTCAGAAGCGCGGTACCCGAGGGGGCATGGCCCACATGCGTTCGCAGGGAGCGCACCAAGGCCGCCTCACGGCGCATAGTGGCAAGTGCCGCGCGCTGTTTTGGGAGCACATGCTCCCAATGGGCCACGCGCGCTGCCAGAGGTATCCACAGGAGGATGTAAAAAAAGAGCGGCAGCACAACCAGGGCCACCAAAAAGGCTATCCGGCGTTCCTTCTCGCTGCGCGCAAGCCACGCCGACTGGACACGTGAAACCACCAAAGGAACCGTCTTCACGGCGACCTCCTTGTCATGGTCACCAAGGCCTGAACGCCGCCCTGATGACTCATCACGTGCGTGACCTGGACCGCGAGCCCAGCGCGCATAAGGTGATGCTTCAGGGCCGTCAATGCATCGAAATTGGCAAGGCGCACCGCGCAGCGCACCTCGCCGTGCCGATACTCGAGACGCGTCAAGGCCCCATTTGCCAGGCTCGCGAGCGCGGGGCTTGCGTCGGTCAAGACCGCAAGAAAACCCTGGCTCGCGCCGCCGGCCCGCGCCGCGAGCTTGGCCACCCCCTGACGCATCTGCCGCGCCGGATCGAGCACCGGCGCATTCGGGAAGTTCGCGGTGAAGACCGAGGTCATCTCGGCATTGACGCGTGCCTCCTCGTGCGAGAGCCGTACCCAATCAAACAGCGTACGCGCGAACCCGAGCGCGAGCACCAGAGCGATCGCTATGAGGGCCGGCCGCAATGCGCGCAAGGCGGCAAGCCCGCTTGCGCTCACCGCGCCGCCGGTCTCGCCCAGCCGAAACCCTGGTGCCTCCCCGTCCCCTATAGGTCGCGCATCGGCTATAACGGGGATGTCGAGCTCACGCGCGACCAGGGCGCGCAGGGTCTCGTCGCCTCCAAACAAGGTGATCGAACCGGGCACCGCCTCACCCTTTGCGGCCTCCGCGAGCGCTTGCCGGAACGCGGCCGGTACCTGGGTCAAAAGACCCGCGGCGCCAAAGCCGCTATAGGGACCCGTGCGCACCGCCCACTGACCGTCAGCGTAGCGGCACGACCAGGTCCCGGGGCGCCAGGGAAGGGCCAGAGTCACGGGACAAAAAGTGACGCCGAGCCGCTCCTTGTCCATAGCCGCCCGCCACATCGAGAGCCGCTCCTTGGCGGTCACCGCCACGAAAATGCCGGCGTCGGTTTCGCGATGCGAAAAGGCCAGAGTTTCCGGATCCGCAAGCAACTGCTCCTCAAGCAGATAAGGTAAGGCCTGGGCTAGGCGCCCACGACCACGCCCGGGCCACTGCGCGACTGTGAGCAAGGTCTCGATCGCGGGCGTCCATACACGGATCGGGGCACGCCGCGCCGCCTCCGGGAGTTCACTCAAAGCTCCACGACCCGCCTCGCCCTCGGGACTGCGCCACTCGACGATCTGGTCTTCCGGGAAATCCGGCGGCAGGAAGACATTCCAGGGTTGCGCGCCGGGTGCGCGCAACCAAGCCTGGATGCGCTCTTTCCACTTCGCCAGATCCTGACTGGAAACGCTGTGACCACCAATACCCACGCGCATAAGGCCCCTCAGGCGTGTTTGGCCTTGATCCGATGGTGTCCCCATAACGCCTCCTGCCACAAGATTGCGGTCGCCTGGCCACGTGCCGCCCGGTACAAAAGCGCCCGTCTGCGTGCCACGATTCCGCCGAAGCGGGCGGTCACATGTACCAAAAAATAATTCGTCTGCACGTCCGCCTGATACGCAGGCTTTACCCCCTGCGGCAAAGCCTGCTGAAACGCAGCCTCGCTCGCAAACGGCGTGCGTAACGCCTCCTGCCCCAAGGTCTGCGCCTCCTTCAGGGTAAGCCCCGGACACAAGGCCGCAAGCACCAAAGCCGGCGCCGTATCCACATTAATTGGCGTTGCAAGCGGCAAGGCCGTCAAATAGGGGCGCAATTTCCGTACGATCTTGACGCTGAAGCCCTGCACAAGCCGCAGCTCACTCACCCCGCTCATGGGTTGCCGCCCGGCTCTGTAAGGCGTACGACGCCCGAGATACACAGCGTCGAAGCCGCCGCCGGGAGAGCCCGGGGGCATCTCCCAGGCCACCACCGCCTGCGCGAGCGACGGGTTCAGACCCGCCAGCTGCAAGAGCCGCGTAAACACTGCCACCGCTCCTGGCACCTCCTTGCCTGCGACCACGAGGTCGTTCAGATTGAAGCGCCCCTCCGGGTCCACGAGCAGCGCATGCACCGTTCCGCCGCCCACCGGGAACCGCGGCAAGGGTTGGGCCCAGCGCTCGGTCAGATCGTCGACCTGATCATGACGCCCTTCATGGGTCACTTCCACGGCCGCGAGACGGAAGGCCCCGTCCATGGCCGCGTGCGCCTGTGCCAGGGCACGAACATTCCCGCTCTCCTTGAACCATACCGACTCGCCGCGCATAAGGGCGGCGGCAATGGTGGCGGTGAGCGCCACCACCAGCAGGGCCACGATAAGCGCGAGCCCCCGCTCGCGCTTCATCGGCCGACCGGGAACAGCCAACGGATGTGTCGGCCGTCTTTCAGTGTAAGGGTCACTTTGACGGCATTCGGGTCCGCGGCGGGCTGGCCCGCGAGCGGCCAGCTGCGCACATAAAGCCCGTTGGCGGCCAGGAGTCGTACCCGCAGGCTGCGCACGCCCCGCATCAGCACCTCTTGCGCCCGGTGCTCGCCCGGGGCCCGATCCAGAACCGCCCATCGCCGCCATATCAGCCGCCCATGCATCACCGTGTAATCCACCCGCCGCAGATCGCTCGCCGGACGCGACCGGAAAGGCGGCGTTCCACCGGTCGTGAAATTCAGGCGTACACCACGCCCCATACGCCGCACCACGAAGGCCGGCACCAAGGTGCCAGCACCGTCGCGTACCGGCCGCCCGCGCGCCTCACTCAAGTCGTCGGCCAAGCGATAGTAGGCGAGCTCGCGCGCCTGCCAGCGCACGCGTACGGCCTTCAGGTGCGCGCGGATCGCCATCGCCCGGTCGAGGCCGGTGTAGGCGATCGCGCCCACGACTGCGAAGATGGCGATCGCCACCAGCATCTCGAGCAGCGTGAAACCCCGATTACGCATCATGGCTTGCGCACAAAGCCCACGATCCGCATCAAGATATGCCGCCGATGAGCCCGACGGACTGTGACGCTCATGCGGCGGATCTCCGGAAGCGCCGTAGTACGTACCTGCGTCACCACCCGAAATCGCCGCCCATCCTCGCGCGCACTCGTATGACGTCTGCCCAAGGGAGGCCAATGCACGACCGCCTCCACATGTGCGAGCCGGTTCTCGGCCACCCACAGCGCGAGCGTACGATTCCGCAGTGCCCCCGTGGTCGTGATCGCCTGGGTCAGGTTGCGCATAACAGCCGCAAGCGCGATGGCCAGGATAAAGAGGGCAATGAGCACCTCGAGCAGCGTGAAGCCGCCACACTCAGCTCTCTGCCGCACCCTTGACGCGTCCATTGTTATCGCCCGACAAAAGGAACCGTCCGTGATGGGTCACCACCTCAATCCGAAAGCCGCGCCCAAGACCGCTCGGCGTAAAGATCACGGCGCGCCTTTTCCCAAGGTCGCGGATCACTGCCCCCGAGGGCAGGCGCCGGGGCCGAAACAAGGCGCCCTTCACCTGCGAGAAGCGGCCATGACGGTTCAAGGTCAAGAACTCATAGCCATGCGCCTCGAAGTTCACGCGGTAAGGCCGTCCCGTCACGATTGCTTGAGTGCGGGCCGCCCGTAAGAGCGCCAAGAGCCGCAGGCCCTCGCTACGGGCCGAGACCCCTATGCCGCGGCCGAGACGCGGCACGAGCACACCCAGCATGATGCCGATCAGGGCCAGGACGACCAGGATCTCGAATAAGGTGAAGCCGCGCTCGCTCCCTAGAGCTGCCATGACCCGATGACGCCTTTCATGCCGTGGCCCTTGCCGTGCGGCCCATAACTGAAGACGTCCACCCGCCCGTGGATGCCGGGATTCAAATACTGATAGGGCCGTCCCCAAGGATCGATGGGCAACCGTGGCAAATACCCGCCGGTGCGCCAGTCGGGAGCGGCCGGCCCCGAAGTGGGCTTCTGCACCAAGGCCTTCAGGCCCTGTTGCTGGGTCGGGTATTGGCCGTTGTCGAGACGGTAGAGTTTGAGGGCGCTTATGATCGACCGAATGTCGTTCTTGGCCGCCACGATCCGCGCCTGGTTCGGCCGGTTCATGATCTTGGGCACGATCACGGCCGCCAGGATCCCTATGATGACCATGACGACCATGACCTCGATGAGAGTAAAACCGCGCGACCGCTGAATCTTGGACATAAGGCTCACTTGATGAGTTGGTTCATATCGAAAATCGGCAGAAGGATGGCGAGCACGATGAACAGCACCATCCCCCCCATGACGAGGATCAGTACAGGTTCGATCAGACTCGTAAGCGCCGTCACGAATCCCTCGAGTTCGCGTGTCTGCGCCTCGGCCGCGCGCGCCAGCATGGTATCCAGGGACCCGCTTGCCTCGCCGCTTCCGATCAGATGGATCACAAGCGGCGGAAAGAGCTTCCCGCGACCAAGCGAACGGGCGAGCGATCCACCCTCGCGTACCTGCTGCTTCGCCTCCTCGACTGCCATCTGCATCGGCAGGTTGGTCACGACCTGCATGGCCGTCTCGAGCGCGAGCAGCAGCGGGATCCCCGAACTCGTAAGAATGCCGAGCGTGCTCGCAAGCCGTGCTGCGTTCAGGCTCCTTATGAGTCGACCCAGAAGTGGCACGCGTAGAAGCAGCCGCTGCCATGCGATACGCCGCTCGCGGCTACGCAAAATGAGCCGCCCCGCAATCAGGATCGCGAGGAAACCCGCCGGCCACGCGACCCCGCCCTCCTTGGCGATGTGGCTTATCGCGATCAAGGTACGCGTGGCCCAAGGGAGCGGCGCGCCACTATCGACGAAGACCTGGGCGATCTGCGGCACAACATACACGAGCAGACCGCCCACGATGGCCACCGCCACGACCGTGACTAGCGCGGGATAGAGAAAGGCCACCCATACCTTTTGCGTCAACGCCTGGCGCTGCTCAGTGTAATCGGCTAGCCGTTCCAGGATCACTGGGAGTTTTCCGGATTGTTCGCCGGCCTCCACGAGATGGCGGTAGAGCGGCGGGAAGGACCCCGGGAAATCCCCGAGGGCATGCGCCAAGGGCTGGCCTTCGCGCACCTTGGTGCGTACCGCGGCCAGGATCTTGCGGGTCCGCGCCGACTCGCTCTGTTCCGTAAGTGCCTGCAAGCTTTCCTCGATGGGCAGACCCGCGCGCACCAAGGTTGCAAATTGGCGGGTCAGAAGCGCGAGCTCGGCGGCCTTAAGGCCGGTCTGCCAACGAAACGCTCGCCGCTCGGCGCGCTCCTTTTCTATGGGCGCAACCTTGACCGGTATGAAGCCCTTTTCGCGCAGGAGCGCACGGACTCGCCGTTCCGCGTCGCCCTCCATAACCCCTTTTACGGCGCGTCCTTCGCTGTCCAGCGCCTCATACTCAAATGCCGCCATAATCAGTCACGAGAGACCCGCATGACCTCTTCCATACTCGTGCGCCCTTCGGCGACGACCCGCAAGCCGTCCTGATAGAGCGTGCGCAGCCCTTGCGCAAGCGCGGTCTCCCGCAGCCTGGCTTCAGCGGCCCGATCATGGATCAAGGCCTTCAATTCGTCACTCATCGTCAAGAGTTCGTAGACGCCAGTGCGTCCCTGATAGCCGGTCGAGCCGCATGCCGGACAGGTCACACCGACCGCCTGCGCCCGTCCGTGGCAGGTACCGCATAGGGTACGCACGAGCCGTTGCGCCAAGACCCCAAGGAGGGTCGAGGCGACGAGGAAGGGCTCTATGCCCATATCGACCAGCCGTGTCACAGCACCCACCGCATCATTGGTGTGCAAGGTCGCCAAAACCAGATGGCCCGTGAGACTCGCCTGCACGGCGATCTGGGCAGTCTCGAGGTCGCGGATTTCCCCGATCATGACGATGTCCGGGTCCTGGCGCAGAATCGAACGTAACGCCCGAGCGAAGGTAAGATCAATCTTGGGGCTCACCTGGATCTGCCCCACGCCGTCCAACTCGTACTCGACCGGATCCTCTACTGTCATGATGTTCGATGTGTGCGTATTAAGCTCGCCCAGGGCCGAATAGAGAGTCGTCGTCTTTCCCGAGCCCGTAGGGCCCGTCACGAGAAAAATCCCGTGAGGCTGTTGGATGAGCCCACGTAGAGTGGTGAGCGTGTCGCCAGGCATTCCGAGCGCGCCCAGATTCAGGCGGCCGGCCTGCTTGTCCAAAAGACGCATCACCACGCGCTCGCCGTGCGCCGTGGGCACCGTGGAGACACGAACATCGATGGGCCGTCCCGCCAGACGCAAGGTAATGCGCCCGTCCTGCGGGAGCCGCTTTTCGGCGATGTCGAGCCGCGACATGATTTTGATGCGTGAAACGAGGATTCCGTGCGCAGCCTTCTGCGGCTCTATGATGTCGCGCAACACCCCGTCGACGCGAAAGCGCACCAGGGACCGAGTTTCGAAGGCCTCGATATGGATGTCGGACGCCTTTTCGCGCACCGCCTGCGTGAGAAGCGCATTGATGAGGCGCACCACCGGCGCATCGCCTTCGCTCTCCAGGAGATCCTGGGTCTTCGGCAGGTGCTGCGCGAGCTCTGCCAAATCGAGCTTTTCATCGAGCGCGCCCATGATCTGCTGGGCGTGCGACATGTCACGCGCGTAACCCGTATTGAGCGCCGCCTGGAACGCCTCTTCGCCCACGGTCGTAAGGCGAAGCGGCCTGCGTAATACCCGCTCAAGCTCCGCCAGGACCGGACCCGGCACATCCGCCCTCTGCCACACCTCAACTTCGTCGCCGACGAGGCCCACGCTCATCACGCCATAGCGCTTGGCGAAATGGTAGGGGAGCTTGCTGATCCACTCCTTATCCAAAGGGCGCTCGATCATTTCAACCATGCTTTCCACCTGCAGTCCCCGCGGCCTTAGGCGAGGGCGTCGCGGTAGTCGTGGCCTTGCCCTCGTTCAAAGGCGGCAGATGAGGCTGATGATAGTTCGGCAACACAACGGAGTGCGAGAACCGCACCGCATCCTCCTCGGCCTGCATCATCGCGTAGCGCGAAGCGGTGAATCCCTCACCCTGCTCGCTGTTGCGCACAATCACAGGCTTCAGGAACACCATGAGATTGGTCTTCTTCTTCACGCGTTGCCGATAGCGAAACAGATTTCCAATCAGGGGTATGTCATCCAAAAGCGGCACGCCCTGCCAATTGTTCTCCACCTCATCGCTTATGAGGCCGCCCAGGACGATCGTCTTGCCGTTGGCCACGATCACCGTGGTTTTCAGTTCACGCTTGTTCGTTATGAGGTCGATCGCGCCCGACAGACTCGGCGCTATGCTCGACACGTCTTCGTAGATCTGCATCTTTACATTGTTGCCAGCAGTGATCTGCGGCTTGATCTTCAACGTTAGGCCCACATTCTTGCGCTCGACGGTCTGAAACGGATTCACGGCCGCCGTACCGACGGTCCCCGCGGTGGAGTAGCTGCCGGTAATGAACGGCACATTCTGTCCCACCATGATCTTCGCTTCCGTGTTGTCAAGCGTGAGGAGATCGGGCGTCGACAGGACATTCACACCCGAGACCGACTGCAAGGCACGGGCGAATGCCGACAGGCCGACCACGGTCTGCCCGCTTGCGAGCTTCACGGTGCCGCTTATGAACCCAAGCGCAAGCCCCGCTTCACTCGCCAAGTTCGAGGGGTTCGATGCCGTCGATACTATCCCTGACCCGGTCTCCGGGAAGTTCGTGACACCGCCCACCGCGCCGCTGCCTGCAGGTACTGCCCCGGCCCATTGCACGCCGAGCTCTGCTTGGTTGTCGACCGTAACCTCGGCTATGAGCGCCTTCACGAATACCTGGGCCCGCCGTATATCAAGCTTGGAAATGACCGCACGGAGGCTATCATACACGGCATTCGGCGCATTGATAATAAGCGCATTAATGGAAGGATCGGCCTGAACAAGAGAAGCCTTGATGGCGCGGGCCGAAACTTTCCCTGGAGCCGGCGGCGCTCCGGCCATCGCGACGGGCTGGGCAGTCGCGACTGCCCGCTTGCTCGCGCCCTTCGCTTCCCCCTGCAAAAGGCCCCGCAAGATCTTTGCGATGCGGCTTGCCCGGGCATTGCGCAGATATACGACATGCGTGGTCCCGCCGCTCTCCCCCTGGACATCGAGTTTGTGCACGAGGGCCTCTATGAACCGCAGCTTCTTAGGGCTCGCGGTGCGGACGAGCAGGCTATTGGATCGCGTATCCGGCACAATGTAGACCGGGCTGTAGTTTCCCGCAGGTGTCCCGGACGCGCTTGGCAACTGCGCCTCTCCCAAGCGCACGAGGAGGTTCGCCATGTCCACCGCGGAGGCGTAGCGGACGGGGATGATCGCGACGGGCGCGCGGACCTCGGCCTCGAGGCCATAGACGATACGCAAGAGCCTGCGTATGTTATCGGCGTCGTCGGTGACGATCAGGGTATTGGTCGGGGCATACACGGAAATGATGCCGGCGCTCGACATGAGGGGGCGCAGAAGCGGCATGATCTGCGTCGCTTGGCCCGCCTCGATGGGGATCACCTGGGTCACCAACTGATCACCACCCTTCGGCCAATTCGCGCTCACGGGGGCCGCCTGACGGGCGTTGGCCTGGGGGAGAATCTTTACGACATGGTCGGGCCCCGCGACGGCAGTGAACCCTTGCGCCTTCAGAGCGCCCAGAAAGATCTGGTAGGCGGCCTTCAGTGATACCGGCGAGGCCGACACGATAGTGACCTTGCCCTGCACACGCGGATCGATCAGAAAATTCTTGCCCGTGAGCTCGGCGACCGTACGAATCACCGCGCGGATGTTGGCGTTGTCGAAATTGAACAACATCTGCCCCGGCGGGACCTTGCGGGACGTGCTCACGACAGCAGAACCACCCGCCGTCACGGCAGGTGCGGCCCCGGCACCCAATACCGGGTGTGACACGGGCCTTGGGGTCACGGGTGTATGTGCGCCCACAACCGGGTGATCATTCAGCGCAACGGGGGCCTTGTTATCTCCAAAGGCTGGGTACCACGCACTCGGAAAAACCAGCGTTATAAGCAACCCTGCATATAAGCGACTACGCGCCCGCTCACCCATTGGTATTCTGTCCTTAGAAAGGGTATCCACAACGCGAACCGACTCATGGGCCTTGCATCTTGTATGTGAAGGCCTTCATGTGCCCGTCGCGCGCTACATCCACTGTAACGTCACCGTTTTTTGCCCCGGCCATATAGGCGCTCACCGCGGCGCCCAAGGAGTTCACGGGCCGTCCGTTCACCTCCTCGATAATGTCGCCCTTGCGCAAGCCAAGGCTCGCAAAGGCCGGCCCAGGAGCCTGCTTTACGAGCACGCCGCCCGCAGGGCCTGGCGTAAGCCACGACTTCAGGGTTGCATTCGATACGCTGCCGAACGCCGCCACCACCGATGGCTCGACGGGAACCGTTACCGAATGCCTGGTGCCCATATTCGGCCGCTGTACCGGCGCCGGCGGCGCGGCGGGCACCTGGGTCGCTGCGGAAGACGGCGACCCAACGCCGCTGCTGCTCGGAGGGTATAACAAGAGGCTCTGGAGCCGCCCGTTTTGTTTCAGGATTGCCCGGTCAGGGGCCACCGCCGCCAGGACTACCCCCGAAGATATGGCCGCCCCGACGATATAAGGGCGAACCCCCTTTCCAGGCTTTCCGATCAAAGCGACGCCAGGCTTGCCGGTCACAAGACCCGACAAGGTCAGCGCCAAGTGGCTCACCGGAATAGAGGCCAGGGTCGTTGTCGTCGACCGTCCAAATAAATGGCTTCTCAACAATACCGACAGGGGCGCCTGCGTGGAATGCTCCACGGTGACCTGGGGCGCCGCCGATTGTACCGGGGGCGATAACGCTCCCCATGTCCAGCTCGCCAAAAACGCCGCGACCGCGACCGCGGCCCCGGCGTTGATCACCCGCGCCGTACGCGGTTTGGACGCCGCAGCAAGCAGCCGCCCCCCGAGAGCCTCCCAAGACATGCCGCTCTGTTCCCATTGCTCTATTCGCATCGGCGCATTATAACCGTCCGCCACGCGCGCCCCCATCCTGGTTTTCGAGGCCCCCAACCGAACCCATCCTGCCAACCGCTTTTCCTGCGCGGCTCCCCCGCGTTTAGGGGCTTGCTCGCGCCCGGATAAAAGGTCGCAAGAAACCGGCCGATGGCGGGTCCGGAAAACGCTTAAAGCCAGGCGTGCCCAGAAAAGGCGCGCTTGGCGTCGGTCGAAAGCTCGTCCTTGAACCTTACCAAATGCACACCGATGTCGGGCGCCATGCGCAAAAGTGCTTGGCCCAGCGTGCGATGCTTGCCCGGAACGACGAGACTGAAGCCTGTTGCGAACCGTCTAAGGCCATGGAATGCTACTGCACGGTATGGCCTACGCCCGAGCCAGGCATTGGACCAAAGGGCCGGGGGCGCCGCATTCGCGGTAAGCACGATTCGATCAACCCCATTGCCGACACCGGTTGCAATGTGGCTCTTGGTCCAAAAGCTTGAGGCCATGGTCACCCCGATCAGACCCGCCGTCGCGAAGGCCCCAAGAGTCCAGGTGAGGCCATGGCGAGAAGACCAAAGAACACTGCTTTCCGGTTCCGCGTGCCCCCCGAGGCATCGCGGCAGCCGTCTAGTTGTTTTCATGTCTCCCTCCTTATGCGCTGCGTGCGAAGCCATCCTATAGCACTCTTGAGCCCGCATAAGTCGGACCTAAGTAGGATGAACGCAGCTGCCCCGAAAAAAAGGGATTGCGATCATGCCAGATGAGCTCAGCTTATTCAAGGCAGGGGTGGACACGGCCACACGAGGCTTATCCTCGCTAAACCCATCCTATAAAACAAGCCAGTGGCCCCTGAGGGTGGACGCCCGCCCAGACGTTCTGCATAACGGGCAATATGGAATCGACAGAATCCCTCGATCCATTGCTTGTAGGTTTGCGGACGCGCCAAGTCGAAGGCCGCGAAGCGAGCCGCTATCAAGCGCCGAGAGCGAAACATCATTCCCTGTGTGCGTTGCTCAAAATCCGCGTGACGCTGTTATACCTTGCCACTTATATACCTTGCCACTTAGCAATACCAGCGGGCGGCGGCTATCAGCACGTCCCGGACTGCATAGAAGTGGCGGTCCACGATTATTGGATCAGCTGAGACCCCCCTGTTCCCAGTATGAGCGCCCAAGCTCGTCAGTTATTTACAGCAGTTTAAGGGCACAACCTCCCAGACCGATATTGCCCTGCAATTCGGACATCGCGACACTCACGATTGCCTGGAGGCCCCCCCTTCAAATTATCTTCGGGTCGAAACCCGCAGGACCCGATGCGTTAGAACTCTCAAGCGCTGCCGCGATCCCCTCCATATCGGTCAGACCTGCATCCAAAGGCAAACTGCGAAGCACTCCCTGGAAGAAGCGCGGGGTACCGCCCCTTGTGCTGCGCAAAAAGCGTCACCCCCGCGTCCGTCGGGAGTAAATCACCGACATTGGACTATAGGCGGTGTGCCTTTTCTCGTTGTCTCGAATTCCGACGACGACCGTAGTCCCGTCCGCGGCGGCTGCCGCGCCAAAACACCCGATACCTCTGCGCCTGTCCGCCATCGGTTCGATCCTTTTGGGCCCGCTATCACCCTATAACTGAAATAGCACGCGGACTCTGTTTACGTACCTTCTCCTCTTCGATTGTCTGCAAATGACGAGGGTTACCTCACCCGCCTTGGCCGGACGTGAACGCCAACGATTTCACCGTGACCCACCCTCCAGCTCCATTGACACATCGCGCGCCAATAGTCATAATATAAGCTCGCACTTATGTACCGCCAGCACCAGATCGCCTACAAGATGCTTCGGCGGTGCTCAGGCGCCAAGTGGCCGCATTGGCACGAGCGTCTTCGAGTGTATCGATCGCTTCATTACTATTTCTCAGGTCGGGGATGCTGTGCGCTTGGTTGGCGCAAGCCACAGCGCTGGTTAATTCTATCGGCAACAAAATGGGTGTCTGGGCAGTTTTTGCAGGTAAAAAAGCAGGTGGGCGGGTCCTCTATTTATACAAGCGTCGTGCAATTTAGCCGCATTTACCGTTAACCTTGATACGTAGGGGAGTTATGAAAAAAAATAGTTACCGCGCTTTTCTTCTGGCTGGCGTCATGAGCCTACCGATCCTCGCGTCCCAAGCGGCCCGCGCGGCCACGCTGACCGCTAGTGATATTGCCAAAATGAGCAAGCTCGACAAATTACGGGCGCAATCGTATTTTAAAAAACATTCTTTTGATTTCTCGAAACTCTTCTCCTTGTATCATCCTGGACCTTACTGGATATTAAAGAAAAAGAACGATTTCAAACTGACTGGTAAGCAGTTAAAGCAAGAGGAAATGTTGAAATTTGGCATGGCCAAGGACACGATAGAAGATGAAGCAGTCCTCAAGCGTGCTTACGTGCACTATGCCACGGATTCGGCTAAATCAGACCCTTCTGCCACTCAAATACGATCGGACATAGAAGCAATAGGCAAGGCTCAAACTAAGCTGGCTAGCGAAATGGTCGGCTTTCACCTGCGAGGCTTTGCGCTTCTATCGCCGGAACAAAAAACGATCTATCACGGCCTGGTGGCCAGAAGAACCAAATAGTGTTGGGCATGGGATAGTTAGAATTCCAGGATGACGCTACTCCGTGGGCTGAAATGCGCTAACTAGGGCGCGCCTGATCCAAGCCTACATGTTCACATGCGCAAGACCCCGCAAAGGGATTTCACAGGAGCAGGATGGCGGAACGCGCCGTATCGGGCCCCTATGGGGCCGCATTTTGGCATTTGACGGGCATTATGGGGTCGGGTCGGAGCCTCATTTTTCGGTGGACCAATTCCTCGAAGGGCGCAAGAGCCGCTGGCGCACGAGGCACTAGGAGCGAGTACGGAGGAGACCGGGGAGACGAGGAGCCGGCGGACAAGCTTCTCGAGGCCCCGACAGCCGGGCCCCGTGACGAGGAGCATGCCTTTGGCGGGCGCGACGCGATAACCGAGCTGGGGCCTCGTAGGGCTACGAGCGGACTCGTCCTCCGTGACGCCACCCTTTCCCGATAGCGGTAATTCGCGAGGTCGCAAGCCCTGGGGCGCATTGCCGGTGGACGTCGGCTTGGCTCCGATACGCCGGATCGCCCCAAACTCGGGTTTCCTCTCTCCGAAAAGGGTCCGGCAGGACCGGGGCGACGGGTGCCGGCGCCGTTGACCACTGCGGCAAGGCCTCTTGGTCTTACAGCCGCCTCGTTTTGGGCCTTTACCCTCTTCAGGGGCCTTATGCCAAAAAGCCATTGAGTCCCCCTTTTTGGTCTGGCGCATGTCGGGCGGCGGGCCTCGGGGACGCGAGTAGCCGGGGTGATGCGCGCCAGGCACTTTATCCCTTTTGACTTGCGCCATACCATGAAGCTCGCTTGTGTTTTAGGATCAAGGGCGAGCTGCCTTTGGACCTGCAATGGCCGACACCGGCGACAACCCTGGCACCGGGGCCGCCAAGGCCCTGTCGGCTTACAGTCTTAGGATGCCCGGGCAGGCGGCTCGCACCACGAACTGCCCGCCTCAAGCTCGGACCGACTGTGCGCCCCGGCTCTCATGGTTCGCAGGGTTAGGCGGGCGCCCGCGCGAGCTTGATTTGGAATAGATGCCCGGGGGCGCCCGAGGACCTCGATCGGGCGGCCAGGCTACGGGGCGCGCGGATAGGCAACGAGGCCTCAAACTGGTGTTTGCGAGGCACAGTTTACAGTAAGCCCTTGTTTACAGGGTCCCGACTCGCCTATTTTCTTACACCTGCGGCGTTGTGTCTGCGCGGCCATAGCGCACCGATAGCTGGGACGGGGGAATCTCCGATACCACCCCTGGACCATCGTGCTCGGGCCGACCTTGTTGTGTGCCCCAAAGCGCGAGGTCCCGAGACAATGCGGGGCCCAGGATAGGCTGTCCCGGGGACGGCGCCAACTGCTAGATTGGGCGGCCGCAGCAAAGCCAAAGGCGCGCGGCCGTAAAAAAGCGACCTGATGTTTTCAGAAGGCCTTCACCAATCTTGGCAAATCTTGAGAGAACGCGGGCGAGCCTGGCTATCAGGCTAACAAGTCCCCTTTTCGGATTTCGCCACCGATCTCTATGGTGGGCCGACTCGACGACCCGCGGTATTCGGAGGCAGGATACGAGCGCAACGAGCCCCCTAATAAACAAACGAAATACGAACCCGATAAAAAACAGGAGCTATGATGACGATCAAAGCCAAAGGATATGCGACCCATTCGGCACACGAGACGCTGCGGCCGTACACGTTTGAACGTCGCGAGCCCCGCGCGCAGGACATCGTGATCGACATCCAGTTTTGCGGTATCTGTCACTCGGATATCCATTCAGCGCGCAACGAATGGGGCTGGACGTCCTACCCCTTCGTGCCCGGCCACGAGATCATAGGCCGCGTGAAGGCGGTCGGCCGCGACGTGAAGGGATTCAAGGCTGGTGACCTAGCGGGCGTGGGCTGCCTCGTCGACAGCTGCCGCACGTGCCCGTCATGCGGCGCCGGCCTTGAGCAATACTGTGACAACGGCTTCACCGGCACGTATGGCGGCGAAGACAAAATCGGGGGTACGCCCCACCCACTGACCTTTGGCGGTTATTCCGATACCATCACAGTGGACGAACGTTTCGTCCTGCACGTGCCAGAGAACCTCGATCCGGCGGCGGCCGCACCCCTACTGTGCGCTGGCATCACAACCTATTCGCCGCTCAAGCGCTGGAAGGCTGGACCCGGCCAAAAGGTCGGCATCATAGGCCTCGGCGGACTCGGCCACATGGGCGTGAAGTTCGCTCACGCCATGGGCGCCCATGTGGTGATGATCACAACATCCCCCGAAAAGGGCCGCGACGCCCAGAAACTCGGGGCAGATGAGGTCCTAATCTCCACGGACTCGGACGCCATGCATAAAGCGCGCGACAGCTTCGATCTGCTTCTGAACACCATACCGGTAGGTCACGACGTCGACCCCTATATGGCGCTTCTGAAGCGCGACGCGACCATGGTCATAGTCGGCTCGGTCGAGCCCCTGAAAAAGGTCAATGGGATCAATCTGATTTTCCGGCGGCGTTCGCTTGCGGGATCACTTATCGGTGGCCTGCCGGAGACTCAGGAGATGCTCGATTTTTGCGGAGAACACGACATCGTTTGCGACATCGAGCGAATCGCCATCAACGATGTGAACGAGGCCTATGACCGCACGGTCAAAGGCGATGTCAAATACCGTTTCGTCATCGATATGGCGAGCCTCGGGTCGTAAAAGGAGGATAGGGATGATTCTCACAAGCGCCGGATCTCAGGCGTCGCTAAAAGGGCCTGCGCAATGGTTCACTGGGGCCGTGCGCATCGACCCCATACATACGCCGACCGGGCCGTCGCGCATGGGCGCAGCCAACGTGACCTTCGAGCCTGGGGCGCGATCCCATTGGCACACTCATCCGCTTGGGCAATTGCTGATCGTGACCGCGGGCCGCGGCTGGACGCAATGCTGGGGCGAGGCAAAAACGGAAATACGTGCAGGAGACGTGATTTGGTGTCCACCGGGCCATAAACACTGGCACGGCGGAACGCCCGACACCGCGCTAACACACACCGCCATCCAGGAGGCCCTGGACGGCCGCATGGTCGATTGGTTGGAAGCCGTCACGGACGAACAGTACCGAAGCTAGAGGCGTGCAGGGGCTCGCGCACCTGTACGCACCTGGCTTGCGCCCAAAAGGCGCCCTGCGCGGATAGGGCAGCGCTTGCCCTAATCTGAACGCACCACACTTACTAACGCGGTTTGGTGTCTGCCGTGCATGGGTTGTCCGCTACCTAGGGCCTGCGCTCCACGCCTAGGCCCAACCACCTCACGCCCCATGGCTTCTCGCCTGAAGCGGCACCCAGCAAGTTGCTCTGCACTGCGCTTGCACGACAGGAAAGATCGAGGGCATGCGTCGTCCAATGGCGAATACGAGGGTAAATATCGAGCCACGTTACAGACTCGTGCATGCGCGCCATACGCACGCTTGGCGCGTCCATCGCCCGGTCCATGGAGTTGCTCCTGCAAGAATGGACGAGCGCGGCATCCCTTGATCCAATAGCAATACCCGCGCCCCTGGAGAGCACAAACACGCTGGCGCCCCACATTGGCCGCGACAAATTTCCTTTTGAGTAGACTCACCCCGCCGCCCAGCCGAGTCACCCAACAGGTCTCAGCTGCACCGTTAGCAGCGCAACGCCCCCCGTAAAACGACACGGGCTTTGCCGGTACCACAATAGGCAGCCATATGAACGTTCTACAGTGGTCATTGATACGACGGACGGTCTACGTGATCTCCTTCTGGCCGCGCCGATAGATACGCATGCCGCAAAGCTGGGCCCACTGTCGTAAGTATCCACCTCGCCTGTCCGCGGAGTCCCGGACGACGCCAGAGCGGGGATCAAATGTTTCGAGCTGCTGATAAATAATTCGCATATGATTGCAGCGTTTGCTTGGCATATCCAAGCGGTTACCGCGGTGATTGGCATAAAAGAGCGCGGCCCTCTAGGTTGGCCGGCGCGCCTGCGGCGTCACAGGCGTGGGAACGCGACACCCGCCGCTGCTCAACCATCGGCTCCGGCAGAAGATCCGGCTAGTGGGCCCGAAGCAACGACGGCGACCATCGTTGCCAATCATATAGTCAGGAGGTTGGAGGTTATCGGCAAGCGCCGCGCCAATTCTTGCGCGAAACACAATCCTTGGCCACTTACAAAATAGATCTCGAGTGAAGGCACCCATTTTGAATCTACCCCACCCTAGGCTTCCGTCCTTGACGGCTTTTTGGTATTGCCGTAGCGTCTGCGTCAGCATCAAAACCGGACTGACAGCGCTTGCGGCCCAGGGCACCCCTGTCCGTGAGGCCGTCGCGGTGAGGTTTCCTTGTACCCTCCGGACTCTGCCGGGGGGCGTCCGATAACAGACGGAGGTGCCGTTTGCGGGCAAGGATTCAGCACTCGCCTTGTCGTGTTGATACATCCGTTCCCGCGTGGACCAGGGGGACACCACCCACAGAGAGGTTCCGCCGTGACAACCCAGAAAACGCCCTCGAAGGCCTCCTCGGCGCGGCGCACGGGGTCGCGCTTTCCAGTCGTGGGTATCGGGGCTTCTGCCGGCGGGCTTGAGGCGTTCAGCCAACTCCTCTCCCATCTCCCGGCGGACACCGGTATGGGCTTTGTGCTCGTGCAACACCTAGCCCCCGCGCACCCCAGCGCATTAGTCCACCTGCTGTCGGCGACGACCCCCATGCCGGTCCACGAGGCCCGACATAGACAGCGCGTCTTACCCAATCACGTCTACGTTATCGCCCCCAACACCTGCCTGCGTATTACGCGGGGCGTATTGGTGTTAGAGACGCGCGATGCCGCGCCGGGGCCGGCGCGCACCATCGACGTCTTCTTGGAGTCCTTGGCGCAAGATCGCCAGGAACGCGCCATTGGTATCGTCCTCTCCGGCAACGCCTCCGACGGGACCATCGGCCTGGAAGCCATCAAGGCCCAGGGCGGCATCACGCTCGCGCAGGACGATTCCGCCGCCTTTCGCTCGATGCCTCGCAGTGCGGTCGCGGCCGGCTGCGTCGATCTGGTGCTGGCCCCCAAGGAAATCGCCGAGGAACTGGCGCGCATCGCAAACCACCCCTACATCGCGCAACAGGAACCTGTCGCGGTCCCGTCGGCTGATCCAGCCACCCCCGCGTCTCCGCAGGGAGCGTCTGCCTCTACGCCCAAATCCGCGCACAAGGCCGCGAGGACGCGCCCGGGTACCCTCAAGGCACAAGATACCGGCGCAATCCATCTGCTCGTTCGTAAGCACGCAGGCGTGGATTTCTCGCTCTACAAATCCGTCACCATAGAACGCCGCATTAGCCGGCGCATGGCTCTCCACGGTATGACCCAGACGGCCGATTATGCGCGGCTGCTGCGCGGGAACGTCCCGGAGCTCGAGCGGCTCACGGCCGACATGCTGATCGGCGTCACGCGATTTTTCCGCGACCCGGATATCTTCGAGACCTTAACGCAAAACGTCTTCCCGGCACTTTTCGCCTCCAGGCGCAAAGACCCGCTGCGCATCTGGGTCCCCGCCTGCTCCACGGGCCAGGAGGTTTACTCCCTGGCCATGGCGGTCACTGAGTTCAGCGAACAGTCCAGGGGCGGCGCGCGCGGGCTCCAGATCTTTGCGACTGACTTGAGCGCAAGCCGCATCGACACGGCACGAGCCGGGCTCTATCCGGAAAGCCTGGCGCAGGAGGTCGGGCCCGAACGGCTGCGGCGCTTTTTCGTGGAGGAGGAAGGCGGCTATCGGATCTGCAAAGAGCTGCGGGGGCAGATTGTATTCGCGCGCCACAACCTTTTGAGCGACCCGCCGTTCGCGCGCATGGATCTCATTAGCTGTCGCAATGTACTGATTTATCTGGAGCCCGCCATCCAGAAACGCCTGTTGACGCTCCTCCATTACGCCCTGAAACCCGGGGGTTTTCTGCTCCTCGGGACATCCGAATCGGTGGGAACGGCCCCAGAGCTCTTCCAAGCGCTCGACAAGAAACGCAAGATCTACACCAAAAAGGCCGGCGTCGGGTCGCGACTGGTTCTTCCGGTTGTCACGCCGCGGCGACTCCCTGGGCCCGCTCTCAGTGACCCCCCACCTCGCCCCGATGGGCGCGCCTCTCTCGGGCTCAACGCCCAACGCGAGGCCGATCGCGTCACGGTCAAACGCTTTGCACCCCCCGGCGTCCTGATCAACGCCGATGGCGACATCCTGCAGTTTCGGGGTTCGACCAGTCCCTACCTCGAACCCCCAAGCCACAAAGCGAGCTTTAACGTGCTGCACATGGCCCACGCGGACGTGCTAATGCCGTTGCGTACCGCCCTCGCGAAGGCCATGAAGAACGGGGGCGTGGTCCGCAAGCGCCACCAACCGACGAAGAATGAAGGGCTGAGCGTGCCTGGTGTCGCGATCGAGATCATTCCCCTAAAGAACCTCAAAGAACGCCACTATCTCATCCTATTTGAACCCCTGACACCGACGTCGCGCCCGGATGCGGCGGCCTCTGCGGAGATAGAACCATCCCATCCCGTGCCCAGGGACCCCAAGGCGACGCTACGACGCACGCAGCGCTGCGAGCGTGAACTCGCCGAGGCGCGCGACTATATGGAAGCCCTTCAAGACCAGTATGAGGCCGCCAATGAGGAACTCCAGGCGAGCAACGAGGAAATACAGTCGGCGAACGAGGAACTCCAAAGCACCAATGAACAGCTAGAGACCTCGCAGGAAGAAGTCGACTCGGCAAACGAGGAACTGATCACCACCAACACCGAGTTAGCCCACCGCAACGCGGAATTAAGCCGGTTGAATGACGACCTAAGCAACCTGCAGTTGAGCGTTAATCTCCCCATACTGGTGCTGGCCCGCGACCTGCGCATACGGAGCTTTACGCCGCGCGCCGCGCGACTCTTTAACCTGGTCGCCGCGGATATCGGTCAATCCGTCGCTGGCGTCCATCATCACCTCGACTGCCCGGACCTCGCGCGCCTCGCCGCCATGGTGATCGATGCCGTCGCGGCGCATGAGCACGAGGTCCGGGATCAAGACGGGTGCTGGCACCTCTTACGCATTCAACCCTATCTGACGTTCGACCGGAAGATCGACGGGGCGGTCGTGGTGCTCGTGAGCATAGACGCCTTGAAGCGTAGCATGCTGGAGGCGGAGCGGACGCTGGCATATGCGCAGGCCATGCTGCGTACAGCGCGCGTGCCGCTGCTGACGCTGGACGGCGCGCTGCGCGTACATGCGGCCAACGACGCCTTCTACAAGACCTTCCAGTTGTCTGCAGCCGAGGTCGAGAGGCGCTTGATCTGGGAATTGAGTAACGGGGCGTGGGATATTGCCGAATTGCACACCCTGCTCCTTGATATTTTGCCCCGCGACCGCGCTTTAGAGGATTTCGAGGTGATCCACACCTTTCCGGGGCTGGGGCGCCGGACTATGCGCCTAAATGCAAGACGCTTAGACGAAAACCCCGGCACCACGGACTTGATCGTGCTGTCCGTCGAGGATATCACCGAACAACTGGCATCGCGCGAGACGGTACGGCGCTCGGAGGTCCGGTATCGACGCCTGTTCGAGGCGGCGCAGGATGGCATACTGATCCTCGACGCAGACAGCGGGCACGTCGTCGATGTCAATCCGTTCATGACCCGGTTATTGGGCTATACGCATGCAGAGCTGGTGGGCCGCGAACTTTCTCACGTCGACCTGTTCGCCGACGCGTCGTCCCGCGATGCTATGCTGGCGCAACTGCACACCACAGGTTATGCCCGCTTCGACAACGTACCCGTAAAGGCCAAGGACGCCCAGCGGCGAGTCGTTGAAGCAGTCTGCAACCTCTACAAGGAAGAGGGGAACCGGGTCATCCAATGCAATATCCGCGACGTGACACGCCGCGTGGAGGCGAGCGAGGCGTTACGCGTAAGCGAGGCCCGCTTCCATGCCATCGCCGATAACGTTCCGGTCATGATCTGGATGCGCAACCCCGATAATCAGATCACCTACTTCAACTCCGGCTGGCAGGCCTTTATCGACGCGAGCGACGATCCTGCGAAAGATGACCATTGGCGGGCCGCGATCCACCCCGAGGATCGCGCGCGCTGCCTCGAGCACTACGCACGGGCTTTTGCCGACAATAAACGCTTTGAACTGAAGTATCGCCTCCGCCGGCACAATAGTGAGTATCGCCTCATTCTCGACGTCGGTATCCCGCTCATGTGGGAAGGAAACCTCACGGGATATATCGGCTCGTGCATCGATGTGACCGAGCGCGAACAGATCGACCTGGAGCTATCGAAATCGAGCAAACTGGAATCTATCGGTATTCTGGCTGGAGGTATTGCTCATGATTTCAACAATCTATTGACCGCAATCATCGGCAACATCGGGCTCGCGCGTCTCTCGCTGGACCCCCACAGCGAGCTGTTTAAGAGCTTGATGGCAGCCGAGCATGCGGGTCTGCGGGCCCGAGACCTCGCCCAGCAGCTGCTCATTTTTGCGCATGGCGGCGCGCCGATCCAAAAGACCGTCTCGCTCGGCTGCGTATTAACAGAATGGCTGGCCTTCGCCCTGCGCGGCTCGAACACACACATCGTCTCTGCCATAGCGCCTGATCTCTGGCCAGTGGAGGCTGATGAAGGCCAACTGAGCCAAGTGATCAATAACCTCATCTTGAACGCGCAACAGGCGATGCCGCAAGGCGGAACCATTCGCGTGGTCGCGGAGAACGTGACCCTGGGCCCCGATAACGGACTGCCCCTTATCGGTGACTATGTACGAACGGCGATTACGGATCAGGGCGAGGGTATAGCGAAGACCCATTTAGGCAAGGTGTTTGACCCGTTCTTTACCACCAAGCCGAAGGGCACGGGACTAGGTCTTGCGACATCGTATGCCATTATCAAGAAACACCGCGGCCACATGACGGTCCAATCGGAACCTGGGCACGGGGCCACCTTCTGTGTGTACCTGCCCGCCTCCGAGAAAGAAGTGGGGGCCCCAGCCGGCAAGAGCCGGACGCCATCGCAAGGCACCGGTAAGATCCTTTTTATGGACGATGAACCCGTGATCCGTCGATTTGCCGACAAAGCCTTGACAAGCTTCGGCTACCAGGTCGAACCGGTGGCAGACGGGCAGCAGGCCATCGAGCGATACCGCGAGGCACGCGCAGAAGGGCATCCCTATGACGGCGTAATCCTTGATCTCACCGTTCCCGGTGGCATGGGTGGCCGCGAGACAATGCAGGCGCTGCTGGCGATCGATCCCGCGGTCCGTGCTATCGTCTCGAGCGGCTACTCCAACGATCCCATCATGGCGGATTTCAAGGCCTACGGGTTTTGCGGTTGCATCACCAAACCCTATCAAGTCGAAGACCTGCGCATGGCGGTCTCCTCGTTTGGTCTGCGCGACGACAACCGCGACACATCTCATGGGAACGAGGATCCCCCCGCCCCCTGACTGCCCGTTTTCAGGTACTGAGGTCTGCGAGAGATCGCTGTTGCTGTTATTGCAGACGCTTAGACTTATCACCCGTGCCCCGTTCGCCGACGCCGATCCTAAGCACCCTGGCCCATAAATTCGGTGACGTATTTGCTCACGCAGCCTGGGCGGACATTTGCTCGTGCGCCTGGATTTTAGAGAGAAGCAGCTCAAGGTCATGGCGCGTGAATTTCCATTCGAAAGGCCGGGCGGTGGCGCTGTAGTGATCCTGAAAGCGCAATAGACGATCCTCCAGTTGCGCCAGCGACTGGAAGTCGTTTGGGGTGAGCACCTTG
>JAJYRD010000060.1:72328-176707 GCA_021794275.1 Pseudomonadota bacterium | reverse complement strand
AAGGACCCGCTCATCGCCGTGAAGCTCACGCACACGAAGAAAGGCGATCTCGTCACCGTCGACTGGATCGACAACGAGGGCATGACCGGGCACGCCCAAACCCATGTGAGCTAGGAGGGATCAGGGGTGGCCGGCGGCAATCGCCGGCCATTCGGTCGCCCGGCCGTAGAGGTAGCCCTGCGCCCAGTCTATGCCGAGATCCTTGATGATGGCCGCCGTTTCGGTGGTCTCTATGCCTTCGGCGAGTGTCGTGATCTTCAGTTGCTCGGCTATGCGCTGTATGCCCTGAATGATGGCGCGGACGGTGGGTTCCTGTATACGGCTTACGAGACTCCCTTCTAACTTCAGGAAGGAGAAGGGCAGGTCCGCGAGGTACTGAAAGGACGAGTAGCCGCGTCCGAAGTCGTCCAGGGCGAGTTTCAGGCCGGCGTCCACGAAGCTCATGAGCATTTCGCGGGCGTTCTGACTATCCCCGAAGAGCTCGCGCTCGGTGAGTTCGAGTACGAGCGCCCTGCTCGCGTCTCCTTGCTGTAGGCACGTCTCGCAATATTTGGTCACGAGGGCAAGCAGGTCTTGGACCGCTTCGGGATGCCGCAAGAGGTCGGCCGAGATATTGACGAAATGCACGAGCGGTGCGCTGTCATTCAGGGACGCGATGCATCGCTCGAGGGTCGCGCGGATGACGCTCTGATCGATTTTGTAGGTGAGTTGGAGGTGCTGGGAGACCTCTATGAATTCCTCGGCAGCGAGCACCCGCCCGTCGGGCAGACGCATGCGCGCGAGCGCTTCTTCGGCCACGACGCGCCCTGTTTGCAGGTTGATGATGGGCTGGTAGGCGGCGATGATGCGCTGCTCGTGGAGCGCCGCCTCGAGGGCGGCGCCCATGCCGAGCACGCGTTTTTGCACGGTCGTTGCGCGCACCACGCGATTGCGACCCGATCCCTTGGCGTGATAGAGCGCGGCCTCGACCGCGTTCAGGAGATCGGTGGGTCCGCCCCCGTCTTGCGGAAAGCTCGCAACCCCAAAGCTTGCCGTTATGTGGATGCGGCTCGTCTTCGATAGGATGACGAGCCGTTCGATGCGTTGGCGCAGCCGCTCGACGAGTGTGTCGACCTTGCCTGTTTCATTGACGACGCAGAGGAATTCCGGGCCGCCCCATCGGCCTATGGAGGCGTCGGGTCCGAGAACGTCGCGCAGCACCTGCGCCACCTGGCGTAGTACTCGATCGGCGAATTCACGCCCGAGGCTGTAATTTATGAGCTTGAAGCGGTCGATATCGCACAATATGACTCCGAAGCGCTTGCCAAGCGCCATGCGCGTCGCCACGGTCTGTTGGAGTGCGGCTCGACTCGGGACGCTTATAGAATCGCCCAGGTCGGGCATTGACATAAAGCAGTTCCTCTTATGCGAAAGACGCCCTGATGTTTTCCGAGAGTTTAGTATACGTTAATGTACGAGCGCTCATCTGTCCAAAGGAAAATGAGGGTCCTGGTGCCTTTTAGCGCGTCTTGAGCCAGCCCGCCCGCGCAAGCCGCGCGGCCCCCAAGGCGGCCGGGAGATCGGCTGCGAGACTCACCGGGACCTTGAGCGCCTGTTCGCGGATCGCGCGCCATGCACCGTTGGCCGCGCCGCCCCCCGTTGTGACGACCCTCTGCAAGCGTGGGGCCCCGTAGCGGGCGAGCAGCGCGTAGCCGCGCGCCTCAATGGCGGCGAGACCCTCGAACAGTCCCTGAAGGAACAGGCGATCGTCCTTGGGGCGTGGGGAGAGGCGCGGGGCAAGCCGTGGATCGTTCAGGGGAAACCGCTCGCCAGGCGCGAGGAGCGGGTAGTAGTCGAGCCGCGGCGACGTCGCAAGCGGAAGCGTGGCCGAGAGTCGTGCCAGGGTCGGCCGGTCGAAGTAGTGGGCGAGCACCGCCGCGCCGCTATTGGAGGCTCCACCCACGAGCCAGGTCTTGGTCAGCCTATGGCTGTATATGCCGAATTCTGGAACTGAGATGGGGCGCGCGCTTTCGATCTTCAGGACCAGCGTGGATCCGAGGGAACTGACACCGCAGCCGACAGGGAGCGATCCGAGCGCCAGGAAGGCGGCCGTGCTGTCGGTGGTGCCGGCGACTATGAGCGGCGCCCAACGCAGGCCCAGGCGGCGGGTGAAGGGCCGACAGAGAGATCCAAGTGGTGTGGCTGCCGGCACGACGCGCGGGAGACGCGCGGCCAAGGGTTTCTCGCGCAAGACCTGAGTCCATGTCCCTTCGAAACCGAGCTTTAGGGCGTTGTGTTCGTCCATGAGCCGATGGTGGCCGAGAAGGATACCCGTAAGCCAGGGCGCCTGCGCCGTGACCCCGGCTCCCGCGGGCGGTGCGCAATGCCGAGTCAGCCACAAGAGTTTGGCGGGCCCCCCGTACGGACCGGATGCGGCGCCCTCGGCGAGGCCGCCTGCGGCAAGCGCTGCGGCCTCAGACGTCGCCCGGCCGTCGTTGTAGGCCAGGACCGGCGTAAGCGGACGGCCGCTTGTGGTGTCGCAAAGAAAGGTCGTTCCCGAGGTCCCATCAATCGCGATCGCGGCGATCTCCGTGGATGGCCATCGCTGCCGGACCTGGGCTATGAGGCGCAGGGCGTGGCGCAGCCATGTGGACGGGTTCAGGGATTGACCGGCGGGCCACGCCTGCCCCAAGACGCCGCGTCGGCGCCCGGTGTCGTCCAGTATGCCGATGCGTATGCCTGATGTCCCGAGGTCGATCCCGAGAAAAAGGCGCTCCCGAGGCACTCTCTAGACGCCGGCCCGCTCAAGCCCGGCCGGTGGCTGTCCATGACGGGCCACCACCGTCGTGTAGAGGCCGCCACGGACATTGAATCGCGCCGTGAGCTCCATATAGCGGGGGATGGTGGCGGCAACAAGGTCGTCTAGGATGCGGTTGGTGACGGCCTCATGAAAGGCCCCCTCGTTGCGATAGGACCAGATGTAAAGCTTAAGGGACTTCAGCTCGATGCAAGCCTCATCGGGGACGTAGACGAGCTCAAGCTCCGCAAAATCGGGTTGTCCGGTCTTGGGGCAGAGGCATGTGAACTCCGGGATACGGATTTCGATCTGATAGTCCCGTTCGGGGTTGGGGTTCGCGAAGGTGTCGAGTCGCTTGGTGGGTTCGGTAGGCATTTCCGTCTCTAATGTGCTAGCTTTGCAGCCCATTGTAGCCTATCCCGATGTGTCATGCGCTTAAAGAAGATCAAGCTCGCGGGCTTTAAGTCCTTTGTCGACCCGACCACCGTGCCCGTGGCCGCCAACCTCGTTGGCATCGTAGGGCCGAACGGCTGCGGCAAGTCCAACATCATAGATGCCGTGCGGTGGGTCATGGGCGAAAGTTCGGCGCGCCATCTGCGCGGCGACACGCTGGCTGATGTGATCTTCAGCGGGTCGACGAGCCGCAAGCCCGTGAGTCAGGCTTCGGTCGAACTCGTGTTCGACAACAGCGAAGGCCGGGCCGCCGGTGAGTATGCCCGTTATGCGGAGATCGTCGTGCGGCGCGAGGCCTCACGCGACGGCTCGTCGGATTATTTCTTGAACAAGACGCGCTGTCGCAGAAAGGACATCACGGATCTTTTTCTCGGGACGGGTCTTGGGCCGCGCGCCTACTCCATCATCGAGCAGGGGATGATCTCGCGGATCGTCGAGGCGCGGCCGGAGGATCTGCGGCTCTTTCTTGAGGAGGCCGCAGGCATCTCGCGCTACAAGGAGCGGCGGAGGGAGACGGAAAACCGTCTGCGGCATGTACGCGAGAACCTGGAGCGATTGGACGACACCCGGGGCGAACTCGAGACCCAACTCAATCGATTGAAGCGGCAGTCGGCGGCCGCCCAGAACTACAAGGTGTGGCGTGAGCGTGAGCGCGAGCTGCGACTGTCCTTGGCCGGTGCGAGGTTTCGTCACCTGACGCAAGAGATCGTGGGCGCCGAAGCCGCCGTTGCGCAGGCGGTGACGGGGGTCGAGGCCGAAATGGCCAGACAGCGGGCCCTGGAGACCGAGACCGAGGGGCTGCACGTCGCGCGGGATGAGGCCGCCGAGGCGCTACGCGTCGTGCGTGAGCGGGCCTATGCGGCGAGCGCGGAGGTGACCCGACGCGAACAGGAGATCGCACACGCCCGTGCCTTGGTCTCGGAACGGCGCGCCGAACAGCAGAATATCGTGACCCAATGCGATCGCCTGGAGAAGGAGTTGGCGACGGACGCCGCGCGCGAGCAGGCGCTGTCGCAGGAGATCGCGGCACTCGCCCCGGCGCAGGAAGAGGCGCTCGCCGAGGAGCGCGTGGCAGGTCAGGCTCAGCGCGAAGCCGAGGGCGTCCTGGATGCCTGGAGGCGGTCATTCGAGGCGGCGGGGCTCGAGGCTCAGGGACCTGTGCGGGCGAGTGCCGCAGCCCGTAGCGAAATGGCGCGGCTGACCGCCCGTGGCGAGGAGCTCGGGCGCCGCAAGACGCGTCTTGAGGGGGAGGCCCAGGGTGTGGCTGCCGCAGAGGCGGCGGGCCTGGCTTCGCTCACTGAGGCCTCGGAATTGGCCGATCGGGATTATGAGGACGCCAAGGAGCGACTGAGCGGCCTCGAGGAGCGCGTGGTCGCCCAGCGGCAGTCCCTCGAAAAGGCAAGCCATGAGGTTGCCGAGCAGGCGGGTACCGTGAAGGCCGCCGAGGCCCGGCTTGCGTCCTTGCGCGGGGTGCAGGCGCAGGCCTTGCGCACGGGCCACGAGGTCTTGGGCCGCTGGACGCGCGAGCATGGCCTTTCGGATGCGCCGCGGCTCGCCACGCGTCTGGATGTCGATAGCGGATGGGAGCGCGCCGTCGAGCGTTGGCTCGGAACCAAGATTGCGGCGGTATGCGTGCCTTTGGGCACCGTGACGGCGGAACGGGTCGCGCCACTTGAAAAGACTCCGGTCGTGTTGTTTGAGCCGCAAGGGGCGGGCGACGAGGACATGTCCGCAGGGCTCGGCGCGAAGGTCCGTGCGCCCTTTCCGGTCGGCGGCCTCTTTGGAGGGGCCCGACCGGTCGCGTCGCTTGCGCAGGCGCTGGCCGAGCGCGCTGGGCTTTCGGTGAACGAGACGCTGGTCACACCGGACGGGGTATGCGTCGGGCGCGATGTCATAAGTTTCGCGGGCGAAAACGACGAGCGTGCCGGCGTTCTGGCGCGCGAGCGGGAGATCACCGAGTGGGCGCGCCGCGAGGCGGGCGCTCGCGAGGCGCTTGCGCGCGCCGAGCGCTCGCGTGACAGCGCGCGCGCCGAGCTCCAGATTCTCGAAGGGCAGCGCACCGAGGCGCGCCGCGCCTTGGACCGCTGTGCCGATGCGCGCACGAAGGCGCACGGGGCGCTCGAGCGGGCGCAGGCGGAGGAGCGGAGCCGTGCCGCACGCCACAGCCGGCTGCTTGCGGAGCTCGAGGAAGTCAAAAAGGAGTTCGGTGCGTGCAGCGTGGAGCGCGAGCGAGCGGCGCTCGAGGAAAGTCGGGCGCGTGAGGCGGCGGCGCAAAGTGAAGCGGCGCTCGCGGCCCTCGGCAAAGAGCGCGAGACGCACCAGGCGGCGCTCGAGCGCGCGCGTACGGCTTTGCGCACGGTAGGCGAGAAGCGACATAGACTCGCGATGTCGCTCCAGCAGGCGAGCACCGCTCGTGAGGGTTTGCGCGAGCGACTCACACGGGCCCGGGCGGAGCTTGGGCGCCTCGCGGAGCGCCGGGCGGGCGTGGCGCGCCAGATCGAGGAGGCGCTGGCCGCCGAGCAGGCGCCCAAGCAGGACCTCGACCGGCTGCTTGAAGAGCGGTCGATAGCGCAGGCCGCGCTCGTCTCCTCGGAGCAGGATCTGGCCGGGAAAGAGCAAGCCCTGCGGAGGGCAGAGGGCCTTCGCCACGGCGTGGATGCGGCCGTGCGCGAGGCGCAGGAGGCATTGAACAGGAAGCGGCTTGTCGCACATGAGCTTGCCGTGCGCCGCGATGCGCTTATAGAAGGCCTTCGCGCCCAGGGCGTGACGGATGATATCGGGCAACTCGCGCAGACCTTGGGCTGCGATGTCGATCTAGCTGCCCTTGAACGCGAGCTCGCCGAAATCGGTGAACGCATCACTAAGCTCGGGGCTGTCAATCTCATGGCCATCGAGGAATTCGAAGAGCAGTCGCGGCGTAAGGAGTTTCTGGACACCCAACACGCGGATCTGGCCGAGGCGGTGGCCCTCTTGGACGAGGCGATCCGCAAGATCGATCGGGAGACGCGCAGTCGGTTCAAGGAGACGTTCGAGCGGGTCAACGAGGATTTCAAGGCGTTTTTCCCACGACTCTTTGGCGGCGGCGAGGCGCAGCTTCTGCTGAGCAGCGATGACCTGCTGGAGACCGGGGTGACCGTCATGGCTCGCCCCCCTGGCAAACGCAACAGCACCATCCATCTGCTGTCGGGCGGTGAGAAGGCGCTGGTCGCCGTATCGCTCGTTTTTGCCTTGTTTGCCTTGAATCCGGCGCCATTTTGTTTCCTGGACGAGGTCGATGCGCCACTCGATGAGGCCAACGTGGGGCGCTTCGCAGAGACCTTGAAGGAACTCGCCAAAAAGAGCCAGCTCCTTTTCATCACGCACAACAAGATCACGATGGAGGCGGCCGAGGTGTTGCTTGGCGTGACGACCGCAGAGGCAGGCGTGTCGCGGCTCGTCAGTGTCGATATGGAAGAGGCCCTCGGGATGGTGGCCAAGCAGCCTGTGGAGGCCTGAGGCATGGGTCTGCGCGGCGCTCTTGTCATTCTCGGATTGCTGATCATCGCGGCTGTAGCATTGACCGCCTATGATCGCGGCCGGATCAAGCGCCGTTTGCTGGCCGCGCTCGAATCGACTTTCAAGGGTCGAAGCAGGGACGCCATAGACGAGACCGAGGAAGCGGAGCCCTCATGGAGTGAGCGACGGGTCTTGCGGCCGGAGGTGGCGCCGGAGGCGGCGGCCACGGAGCAGGGGACGGGCTCCGGCGACGAGGGGGGGCAGGAGGAGCCGTTCGGAAGTATCGATTTCATCGTTTTTCTGCCCGGCGAAAGGATCGTGGAACGGGATGCGGCGCTCGGCATTTATAAGCAGCACGAATATCTGATCGATAAGCCGCATCGTCTCTATGGGCAACGGGAAGGCCGTCAGTCCTGGGGGAATCTCGCGCGGGACCCCGATAGGGCGCGCTATGGTCTGCTCGCGCTGGCCTTGCAGCTCGCCGACCGGTCGGGGCCGGTCAACGAGTCCCAGTTGAATGCGATTTCGCAGATCGCGCTTAAGCTCGCGGATGCCCTCGACCGGCCGACGCGTTTTAACATGACCTTCGAGCAGGCACTCGAGCGGGCCTGTGCGCTTGATAAATTCTGTGGCGCGTTCGATGTCATCGCCACCATCAACATATTGGCCGAGTCGGCTCCGGTGTTTCGAGGGCCGGCGATAGAGCGGGCCGCGCAAGAGGTCGGTTTGGAATTCGGGAACCGGGATATCTATCATCGCAAGAACGCGCAGGAGGGGCCCTGCCAGTATCTCTATAGTCTCGCCAACCTCTATCAGCCCGGATCGTTCGATCCCTTGCGGCTCGATGTCTTTCAGACACAGGGTCTGACCCTTTTCATGTCGGTGCCGTCCGTGCCCGACCCGCCGGCGGCCTTCAAGGGGATGGTTGAGGCGGCGCGGCTGTTGGCACGCCGCCTCGGGGGTCGGCTTTTCGACGCCGATCGCAAGCCGCTCACGGACGGTGGCCTGCGGGCGATTCAGGCGCAGATTCAAGACATTACGGATCGCATGGCTCAGCAGGGCATTGCCCCCGGCAGTCTGAACGCCGTGCGTCTCTTTCCCCCATGACCGAAGATACCGCCGCCATGCGCGCCTCGGCATTACGCGCGCTGCTCGATCATCATAGCCATCGCTATTACGTTCTGGATGATCCGGAGATCAGCGATGCCGAGTACGACCGCTTATTCACGGAACTCGTGGAGATCGAGCGTGAGCGCCCCGATCTCGCGCGCGCGGACTCGCCGACCCAGAGGGTGGGGGCGCGTCCTAGCATGGCGTTCGCGCCGGTGGCGCATGGCCAGGCGATGCTTTCGCTCGGTAACGTGTTCACGGATCAGGAACTTGCGGGTTTCGACCGCCGCGTGCGGGAGCGTCTCGGGCATGGTGATGTGAGTTATGTCGCGGAGCCCAAGCTCGATGGGCTCGCTGTGAGTCTGCGCTACGAAAACGGGGTGCTCGCGCGCGCCGCCACGCGTGGCGATGGCACGACCGGGGAGGATGTGACGGCAAACGTGCGTACCATCCGTGTGTGCCCCTTGCGCCTTCGAGGGGATGCGCCGCCGCGCATTCTCGAGGTGAGGGGCGAGGTCTATCTGCCGCGCGATGGTTTCCTGCGCTTGAACGAAAGTCAGATCGCGCAAGGCGCCAAGCCTTTTGCCAACCCCCGGAATGCCGCCGCCGGAAGCTTGCGGCAACTCGATCCGGCGGTGACCGCCAAGCGGCCCTTGCGGTTGTTTTGCTATGCGATTGGGGAGTTTGTGGGCGCGACGCTGCCCTTTTCGCAGGAGGCCCTGCTCAAGTTTTTGGCGGATCTTGGCTTGCCAGTGAACCCCGAGCGGCGCACGGTTGTGGGTTATGAGGCCTGTCTTCAATACTATGAGGAATTGGGTCGCCGGCGCGGAGATCTGCCCTACGAGATCGACGGAGTCGTTTATAAGGTGAATGACGTTGCCGAACAGCGGCTCCTGGGCGAGCTATCGCGCACGCCTAGGTGGGCGGTCGCGCATAAGTTTCCGGCCGAGGAGGCCGTGACGCAGGTCTTGGGGATCGAGGTCCAGGTGGGTCGCACGGGAGCGCTCACGCCTGTTGCCGTGCTGGCCCCGGTCGCGGTCGGGGGTGTCATGGTGAGCCACGCGACCTTGCACAACCCCGAGGAGCTTGACCGCAAGGACGTGCGCGTTGGAGATTTCGTCGGCGTCCGGCGTGCGGGCGACGTTATCCCGGAGATCGTAGGCGTCTTGTATGAACGGCGGCCGCCCGAGGCTGTGTCCTTCATTTTTCCGGATCGCTGCCCGGTATGCGGATCCCCCGTCGTGCGTGATGAGGGGGTAGTGGCGCGCTGTGCGGGGGGGCTCGTATGTCAGGCGCAAAGACGCCAGACGATCCGCCATTTCGCCTCGCGCCGCGCCATGGACATCGTGGGGCTGGGCGATAAATTGGTCGAACAGTTGGTCCTGCGCGGGAAGGTCGCGACGGTGGCGGATCTTTATGGGCTCACGCCGGGTGATCTGATGGGTCTCGATCGCATGGGCGAACGATCCGCGGCGAAGGTCGCCGATGCGATAGCGGCGAGCCGCCACACGACCTTGCCACGCTTTCTGTATGCGCTCGGCATACCGGAGGTCGGTGAGGCGACGGCCGCCGCCTTGGCGCGTCACTTCGGGGATCTTGAGGCCCTGATGGCGGCAGACGAGGACCGCTTGGTCGAAGTGCCCGATGTGGGGCCGGTCGTGGCGCACGCGATAGCGGCGTTTTTCTCGGAAGTCCATAACCGCGAAGTGATCGCAGCGCTGAAGGCCGCCGGAGTTTCGTGGCCGCGTCTGGAGAGACCCGCCCCGGGGCCTCTTTCCGGAAAGACCGTGGTCCTCACAGGTACGCTGGAAGGCATGACCCGCGATGAGGCGCGCGCCGCCCTCGAACGGCTTGGTGCCAAAGTCGCATCCAGCGTTTCGGCCCGCACTGACTATGTCGTGGCCGGACAGGACCCCGGCAGCAAGGTCAAGCGCGCCGAAGAGTTGGGCGTGCCGGTCGTGGGCGAGGACGGTCTGCGCGCCTGGTTGGGCGAGGATCAGTCGGGTCCGGCTTAGCCGATCGCCCAACGCGCCCTTCTTCAGGAAGTCGGGGCGTAGCGGATATCCGCCTTGCTGCGCATCGCCGCCATCATGTCATCGACCCTTTGTTGTTCCAGTGATCGGTAGAGGCGGGTCTCGACCGCCCTGAAAGGCGGCGGCGCGTAGGGGCGTTTCGCCTGGAGTTCGATGATGTGCCAGCCAAAGCGCGTCTTGATCGGCTCCGGCGCGATCTGGCCGGGTCGTAATTGGATCAGTGCGCGGTAGAATGATGGGAGTACGTCGGCGGCGCCGAACCACCCGAGCTCACCCCCTTTGTCGGCGGAAGGGCCGTCCAGGGAATAGCGGCGCGCAAGGACCGAGAAGCGTACGCCGCGGTGAAGTTTTTGGAGGAGGGTCAAGGCCTCGGTGCGCGTTGCAACGAGGATGTTGCGGGCCTCGTATTCTTCGTGTGGGGTGGTGAGGACGTCCTTGCGGTAAAGGGCCTTGATGGCTGCCATAGGGACCCGATGAGTCGCCAGGAAGCGCTTTAGCATGGCGCGCGCAAGGATATTCTCGCGGTCCTCCTTCAAGGCCACGTGGACCGCTGGTGTGCGCTGGAGTCCGGCCTTGCGCGCGGCTTGCGCGAGCAGGACGCGGTTTATGAGTTCATTCAGGACGACCTTCCGGGTTTGCGGGTTGTTGGGCAGCGATGGTTCCTGGAGCTCGCGCGCCCGTATGTAGTCGTGGTAATCACGCTCGGTGATGCGCTCGCCATTGACGGTCGCAAGCGTGGAGCTTTTGTCGATCGTGACGTGGCGCTGACAGCCCGCGAGGAGCGCCGCGGCGAGAACGGCCAAGGGGAGCCAGGGATTCGCAAGATGGGGCCTTAACATGGGCGTTCAGATGTCTCCGGGGATCAGCGCGCGAATCGAGAGGGCGTGGATCTCTTTGCGAAGGGCGGCGAGGGCGTCGTAGACCATACGGTGCCGCTCAAGGAGTCCCTGTTCGCGGAATCGGTCGCTCACGATCAGGACACTGTAATGGCCGCCGTCGCCCGCCCCGGCGTGACCCACATGCTGGAGGGAGTCGTCGGTCACCAGGAGCTCTTCAGGCGCGAATGCCTCTTTGAGCCGGGCCTCGATCGCGTCCCTCAGGCTCACGGCAGCACCTGGCGGAAGGGTCGCACGGTCACGTCCTCGTAGACGGCGGCCTGCACATAGGGGTCCTCGGCAATCCAGGCGCGCGCCGCCGCAAGCGACGGGAATTCGGCAACGATGAGGCTTGCGCTGTACCCGGCAGGCCCCGGGTCTGGACTATCGACAGCAGGGCACGGGCCCGCCAACGCCAGACGCCCCTCATTCAGCAGGGCGCGAAGGCGATCCAGATGGGCGGGCCGGGCTGCCTCGCGCCGCGGCCCGCTATCTGCCGCGATCGTCCCCAAGATCATATACAGCATAACGCGCCTCTCCCAGATGGCGTGCACGGCCAAGTCGATCCGTAACGCGTATCCTATGCGCCCTATTGACGGGAATAAAGGGTTTTGGGGCCTTTTGGCTATTCTTTTTGCGATGAGTGAGGCTGTTTCGCTGGATTGGCCTCGCCTGGGGCAGGACCGGACCATGGGGTCCGGCCGTGCGGGCTCAATGGAGGGTATTCAGGGCAAGCGCTTCGAAGTAATGAGTCATGACCGCGCGCACCCGCGCCGGGTAGTTGACGACCTCCATCTGGCGCATGCCTTCGCGGAAAAAATCCTTCGCATCTCCTGGAAGACCTTGGATGAGATCGTCGAAAACGCGCGACATGAGTTCCGTGTTATAGGAGCGGGTCGCCACGATCGCCCGGTTCAGCTGAAGGATGCGCCACGGACGCCGCTCGTCGGACTTATCAGGGTCGGCCGCGATGTCGCCTGCGGTCGCGCTCATGAGGTCGGCCATGAAGGACGTCATGCCCTCGAGGCTCGCGGGTTCGTGAAGTTCATTGGCCAGCACCGCCAAGCCGTTTACAATGGGCTCCAGGGTGCGGACCTCTCCTTTATGTCGCATGATCCAATCGCTTACGGATACGGCGAGAAGCTCGAGCTCCGCCTTCGCCTTCTCGAGGCCGAGTTGTTGGCTCATGTCGATCAGCTCCACCAAGGCGAGCAGGCCCGTATCTCCGAGGCGCGTCGCGTCGTCGTCAGGCAGGGGCGCTTTTTCTCCGTAGCGGTCGTCCAAATCGGCCAACATGGTAAAGAATTTTTCAAGCGCGGTGATGAGCGCGGTAGGATCGCTTTCCTGGCTGCCATGGCCCTGCGGGCGCCATGCGGCGAGGAGCATGCGCTCGATCTTCGGAAGGTGTTCAGGGACTCGGCGGAGTGCGGGTATCGGAATCATGGGACCTCGCGACCGGAAGGTGACACAAAAGTGTACTACGATTTGCATACACATACAGTCTGGTCGGACGGGGAACTCGAGCCCTCGGTGCTCGTGGCGCACGCCGCCCGCGCCGGGGTGCGCGTCCTTGCGGTCACCGACCACGACACGATGGACGGCGTTGATGAAGCCGCTCTTGCTGCCCGCGAGCTCGGTCTGCAGTTTGTCCCAGGTGTCGAGTTGTCGGTGACATGGCAGGGCCTGACTGTGCATATCGTCGGGCTCGGGGTTGATGCCGACGAGGGGGGTCTGAAGCAGGCCCTGCATGGGCTGCAGTCGAAGCGGTTGCAACGCGGACAGGCCATCGTGCAGGCCCTCGAAGAGGCAGGCCTCGGCGATGCGCGGCCGGTTCTCGAGCGCGAGGGGATTGTGAGCCGGGTGCATATCGCCGACTGGCTCGTTGGGGAGGGGCATGCCCGTAACCGGGCAACGGCCTTTAAGCGTTTCCTGACTCGCGGCGGCATCGCCTATGTTGCGGGCGAGTGGGCGGGCCTGGATGAGGCTGTGGGCTGGGTACTGAATGCCGGGGGCGACGCGGTGCTCGCGCATCCCACCCGTTATCGGCTGAGTGGGGGCCGCCTCCAACAACTGGTGCGGGGCTTTGCCGAAGCTGGTGGGGCGGCCCTGGAGGTCGTCACTGCCGGGCTCGATGCGGGCGAGGTGGGTCGGCTCGCGCGGCTCGCGCACCGTCACGGTTTGTGCGCCTCCGTGGGCTCCGATTTCCACAAAACCCTCCCATGGCGTGCCTTGCCCGGGGGGCTGCCGGATTTGCCGGAAGGCTGTAGACCGATCTGGGAGCGCTGGTCGTTCCCGCCGTATGCGCAGGAGATCTTCTGATGGCCCAGTATCTGGCTATCCACCCTCGTAACCCGCAGGCGCGGCTTGTCCGCGCGGCTGCAGACATCGTCGCGAGAGGCGGTGTGATCGTTTATCCGACGGACTCCAGTTACGCGCTCGGCTGCGCGCTCGAGAACAAGGAAGGCCGAGACCGGATTTGCCGCCTGCGGGATCTCGACCCGAAGCACCCGTTTACGCTCGTCTGCCGCGATCTGTCGGACCTTGCGATCTATGCGCAGGTGGAAAATAGCGCCTATCGCATCCTGCGCGCGCATACCCCTGGGCCTTATACCTTCGTCTTGCCCGCCACGCGCGAGGTGCCGCGGCGGCTCCTCGATCCGAAGAGGCGCACGATCGGCTTGCGGGTCCCGGATCATGTCGTGACGCAGGCCCTGTTGGCGCAGCTTGGGGCGCCCCTCATGAGCGTGAGCTTGATCCTCCCCGGCGACGAGAAGCCACTTGGGGATCCGCGTGAGATCCGGGAGCGTCTGGAGCACGCGGTAGATGCGGTGATCGATGGCGGGCCCTGCCCCGGCGACACGACCAGCGTGGTGGTGTGGGAGGATCGGGAGTTCCGGGTTCACCGCGTCGGGATGGGCGAGACCGCGATGTTCGCGCCGCACGGAGGGGGCTGATATACTCGGGCCATGAGCGGGCTTACCTCCTTGCAAGAGTTTTCGATCTGGGCGCTGCCTGTGCTCTTTGCCGTGACCTTGCACGAGGTGGCTCACGGCTGGATGGCGAAGCGCCTCGGCGACCCGACCGCCCAACGTCTCGGGCGCTTGTCCTTGAATCCGATCAAGCACATAGACCCCATAGGAACCGTACTGATCCCCGGGCTTTTGATCTTGATGGGGACGGGGTTTATATTCGGTTGGGCGAAGCCCGTGCCGATCACGTGGTCGAATCTCCGCAAGCCGCGCCGGGACATGGCCCTGGTGGCGCTTGCGGGGCCGGGTGCCAACCTGTTCATGGCGATCCTATGGGCGCTGGTGCGCTGGCTTGCCGCCTATCTGCCGGCGGCTTGGGGTTGGGCGGCGACGCCGCTTGCGCTCATGGGTGCGGCCGGAATTGGGATAAACATCGTCCTCATGGTTCTGAATCTCCTACCCTTGCCCCCCCTCGACGGGAGCCGGATCGTGACGGGCCTCTTGCCGAACCGTTTGGCCTGGAGCTACAGCCGTATCGAGCCCTACGGGCTGTGGATATTGCTGTTGCTGGTCGGCACGGGCGCGCTCGGATGGATCCTGGCCCCTCCCGTCTCGATCCTCCAGAAAATCATGTTCTCTCTCAGTAAGGCAGGCTAGATGTCCACGGTCTTCCCGTCCGCTACGCGCGTCGTGTCCGGTATGCGTTCGACTGGACGCCTGCACCTTGGACATTATCACGGCGTCCTTAAGAATTGGGTGCGGCTCCAGAACGAGTACGATTGCTTTTTCTTTATCGCGGATTGGCATGCCCTGACGACCCACTACGAGGATCCCGTGGTCATCGCCCAGAGCGTGCGCGATATGGTCATCGATTGGCTCGCGGTTGGGATCGACTCGCAGACCGCGACACTGTTCGTGCAGTCCGATGTCCCGCAGCACGCGGAGCTTCATCTGCTCTTGTCGATGATTACACCGCTTGGTTGGCTGGAGCGCGTCCCTACGTTCAAAGACCAGCAAGAGAAGCTGCGGGAACGGGATCTGGCGACCTACGGCTTCCTAGGCTATCCGCTCCTGCAAAGTGCGGACATCCTCGCATACCGGGCGGCTTTCGTGCCCGTAGGCGAGGACCAGGTGTCCCATGTCGAACTTTGTCGGGAGGTGGCGCGGCGATTCAACCATCTCTATGGGCGAGAGTCGGGTTTTCTCGAAAAGGCCGAAGAGGCCCTACGCATCATGGGTCGCAAGGCCGCCAAGGCCTACAAGGAACTGCGCGAGGCCTACCTGGAGCGGGGCGATAAAGAGGCCTTGGAGACGGCGCGCGCCCTCGTGGAACGCCAGGCGAATATGACCATGGGTGACAAGGAGCGTCTCCTGGGCTACCTGGAGGGCCACGGTCGCTTGATCCTTATGGAGCCGCAGGCCTTGCTTACTCCGCAATCGCGTATGCCCGGGCTGGATGGGCAAAAGATGTCGAAGTCGTACGGAAATGTTATAGGGCTGCGGGAAGAGCCGGATGTTCTCGCGAAGAAGATCAAGACGATGCCGACCGACCCGGCCCGCAAGCGGCGGACGGATGCGGGGAATCCGGATCTTTGCCCCGTCTGGCCCTTCCATGAAGTGTATTCCTCGGAGGATACCAAGGCCTGGGCCCGGGAGGGCTGCACCACAGCCGGGATCGGCTGCCTGCAGTGCAAGCAGCCGATCATAGATGCCATGGTGGCCGAGCTTGCGCCCATCAGGGAGCGGGCCCGCGACCTTGAGGGAGACACTGGTCGGATACGAACAGTCCTGGCCGAAGGTGCCCGTCGCGCTCGCGAGGCGGCCGACGAGACGCTGGAGGATGTGCGGCGCGCCATGGGGCTTGCGTGGGAGTGAGGAAATGAGTGCGGTCCTGGTCCGTGGCGAGGAGTGGTCCAAGATCCCCGACGACCTTTATATCCCTCCTGACGCACTGGAAGTGATACTGGAGGAGTTCGCGGGTCCTCTGGATCTCCTTCTCTACCTGATCCGCCGCGATAATATCGACGTGCTCGACATCCCGATAGCGGAGGTGACTCGCCAGTACATGGTCTATGTGGAGATCATGAAGGCGATAAAGCTCGAGCTCGCCGCCGATTATCTCGTCATGGCAGCGATGTTGGCGGAGATAAAATCACGTATGTTGCTTCCCCGGCCCGTGTCCAGTCCGGAGGAAGAGGCCGATCCGCGCGCCGAGCTCGTGCGCAGGCTTCTTGAGTACGAGCGCTACCAGGCCGCGTGCGAGAATCTCGATAAGAGGGTACGCGTGGGACGTGAGCTGTTTTTGCCCGAGATCCCGATGGAAGCCCGCAGTCTGGAGCGTCCGCCCCCGACGGTTTCTCTGGATGACCTCTTGAGCGCGCTACGCGTCGTTTTGCAGCGGGAGAAGGCCTTTGCTCATCACCGCATCATGCGTGAACCGTTGTCGGTCAGAGAGCGAATGACGAATGTCCTCGAAAAGGTTCGCTCGGACGGTTTCACAGAGTTTACGAGATTGTTTGAGGCCGGCGAGGGGAAGCGGGGGGTGGTCGTGACGTTTCTCGCAATCCTCGAGCTGGTTAGAGAGTCACTCATTATGCTCGTCCAGAACGAACCCTTTGCCCCGATTCATTTAAAAGCCGCCGCATGAGCGACATCCGCATTCGAGATATCGTGCAAGCTGCCTTGCTCGTTGCGGGGGAGCCGCTCACATTGGAGCGTTTGGGGTCACTATTCGCTGACGAGGCGCAGCCGGAGCGCGCGGCACTTCTCGAGGCCCTGGGGGAGATTCGCGCCGCGTGTGCCGAGGGACCGTTGGAGCTTCAGTGCATAGATCGCGCCTATCGGCTGCAGACGCGCGCGGAATATGCGCCATGGCTCAACCGCCTGTTTGCCGAGCGGCCTGCGCGTTATTCGCGCGCCGTTCTCGAAACCCTCGCGATTATCGCTTACCGCCAACCCACGACCCGAGGGGAGATTGAGGCTATCCGCGGCGTGGCGGTCAGTTCGGAGATCATAAAGACGTTGCTCTCGCGCGAATGGATTCGCCAGGTGGGAACGAAAGAGGTTCCAGGCAGGCCGGCCTTATATGGGACGACACGAGCATTTCTGGAGCACTTTAATCTCACGTCATTAGGGGATTTGCCCCCCTTGAGCGAGCTGCGCGTAGTTGCGGTGGATCAGGCCGGACAGGGGGCCGGGTTGGGCGATCAAGCGATAAGCGCTTCAGGCGAGGCTACCGACACCGAGGCTACCGACACCGAGGCTACCGACACCGAGGCTACCGACACCGAGGGCGACAGGTCGGAGGCTGCGCGGTGAGTGAAAAGCTGCAAAAGGTTCTCGCGCAGCGAGGGCTTGGTTCGCGGCGCGAGATGGAACGCGTCATTCTCGCCGGGCGAGTGAGAGTGGGCGGGCGTGTCGCCACCTTGGGGGAGCGTGTCAACCCCGGCGAGGAGATCGTGGTTGATGGCTGGCGCTTGGGACATAAGCCGCCACCTCCAAGCCGTGTTCTTATGTATCACAAGATGGCCGGAGAGATGTGTACGCGCAGCGACCCCAAAGGGCGGCCACTCGTGTTTGATAAACTCCCTCCCATTCGACAAGGGCGATGGGTGGCGGTCGGTCGCCTGGACGTCAATTCATCGGGCCTCATGTTGTTTACGACCGACGGGGAGCTTGCGGCTCGGCTCATGCACCCCTCGACCGAAATCGTGCGGCGTTACGCGGTACGGGTCCTAGGCCGCGCGAACCCAGACGCCCTTGATCAGCTGATCCAAGGCGTTGTCCTGGAGGACGGGCCGGCACGTTTCACGGAAATGCAAGACGCGGGGGGCGACGGCGCCAATCATTGGTATCAAGTGAGTATTATGGAGGGGCGTAAACGTGAGGTTCGGCGTTTGTTTGCGGCGGTGGGCCTTGTCGTAAGCCGCCTGATTCGCGTGGCCTATGGCCCTGTGGACCTCCCTCGGACCCTACGGCCCGGCTGCAGTCGCGCCCTCTCTGCACCGGCGGTGACCGGACTTTACGCCGCCGCGGGTTTGTCTGCCCCGCAAAAGACCCGGTGAAGGCCCGCGATCTCGTCTCGGTCTACCGCGATCTTCTTGCTCATTACGGGCCGCGGCATTGGTGGCCTGCCGATACCCCGTTTGAGGTCATGGTGGGAGCGGTCCTGACCCAGAATACCTCGTGGACCAATGTCGAACGGGCCCTCGATCGGTTGAGGGGGGTGGTGGTATTGGAGCCGCGGGCTATAGTGGCTTTGCCGGTGGACGTTTTGGCGGATGCGCTGCGTCCGGCAGGTTACTATAACGTGAAGGAGCGCAGGCTTCGGGCTTTGTGCCAATGGGTTGTCGATCGAGGGGGGTTGGAGACACTGCACCGGATGGAGACGCGGGCGTTGCGGACGGCGCTCCTCGGTGTCCACGGCGTGGGTCCGGAGACTGCTGATGACATTGTTCTCTACGCATTTGGGCGTCCCGTCTTTGTCATTGATGCCTATACTCGCCGACTCTTCGCGCGGCTTGGTTTCGTACGCGGCCAGGAGACATATGAAGGCTTGAGGGCCCGGTTTGAGCGCGCCTTGCCACGGGATGCGGCCCTCTATAATGAATACCACGCGCTCATCGTGGAACACGCGAAGACGACCTGCCGTACGAAGCCCGTTTGCGACGCATGTATCTTACGGGCATGCTGTCGCGCAGGGTCGTCTTTCGGGCGTCGGGGTCGGAAGCGCGTTACCGTGATCGCAGGCGAGTGAAGGAGACGTAATGGTGGGGAGACGGGCAATGGCGGTCGTGGCGGGGGCCATGTTCCTGGGGGGGTGCGCGACTACGGCGACGCGGCCGACGCACGGTGCGGATGATCCCTTCAAGCCCGTAAACAGGAAGATTTTCGTTTTCAATCAGCGACTGGATCGCGTGTTGCTGAAGCCGACCGCTGAGGCCTATGTGGGACTTACTCCGCTGCCCTTGCGGCGTGGCGTGAGCGATTTCTTTTCCAACTTGGAGGACATCAAGGTAATCGTCAATGAATCGCTGCAAGGCCGTGTCCGTCCAGCCTTTCTTGAGACCGCGCGCTTTGTCGTGAATTCGACCTTGGGTGTTCTGGGTCTGATCGATGTCGCGACGCCGATGGGGTTGCGGGCCCGTAGCGCGGGCTTCGGCGAGACCTTGGGGGCGTGGGGCATACAAAGCGGGCCCTACATCGTATTGCCGCTCTTTGGGCCAAGCGATGTCCGCGATGCCGTCGGGCTCGGTTTCGACAGCTTCACCGACCCGCCCACCTATTTGAGTGATCCTTCGGCGATGTGGGGCGCCTTTGGGGCCCAGCTCGTCGATACACGGTCACACTACCTCCATCAGGGGCTTCTTATGCGGCTTGCCTCGGGCGGCCATGAGTACAGCTTCGTTCGCGACGCGTTCTGGCAAAAGCGCCGGGCGCTCATGAAGGCGCGTCGCGGCGGACGATAGGATTCCTTTTCTTGTCTCATCCGGGTAAACTCCCCGGCTTTCTGCGCCTTAAAGGGCGTTTCATTGGGGGTAATATGGTAACGATACGCTTGGCCCGTCGTGGCGCCAACAAGCGGCCTTTCTATTCGATCGTCGTGGCGGACAAGCGTCGCGCGGCGAGCGGCGCCTTTATCGAACGGGTCGGGTTTTTCAATCCGGTGGCAAGCGGTGCGGAGGAACGGCTACGCGTCGATCGCGAGCGGGTGCAGTATTGGCTGGAGCGGGGCGCCCAAGCTTCGGAGCGGGTTGCGGGGCTGCTCAAGACCGCCTCCTGACGTCATGCCTGATCCGGTGGCCCGGGACTGGATTGAGGTGGGTCGCGTGGTAGGGGCATATGGTATTAAGGGATGGTTGCGCATCCACCCCTATACAACCCGGCCAGAGGCGGTCCTGGAGTACCAGCCTTGGCGCGTCCGCCGTAGGTCCGGTGCAATGGAAGCACTGACGGTGGTCGAGAGTCAGATCCATGGCAAAGGCCTCATCGTGCAGGTCGCTGAGTGCCCCGGGAGGGATGAGGCCGAGCAGTGGACTGGTGCCCTCATAGATGTCCCCGTCTCGGCCTTGCCCGAGCTTCCCGCAGGTGAGTATTACTGGGGCGAATTGCTGGGCTTGGCGGTCCAGACGGTCGGAGACGTAGCGTTGGGGACGGTCCATCAGCTCCTAGAGACCGGCGCCAACGATGTTCTCGTCGTCCGCGGAGCTGATCGCGAACGGCTCATCCCGTATATTCCGGCCGTTGTTCTCCGGATCGACAAGGATCAGGGGCGCATCGTCGTGGATTGGGACCCGGACTTTTGATGCAGCGGGCGGTAAGTCCCGCTGCTTTGGGGTGGGGAACGATTCAGGCGACGCTTTCTGGTGGTTGTAGCGCCCGCGCTGAGTCCACCTTTTGAATATGCCGGGCCGTCCATGCCGAATATCGCCTTGTTGTCAGTGCTTATTGGCTCAACTTATACTATCAAGCTCAGGGCGGGGGATGTCCCGTGCGCCAGCGCCACAGATCGCGCGGGCTTTTGGGCGAGCGATGTCCTGAGCTTGCGAGCAGCGAGAACCCGTCGAAGCGACTCATCCCGGCAATGGGCGCCGAAGGAATCTCCGGTCCTTAGGCCGGCCGGGGAGGGTGTCAGGTGGAAATTGATGTCATAGGGCTGTTTCCGGAGGCGGTGCGCGGGTTCTGTGACTGCGGTATCGTGGGGCGGGCGCAGCAGCTTGGCATCGTGACGTTGCGTTTCTGGAATTTGCGGGACTTTGCGCAAGACAGGCGGCGGACCGTCGATGACCGGCCCTATGGTGGGGGTCCGGGAATGGTTTTGATGGCCGAGCCTGTCGTGCAGGCGGTCGATGCGGCCAAGGGTGCGCGCCATTCCGCACCCGTACTCTATTTGTCGCCGGCTGGCCGACCGCTCGACCATGCGGCGGTCATGGAGCTTGCGGCGCGACCTGGCCTCATATTGCTGGCCGGGCGCTACGAGGGCGTCGATGAACGCGTGATGCGGGAAACCGTGGACGAGGAATGGTCGATCGGGGATTATGTGCTCTCCGGTGGTGAGGCGGCGGCGGCGGTGCTGATCGATGCGGTTGTTCGGCAGTTGCCCGGAGCCTTGGGGCATGAAGATTCAGCGCGGGAGGATTCCTTCGTCGCGGGATTGCTTGATTACCCGCATTACACGCGACCTGAGGACTGGCGCGGGCAGCGGGTGCCGGAGGTGTTGTTGTCGGGCGATCATGCGCGGATTCGCATGTGGCGTTTGCGGGAGTCTTTAGGGCGGACGTGGGTGCGGCGGCCGGATCTTTTGGATGGGCAAGAGTTGGATGCCGAGCAGCAACGGCTTTTAGAAGAATTTAAACAGGAATATAGGGGTTGAGGCTATGAGTAATATTATTAAAGAACTGGAAAGCGGATTCCTGAAGCAGGATGTCCCACAGTTCGGTCCCGGCGACACGGTTTCGGTGCAAGTGAAGGTCGTGGAGGGCGAGCGCGAGCGCCTGCAGGCCTTCGAGGGCGTGGTCATCGCGCGCAAGAACCGTGGCATAAACTCGTCGTTCACGGTCCGCAAGATGTCCTACGGCGAGGGCGTGGAGCGCGTGTTCCCCTTACACAGCCCCAACATCGCCAATATCGAAGTGAAACGCCGGGGCGTCGTGCGCCGCGCGAAGCTGTATTACCTGCGTGAATTGACCGGTAAAGCCGCCCGCATCCGCGAGCGCGTTTAAGGCTCCTTGGGTGGGCGGACGACGCGATGGCCGAAGGCTTGTCGGACGCCCCCCTGATCGAGGATTTCCTTGATTGCCTGCTGACGGAATCCCGTCTCCGCCCTCATACCCTCGATAGCTACAGGCGGGATATGGAGGCGTTTGTCCGCTATCGGGGCGGCCGCAGCCTAGCCGGGGTCGGGCGTACCGACGTGACCGGCTATCTGGCGGCCGAGGTCTTGGCGGGTCGAAGACCGCGCACCAGTGCGCGACGACTCTCGACGCTGCGCCGTTTCTATCAATACCTGCTCGCCCGCGGTGTGCTATCCGAGGACCCGACCGAAGGTGTCGAAGGTCCACGCCTAGGGATGAGCCTCCCGAAATCATTGAGTGAAGAGGATGTCGAGCGGCTCCTGGCCGCGCCAGGGGACGAAACGCCGGAGGCACGACGGGACCGGGCGATGCTCGAGGTGCTCTATGCGACCGGTCTGCGGGTGTCGGAACTCGTGGGCCTGCGGCTCACCGAAGTGGATTGCCAGGCGGGGATCGTTCGCGTCGTGGGCAAAGGGGGGCGGGAACGGCTCGTGCCTTTAGGGGAGGAGGCGCAGGCGGTACTCACGCGCTATCTGATCGATACCCGCCCCATTTTCCTGGCGGGCGCCACGCATGCGGCAATTTTTCTGACGCGACGGGGAGCGCCCATGACGCGGCAGGCCTTCTGGCACAACATCAAGCGCTATGCGGCCAAGGCCTGCGTGAAAACGCCGCTATCACCCCATACCGTACGTCATGCCTTCGCCACCCACCTCATCAATCACGGCGCAGATCTGCGCGTGGTTCAGCTCCTTCTCGGTCACGCCGACCTGTCGACAACACAGATTTATACGCATGTCGCTCGCGAGCGACTGAAGGCGGTACACGCTCGCCATCATCCGCGCGGCTGACTCCGATCAGGGGCTGTTGATTTCGACGAGGTCGGGGAGTTCGTGCTCCTGTTCGAGGCGGAAGGCCTCGCCGCCCACGGGCGTGGTATAGCCCAGTATGGCGCCCGTCTGTCGCACGACCGCCCGCCAATTGACAGTGCGCACCCGGCGCCTCAGGACCTCGGAAAGCTGCGCGTTCAGGCGGCGTTCCTCGCGGCGCAGAACCGAAAGACCATAAAAAGAATCAAGGGACAGGTAGCCAAGAAGGATGGCAATGCCCTGCATGAGTACGGCCGGTGGGCTGAGAAGAATGGAACTTAAGGTAGCGACCAGCGCGGCGACGGCGGCGACCTTTCCGTACGACTTCGATCGTTCCTGGGCGAAGCGGTTGTCCGCCAAGGCCCGACGTACTTCGTCTTCGGCGGCCGTTGACCCGCTCTTGTGCAGCGCGTAGTAGTCCTTCAGCAAAAGCAGCAGTCGCGAGAGGCGTTCGCGGTGAGTTGGTTTCTGCACGCCGACATGCTCCATGTCCGCCATGCGGCTGGCTGCGAACTCATCCCATTCGTATTCCCTATCGTCGCGGCCGCTTTGGTCTATGGCCTGGTGGCACAAGTAGCGCATCTCCAGGATCTCAGCCACCTCGATCGGAAAGCGCAGGCCGACGAGCCTCCGATAGAAGAACGGAAACGCGTCCGGAGAGTTGGGGAGTTTCGCGAAATATTCAGATAAGAGCGGCTTCGAATCCATAGCTTCCTTAGTGGGTCTTTTGCCGGATGGACGCGGGATGGAAAGCTTTTTGCTTATTATATCAGATATTCAGGGTAGCGCATGCGTTCTCACGCGTCCTGTGAAATGCGATCAGGTCGGCTAAAATAGCAGAAGGAGGAGCTATGACTGAGGCGACGGGGGAGGGGCTGGTCTTGGCCCTTGGCGCCGGTGGGGCGCGGGGTCTTGCGCACATTGGCGTCTTGGAGGTATTGGCCGAGCACGGTTTGCCGGTGCGTGCGATCGCTGGTTGCAGCATAGGCGCCGAGATCGGTGCACTCTACGCGCGCTATGGGGATCCTGTGCGGCTCACGGAGGAGGCCCTCGGGGTCGACTGGAAGCAGACCTTGCAGCTCTTTTTGCCCGACGCCGCGGCCATGGGCGGTGTGTGCTCCGGACGTAAGATTATGGCGTTTCTCGAGGGCCATCTGGAGGGCGCGACCATAGAAGAGTTGGCCTTGCCCTTCCTGGCGGTGGCGACGGACCTTCATAGCGGTGAACAAATCGTGTTGCGCTCGGGCTCGGCGGCCGGGGCGGTGCGCGCCAGCCTTTCCCTCCCGGGACTCTTGGCGCCCTATCCATGGGAGGATCGGCTCTTGATCGATGGCGGCGTCGTGAATCCGGTACCGTTCGACGTGGCGGCTGACACCTTCGGCGGACCGGTCGTAGCCATCGCCGTCCACCAGGGCGCACGCGGGCTTTCAGCGGCGCCGATCGACCCGCGGCCGGCGAGCTGGCGGTCACAGCTGCGTGCCTTGCTTGACCAGCCGTGGGCGCGCCGGGCAAGACCGGTACGTGAGTGGTTGGAGGAACAGCTTACGGAACCGGCGGGTGTCCGGCCCCTGCAATGGCGCGCGCGCTCAGTCCTTGCGCAGGCCGTGAATATCGCCCAAGCCCAAGTCGTCCAGCTCCGCTTGCTTGCGAGCCGCCCGGCCCTCTATCTCCTGCCTGACGTCGACCGTATCGGGCCGTTCGAGTTCTACAAGGCCCGTGCCGCGATCGCCGCCGGCCGCGCCGTCGCTCGCGCCCACCTCCCCGATTTGTATGCTTTGCTGGCGTCTTCGCGGGCGAAGTCAGGGCGGCCCGCGGCGACGCCGACCTGTCGATCGCAGTCCGGCGGGTAGGCCGCCGGGTCGGGGCGGCAGACTTACATGGGTGCATCGCGCCAAGCGGGCACGTGCACGTCTAACTCAACTTATTGGCGATGAGGTATCCGCGTTTCCGTGTCGAAGGCGGCACGTGCCTGGGGCGTGTTGCCTGGGCGCGCCTTCAGGGCGTGCGCAGCGGAACGTCTTTTTGGTAGTAATAACCATCCGCCCAGTTGATGCTGAGCGCGCGCCTGTGGTCAGCCACGGATTGATCAAGGGCCGCGGGCCCAAAGAAGTGTCCCTGGGCCCAATCGATGCCCACATCACGCAAAAGCTCGACCTGCTGGGGCGTCTCCACATATTCGGCAAGGGTCGTGATGCCGAGGTCGGCGGCGACGGCGCGGATGCCGCGCACGATGGAAAGGACGCGGGGTTCCGCTATGCGCGAGATGAGGCGGCCATCGATTTTGAGGAAGGATATGGGTAGATCGGCCAGATATTGGAAGGAGGAGTAGCCACTGCCGAAGTCGTCGAGTGCAAGCTGGACCCCGAAATCGACAAAGGGGGCGAGGCGTTCGCGCGTCATGTCCATGTTCTCAAGGAGTTCGCGCTCAGTGACCTCGATGACGAGCGGCTTGACATCCGCTGCTCCCTTGCGCGGGAAGCTTGTTTTGGCGGAGGCCAGGAGCTCCATGAGCAGGCGCGGGTAGCGAAGCAGGTCCCCGGATACATTGACGAAATGGACGATATCGTCGTCGTGGGTCTGGCGTCTGGTGAGCGCCGAGAGCAGCACGGTCCAGTCGATCTTGTAGGTCAGGCGGAATTGTCCGGCGGCTTCGATGAATTCGTCGGCGGCCAGCACCTTCCCGTCCGCTGTCACGATGCGGGCCAAGGCCTCCTCGGCCACCACCCGGCTCGTGCGGAGGTCGACGATGGGCTGGTAGGCGGGTACGACACGATTTTCGCGCAGCGCAGTCTCCAGGACCGCGCCCATCCGGAATATGCGCCGCTCGAGATGCTCGGCCGCCACAATGCGTTCGCGCCCGCGGCGTTTCGCTTCGTAGAGGGCCTCGTCGAGGACGTTCATGATCTCTTGCGGAGCGGCCCCATCCTGGGGGACGCACGCAATCCCGATGCTTACGGTGACGTTGAGGACGTTTTGGTCGGCGGCGATGACAAGTCCGGAGATGGCTTCGTTCAGCGCCTTTGCCGCAGAGCGTGCCTGGCGAGGGTTGCAGTCATGCAAAATGCCGAGGAATTCGTCATTGCCCCAGCGGCCTACGACAGCGTTACGGCCGAGGCTTGCGCGCGCCGTGCCGCAGACGCGGCGTAGGACGCGGTTCGCAAAGGCGTATCCGAATCTGTGGTTGATGAGGCGGAAGCGGTCGATGCTGAAAAGGATGACCGCGAGCGGCGCGCCGCCGCGCTCCGATCGCACACAGGCAAGCTTGAGTGCCTTGGTAAGAAGCGTCCTGCTCATAAATCTCGTCACCCTGCCCTCGAGTATCCCCACGAAGGCTGTCGCTAGGGTAGCGGAAAGGCGTAACGGACGCCACCGTTGCCTGCAATGCGCATCGAGCCGAAGGGTGCGGCGAAGAGGATCTATTGTCAGGATCCCTGTCCGAGAAGGCCGCGCAGGCCCTTCAGGTGGGATTCCCCGTGCGCTAGGCGCTCCGCTGGGGCTTTTTCTTCGCGCCCGTCCCAGAGCAGGTCTTCGGGCGGGATCTCGGCCAGGAAACGACTGGGACTTGTCTCCTGCGGCGCCCCCTGTTTTCGTCGCCGCCGGGCGTAGCTCAGGGTGAGCGTCTGGCGCGCGCGCGTCATGCCGACATAGGTGAGCCGCCGCTCTTCTTCCACGCCGGCCTCGGCGAGACTGGCCCGATGCGGGAGGATATCCTCCTCAAGACCAAGCAGGAATACATGGGGAAACTCCAGGCCCTTGGCGGCATGCAGGGTCATGAGGCGAACACTTTTGCCGTCAGGCTCACGCTCGCGGTCGCCCATGCCATTTAGAATCAGTTGTGAGACCACCTCATCGAGTCCCTGACCCCCCGTCTCTTGACCCAGGCGGTCGACCCACGCCAGAAATTCTTCCAGAAGTTCGATACGCCGCCGGCCGGCACGTTTGTCGTCGGCCGCGTGCAAGAGATGCTCCTCGTAGCCGATCTCGCCCAAGGCCTCGCGCAGCAAGGCGCCGGGTGTGGTCGCCTGTGCCTTGCTGCTCAAGGTCTCTATCAGGACGGCGAAGCGATTCAGGGCGGCGGCCTGCGGTGCGGCCACATATTGCGCAAGCCCGAGTTCGCGACAACAGCGCAGCAGGGATTGGCCGCGGCGGTGCGCGTAGTCGCGCAGCCTTTCGACGGTCGAGGGGCCGATCTCGCGTTTGGGGACGTTGCAGACCCGCAGGAAAGCGGCATCGTCGGATGGGTTGTGGATGAGGCGCAGATAGGCGACCGCGTCACGCACCTCGACACGATCAAAAAACGAGGTCCCCCCGCTCAGGAAGTAGGGCACGCGGTGCTCGCGTAGAACCTGTTCGAGCGGCCGCGCCTGGTGATTGCTGCGATAAAGGATGGCGTAATCGCCGAACTCGGCCTTGCGGACGAACTTGTCATGCAAGAGCGCGGTCACGACGCGTATGGCCTCGTGTTCTTCATCGTCTGCCACAAGGACCTTCAGAGGGTCGCCGAAGCCAAAGGCGCTCCAGAGTTTCTTTGGGAACAGATGGGGGTTGTTTCCGATCACCGCATTGGCGGCCTTCAATATCCGCCCGGTCGAGCGATAATTTTGCTCGAGCTTGATGACTGTGAGATTCGGGCAGTCGCGCGCAAGCCGCGCAAGATTTTCAGGGCGCGCCCCGCGCCATGAATAGACCGACTGGTCGTCGTCGCCCACCGCGGTGAAGGCCTGGTCGGCCAGGGCGCGCGCCAGGCGATATTGCCCATCGTTGGTGTCCTGATACTCGTCCACGAGGAGGTAGCGCAGGCGCTCGCGCCAGCGGGTGCGGGCATCCGCATCGTCGCTCAAGAGTCGTGCCGGAAGCAGGATCAGATCATCCAGGTCTATGGCGTTATAGGCGCGCAGGCGCTCGATATAGTCCGCATACACCGCGCCCTCGTCGGGCGACTCCTGGGCTGCAAGCTGCGGCGTTATCGCCGCGTCTTTCCAGGCGCGAATGCGCTGTGCCACATCCTCCGGTGGCTTGTCCGTGCGCAGGCGCTCGCGGCAAAGTTCCTTCACAAGCGCGTCAGCGTCACGCGGATCGAGGAGCGTGAATCCGCGGCGTAGGCCGAGCGCCTCGGTCTCCTCGCGTATGATTTTGAGGCCGAGGGCGTGGAAGGTGAGGACGCTCAGGCCGCGGCGGGCGTGCGCTGGGAGCAGCGCCGATGCGCGGCTGCGCATCTCGCGTGCCGCCTTGTTGGTGAATGTGACCGCGGCGATGTGCGCGGCGTCATAGCCACCCTGTGTTACGAGGTGGGCGATCTTGCGGGCGATGACGGTGGTCTTGCCGCTACCTGCGCCGGCCAACACGAGCAGTGGGCCATGGATGAGTTGCACGGCCTCGCGCTGCTGATCGTTGAGACCGTCCAGAATCTTCATGGGCGCAGTCTAGCGGGGTCCGCGAAGGTCCACAATCTTGACATGCCGCAATGGCTCCGCGTCGCGTCCCGCAGCCATCCTCTGCTGTTCGTGATCGCAAGCCTGCTGGCCGCTCGTCGTTAGAGCGAAATCGTCTCCATGTGGGGGACGTACTCCTCGGGCACCGGGAAGTTGCTCAGATCCTTGGCTATGGCCGCTCGCAGGAAGGCGTCCACCCACCAGAAAATGTCATACTCGCGTACGAAGCGCTTCAGTTTATGCATGCGCGCCCGCCGCTCTCCCGGGCCCATGGCGATGGCGCGCTGTATGGTCTCCGCAACTTCTTCGACATTGTAGGGGTTTACGAGCAGGGCGCCTTTTTGCAGTTGAGAGGCCGCGCCTGCGAACTCGGAGAGTATCAAGACACTGTTGTTAACCGGCGTCGCCGCGCAAAATTCCTTTGCGACGAGGTTCATGCCGTCCTTGAGCGGGGTGATCAAGGCGATCTCGCAAGCCCGGTAATAGGCGAGAAGCTCAAGGCGGCTCAAGCTCCGGAAGATGTAGTGGATGGGGACCCATCCCGATTGCGTGAACTGGCCGTTGATTTCACCTACGAGCCGCTCCATCTCCATCTTCAAGGCGTGATACTTCGGGATATCCTCGCGACTTGGCACAACGACCTGGACCAAGGTAGTGCGGTGGTGCAGTTCGGGGAAGCGTTGGAGGGCGTTGCGAAATGCCTCGAACCTATGACAGATGCCTTTCGTGTAGTCGAGGCGGTCCACGCCCAGAATGACCTGGCGACCGGGCAGGTCCTCGTGAAGCTCGCGGGCCTTGCGAATGACGGGCTCGGCCTTGCTCCCGCGGGCGAACTCCTGGTAGTCGATGCCGATGGGGAAGGTGCCGACCCGCAGCTCCCGGTTACCGGCTCGCAGTGTGATGACCTGTCCTTTGCCCGTGACTGACATATCAGGGGCTACGAGGCGCACGCACTGAAGGAAATTGCGACGGTCGCGCAGGGTCTGAAAGCCGATCAAGTCGTATTCGAGGAGCGCGCGCAGGAGCGGAAAGCGCCATGGGAGCTTCATATAGATGTCGAGTGGCGGGAAGGGGATATGGAGAAAAAATCCCGTTCGCGCTCCAACACCCTGGGCGCGCAGTTCCTGGCCCACATTCATCAGATGGTAGTCGTGTATCCAGATGAAGTCCCCGGGATGTGTGTTTTGTATGATGACGTCAGCGAACCGACGGTTGATCCGGGTGTAGGCCTCCCAGTAGCGTGGCGCGAAATTACAATGCGACTGTAGATCATGGAAGAGCGGCCAGATGACTTCGTTCGCGAAGCCGTAGTAGAAATCTTCCTTGTCCTTCTGGTCGAGCGCCACCGGCTTCAAGGTATACCCTGAATGGCGAGTCGCCTCTCGCAGGAGGTCAGACAGCGTCGCGGGGTCAGCCTCGGACGTACCGGGCCATCCGATCCATATGCCACCCCGGTTGCGCAGCACGGGCGCAAGCGCACTCACGAGTCCGCCGGACCCGGGCGTGAACGTCCACTGACCGTCGACCGGTTTTACGACGATGGGTAAGCGGTTGGATACGACGACGAGTCGGCTGCTGCCGTGCGTCATGTCGTTCATTGGGGCTCCTCGGCCGTCCCTGAAGGCGTGTATCGGATATTGACCGTTCCTTGCCGGGCGAATTCGATGCCATGGTCATGGAAAGCGCGGAATAGGGCCAAATTGATGGCGTGCTGAACATCCATGTAGACGCCGGCATAGTCCTCATGCACCACGTACGCCACCTCGAAGACAAGTCCCTGGGGTTGGTAATCCTTAAAGTAGCCACGCAGAAACCGGACGCGGCCGTCATTCTTTATGACGTCTTCCGCGACCTCGGTCGCTCGCGCCAACGTCTCGTGCCTGTTTTCATAAGTAAGGTAGAGTGTAAACGTCAGCGTGCGGTCGCGCATCCGCTTGTAGTTACGCACCCGGCTCTTCACCAGATCGGAATTGGCGATGATGATCTGCTCGCCTGTCGCGCTGCGCAAATGGGTCGTTTTGAGCCCGATATGCTCGACGGTGCCCGCGAAGGCGTCTATGGCGATGTAATCGCCCAGGACGAACGGTTTATCGAACAGGATGGACAAGGACGCGAGGAAATCGGCGAGTGTCGTTTGTACCGCGAGCGCGAACGCGACGCCGCCCACGCCAAACCCTGCAAGCAGGGCCGTGACGTTCACGCCGAGATTGTTCAAGGCCGCGAGCGTAATGACGATCCAAAGGATGATCGTCGCAATGAGCCCGAGCGCGACTACGACAGTCACCCGTTCGCCGTCGCCGGTCCTGGTCCGATAGTGATCGGTACTGGCCCTTATGAACGCGTGCCCCCAGAGGGCGGCCTGGATGAACAAGGCCGTGGCACCGACATCGTCGATTCTCGTGCGCGTCAGGGCCGGCAGGCTCAGGCGCTCCGAGGCAGCGACGAAGGCCAGGGTGGCGAGAAACCAGGAGCTTGTCTTGCTCACTGCGCGCTCGAGGAGCAAAGGCCATCCGATCCGATGACGCCCCGCCATCCGCAAGGCTTTTCGGCTCACGTGTACGGCCGTCTTCAGGACCGCGAAGGCCGCGACGAAAAGCAGGCCGGCCGCCAGCCATGAGAGTGCCGAGTGTCCTGAAAAGTGGTAGAGCGCAAGCTGCGCGACGGCGGCGTCCCAGTTGCGTGTGGTCATCATCGCGCCACCCCCATCCACGTTCCGAGAAAGCTGCGAAGCTCGTCCGGTGGGCGTAGCCATAAGTGGGCGCGCGACGGTCGCGGCTCAGCGCGCACAAGGACGGCAAGTCCGTCTTGCGGGAGGGCGGCGAAGGCATCTTCGTCAGTGAGGTCATCGCCGAGATACGCCATGAGGGCACGGGGGTGCCGGGCGGAAAGCTCTGCGATCGCCGTGCCTTTGTCCCGACCGCGCGCTCGGAATTCATAGCCGCCGTCGAAAGCGAGTCCATGGAGGTCCGCGGGCAGCGTTCTCGCGAGGTCTGCGGCGAGGGCCGTAAGCCGCGCCCGGCCGTCTTGGTCCTCGCGCCGCCAATGGATCGCCACGGTCCCGTATTTGCGCTCGAGCGCTCGTTCAAAACCGGTGCCGGTTATGAGCCCGGCCGCCTCGTCGAGCCATTTCCGTGCCTCTTGCGGCAGGGGCGCGCGGGTCAGCGTGCCGGTCGTCGCAAGGTGTTCTTGTCCATGGGCCCCGAATATTTCCACGGCGGAGAGCGGCAGGCGCTCGGCGAGTTCCTGGGCGGGCCGGCCGGTAACGAAGGCGATATGGGTCCCTTGGCGTTGCACGTCGATGAGTAACTGGGCAATCCCGGGATAGAGCGCCGCATCGTTACGATGGGCAGTAAATGGCGCAAGGGTGCCATCGTAATCCAAGGCCAGAAGGCGCTCGGGAGCGGCCGCCAGCATCTCCCAAAACCGCTCCAAGGGTTTTGTGTGATCCAGTACCTTCACGCCGCCACAGGCGCGATTCTTTGGTCGCGCGTCGTCGATTGCCGGAGCACGGACTCGATATACCGCGATCGGTCGTGATCGCGGGGAAAATGTACCGCATTATGGCCCGAAGGTTTTGGCACGCACGACGACTCCTTCCTTGGTATAGAGCCATTATAACCTTTGACGGGTGTCGGGGCCACGGACGCGGCGGTCCGGCCCCGTTTGCAGGCTCAGGGGTGAGGCGCCATACTAGGCCCGCCACCTATCCTCGATCACAGCCGAAGACCTCGAATCGTATGCCCAAGCCATTGAGATCCCGGATCGCGACCTGCTTGCCCGCCAACAAGGCGGTCGGGACATTGAGGCGTCACCCCACGTGGACCTTGGGGGGCGCAAAAGCCCCGCCGGACGCCCGCGAGTGCATTTGTGCGCCGTGTAGTGATGGGGCGGCCCCCGTCCTTGCGAGGAGCCCATGAAAAAGAGGCTTTGGCTCCCGATTATGGGGCTTGGTATGTTCCTGGCGCCGGGGCTCGTGTTAGCCGATCGCCTGCCCTTACCCTTGCGCGAGCTTTTTGCCCGCGAGCATGTGCCCCTGGACGGCATCAGCATTTATCTGCAGCGTATCCACGCCCGCAGGCCCATCCTCGCCTACCGGGCGCACACGGCGCGCGACCCGGCCTCGGTCATGAAGCTCGTCACAGCGCTCGTGAGCCTGTATGCGCTTGGGCCCGCCTATACCTGGCGGACGGGCGCCTACGCAGGCGGCCCCATTGTTCACGGCGTGCTCCGCGGCAATCTCTATCTGCGTGGAGAAGGGGATCCGTATCTCATCACGAAGTCGTTCTGGGACCTATTGCATGGATTGCGCAGGCTCGGCATACGCAAGATCGAAGGCAATGTCGTGCTCGATCAGCATTATTTGCATGCCCCGCGGACGCAACGGGGGGCCTTTGACGGTCTGCGCGACCGGACCTATAACGTGCGTCCGCAGGCGTTGCTGGTCAATTTCCAGGCGGTGGATTTCCGGTTTCTGCCGGATGCCTCCAAGGTCCGCATTCTGCCCGACCCGTATCCTACGACCCTGCGCGTGGTCAACGACTTGCGGCTCGCGGGCGGGGCTTGCGGCGACTGGCGCGCCCATGTCCATCTGCGTATCGCGCACAAAGACTGGGGCAATCTCGCCATCTTTCAGGGACGCTATCCGCGCGCCTGCGGGCTTCAGCACCTCTATCGTGTGACCGACAGTGATCGCCGCTATGTGTCGGGGGTCTTCGCTGAGCTCTGGCGTGAGCAGGGTGGGATCTTGCGTGGCGGCTTCAAGACGGGCCGGCTGCCGCCCGGGGCGCGGCTGTTGTACGACGTCCACTCCCGGCCGCTTGCCGACGTCCTGCGCAGCGTGGACAAGTACAGTAATAACGTCATGGGCCGGCTGCTCGTCATGACGCTCGGAGCGGTCAAGGAGGGGCTGCCCGGGACCACCGCGAAGGGGCTTGCCGTCATGCGCGCGTGGCTTGCGCAGCACGATCTGCGTCTCCCGCAACTCGTGCTGCGCAACGGTGTCGGGCTATCGCGCTCCGAACGGATCACGGCCGCCGAAGTGGGACGAATACTCCGTTACGCCTATAATGGCCGCTATATGCCCGAGTACGTCTCGTCCTTACCCATAGCGGGGATCGACGGGACCTTGCGTTACCGTTTCCTCGGGTCGCCCGTGGTCGGGCACCTTCATGGCAAGACCGGTACGATCAACGGCGTAGACACCTTGGCGGGCTATCTGCAGCGCGGCGGCCGGCGCTATATCGTCGTGGTGCTCGAGAATTACCCGACGGCCGATACGGAGCGGGGGTTCCGGGCCGAAGACGGGGTCATCAAGTGGCTATATGCCCGTAAGTAAGGAGGGGTTGTGACGAAATATGTAAACGCGGTCATAGGGGACGAGACGGGAGATGCGAGCCTGCCCATCCTCGAGGGCACGCTCGGTCCGCAGGCCGTGGATATCCAGTCGCTCTATGGGCGCCACGGAATTCTGGCCTACGACCCCGGTTATCGTTCGACGGCATCCTGCAAGAGTGCCATCACCTTCGTGGACGGCGATGCCGGCATCCTCGCCTATCGCGGCTATCCGATCGAGCAACTCGCTGAAAAGAGCCGCTTTCTGGAGGTCGCCTATCTCCTGATGTTCGGAGAGCTGCCGTCGGCGGCCGAGGGGACGGCGTTTCGCGACTCGGTGTGCCAGCACAATTTGCTGCACGAGCAGGTGATCAGCTTCTACCGCGGTTTCCGGCGCGACGCACATCCGATGGCGGTCATGGTGGGTGTCGTGGGGGCCCTGTCCGCCTTCTATCACGACGATATGGACATCCGCGATCCGCAGCAGCGCATAAATGCTGCCATCCGGCTCGTCGCCAAGATGCCGACCATCGCGGCGGCAAGCTATACCTATAGTACCGGGCGCCCGCAGCGCTATCCGCGCAACGAGTACGATTACGCAGGCAATTTCATGCAGATGCTGTTTGGCATGCCGAACAGGGATTTCGTGGTGGACCCGGTCCAGGTCCGAGCCATGGACAGGATTCTGATCCTGCACGCGGATCACGAGCAGAACGCCTCGACCTCTACCGTGCGCATGGCCGCGTCGTCCGGGGCGAACCCGTTTGCCTGCATCGCCGCGGGCATCGCGAGTCTCTGGGGTCCCGCGCACGGCGGTGCGAATGAGGAAGTCGTCAAGATGTTGCTCGAGATCGGGACGCCGGAGAACATCCCCAAGGCGATCGCCCGCGCCAAGGACAAGAGTGATCCCTTTCGTCTCATGGGATTTGGCCATAGGGTCTATAAGAATTTCGACCCTAGGGCGCGCGTCATTCAAGAGAGTGCGCGCGAGGTCTTGGCGCACCTCGGTCTCGAAAACGACCCATTGATGGCGGTGGCCCTCGAGCTTGAAGAGATCGCGCTGCGTGATGAATACTTCATAGAGCGCAAGCTCTACCCGAATGTGGATTTCTATTCGGGGATACTCCTGCGGGCCATGGGGATACCGACGAAGATGTTCACCGCAGTGTTCGCGGTGGCGCGGACTGCGGGCTGGGTGAGTCAGTGGCTTGAGCTGCACAACGACTCTACCCATGGGATAGATCGCCCGCGCCAGCTGTATGTGGGCTCGGGGCTCCGGGATTATCCCGAGACCCGAGGGTAGGGTGGCGGGGCGGTCGCCGGACCCCGGGAAGGGTCGGGCAATCGCCCCGTTCGGCGGGTCAGGCCGGCTGTTCCGCGAGGAAACGCGCCGCGGCCTTCGTGCGGCGCAAGTAGGCGTCGCGGGCGATCGCGATATCCTCCAGGAAATAGGGTAACTCGCGCAACAGCAGGGCCTGCGGCCCATCGACCAGCGCAGTCTTCGGGTCGGGATGGAAGTCCACCAGCACCATGTTGGCGCCGGCGATGATGCCTTGCGCCGTCACCTGTTGGATATCCAGGAGCCCATCGGGGCCGCGATCCCGCGATCCGACTGAGTGCGAGGGATCGATGCACACTGGCATACGGGTCAGACGCTTCACGACGGGCACATGCGCGAAATCGACGAAGTTCCGGTGTGGGTCGCCCATATTGGTCTTCATGCCGCGCAGTCCGAAGACGACATTCCGGTTGCCTTCGCTTGCGATGTACTCAGCAGCGTTCAGGGACTCCTCGAGGGTGATGCCGAAGCCACGCTTCAGGAGGATAGGGAACTCGTGCTGGCGGCCCACGATCTTCAGGAGCTCGAAGTTCTGCGTATTGCGGGTGCCGATCTGAAGCATGACGCCGGTCGGCGAGCCCGTCTGTTCGAGGGCCTCGCGGATCTCGTCTAGGTGCGAGTCGTGAGTGATCTCCATGGCGATCACTCGGATGCCATGCTTGCCGGCCAGCTCGAAGACCCACGGGAGGCAGGACGCGCCATGCCCCTGGAAGGAATAGGGATTGGTGCGGGGCTTGTAGGCGCCCATGCGGGTGCAGACCTGACCGTTGTCCGCCAGGGCCTTCATCATCTCCTCGACGTGGGCGGGGTTATCGACCGCACAGAGACCGGCGAAGACGTTCAGCGTGTCCTGGCCGAAGCGCACGCCCTTGTATTCGAAGCCGGTCGGGCGTTGGTCGTCGTGATGGCGGCCCAGTATCCGATACTCCTCTTCGATGCTGACCACCCGCTCGACTCCTGGGAGGGTCTCGATCTCGTGGGGGTCGAGCGCGCTCGTATCGCCAATCAGATAGACCTCGGTGAGAGTCACGAGGGCCCCGACCTCTTCGTGTACGCGCAGGGTGATGTCGGGTTTTTGCCCGAGGAATGCCATCAGCTCCCGGAACTCGGGGCTGTCTTTGGTTACGTGGGATTTCAAGACGACGATCATGAATAGTCCTTAAGGCGGCGTCACAGGCCGGGCGCCATTCTAACAAGTCTCCCGTCGTGATCCTATCTCGCCTCTGTCCGCGGCCGGAGGACCCTCGGCGGCGGCCAGTTTCAGGAAATGTTGACGATAAGCCTAAGGATTGTTTTGCGGACGCGGTTGACGTAGCATAAATTTTGCGTTCCTTGGAACGTGGCGGCATGCCGTGTCTCGCTGTCCAAGACTCTCATGGCGCGTACACCGAAAATACCCGCGAGTCGGGAAGGCAATTGAAAAGAGGTTTTTATGCAGACCGGTACCGTGAAGTGGTTTAATGAAGCGAAGGGTTTCGGCTTTATTACGCCGAGCGATGGCGGCGCAGACGTGTTCGTCCATTTCTCGACCATTGAAGGGGAAGGGTTCAGGACGCTTGCCGAGGGTCAAAAGGTCGAGTTCGAATCGACCAAGGGACCGAAGGGAATGCAGGCCGCGCGCGTGCTACCTCGTTAAGGCAAAGACAGGCGTAGCAGGATCGGCCGAGGCTGGTCCCGCGTAGCGATCGCGGTCGTCTCGCGAGAGGATGAGTTCTGTTGCTTACCGCTTGGTCGAGTCAAGGGCGTCGGTAAGCGGGTGTGCGCGCCTCGCAAGGCCCGAGCAGGAGGCTTTTGGCAAACGAATCGCCATAGCCGCTTCCTCCCGTGTCGCGACCGACGCGCCGAAGCGGCTGGCTTCATGCGACAGGGCGCTCTAGCCAAGCCTCTGAGGCGCGGCCAGCCGCACGGACGCGGGGGTCGTCGTTGATCGCAGGCAGTGGGGCGCCTCGTGGAACCATGTCGCTGATCCATCTCATTCATGTCTATGGCTACATCGCGATCCTGGTCGGCTGCTTCTTCGAAGGCGAGGCCGTGCTCGTGTTGGGCGGCATGGCGGCCCAGCAGGGCTATCTTGTGCTTCCCGGGGTCATGGCGGCGGCCTTCATCGGGAGCCTGAGCGGCGATCAGCTGTTCTTTCACCTGGGCCGGCGCTACGGACCCGAGGCCGTGGCGCGCAAGCCCCGACTCCGGAAGGCCAATGCGCGGCTGCAGGGCTGGATACACCGCCATGAAACTACGCTTGTGCTCGGCTTTCGTTTCCTCTACGGGCTGCGCAGCGCCGCGCCCTTCGTGTTCGGGGCAAGCCCCATAGGTCGGGCGCGCTTCACCCTCTTGAACGCGATCGGGGCCGCCGTGTGGGCGATGGCCGTCGGTTATGGGGGTTATGTCGCGGGCCACGCGTTCGCCGCCATCCTCGCCCACTTCGCGCACTATGAATTGCTCCTGCTTCTCGTGATCGCGGCCGCCGCCGCCGGCATCTGGCTTCTCACGCGCTATCGTTCCTGAGGCCAGTAGGCGGGTGGTCCCGCGTGATGCGTTCGCTGACGCTCATGATCCCGACCGCGCCTCAGAGGTCATGGATCTCTACAGGTCGCGTGGCAGGGCGTGTGCGCCCGAAGGCATGGGACACGCCGGTCTGAGGATGGCGCCTGCGGGGGCGCCGATAGCCCGTGGCGTTCGGTGTCTCCCCATGGGTCCCGCACCTGTCTTCTTGCGGATGGTGTCGTCACAAGCTCCGAAATTGACGAGTCCTGGCGCCTTACCTTAAGGTAAGGACAGACGGAAATGGTAGGAAAAACCTATGGCCAGCGCGACTCTTACCAGCAAGGGTCAGATCACCATCCCCAAGGGCGTGCGCGACGCCCTGCACCTGGAGTCGGGGTGACCGGCTCGACATGATCGTCCAAGACGATGGACGTGTCCCCGTTCAGCCGTCGGCATCGAAGATCGCCGTCCTCAAGGATGTTCTCTACCGAAGAGGGAGGCGTCTGTATCAATTGAAGAGCTGTGCGCCGCCATGATCAAGTATGGGTCTGGCAAGGGATGAGCATCTGTGCCGGGCTCGACGCCTGTGTTTGGATGCGCAATGTCCTCTGGGCGGCTTGGCGCAATCGAGCGAGGCCGGTCGTGCCCTGGAACGGTACGGCGTTACGGACGGTTTTGTTCGCTGGGAAGTCGTTTATGGTGCGCGTCGTGCGTCAGCGACTCCTCCCGCGGTCGGGGTCGTAGTTTCCTTGCGAGGAATCGATAAAAAGTAGGGCCCTTTTGGGCGCGTGAGCGACGTACCCGAAAGGCCTACGTAGTCGGGTGCGAATGGCGCGAGAATGGAATAGTCGCGAGGGACGCTGCCCCGGAAAGCGGGCCATTCCATGCCCTTACTGTTCGTAGTGAAAAGGCGTTTTAATCATGAGCACGGGAAAGAGCGGCGCGGTCGCCGCCATGTTGACCACAAGCCACTTGCTGACACCCACGCAATTTGCGCACGTCTGGGTTTCCCGGCATGCGCAGGTTCTCGATGTGCGCGCATCGTCGCGCGCTGCCACGCATCCAGCCAAGCACGTAGCCCGCGCGGGCTTGGTGGCCGCGGCGCGAACTCTGGTGGCGCGCGGCAAGATCGTGTTGGTCATTGATCATGCGGATCAGGCGCGCGGCGATACACGCCGGCTGCGGCGGGCTGGCATCAGGCCCACGTTCGTGCTTGGCGGCGGGGTCCGGGCCTATCGCGCGGCGATGCGTTTCGGCAGCTATTAGCAGCGACTGAAGGAATCGCCGCTGTCGACAACGATATCGAGCGGCCGGCCGTGCTCTTTCTCGGGCAGCGGCCGGGTGGCGAGCCCGGATCGGTCGCCTATGATTCAGTGAGGATGGCCTATCAGCTACCTCGCTGCAACGCTACTCAAGGTCGTCCAGCGCAGCGCCGACTGCGGATCCCCGCGCACCGTCGGCTCAATCAGCGCCTCAAGCCTGGCGAGCAATTCGGGCTGATGGTCCGTCAGCCGTTTGCGACCGCCCCCGGGCCGACGCACACCCTCCCGTTCCCATGGCAGGGGGCGCCCGCGCCTCGTCAACTCCCGCAATCCGCTCGCGATGGTGTTGCGCGCCATTCCGGTCGCGCGCGCCACCCGCGACACCCCGCCCCAACCTATCGCGCGCGCCTCGGCTGCCGCCCACATACGCCGAGAGCGCTCGCTCATCACGCGAGACAATCTCTGGTATTTCCGCCGGATGTCCGTAACAGTTGCCACGGACTGGCATTATGTGATCTCCCTACAAAATGCGCAAGTTATTTATTCACAAGCCCTTATGGAATTGCGGGATCGGTAGTGGGCCTTGGCGGCGCAGGGAGTAGCCAGGATGACGGGAGTTTTGCGGCGGTCTCGTGGGCGCGAGGGCGAGCGGCGATAGGATGGGTGCTGTGGCGGTCGGTATTTGATGTTTCCGATGGGCTGGGTGCGATCGCCGCGCTCAAGGGATCCGGATGGTGTCGGGTAGTCTCTAGGATTTCTGCAAGACTTGAGCGAAGAAGCCGTCAGTCCTATTGCGGTGCGGCCAGAGGCGCAGACCGGGACCCTCGTCGGGAGTCGGGGGCGACAGTGGGATGCCGCGACGGGCGAGGATCTCGCGGGCGTCGATTGCCGTATAGTCACCGTGTTCGGCAAGGAAGTCCGTGATGACATCCTCGTTCTCTTCTTTAAGCAGGCTGCAGGTCGCATAGACCAGGCGTCCGCCCGGGCGCACGAGGCGGGCGGCCTGACTCAGGATCTCGCGGGCCTCGCGGGCAAGCGTTGTGATGCGTTCCTCAGCAAGCCGCCATTTGGCGTCCGGACTCCGGCGCAGGGTCCCTGTGCCGCTGCAGGGGGCATCGACCAGTACGCGGTCGATCTTGCCGTAGAGGCGCTTGATGCGCCCATCGTGACCGACCCCCAGAGTCTGGATGCGAATGTTGTCGCAGCCGGCGCGGGCGGCGCGCTCGCGCAGGCGATCGAGGCGCTTTTGCGAGGTGTCGAAGGCGTAGAGCGTTCCGGTATTGGCAAGTAGCGCCGACAGGTGCAAGGTCTTGCCGCCGGCACCGGCGCAATAATCGACGATGCGTTCGCCGCGCCGGGGTTCCAAGAGCGGGGCGATGAGTTGGCTGCCCTCGTCCTGCACCTCGAAATGGCCGGAGGCGAAGGGGTCCGTCCGGAAGAGGTTTGCGCGCGATGCCCGGCGCAGGCCCCAGGGTGATAGGGGGGTGGGCTCCAGAACATGGCCTGCCGCCGCGAAGGCGTGCTGGAGTTGCGCGCGATCGGTCTTCAAGGTGTTGGCGCGCACATCGAGTGGTGCGGGTTCGAGCAGGGCGTCGGCTGCCGCCCGCACCTCGGAGGCGGGGAGCAGGGTCTCCAGACGCATGACAAGCCAATCGGGGAGGCTTACCCGCACGGCCAAGGGGTAATGGGCGCCGTCTGCACGGACGGCAGCCACGAGCGCCTCGGGATGCGCGATCCCCAGCGACGCGAGCTGGCGGGACGTATAACCCTCGAAGGCGGCAAGCCAGGCGGCGATGACCATGCGGGACTCGGGGCTCTCCGCGAGTGCGCAGAGGAGGCGGTGATGGCGCAGGCTCCCATAGACGGTCTCGGCGATGGTGCCGCGTTCCTTGGGACCGAGACGGGGCTGGGTGCGGAAGAAGCGATCCATGCGCCCGTCGGCCGCACCCGGGCTCGCGAGGATATCGGCCAGCAGGCGCGCGCAGGCCTCGTAGAGGGCGGGCGTGATCAATCGCGGTAGCGCTTCTGGAGGTCCGCGTAGGCGTCTATGCGGCGGTCGCGCAAAAACGGCCAGGTCTGGCGGGTCTTCTCGGTCCTGGGCGGGTCGAGGCGCGCGATGAGGACTGCGGGCGCATGATCGGCGCGCGCGAGCCACTCGCCTTGCGGCCCGCACACGAAGCTTCCGCCCCAGAAGGTGATCCCGGGCGTCGTACCGCTCGGGTCGGGCTCGTGTCCGCAGCGATTCACGGCAAGCACCGGCAGCCCGTTTGCCACCGCGTGGGCGCGCTGTATGAGCTCCCAGGCCTCCTTCTGGCGGCCCTTCTCCGCCTCGTTGTCCCGGGGATCGAAGCCGATGGCCGTCGGGTACACGAGCATGTCGGCGTCGGCGAGCGCCATGAGCCGTGCGGCCTCCGGATACCATTGGTCCCAGCACACGAGCACGCCCAGGCGCCCCACGCTCGTGTCGATGGGGGCGAAGCCCAGGTCTCCCGGCGTGAAGTAGTATTTCTCGTAGAAGCCCGGGTCATCCGGGATGTGCATCTTCCGATAGCGGCCGACGAGCCGGCCGTCGCGTTCGATCACGACTGCGGTATTGTGATAGAGGCCGGCCGCGCGCCGTTCGAACAAGGAGCCCACGATGACGAGCGAGAGTTCTTGGGCGAGCGCGCCCAGGCGCTCGGTCGACGGGCCCGGGATCGGCTCGGCACGGGCGAATTCGGCGGCATTCTCCCACTGACAGAAATAGGGCCCGTTGTGCAGTTCCTGGAGCACGGCGAGATCGGCGCCCTCTGCACGCGCCTGTCTTAGCCCCGCCTCGATCCGCGCCCACACCTCCGCCGGGCCGCCGTCGGCGCCATGCTGGATCAGTCCCACTGTCACGGCGGCGTTCATATCGCCCTCGCCGGGGCGTTAGGCGTTCCGGGCTTGTGTGGCATCGGAACGAGGATCAAGGGGGAGGATGTGCCAATCATGGGGCCTCCTACGCGGCGGTGGATTTCTCGGGCAGGATGCCCCGTGGCAATTGCATGGTGGCGCAGTGCAGGCTGCCGTGCTGGGCGATCAGGCTGAGCGCGGGGATGCCGATGATCTCGCGCCCCGGGAAGCAGGTCCCGATCACGCGCAAGGCCTCCGCATCCTGCCGATCGTTATATAAGGGCACCAGCACCGCCCCGTCGATGATGAGGAAATTCGCATAGGTGGCGGGCATGCGCTCGCCGGTGGCATCCAGTTTCGCGGCGGGCCACGGGAGGGCCACGAGGCGGTAGGGCGCGCCTGCGGCAGTCGAGAGCGTCCGCAGCTCTTCTTCCATGGCCTTCAATTCCACGTAGTGCTCGTCGTCAGGCCACGGGCAGGCGCAATAGGCGATGGTGTTCGGATCGCAGAAGCGCGCGAGGGTGTCGATGTGGCCGTCGGTGTCGTCGCCCGCCAGATAGCCGTGATGGAGCCAGAGGACGCGTTGCGCCCCGAGGCGTTCCTTCAGGACCTCTTCGATGTCTGTGGCGCTATGCTTCGGGTTACGAGCCGGAGACAGCAGGCAGCTTGCGGTGACAAGCAGCGTGCCCGCGCCGTCGGATTCAACGCTGCCGCCTTCAAGCACGAAATCGGTCGACTCGAGGCGTGTCGTGCCAAAGGCCCCCTGGGAGTGCAGGGCGCGCGTGAGGGCGTCGTCCTCGCTGTGGGCGTACTTGCGTCCCCAGCCGTTGAAGGTGAAATCCTGGAGCAGTACGCCGGCCTCGGCCTCCACCGTGAGCGGACCGTGGTCGCGCACAAAGACGTCGTTCGACGGGGCGAGGAAGATCCGTATCTGTGCCATGTCGGCATCAATCTTGCGCAAGGCCGCGAGCACCCGCGCGCGATGTTCCTGGTCGTAGGCCGTGATGAGCACGGGCTCGTGGCGGACCACGGCGGCGGCGATGGCGGCAAAGGTCTTGTCGGCTTCGTCGAGGACCGGCGCCCAGTCGCCATGGGCGTGGGGCCAGGTCAGCATGACGCCGGACTGGGGCTCCCACTCGGCGGGGAAGCGGTGGACAGTCGTGGCGCGATCGTCGCGCCGGATCGATATCGTCGTCATGGGAGTCGCTGCGGGATCGGGTGTGCGATCTTAACGGGTTACGGGCGATGCGCCAAGATCGGCGCGCGCGAGGGCTTTGGCGAGAAAGCTATGGAGGTCGCCGATCTCGGCGTCGCTCACGCTATGGCCGATCGGATAGGTATGAAACTCGGCCGCGATCCCGTGCGAGCCGAGCACGGTGTGGGTCCTTTGGGCAAAGGGGTAGGGGATCATGGTGTCGTCGGTGCCGTGTCCGAGGAACACGGGTGTGACATCGTTGATATGCGGCAGGCCCTCGGCGAAGCGATGGGCGAGTGGCAGATAGGTCGAGAGCCCAATGGCCGCGGCCACGCGTTTCGGGCCGGTCAGGGCCGTGTACAGCGCTACCGCTCCGCCCTGCGAGAAGCCGCCCACGACCACGCGTTCCGCCGGCACGCCGTATTTCCCCTGTTCTGCGATCAGACGGGTGATGGCGTCGGACGCGCGCTGGATACCTGGCTCGTCCTGCGCGTCCTCGGGCCGGGTGCCGTAGAGATCGAACCATGCCGGCATATGCGCCCCGCCATTCAGGGTCACAGCCCGAATAGGGGCATGCGGGAAGACAAAGCGTATCGCCTTGCCGGTGGTGTCAGCGAAGGCCTCCACGAAGCTCGCGAAATCGTGTCCGTCGGCGCCGAGGCCGTGGAGCCAGATGAACGCGTAATGGGGGTGCGGACCTGTGACGTATTGGAGGGCGGGCTTTTCGAAAAAACTCATGGCTCGATTATAACCGGAGGAGGGGGGGCGGAGAAGCGTAGCATGCCAGCAATTCTCAATGTGGCAATGGCCAATGAGTATCCGGTGGCTTGGGGTGTGCTAATGAGCGCCAACGTCCGGTATGGACGCCCTCAAACACCCTTGTCCCGATGCCGTCACCGGGCGTTTCGGGTTCTCCCACCATAGCTCCGAGGCCTTACAACTTCACATTGAGAATTGCTGGTAGCATGCCGTGGTGGGGAAAGCGGTGGCCCTGCATGTGGTGGTGGGGGTGGCGCGACAAGCCAAAAAGCGGGGCGAGGCCATCCAGATTCAGAGAATGGCGCACCGCACGGCTTTAGCGTGTGCTTGCAGGGGGGCCGTGGGCATCGCGTGGCGATGCGCGCCGTACGGTCAGGGGCCGGGCCGCGGTGATCGCGATACGGGCCGTGCCGCGCGCCGTTTCCATGAGGAGGATCTCGAGGGGTCCCTGGGCAAAAAGGTCGGCGGCGCGCGTTTCGGGGTCGGCGGTCGGGTCCAAGTCGATCACGATCCGTTCGCCGCGTTTTCGCGTTATGATAAGCATGCATGTTTGTAGCGCCGAACGTTGCGGCCGTCGATAGCCTATCGGCGACAAAGGTACAGGTCGATGTCGGCCGCGCCCGTTTACTTGCGCGAGGAAATGGGTTTGAATGGCGCCCTTCTCGCTGCAGGGGTTCTCATGAGTCTCATACGTCCTTTCCGCGGCCTGCGGCCTGACGCCGCGCATGCCGCGGCCGTCATCGCACCGCCCTACGATGTGCTGAGCAGCGCCGAGGCCCGCGAGGCCGTGGTCGGGCGCCCTTTGAGTTTCTTACGGGTCTCCAAGGCCGAGGTGGATCTGCCCGAGGGCACCGCCCCCACCGACGAGGCGGTGTTCCGCCACGCGGCGGAGAACTTTGCCCGCCTGCGACGTGAGGTGCTGACAGAGGACGCCACCCCCTGTTACTACTGTTATGAACTCACCATGGGCGACCATGTGCAGAAGGGTCTCGTGGCGGTCGCGTCGGTGGACGCCTATGCGCAGGGGCGCATCCGCCGTCATGAGTTGACGCGCCCCGACAAGGAGCGTGACCGGGTGCGCCACATCGAGGCCTTGAATGCCCAGACAGGCCCCGCGTTTCTCACCTTCCGGGCGGAGCCCGGGATCGCCGCCTTGCTCGCGCGGGCCTCGGACGGTCCGGCTTCCATCGACGCGGTCTTGCAGGGCGTCCGTCACCGCTTATGGGTCATAGCGGACGAGGGTCTCGTGGGCGCTCTCACCACGGCCTTCGAGGGGCTCCCGCGAATCTATATAGCCGATGGCCACCATCGTACTGCGGCTGCCAGGATCGTGGCGGGGAGTCGTGGGGACGGCGAGGGACCGCATCAGTGGTTCCTGTCAGTGTTATTCCCGGATAACGAGATGCAGATCCTGAACTACGATCGTGTGGTCGCCGACCTGAACGGTCTTAGCATCGAAGGTCTGAAAGAGGCCCTGGCGTCGATCTTCGAGGTGATTCCCGAGGACGCGCCGGTGCGGCCGGCGGGCGCCGCTGAGTTTGGGATGTATGTGGAGGGGGGCTGGTATCGGCTGCGGCTGCGGGGCGCCTTACCCAAAGACCCGGTGGCGCGCCTCGACGTGAGCCTGTTACAGGACCGCGTACTGGCCCCGCTTTTTGGGATCACCGACCCGAGGAGGGACCAGCGTATCGATTTCGTGGGCGGTATTCGGGGACCGGCGGCCCTAGCCGAACGCGTGGATCGCGCCGGAGGCGTCGCGTTCACGCTCCACCCGACAAGCCTTGCGGACCTCATGGCGGTCGCGGATCAAGGCGAGGTCATGCCGCCGAAGTCCACCTGGTTCGAGCCCAAGCTCGCCGACGGACTCGTCTCCTACGGCCTGGACTCCGATTAGGCGGGGCAGAGGCACGGTTGGAGGCGCTCAGTCGCTTCGCCACCACCGTTGTCGAGCCCGTGGATCTTGAGCTTATTGCCCCGCGCGAAGTCGACGAGAAAACTGAAGGCGCTCGGGTTTACCCCCTTCAGGTCCGGGTCGAGAACCAGGCATTTGCGACCATCGATCACCTGCGGCTGCACATAGTGAGAGTAACGAATACGGCGATCCATGCCAAAGGTCGAAAGGCTGCCGCTGATGCGCTCTATCCAGTCGCTCGGTCTGAAGGTGCGGCCGTCCTCAGTTACTCCTTCGATCACGATCTTGTTTCTGACATCCGTCATCGTTTCTCACCTCGCTTTCCACTGTCCATGCGCGTCTCTATGCGTCCACTACGAGGATAGCTCGTTTTCATGACAATTTTACCATATTGGGCTCCTCTCCGGACGAAAGGTTCCGGCGGGCCGCGGAAAGCGCGCTAGCGAAGTCGTCATAACCCGTTTCGCGGACCCTATCACCGAGCCCGGCGAGTATCGCGCGCACAAGCCCCGGCCCCTCATAGATCAAGCCGGTATAGATCTGCAGCAGGGACGCCCCCGCCAGCAAATGCTTCCAAGCCTCTTCTGCATTAACTATGCCACCGACTCCGATAACTGGAATACCGGGCAACGCTTTGAAAACCTTCGCGATTATCTCCCGTGCCCTGCTGCTGAGTGGGGCCCCGCTTAAGCCTCCTTGCTCTTCGGCCGTGCGCAGATGCCCCACACCGGGGCGATCTACGGTCGTATTGGTGGCGATGACCGCGTCGCACGCGACCTCTCCTAGAACCTGAAGGAGTGCCTCGAGCGTCTCGGGCGCGAAGTCGGGGGCGATTTTCACGGCGATCGGCACCCGGCGGCCGCTGCGTCGTTCAAGCGCCGTCCGATCCTCGTACAAGGCCCCGAGCAGCTCGCGCGCAGTCTCGGGCTCCTGGAGCGCGCGCAGCCCTGGCGTGTTCGGCGATGACAGGTTGACGGTGATGTAGTCGGCGTACGGCGCGAGCGCCGCAAATCCAAGCCGGTAATCGTCCACCGCGCGGGGCAGGGGCGTATCGCGATTCTTGCCTATGTTAACACCGACGGGCACAGGGCGGCGAGGGGCGCGCAGGCGCGCGGCAAGCCGATCCATGCCTTCATTGTTGAAGCCGAGTCGGTTTATGAGCGCGCGCTGCTCGGGGAGGCGGAAGAGCCGCGGCCGGGGATTGCCGGGCTGTGCCCGGGGGGTGACGGTCCCGACCTCGAGAAAGCCGAAACCGAGCGCGGCCAAGCCCTGGATCGCGCAACCATTCTTGTCGAAGCCGGCGGCAAGCCCGAGGGGATTGTCGAGAGTGAGGCCAAGCGCAGTTACATTGAGGGTAGTGGTCCGACTCCGCCTACCGCCCGTGAAAAGCCCGAGCGCGCGCAGGCCCGCCAGGGCCGCCTCGTGGGCAGTCTCGGGGGGCGCGCGAAACAGCCAGGGTCGTAGGGCTTTGTACACCTAGAAGCGCTCGCCTTGAGCGAGGGGGCGCCACTGGCCCGGTTTCAGGCCCCCCAAACGGATGCGGCCGATGCGCACGCGCTTCAAGGCCCGCACCTCGCGCCCAACAAGCTTCAACATACGTCGGATCTGGCGCTTGCGGCCCTCGGTCAAGGTCATGGCCAGGGCGTCGGCGGCAAGGCGCTCCACGCGCGCCGGCCGTAGGGCCCTGCCATCGAGGGCGAGCGGTCCGCGCAGGGCCTCCAGGGCGGCATCGTCTATGGGCCCGTCGACGCGCACGTGGTACTCCTTTTCAATAGAGTTGCCACCGATTAGGAGTCGTGCGATACGACCATCCTCGGTGAGCACGAGCAGGCCTTGAGAGTCGATATCGAGGCGCCCGGCAACGGCCAGTCCCTGGGGGACGCGCGGTGGCGGGGCGGGTCCCGCATAGGCCTCGGGCGTTAAAAGGACGTGAGCGCTTTGATAGCCCTTTTCCGGTTGCCCGGAGACGTAGCCTAAGGGTTTGTTCAAGAGGATCGTGACGCGGCGTTCTTGCCGGGCCCGCGCATCCGGCAAGAGCGTGATGCGGGCGTCGGGGGCGGCCCGTTCGCCGAGGGCCGCCGGACGCCCATCGACCCGCACGAGCCCCTGTTCGAGGTAGTAGTCGGCCTCGCGCCGTGAGCAGACCCCCCGCGAGGCCAATAATTTGGAGATGCGCACGAGGGCGTCGGTCATGGGTCGTGGCTTTCGGTCGCTATCGGTTGTCGGGTCGGCGCCTTCATCGCTACAATGGCAAGCCCCGCGGAGGACATATGATAAAGCTTAACCGTTATAGCGCAAAGATCACCGGACCCAAATCGCAAGGGGCTTCTCAAGCGATGTTGTACGGCACGGGGCTCACGCCCGCCGACATGGATAAAGCCCAGGTGGGCATTGGTAGTGTGTGGTTCGAGGGCAACACCTGCAATATGCATCTCCTGGATCTCGCGGGCCTCGTCAAAGACGGTGTGACCGAGGCCGGTCTTGTCGGCATGCGCTTCAACACGGTCGGGGTCTCCGATGGCATGTCGATGGGTACGGATGGGATGAGCTTCTCGCTGCAGTCGCGTGATCTGATCGCCGATTCGATCGAGACCATCATGGGGGCGCAGTGGTATGACGCGCAGATCACGCTGCCTGGGTGCGACAAGAACATGCCGGGTTGCATCATCGGCATGGCGCGTGTCAATCGTCCCGGGCTTATGATCTATGGCGGCTCGATCAAGCCCGGACACGCGCGCGGCGGCGAGACCCTGGATATTGTGTCGGCCTTCCAGGCCTATGGCGCCTTCCTGGTAGGCAAGATCACGGAGGAGGAACGTAGCGACGTCATCCGTCATGCCTGTCCAGGGGCTGGTGCCTGCGGGGGCATGTATACCGCCAACACCATGGCCTCGGCGATCGAAGCCCTGGGAATGAGTCTCCCCTATAGCTCGTCCACGCCCGCAGTCGACCCCGCCAAGGGCGAGGAATGTCGGCGCGCGGGTGCCGTCGTGCGCATGTTGCTCGAGCGCGACATCAAGCCGCGCGACATCATGACGCGCAAGGCCTTTGAGAATGCGCTTGCCATCGTCATGGTGCTCGGTGGCTCGACCAACGCGGTCTTGCACCTGCTTGCGATGGCGCGCGCAGTCGACGTGAGCCTCACCTTGGAGGATTTCCAGGTGTTGAGCGACCGGGTACCGCTGCTCGCTGATCTGAAGCCGAGCGGCAAGTATGTGATGGAGGACCTGCATCTGGCGGGTGGCGTGCCCGCGGTCATGCGACTCTTGTGGGAGAAGGGTCTCATCCACGGCGATTGCCTCACGGTGACCGGCAAGACGGTGGCCGAAAACCTCGCGGACGCGGCGCCCTTGCATGATGGACAGCAGGTGATCCGGCCGTGGGATCAGCCGATCAAGGAGACCGCCCATATCCAGATTCTGTTCGGGAACCTCGCACCCGGCGGCTCGGTGGCGAAGATCACGGGCAAGGAAGGGCTTTCGTTCACGGGGCCTGCACGCGTGTTCGATTCCGAGGAAGCCATGCTGGCGGCACTCGAAAAGGGTGGCGTCCAGCGCGGCGACGTCGTGATCATTCGTTATGAAGGACCCAAGGGGGGTCCGGGCATGCCCGAGATGCTCACCCCGACCTCTGCGCTTATGGGGGCCGGGCTCGGCTCAGACGTGGCGCTCATCACCGACGGCCGATTCTCCGGCGGATCGCATGGCTTCATCATAGGCCATGTGGTCCCGGAGGCGCAGGAAGGGGGTCCCATCGCGCTCGTGCAGGACGGAGACCAGATCACTATAGACGTGCAGACACGCGGGCTGTGGGCCGACGTGAGCGACGAGGAATGGGCGCGCAGACGCGCGGCATGGGTCATGCCGCCCTATAAAGCGACGCGCGGGACTTTGAAGAAATACATCAAGAATGTCCAGAACGCATCGCAGGGTTGCGTGACGGACGAATAACGGCGAAGGAGATCGTATGACAAAGATTACCGTGAAGGCGAATGGGCCCTATCTCGTTGAGGGCGCGGATATCGTAGATGAGACCGGCGCATCCTTTCCTGTGGAGGCGGGGAAGCCGGTTGCCCTCTGTCGCTGCGGGGCTTCGGCACGCAAACCGTTTTGCGACGGCACGCATGTGAAGATCGGCTTCAAATCCGCCGAGACCGCCGCGGCCTTCAAGGCAAAGTGACGCTGGCCTGAAGCGGCAGATGGTCCGAGCAGACGCGTGATGTGGGCGATGCCTCGGTGTGTAGGGTGACTTGGGCCTCGGGCGGACAGACGAAGACGCGGTCGAGCGGTAGGAGCGGGAAGAACGCCGGATAGGTCGGCGGGCTCGGCCGCGCGCCCAGGGCCGTGTGCAGGGGTGTCAGGGTTGGGGCGCGGGATCGCCAGTCGTTGAAGTCACCCATCACGACGAGTGGCTTCGCGCAGTCGTGGGCGAGCGCCTCCATGAGCCGCCGGGCCTGCGCGCGCCGTTCCGCCGGCCGCAATCCGAAATGGGTCACCACCACCCGCAGTACGCGATCGGCGAGCGCGATGTCGCAGTCCAGTGCCCCGCGCGGCTCGCGATGCGCGACACTCAGATCGATGTGGCGTACCGCCAGAATGGGGAGTGCGCTCAAGACCAGGTTGCCGTAATGGCCGTGATGGCGGCTCAAGACCGGCCCGCGCGCGGCGTTCATGCCGGTGGCATGCGGAAGATAGTCCATCTGGCTGCTGTCGAGGCCGGGTCCGGAATGCGTATCCACCTCTTGCAGTCCCACCACGTCGGCACCGATGCGCCGGATCGTCTCTGCGACGCGATCCGCGTCGCGCCTGCGGTCGCGTCCGACGCACCCATGGACGTTATAGGAGACGACACTTAAAGTTACGCTCATTTACGGGCGCAGGCGGCGTGTTTGTTTTTCGTGAGATGCTGACCCACCCATCGGCGCAGCGCGAGGGCCGCGGCAGCGAGTGCGGCGGCTATGAAAACCAGGAACAGAACCTGTTTCCCGGCGGGATGATCCAGGGTTGACGCCAGGCTACGCGTAAAAAGAGTAAGCGCGAGGATGCCTGGGGCGACCCCGATGGCGGTTCCTATGAGGAGGTCGCGGTAGCGGATATTGAGGGCGCCGGCCGCGGCCGTAACCAGGGTGAAGGGGGCGACCGGCACCAAGCTTACTGCGATCATGGCGCCAAGTCCCTGGCGCCGCAAGCGATGCCGAAGCTCGCGCCAATGGTCTTTGGCGAAGCGATCGAGGGTGCGCTGCCCGAGCGCGCGGCCGATCACGTAGTTCAGTGTGGCGCTCGACAGGCATCCCAGAAAGGCGTAGAGCAGGCTTTGTGGGGGCCCGAAGGCCAGTGCCGTCACGACGATCAGCAGGGTGACTGGGAAAAACGCGAGGCCGCCGGCGAGGTAGGCGCCCCATAAGACCACGGGGGCCGCTGCGAAGCGGCTGGCCTTGTGTAGCGCTGCCATGATTTTTGGGATGTCGAGCCAGGAGTGCAGGGGGGTGAAATGCCACACGGCGCCGAGCGAACCCAGGATCACCAGTATGAGCGCGTTGCGCAGGAGGTGCGTGGCCAGGTGCTCGCGGGCCGCCTCGGGCACGTAGGCCGCGATCAATTCCGGCGCGGCCACCGGTCCTTCGGGGTCGGCTATGAGGGCGTCCGCGACCGGTGACAGGGTCTCCTCCGGGGTTTCCTCGAGGGGTTCCAGATGGCGGGCATGGGCGCGCCGCGCCTTGATCATGTCGAGCCACGAGCCCGCATCCCGTTGGCGCAGGCGGACCTCGGCCGGTGTCCATCCCAGATGTTCACCCAACAGATCACAACGTAGCTCGTCGATGGCGCGTTCGATCACGGGATCGCCTTCGCTTTCCATGCTTATGTTGCATTCGCTATCGAGGCCCATGGAGCGATTGTTGATATTCGCCGACCCTATGGTTACAAAGCGCTCGTCTGTGATCAGGACCTTCGAATGGACCTTGATGCAGCCGGGGCCTATACCCGGTACCACCGGATAGCAGACATGCAGGCGGCCGCGCTGATCCAGTGCGCGCAGCCGTTTCAAAAGGCGCGCGCGCAGGACGCCCATGGTATGTTGCTGCAGCCATCCGGGCACGCTTAAGGGGAGGACGATGACGATCTCGGGCGGGTCATCGCGTCGTAACAGGTCGGCCAGCGCGTCTCCGACGGCCGCCGCCGTCAGATATTGGTTCTCGATGTAGACGAAGCGCTCGGCGCGCGCGAGCGCATCGCGGTAGAGTGAGCGTATCTCATCGATGCGCGCGCCTCCGTCCTCGGGTGCTTCGGTACGGCTGATACCGACCCGCACATGGCGCAGTACCGGTCGCACCGAAAGCGGCCATATCCATGATGGCTGGGCGGTGGCGGGTGGCACGGCCGCGCCGGTCGCACGCCACCAGCGTCTGCGCACCAGATCGGCAAGGGCGGCCGCCGCGGGCCCGCTCACGGCGACCTGCACGTCATGGAAGGGGTCGTATGACCGCCCTGCGGGATTCAGCCTACGGGAGTCGTGGGCGCGGTGCTCGCGCGTGTCCCAACGATGGATGGTGAGGTCGAGACCCCCGACAAAGGCGATCCTATCGTCCACGACCACGATCTTCTGGTGATGCGACGCGGCCGGCGGGTGATGTCCATCGAGATGGAAGTGCAGGCGCCGGTGCGTGCGCCATCCGAGCTTGAAGGCCGGGAAGGGCTCGCGCTCCAGGGCGAAGATGAGCGAGAAGTCCCAACTGAGAAGGAAGGCGTGCAGGTGCGGTTTAGCGCGGATGATGCCGTCGAGAAAGGGTCCCAGGCGGCCCTCCAGGGTGCGGCCACCTGGGTCCGGTGTGCCCTCCAGATACATACGGCTATCGACATCCCATGCGGATATGAGGATGGTGCTTTGAGCCGCGCATACGGCTTCCTTGAAGGCGCGGAAATAATTTTCACCGTCGATCAGGAAGGCGATCTCGTCGGCTATTACGATGCGCCAGCAGTTGCGACCCTCTACGAGCAGTTTATCCATGACGCTCAAGACTAAGCCTTCGCCTCGGGGTGCGGCTATCGGGCGGATGGGTGCGGTCCCGCGTCCCCGGGCCGGTATCGGCATCGACGGCCGCGTCCAGCCGACAAGCGAGCTTTCCCAATGAGTTAGGGCGTTCTATAGTTGGGGTGGCTTAAGGAGGCCCCATGACCGACGACGCGATTTCTACTCTGTATCGCAAACCTTGCCCGTCGTGCGCACGTCAGTACGCGCGCGATTCGCGCGCCTGTCCATTTTGCGGCTATGTCGAGGCCCTGGCGAGCGAGAGCGAACAGGATCAGGAGCGTCTGTACGGGGAATATCTGGCGGCGCGCTTCAAACAGGCGCGCGAAGAAATGGAGCGCTTACGCCATGCAACCGGGCTGCACCCCGAGGATCGCGGGCATGCGCGGGCGCTCGCGCTCGCCGTGGCCGATTTGGAAGCCCTGGGGCGTGACCTGGACGCCTATCGTCAGGGTCAGCACGAGACCGCCCGCGCAGAACCTCCACGGCGCGCCACCGCCGACAAGGAGTGCCCGGTTTGCACCGCTACGATGCCGCAGAGTGTCGGACGTTGCGCTTGCGGTTTCGTCTTTGGGGCTGATGTGGTTGCGACGTCCAATACGTGTCCGCATTGCACCGCGCCCGTTGCCTATGGGGTCGAGCGCTGCACCTGCGGTTACCGACTTACCACGTCGTCGCCGGTCTCCGGCATCCCGAGCCTGCGCAGGCGTTAGTCGCGGGGCTCCCCGTCCTCGGGGAAGACGTGCGGGTCGTCCCCTGGTGCGAGCCGCTGCCGCTCGCGGGCCTTGAGGCCACGCAATTCGCTTTTGAGCGCCTCGACCTCGTGCAAGAGGTCCATGATGACCGCGACCGCCTCCCAATCGGCCTCGAGCCCCCTCTTCAGGCGCGCAGCGCGCCGGACGATGCGAAGACACGTCGCCGGATAACCTTGGCCGCGTCCGTGAATGACACCAAGCGACGCGAGCAGATCCAGTTCCTCGGGGGTCACCCACCCATTGCCGCAGAGATCGGCGCGGGTCACGATCTCGAGTTCATCCAGGACCAGTCCATTCAGTGCGTCACTCATGCTGCCCCCCAGTGCGCGCGAGGATCAAAGGCCAGATCCCGCGCCATGGCACGGTAGAGTTCGCGTGCCTTTTCGCTGTCGGCCTTCGGATTGACGATCTCGATCAGGACGTACTGATCGCCGGGGGGCGTGCCGGGCATGCCGCGTCCCTTCAACCGTAGTTTTTGGCCGGACTGAGAGCCTTCCGGCAGGCGCACCTCTACCGTCCCTGCGAGGGTCGGCACCTTGAGGCGCGCGCCGAGCGCGGCTTCCCAAGGAGTCACGGGTGCCGTGAGATAGAGATCACGGCCATCGGGCCGGTAGAGGGGGTGTGGCGCGATCGCGATCTCGAGATAGAGGTCGCCCGCCCCGGCGCGCCCGGGGTTGCCTTGTCCGGCCAAGCGGATCTGTTGTCCCTGCTGTATGCCCTTGGGGATACGCACATTCAATGTGCGCTGCTCCGGAACCAGGCGCCCATGGGCGTCCCGCTGCGGGATGGTGAGCCGCACCGGTTTTGTGGCGCCATGGAATGCATCTTCGAGCGTGATCGTGAGGTGAGCGGTCTCATCCGCGCCACGCGCCGAGGCGCCGCGACGACCACTGCCAAAGAGGCTCTCGAAAAAGTCGCTGAACTCCTGCCCCTCGAAGATGTGCGGGCCGCCGCCCCCGCCATGGGTCCCGCGCCAGTCCGGCGGGGGCGTGAAGTCCTGCTCCGCCTGCCACTGACTTCCCAGTCGATCGTAGGCGGCGCGTTTTTCCGGATCGCGCAAGACCTCATAGGCCTCCCCGATCTCCTTGAAACGCTCCTCGGCCCCGGGTTCTTTGCTCACGTCCGGGTGATAGCGGCGCGCGAGTTTCCGGTAGGCGCGCTTTATGTCCTCCGCGCTCGCCGTACGCTCGAGCCCCATGATCCGATAATAGTCACGATAGTGCATGGACGCTATGTGCGGACGATGAGCTGTTTCTTCAAGGGTGCGGGCGGCCCTTCGCTTGTGCGGGCGCGTTGCCTACGTAGGTCGCCGGGCTTAAGCGCTCGAGCGCCGCGCGCGCCTCGGGTGGGAGCGACAGACGCGCTATAAAGTTACGCAGGTCCTGGGCCGTGAGTGCGCGTCCCCGGCTCAAGTCCTTCAATTCCTCGTAGCCGCCGGCCAGGCCATAGCGCCGCATGACGGTCTGCACTGCCTCAGTCAGAACCTCGATGTGGCAGTCGAGGTCGGCGCGCACCCGCTCCTCATCGATGGACAACTTGCCGAGCCCGCGCGCGCAGGCGCGGTAGGCGAGGAGCGCATAGCCGAAGGCGCTGCCGACGTTGCGCAGTACGGTCGAGTCGCTCAAATCGCGCTGGAAGCGGCTGATAGGAAGCTTGGCGGCGAGGTGGTCGAGGAGGGCGTTGGCAAGCCCCAGATTGCCTTCCGCATTCTCGAAGTCAATGGGATTGACCTTGTGCGGCATGGTCGACGACCCGACCTCGCCGGCACGTGTCTTTTGGCGAAAATATCCAAGGGAGATATAGCCCCACAGGTCGCGCGAGAGATCGATCAGGATCGTGTTGGCGCGGGCTACGGCATGGCAGAGCTCGGCCAAGCCGTCGTGTGGCTCGATCTGGGTCGTGTGCGGATTCTGCGAGAGCCCGAGTCCGGCGAGTACGCGCGCCGAGACCGCGGGCCAGTCGATTTCGGGATAGGCCGCGTAGTGGGCATTGTAATTGCCGACCGCGCCGTTCATCTTGGCCGGCAGCGGTACCGCCTGGATCTCTCCCCGCGCCCGGCCAAGCCGCGCCACGAATACCCGGATTTCCTTGCCCACCGTGGTGGGAGAGGCGGGCTGCCCGTGGGTCCGCGCCAGCATCGAGACCGACGCGGTGGCGCAGGCGAGCTCATCAAGGGAGGCAATGATGGCGTCCAGCGCCGGCAGGAGCACTTTATCGCGTCCGTTCTGGGCCATCAGGGCATAGGCGACGTTGTTGACGTCTTCCGAGGTGAGCGCGAAGTGCACGAATTCGGAGGCCGTCTTCAAGTCTTGATGCTCATTCATGAAGCCGCGCAGGTAGTACTCGATGGCCTTGACATCATGGTTCGTCTTGGCCTCTATGGTTTTTATGGCGTCGGCCGCCCGTTCATCGAAGCCCGCCACGAGTGCGTCGAGGCGTTCGCGCGCGCGGGCTGGAAAGGGCGGCAATTCGGCGACACCCGGCTCTTCGCTCAAACCCACGAGCCAGGCGATCTCGGCTTGCAGGCGCGCGCGCATGAGGCCCCATTCGCTGAAGATCGGCGTAAGTGCCCGCGTGTCCCGCGCATAGCGGCCGTCGAGGGGGGAGAGTGCTGAAAGTTCGCTCACAAAGGTCCTTCCGGCGTCTAGCCGCCGTCATGCGTTGTCGTCTATCCTGGGGGTCGTGACAGACCCCGAATCCTCTCCACTAAAGGCCTTGCTCGCCCAGGTGCGCGCTTGTCGCGCCTGCGACGATCTACCCTGCGGTCCGCGCCCCATCGTCCAAGCACAGTCGCTCGCGCGCATACTCATCGTAGGTCAGGCCCCGGGCCGCCGGGTCCATGAGACCGGGATCCCCTGGAACGATCCGAGCGGCGACCGCCTGCGGGCCTGGCTTGGGGTCGACCGAGCGACCTTTTATGGTCCGGATTTCGCCATCATTCCCATGGGGCTTTGTTACCCAGGCTCGGGGCCTCGCGGGGATCAGCCTCCACGGCCACGCTGCGCGCCCCTATGGTTCCCGCCTCTGCGGGCCTTGCTTCCAAGGACGCGGCTGACCCTGCTCGTGGGCCGTTACGCACAAGCCTACCACCTCCCGTCCGCTGATGCGCGTCTGGCGGTGGCGGCAGCGGTACGCCGTGGCGCCGATTATGGCGCGCTCTGGCCCCTGCCGCACCCCTCTGGCCGGAATAATCAATGGTTAAGGCGTAACCCCTGGTTCGAGACCGAGATCCTACCGCCCCTGAAGCGCCGCGTGCGCGCCATCTTACGGGACCCACTCCCTTTCGATGATGGCGCCGCCTAGGCAGGCCCCGTCGGGCCCGTAGAAGACCGCCGACTGCCCAGGGGTCACCGCACGTTGTGGCTCTCCGAATTCGAGCAGCAGGCCACGTGGCAGGTCGGGGTCGGCCTGCACGCGAACCGGGAAGGTCTGCTGGCGGTAGCGGATTTTGGCCAGACCCTGCCACGGAAGTGCCGGGGGCGGGCCGAGCCAATGGGCGGCGCCGGTTCGGCACCTGGGCTTGTAGAGGCTCGGATGGCAGCCGCCTTGCGCCACGATAAGGGCGTTATCGGCGAGACGCTTGTCGGCCACGTACCAGGCCTCGCCGGGTCCACCGAGCCCGAGCCCGCGCCGTTGTCCCAGGGTGTAGAACATCAGGCCCTCATGGTTCCCCAGGCGCTCGCCGTCGACTGAGTAGATGGCGCCGGGTACACCCTTTAGGTAGCGCTTCAAGAAGGGCGGGAAGCGGCGCTCACCGATGAAACAGATCCCGCTGCTGCCTTTGCGGTCGGCGTTCGGCAATCCGAGCGCCTCTGCACGGGCGCGGATATCACTCTTGGTGAAGTCTCCTATGGGAAAGCGCAGGAACGGAAGCATCGCCGGATCTATGGTGTGTAGGAAGTAGCTCTGATCTTTGTCGGGGTCGCACCCGGCGAAGAGCCGCAAGGTCCCGTGGTGCAAGGCGACACGTGCGTAATGGCCGGTCGCCATGAGATCGGCGCCGAGCGTCTGGGCGCGGCGCCAGAACACATCGAATTTGATCTCGCGATTGCAGAGGATGTCGGGATTCGGAGTCAGGCCCGCCTCGCAATCTTGCAGGAAACGCGCAAAGACCCGGGTCCGATACTCCTTCGCGAAATTGGCCGCGTAGAGAGGGATCTCAAGGATCTCGGCCACGGCGCGTGCCGACTGGTAATCCTCGGCGGAGGGGCAAAAGCCTTCGTGATCATCGTCCTCCCAGTTCTTCATGAAGAGGCCCGTAACCCGGAAACCCTGCTCGAGCAGCAAGGCGGCAGCGACCGCCGAGTCCACGCCCCCTGACAGGGCGACCACGACATGGGGGTTCACGGGCGGCACACGAGGGCGTCCAAAGGGTAGCGGCGCCCGCTTTCGTAGTCGTCGACGGCGCGCAGCACCTGCGGTCCACGATGATCGGCGGCGCGCGCGAGTAGTTGCGCACGCGTGAGCCACAAGGTCCGTTCGATACCGTGATCAAGCGCGCGCTCCGGGTGATGGCCTGTGACATCGCCCGCAAACGCGAACCGGAGATAGGCAACCCCTTCGGCGCTCTCGTACTGGTAGACACCAACGAGCGCCTGCGGCACGAAATCCCACGCGGTCTCTTCCAGTGTCTCGCGCACCGCCGCCTCTTCGAGTGTCTCGCACCGCTCGAGATGGCCGGCCGGCTGATTCAAGACGAGCCGGCCGCCGACCGTTTCCTCGACGATGAGGTAGCGGTCGTCGCGCCGGGCGATCGCCGCCACTGTCACATGGATGTCACGGCTCATGACTAGCCTCCGCAGCACGATAGTTGCCCGGGGCGAGCCCCTCCAGGGTGTAGTGGCCGACAGAGTAGCGGACGAGCCGCAACGTGGGATGGCCGACCGCAGCGGTCATGCGCCGTACTTGCCGATTGCGGCCTTCGGAGAGCGTGAGGGTGATCCAGCTTGTCGGCACCGTGAGGCGCACGCGGATGGGCGGGTTGCGGGGCCAGAGGGCGGGCTCGGCCAGACGCGCGACGCGTGCCTTGCGCGTGGGCTTACCATCCAGCATCACACCGTGCGCGAGCGTCGACAGGGCCTGATCGCTTGGCACACCCTCCACCTGTGCCCAATAAGTCTTGGGCCACCCGCGTCCGGGGCGCGTGATGAGGGTCGCAAGCTGCGGCGAGTCTGTGAGCAACATAAGACCTTCGGAGTCGAGATCGAGGCGGCCGGCGGGATAGACATGTGGAATCGGGATGTAGTCTTTGAGTGTGCGCCGACCATGGGGATCGGTGAAGCGCGTGAGCACTCCATAGGGTTTGTTGAAGAGGATGAGCTGCGTCATGTCCTGTCCTGTCCGTCCAAGGTTCGCTACAATCGCCGAAGACGAGATTATATCGCGCGGCACGGGCCGCGCCCAAAAGAGGACAGCATGACCAAGAATCAAACAGACTCCGGGGAAAAGATCGTAGTCGGGCCGGATTTTCGTCTGCAGGTGCCGGATCGGCCGATCATCCCGTTCATCGAAGGGGACGGTATCGGCGTCGACATCACGCCGGTCATGCGGCGCGTGGTCGACGCCGCAGTCTCCAAGGCCTACGGCGCGGCCCGAAGCATAGCCTGGCGTGAGATCTACGCCGGAGAAAAGGCGCACGCGCGCACCGGCGCCTATTTGCCGAAGGAGACTCTCAAAGACATAGGCGAGTACGCGGTCTCGATCAAAGGACCGCTCACGACGCCCGTGGGCGGCGGCCTGCGATCCTTGAACGTGACGCTGCGCCAGGAGCTCGATCTGTATGTGTGTCTGCGCCCGGTGCGCTACTTCGCTGGGGTGCCAAGCCCCTTGAAAGAGCCCGAGAAGACCGACATGGTCATCTTTCGCGAGAACTCGGAGGATATCTACGCGGGCATCGAGTGGGCCGCACAGTCGCCAGAGGCAAAAAAACTGATCGGGTTTTTGACAGACACGCTGGGCGTGAAGTCGATCCGTTTCCCCGAGACCTCCGGGATCGGTGTCAAGCCCGTGTCGCGCGAAGGGACCGAGCGGCTCGCGCGCAAGGCATTGCAATACGCCATTGCCCACAAGCGGCCCTCGGTGACCTTCGTGCACAAGGGCAACATTATGAAGTTTACAGAGGGCGCCTTCCGGCAGTGGGGCATGGACCTTGCGCGCCGTGAGTTTGGCGCGACGGAGCAGGACGGCAGGCTGGTGATCAAGCGCGCCGATGGCGGCTCGGTGGTGATCAAGGACGTCATCGCTGACGCCTTCCTGCAACAGATACTGCTGCGGCCCGAAGAGTACAGTGTGATCGCCACCCTCAATCTGAATGGCGATTACATCTCTGACGCGCTCGCGGCACAGGTGGGTGGCATCGGCATGGCGCCCGGCGCCAACCTCTCCGATGGCGTGGCGATGTTCGAGGCGACCCATGGCACAGCACCCCGCTACGCAGGCCAAGACAAGGTCAACCCTTCGTCGCTTATACTTTCGGCCGAGATGATGTTGCGCCATATCGGGTGGGGAGAGGCCGCGGATCTGATCCTGCGCGGCATCGCCGGCGCTTTGGCGGCAGGCCAAGTCACCTATGATCTGGCCCGCCTGCGTCCCGGCTCGACCGAGGTGAGTTGCTCGGGCTTCGGTCACGCCATTGTTGCGTTCATGGGCTGAGATCCGCATCGCGGAGGCGCAACGTGAGCGGATTAGGGTGATGAGCGAGTGACGGGAAGTGGCGCGACCTGGGCGCGTGGTCTTGCTAAGAGGCTTGGACCGGTCCGCCAGATCCTGGGCATAGCCCTCGGGCTTGCCGCTGCCGCCTGCGCGCACTATACGCCCCGGCCGCTCTCGCCGCAGGCTGTCAAGGCGGCGCTCGCGACCCGCGCGCCGACCGCGCTTTGGGTGCGTCGTGCCCATCTGTTGCTGCCATCCTTGCCGCCACTCGTAGTGCATAAGGGGCAGCGGATCACCCCGAACCTGGCGGCCGTGGTGGCCGTGGTGGCCGATCCCGTGCTGCGTGCCGCGCGCGCGCGGGAGGCGATAGCCCGCGCGCAGGTCCTGACCGCCGGCCTCTTGCCGAACCCGACTTTTTCCTACGGGCTTGGGATACCGCTTTCCGGGGCGGGTCTCACGCGGGCATTCCGTGCAGGTCTCGGTCTCCCACTGCAATCGCTCGTGACGCGGGCGCCGCGTATCCGTGCCGCGCGGCTTCACGCCCAGGCGGTCGACTTGACGATCGCTTGGCAGGAATGGCAGGTGGCCGCAGAGGCCAAGTCGTTGGTCTATACCTTGCTCGCAGGCCGCGCGCAGCGGCAACTCCTGGCCCGCGAGGTCCACGCCTTGCGCCGTAGCGTCGCTGTCCTGGCGGATGGCGAGGCCGCGGGCTATGTGACGCTGGGGGTGGCCGGTGCGGCGCGCCTGGCCTTGCGCCAGACCGAGGTCGTCGAGATCAGAGTGCATCGCCATCTTGCCGGCGTGGCGCTCCGCTTGCGCGGTCTGCTCGGGCTGGGGGCGCACGCCCCTTTGCCGCTCACGCGCCACGATGTGCGCGCTTGGCATGGGCGCGGGTGCATGCGGGCGGCGCCGTGGCTCAAAGGCCTTGCCCGGCGACGCCTGGACCTGCTCGCGCTGCGCAAGGGTTACCGGAGTCAGGATGCGGTCCTGCGGGAGGCGATCGCCGCAGAGTTTCCGGCCATCACCGTGGGCGTCAATCGCGCGCGGGATACGAGCGACATCAATACGATGGGGGGAGGCGTTTCGATCACGCTGCCGATTTTCAACCGCAACCAAGGGGCCATCGCCGAGGCCCGGGCAACGCGTCGTGCGCTCTTCCAGGCCTATGCCGCGCAATTGTTTGCGGCGCGCGCCGGCATACACCAATTGGTCGTGCGCATGCGCTATGTGCGTCGCGAACTTCTGAGAACCGAGTCGTCGGTGCATGCCTTGAACCATCTGGAGACGGTCTACCATATGGCGCTCGCCAAGCACAGTATCGCCGCGCTCACCTATTATCAGCTTCTGGAGCAACTCGTGAAGGAGCGCCTGGTGCTTTTGCAGGACCGCGCCCAGCTCGATCAGTTGGCGGTGGCCGTGGAGGCGGCAAGCGGGAGGTTTGAATGGCCGAAGACATGCGTCGCCCCCTCTTAAGGCGCGCTGCGGGGGCCGCCATCGTGTTGGCGGCCATTGTGACCGCCTGGGTGCTGCTACAGGGGCCAACACCCACCAAGCCGCCCTCTCAGCCGCCCACAGCGACCGTGCAGGTGGCACCTATCCGGCGGGCATCGGTGATCAAGCGGCTCGTGGCCTATGGGCGCGTGGTCCCGGCCCCGTGGGCGGTTCATAGCCTGGTGGAGCCTTTCGAGGTCTCGATCACGCGGGTCTTCGTCAATCGGGGCCAAAGCGTGGGCCGGGGGGCGACCTTGCTCCAGGTGAGACCCGGACCTTCCGCGCGGCTTGCGCTCTTGCAGGCACAAGACGATTATCGGCTGGCCAAAATCGCCTTGCGTGATGAGAAGATGCGCCTGCGTCTAAAGCTCGCCACGCGCACGGGTCTCCTGCGGGCCCGCAAGACTTTCGATGCGGCGCGGCTGACTTTACAGATCTTCCAGGCCGAGGGTCTGCATCGGCGCATGATTGTGACAGCGCCGGTCGGCGGTGTCGTGAGCCGGATCGGGGTGGAGGAGGGCTCGACGGTGAGCCCTGGGCAGGCGCTCGTGGCCCTGATCGCTGGCAATCGCCTCGAGGTGCGGCTCGGCGTGGAGCCGGAGGATGTGCCCAACATCCGCGTGGGCGAGCGTGTGCGCTTGTCGTCGTTCGAGGGGGTGGCGGGCCAGCGCACTCATGGCCTGGTCTCTGTGATCTCGCGAGTCATGGACCCTGCGACCCACATGATCAATGTGTTCGTGACCCTGCCGCGCTCCAATTCCTATTTGCTCGGGGAGTATGTGGAGGGACGGTTCACGGCGGCCTCGCCCCCGGGATTGGTGGTGCCGCGCTCGGCGGTGCTGCCCTCCGGGCATCACTTCGTGCTCTATACCGTGGTTCATGCCCAGGCGGTACGTCACCGTGTGGCGCTCGGGCCCCACAACGGTTATGTGGCGCAAGTGGTGGCCCCGCACCTGCGCCCCGGGATGCCGGTCGTGGTGCTCGGCAACTATGAGCTTACGCCGGGCATGCATGTCCGGATCGCCAAATGACCTTGAGTGGTTGGATCCAGCGCCATCGACGCTCTCTGCTCTTCCTGCTCGCTCTGCTCGTACTGGGCGGGGTGTACTCCGCTACACGCCTGCCCGTCGCGCTCTTTCCGCATGTCGCCTTCCCGCGCGTGGAGATCTACGCCAACGCCGGCGATCGGCCGGCCAAGCGCATGTTGATTCAGGTCACCTACCCGGTCGAACAGGCGGTACGCGGGATCCCGGGAGTGGTGGGGGTGCGGTCGACGACCAGCCGCGGCAGTGCAGACTTCTTCATAAACTTCCATTGGGGCGAGAACATGACGACGGCGACGTTGGAGGTCCAGGCCGCCTTGGCCGAGATCAGTCGCCGTCTCCCCGCCGATACGACGTTCCAGGTCCGCCGCATGCGGCCGACGATCTTCCGGATGCTTGCCTATACCTTCACCTCGCGCCGCGTGTCGCAGGTGACCCTGCGCGACATTGCGCGCTATCAGTTGCGCCCGCTCTTGTCGGCGATCCCGGGGGTCGCGCGTGTGGGTGTCATAGGGGGGCGCATCGAAGAGTATCGCGTCACCGTCAATCCAGCACGGCTTGCCGAGTACGGGCTCACCATAAGCGATGTGAACCGGGCGCTTGCCAATAGCAACGTTTTGCGCACGGTCGGGCATCTCCAGGAGGACTACCGTTTCTATCTGGTCATCTCCAATACGAGACTCCACCGCTTGCGGGACATCCGCCGCACAGTGTTGCGTTCCGGGGGTAACGGCATCGTGCGCCTGGATGAGGTGGCGACGGTGGCCCGCGCCCTGAAGCCGCAGTGGACGCAGGTGCTGGCCGATGGCAAGCCGGCGGTGAGCGTGCAGATCTACCAGCAGCCGGGTGGCAATACCGTCGCCATCACGCAGGCCGTGAAGAAGGTTTTGCAGCGGTTCGAGCACAGCCTTCCGCCGGGCGTACATGTTAAGAAATGGTACGACCAGAGCACCCTGATCCAGGGCGCGGCCAATAGCGTGCGCGACGCGGTCTTGATCGGCGCGCTGCTCGCGGCGCTCGTGTTGTTCGTGTTTCTGCGCAACGCACGCATCACCTTAATCGCCCTGATCACCGTACCAAGCGTGCTCGCGGCCACCATTCTGCTGCTGTTCGTCCTGCACATGAGCTTCAACATCATGACCTTGGGCGGGATGGCGGCTTCGGTGGGCCTCATCATTGACGACACCATCGTCATGCTCGAACACATCATGCGCAGGCTACATGAAGGACGCTCCGAACCGCGTGGCGAGCGCGTCATGGCGGCGGTTCGCCAGTTCACGCGGCCGCTCGCCGGTTCATCGGCCTCGACCATCATCATCTTCGCGCCGCTCGCATTCCTGTCCGGCGTCACCGGGGCCTTCTTCCGGGCGCTTTCGCTGACCATGGCGGCAAGCCTCATCATCTCATTTTTCGTGGCCTGGCTTGCCGTGCCTATCCTCGCCGATCACTTTCTGCAGGCCCGTGACCTCGAAGCGGGCGAGGACGGGGAGTGGACGCGCCGGGCCCACGCCTTCTATGAGCGGCTCATGCGTGCCGTGTTCCGCGCACCGCGTCGCCTGTTCGTCGTGATCGTGGGCTTCGTGGTGCTGGGGGCCGCAGGTTTCACGCTCACGGGGTCTGGCTTCATGCCAGCCATGGATGAGGGTGGTTTCGTACTGAACTACCGAGCCGCGCCAGGTACCTCCCTTAAGGAGACCGCGCGTCTGCTCGGGAAGGTGCAGCACATCCTGAGCGCCAACCCTTATGTGCAGACCGACTCGCTACGCACGGGCCTGCAACTTGGTGGCGGGATCACGGGCACGAATGAAGGCGACTTCTTCGTTTTGCTGAAGCCTTATCCACGACCGACCATTTGGCAAATCATGACGAGCGTTCGGCGAAGAATCGCCGCGCGGGTGCCAGGCCTTCGGATCAGCACAGACCAGCCGATGCAGGATTTGATCGGTGATCTGACCGGGGCCCCGCAGCCCGTGGAGATCAAGGTGTTCTCGGACGACGGCGCGCTGCTGCGGCGTCTGGGACCGGAGATCGCCACGAAGCTCAGGCGTATCCGCGGCATCGTCAACGTGCGCGATGGGATCGTGTACGCGGGCGATGCGGTGGATATCCGCGTGAACCGCGCCAAGGCGGCGCTCGAGGGGGTGGACCCGCAGAGCGTCACGCGCCAGCTTCGGGCCTATCTGAACGGCACGGTGGCGACCGCGGTGCAGCGCGACGTGCGCATGATCGGGGTACGGGTGTGGGTGCCGCGCCCCATCCGGCGGTCCTTGCATGCCATTCGCAACCTGCGCCTGCGCGCCGCCAACGGCCGTCTGTTTCCTTTGCGGGCGATCGCCACGGTAAGCCGATTGAATGGTCAGCCCGAGATTGCTCGCGACAACCTTAAACGCATGATCCCGATCACGGCACGCATCTCCGGGCGCAGCCTGGGCGGCGTCATGCACGACGTCAAGCGCCTCATGGCGCGTCCGGGTGTCCTGCCTCCGGGTGTCTACTCGGCCTTAGGCGGCCTCTACGTGCAGCAACAGATCGCCTTCGCGGGCCTCATCGCCGTGTTCGTCGCGGCCGTGGCGCTCGTTTTTCTGCTGCTGCTCTTTCTCTACGAGCGATTCCTTGTGACCTTCGCTTTGATGGGCACGACCCTGCTTGCCTTGTCGGCCGTATTCGTCGGCCTCTGGCTGACCGGGACCCAGCTCAACATCTCTTCGATGATGGGGATGACCATGGTGGTCGGTATCGTCACCGAGGTCGCCATTTTCTACTACTCTGAATACCAGGAAATCGAGAACGGCGACCCGATGGAGGGCTTGATTGCGGCCGGCAAGAACCGCCTGCGGCCGATTGCCATGACGACGCTGGCGGCGATTCTGGCGCTCCTGCCGCTCGCCTCGGGGTGGGGACAAGGCTCAGCCATGCAGCAGCCGCTCGCCATAGCCATCATCTCAGGCCTGCTGGTCCAGCTGCCCTTGGCCCTGGTGGCCCTGCCGCTCTTCCTGTCATGGGGGATCAGACGCCGTTCGTCCGGCTCTTAAGAAAAACCCGGCCAAGCCGGGTTTCAAGGTGCTATGATGAACGTATCGGGATTTATACGGCGCGGATGTTCGAGGCCTGCGGTCCTTTGGGGCCGTGCTGCACCTCGAATTCGACCTCTTGGCCCTCTTTCAGGGTCTTGTAGCCGTCCATCTGGATCGCCGAGAAATGGGCGAAGACGTCGTCACCGCCGGTGCTGGGTGAGATAAAGCCATAACCTTTACTCGCATTGAACCATTTCACAATACCTGTTGCCATACCGTGATCCCCCCTGCTGATAGCTTGTCACCCGCGCAGCCGTGCTTGAAAATCTCTCGTATTTCAGGTAATGCTGATATAGCAGTCGTGGAGCGGGCCCAGCGCTATTCATGCCTATTTCTTTTGTCAAGTCAAGATGGCGGCGGGAGGGGCATCGGAGGTCTGGACGGGTGGGGGCGAAGGGCAGAGAATTTGGCGCGCGAATGCGTTTTTTTGAGAAGGAGGCCGCCGTGTTAGTGGGACGGACCGATCATGCCAACTAGGCAACCGGGCGATCTCTCCGATCTGGATGTCCAGGAGGCCAAGCCTAAGGTCGCTTTACCGCCCCTTTACAAGGTGATTATTCTAAACGACGACTATACTCCGATGGACTTCGTGGTCTTGGTGCTTGAGCGCTTCTTCAACAAGAATCGCGAGGAGGCGACCCGGATCATGCTGCACGTGCACCAACGCGGGCTTGGAGTTTGCGGCGTATATACAAGGGAGGTCGCCGAGACTAAAGTAAGGCAAGTGACGATTTTTTCGGGCGAGAACCAGCATCCCCTGCAATGCACGCTGGAGCCCGAGTAAGGGTCGGACTTTACATGATTTGGAGGTGTTCCTTCCCATGTTATCCCAGGAACTCGAATTTTCCCTCAATATGGCGTTTCAGGAGGCTCGCGAGAAGCGCCATGAGTTCATAACGGTCGAGCACCTCCTTGCGGCACTTCTCGACAATCCGAGCGCGGCGCGTGTCCTGCGCGCCTGCGGAGGAAACATCGAGGAGCTGCGGCGCAGCCTGACCGCCTTTTTGCGTGAGAACATTCCGACGCTCGCGCCCGGAAGCCAGGTCGAGACCCAGCCCACGCTCGGGTTCCAGCGCGTCATTCAGCGCGCCGTCTTGCACGTGCAGGGCGTCGGCAAGAAGGAAGTCACCGGCGCAAACGTGCTGGTGGCGATCTTCAGCGAAAAGGAATCGCACGCGGTCTACTTCTTGCAAAAGCAGAACATCACGCGTTTTGATGTCGTGAACTACATCTCCCATGGTATCTCGAAGGTGCCAGGCGAGGGACACGAGCTATCGGCGTCCGAAGAGCAGGAGGAGGGGGCGAGCGCCGCCGAGCGCGGCGCGCTGGACGTATTTGCCGTGAATCTGAACGAACAGGCGCGACTTGGAAAGATCGATCCCTTGATCGGACGCGACCATGAGATGAGTCGTACCGTGCAGATCCTCTGCCGACGCCGCAAGAACAACCCCTTGTATGTGGGCGAGGCAGGCGTGGGCAAGACTGCCATTGCCGAAGGGCTGGCAAAGAAGATCGTCGATGGTGACGTGCCGGAGGTGTTGGCGCATAGCACGATCTACGCGCTCGACATGGGCGCGCTCCTGGCTGGAACGAAGTACCGGGGCGATTTCGAGAAGCGGCTGAAGGCCGTCATCACGCACATGAAGAAGCAGGAGAATGCCATTCTTTTCATCGATGAGATCCATACGATCATCGGTGCAGGCGCCGCCTCCGGCGGGGCGATGGATGCCTCCAATCTTTTGAAACCGGCGCTTGCCTCGGGCGAATTGAAGTGCATCGGCTCCACCACCTATCAGGAATACCGGGGAATCTTCGAAAAGGATCGGGCGCTTGCGCGCAGGTTCCAGAAGATCGACGTACCGGAGCCCTCCGTAGAGGAGGCCGTGCAGATCCTGCGTGGACTGAAGGGGCGATTCGAGAAGCATCACGGGGTGCGCTATACGCAGCAGGCCCTGCGAACGGCCGTGGAGCTGTCGAACCGCTACATAGGCGACCGTCATCTGCCCGACAAGGCGATCGATGTGATTGACGAGGCGGGTGCAAGCGTACATTTGAGCGCACCCAGTAAGCGCAAGAAGACGATCGGCGTGCCTGAGATCGAGGAGATCGTGGCGCGGATCGCGCGCATCCCGCAAAAGCACGTCTCCACATCCGACCGCGAGGCCTTGCGGAATCTCGAGCGGGACTTGAAGCTCGTGGTCTTCGGTCAGGACGCTGCCGTCGAGGCACTCGCGGCGTCGATCAAGATGGCCCGCTCGGGGCTGCGCGAGGGCGAGAAGCCGATCGGCTCCTATCTGTTCTCCGGTCCCACGGGTGTGGGCAAGACCGAGGTCACAAGACAGCTCGCCTATATCCTGGGCCTCCAGCTCGTGCGTTTCGATATGTCGGAATACATGGAGCGCCATACGGTGTCGCGGCTGATAGGCGCGCCCCCGGGCTATGTGGGCTTCGATCAGGGCGGGCTTCTGACGGATGCCATCAACAAACACCCGCATTGCGTGCTTTTGTTGGACGAAATCGAAAAGGCGCACCCGGGGGTCTTCAATCTGCTCTTGCAGGTGATGGACCACGGGACGCTCACCGACAACAATGGCCGCAAAGCGGACTTCCGGCATGTGATCATCGTCATGACCACCAATGCGGGGGCCGACCAAATGGGTCGCTCGGGGATGGGCTTCATGCCCGCGGAGCGCGCCGGGGAAGAGTTCGTGGCGATCAAGCAGACGTTCACGCCCGAGTTTCGTAATCGGTTGGACGCGATCATAAGCTTCAGCCCGCTGTCACCCGAGACCATCGCCCATGTCGTCGATAAATTCGTGGTTGAACTCGAGGGACAGCTTGAGGAGAAGGGGGTGTCGATTGAGGTCGAGCCTTCGGCGCGGGCGTGGCTCGCGCAGCATGGTTACGACGTGGCGATGGGGGCGCGGCCCATGGCGCGCCTCATTCAGGAGCGCATCAAAAAGCCGCTTGCAAACGAGCTTTTGTTCGGTCGTCTCGCCAATGGCGGCACCGTGAGCGTGCGGGAAGAGAGCGACGGCCTTGTGTTCGACTATGCCGAAAAGCCTGTGGGCGTACAGGAGTAGCCTGGGCGCGTGGCGGCCGCAAGCTCTGCGCAGCTCGACGCAGGGCTTGCTGCCCTCATGCCCGCTCTATGAGCGCGTCCCAACCCGCGACGAATCGGGCCGCCTGTTGAGCGACTTCATGATGTTGTTTCCAGGGCTGAAGGAGCGGTCGCAGCCCGAGTGCCGCGCGGTCCTCGGGCAGGTCGATGCCGTGCTGAAGGCGTTTCCCGAGGTCGTATTCGCGGATATGAACCTGAACCTCAATCTCTTGTGGGTCAGCGTCCGGGCCCGGCCCGGGGTCATCCTCGACATTGCGTGCTGTCTGAAATTCCACGTGCCGGAGGCACTTCTGGTGGGCCCCAAGACTGCGTGACGGGAGACCAAATCGCGCTCAGCGGGCGCGGAAGACGATTCGGCCCTTGGTGAGGTCGTAAGGCGTAAGTTGCACCGTGACCTTGTCGCCGGTGAGGATGCGGATGTAATTTTTTCGCATCTTGCCGGATATATGGGCCGTGACCACGTGGCCGTTGTCGAGCTTTACACGAAACAGGGTGTTCGGCAGGGTGTCGACGATCGTACCCTCCATTTCGATATGTTCTTCCTTAGACACTCTCGCGCTCCCGAAGAAGGCGCTTATGATGCCCGAAGCCCGGAGGCGCGTAAAGACATTTTCGGCCCAAAGCCGCGCTGGGCCCTCTGGCTCATGGCGGGAGGGGACAGCATCGGAGAGTTGTGACGGAAGACGATCCCGAGCGTCGCGCACGGGCGCGCGCTACGTCTCTGAAAGCTCGGACCAGCGACCGTTGCGGTAGGCCTCGAGAGGCCTGAAGCGCGTCTTGTAGGCCATTTTCTCGCTGTCTTTGACCCAGTAGCCGAGATAAACGAAGGGCAGGCCGCGCCTACGGGCTTCCTGGATCTGCCAGAGGATGGCGTGCGTGCCAAGCCCTCGTTCCGAAAGCGACGGATCGTAGAAGGTGTAGACCGCGGAAAGGCCGTCCGTGAGGTGGTCGACGACCGCGATGGCGGCGAGCGCGCCGTCGAGACGAAACTCGTAGAAGGCGGTATCGCAGTGGCGACCGACAAGGAACCGCAGGTAGGTCGGCGGGTCGGGGTTGGCCATGGTGCCCCCCGGGTGCCGGGCGTTCTGGTAGCGCAGGAACAGGAGGAAGTGCTCGGCATCGAAGCGTGCCGGGGCGGCGCTCACGCGCAGATCCCGGTTGCGGTCGAAGGTGCGTCTCTGGGCGCGGCTTGCGATGAAGGGTTCGGTCGGGATGCGTACAGGGACGCAGGCTTGGCAGTTCTGGCAGTGCGGCCGGTAGATGAGATCTCCGCTGCGTCGAAAGCCGCGGCGATTGAAGTCGCCGAAGAGATCGGGGGTGACCGGGAAACGCGGGTCGATGAAAAGTGTACTCGCCGTTTGGCCGGGCAAGTAGCTGCAGGCGTGGGCCGTGGACAGAAAGAGGTGCGGCGCAGTCTTTGCGACGCTCATGGCAAGATCCCCGAGGCGGCATGCCAGCGCCCAGGCGGATTGGGCTGATCGATCGCAAGGCGCAGGCGTTGGAGAAAGGCGTGGCGAGAGATGTTTCGCGCCCCGAGTGATGCCATGTGGTCCGATGGGACCTGGCAGTCGATCAAGGAAAAATTGTTTTCGCGCAGTCGGGAGACGAGGCTCACGAAGGCGATCTTCGACGCGTAGCTTATCGTGCTGAACATGGATTCACCAAAGAAGGCGCCCCCCACAGCGACACCGTAGAGTCCACCCACCAGAACACCGTCCTGCCAGGCCTCGACGCTGTGGGCATGGCCGCGCCGGAACATATCCTCGTAGGCGGCCACCATGTCGGGCGTGATCCAGGTCCCATCCGCGCCAGCGCGCGGCGCAGCGCACGCGCGGATCACGGCAGGGAACGCGGTGTCGAAGGTGATATCGAAACGTGGCTTGCGCATGGCTTTGGCGAGGCTGCGGTTGATGCGCAGTTCGGCGGGCCAAAGCACCATGCGGGGGTCCGGGGACCACCACAAGATCGGCGGGTCGTTGTACCAGGGGAAGATTCCCGCCTGATAGGCGCAGAGCAGCCGCGCGGTCGACAGGTCTCCTCCGACTGCGAGCGGCGCATCCGGCGGCGCGTCATCGGCCGGCGGGAATGCCAGAGAGTCGCGCGTGAGCCAGGCGATCACGCGGGCCTCCGGCATCCGACGCGGCAAGCCCCTTTGGAAGGCGCCGCGCATGGCGGCGCCCGGCGGGACGCGCAAGTCGCTACCACGGTGACCGGAGGGTCTTGGAGCGGGCGATGGGCGGCGACGCGCCGCTGCGCGTAATGCGCCTCTGATGTGATCGGCGTCATGAAGGCTTGCGAAACGGCGTGTGTTCGTTCAATTCGTTCAGGGTGATTTCGAGGCCGGCGTTTTCGCGAAGAAGGTACTCGTCCACCGCCCTCTGGAATTGCGGGTGATCCAGCCAGTGCATGGAATAAGTCGGCGTCGGGAGAAAACCCCGGCTCAACTTGTGCTGGCCCTGGGCGCCGGCCTCGAAGCGATCAAGGCCATGGGCGAGACAGTAGTCGATCGCCTGATAGTAGCAGGTCTCGAAGTGCAGACCTGGGAGCGCAGCAAAGGTCCCCCAATACCGGCCGTATAGCGTCTGGGCGTCACGGAAGAAAAGCGCGCCTGCCACGACTTTCGTATCCACGGTGCCTATGAGCAGGACAACGCCTGGGACCGCAGCGCCGATACGGGAGAAGAACTCACGCGTGAGATAGGGTATCGCCCCGTATTTCGAGATGGTGGCCATGTAAAGGTCGTAGAAGGCGTCCCAGAGGGCCTCGTTCAGGTCGGTCCCTTCGTAGAAGGCGTAGCGGACGCCGGCGCAGGCGACCTGGCGGCGCTCGCGCCGGATGTTCTTGCGTTTCGCCGCGGACAGCGCCGTGAGGTAATCCGCGAAGTCCGACCAGCCGGCGTTCTGCCAATGGAACTGGAACCCAGCGCGCCGGGAAAAGCCCTCCTGCGCGAGAAGCGCACTTTCATCGGTGGTGGTAAAAAGCCAATGCACGGATGACGCGCCGGTGCTTGTAGCGTGCGCGCGCAGCGCACGGGCTGCGGCCTGGGCGAAGACCGCCTTGCGCGGCGTGTCGCCGCAGAGAAGCCTAGGCCCTGTGACCGGCGTAAAAGGGACAGTTGCGACAAGCTTGGGGTAATAGCCGAGACCGGCGTTCTGATACGCGCGCGCCCACGCCCAATCGAAGACGTATTCGCCGTAGGAGTGCGACTTGCGGTAGAGCGGGACGAGCGCCGAAAGCTCTCCACCCTCGTGAACGGCCAGAGGCTCTGGGCGCCAGCCCGTGCCTTCGCCGACCGACCCGCTCTCCTCAAGGGCCAAGAGGTATTCGTGACGCAGAAAGGGTTGGGGGCCTGATAGTGTGTTCCACATGTCCTGCGGCACCTCCGCCACGCTGCCGAAGAATGAGCAGCTGATGGCCGCGGAGTCTATCATGGCCGCGCGCCGACCCCCGGCGCCGCGTGTCCGTTGCTCGGTGCGGATGGTGCGGATGGCGGCTTTAAGAGCGCATTGAGCCGGTCGATGTCGCCTGCCGTCAGATGGCTCACCGCCGCCTTCAATTCGAGCCGGCCAAGAAGATAATCATAGGTCGCGCGCGCGAAATCCCGCCGGGATCGGTAATAGGCCTGTTCGGCGCGTAGGACGTCGACGTTGTTGCGAAATCCTACCCGTACCCCGAGGCGCTCGGAGGCGAGAGCCTGGCGCGCCGCCGCGCGGGCGGCTTTTAGCGCGCGGATCTCGTCATAGCCGTTGCGCACATTCAGGAAGGCCTGGCGGACATCAAAGCGGACGCGGCGTTGGATACGCAACGCGGCCACGCGTGCATGGAAGGCCGCGGCGCTTGCGTGCGCGCTCTTCGCCGATAGTTCGCCACCCTGGTAGATAGGCAGGTTCAGGTTGAGCCCTATGGTCTTGTCACGCAGGACAGTCCCGAAACCGAATTCGCCGTTGCCAGCTCGACTGTAACTGTAGGCGGCCTGGGCGGTAATGGTCGGGTAGCGGCCCGCAGAAGCGGCGCGGGCATCGGCGGCGGCAGCGGCGGCTTGCCGGCGCGCGGCCTGCAAGACGAGGTTATGGTTCAAGGCGCGCGCCTCGTCGGTCACGAGCACGCCCGCGCGCGGCCGTGGAAGCGCGTGGTGCAGATTGAGGGGCCAGAGGCCGCGCGCGGGCGTGCCTGTCATACGTTCAATGCGTGCGCGAGCGAGACGCAGGGCGTTTTGGGCGGCCAGTGTGGCGGCACGCACCGCGTCGTATCGCGCGCGGGCCTCATTGGCGTCGGTGATGGGCACGCGCCCCAGATGGAAGCCCCGCATCGCCGAGGCGTATTCGGCGCGCAATGCGCGCTCCTCGGCGCGCCTCAGACGCAAATCATCGCGCGCAAGGAGGTAGCCGAAGTATTTGGCGCACACCCCAAGCACGAGGTCGCTTTTAGCGAGTTCGTAACGGCTGCGAGCAGCACGCATGGTATCGCCCGCGGCGCGGTAGGCATAGAGCGCCTGGATGTCGAGCAAAGTCTCGCTCACGGACACTCCGTAACCATGGGCATTAAAGGTAAAGTGGCCGCTTGGGAAGACGAACGTCGACGAGCCCCCGAGGATGCGGCTCGTGAGGTCGTTGTAGCTCGTGTTGGCCTCGGCCGAGATATGGGGCAGGAAGGCGGAGCGCGCCTCGGGGCCTATGGTGCGCGCCTCGCGGTAGGACGCCCCGGATTGCCGATAGCGCATGTCATGGGCGCGGGCCGCGAGAAAGATGGTCTTCAGGTTGGCGGCGGATGCCCGCGGGGTGGCGGCGGTCCAGATAAGCAGCGCTGGAATGAGCGCGAGGGACAGATGTTTTTTCATGATCGGACAAAACCTCCCGTATCGGATAGCCCGGAGCCTAAGGGCGCCTAGGATAGCATTCTGGGGACGGCCCAAGCGGTTGGTGCAGACCTCGGTCTTCATGGCCCTTGCGGCCGCACCACCTGCACTTGCATGCCGCGGACCAAGCGGCCCCGGGCCTGGATCACGATCTCGGTGCGTGCGTCCAGCCCCGAACGCACGACCACGCCTTGCCGCAGGGTTTGCCCCATCGTTATGCGGCGCTCTTGCACGCGACCCTTGCGCACTAGAAACACGACAGCGCCGGGGCCACGCAAGGAGACTGCGCTGCGCGGGATTACGAGTCTCGTGCGGGTCGCCGTGACCACATCGACCCGCAAGGGGGTACCGACCGCAAAGCCGCGCCGGGGCGGCAAATCGATCCAAGCATAGATGGCGTCCCTTTTTTTGGGGCTTGTAAGCCGCGCAATGGTCGCCTTGAGCGGCGTGCGCGGCGCAAGCGGGCTGTGCACGAACACCTGCTCGCCCACATGCAGGGTCGCGCGCAGACTGGCGGGGAACGGGGCGCGGGCCTTGCGTATCGATGTGCCGGCTAGGGCGAACAGTCGTTGCCCGGGGCGTACGCGTTCGCCGGGGCTCACGAATGCCCGCGTCACGGTTGCGGTCACAGGCGCCCGGACTGTGAACGGCCGGGCGCGCCCCCGGCTGCGCCCGGCCGGACGCAGCGTCACCACAACCTGCCCCTGCACGATGGCCGAGCCCGCCTGTGCGCTGACGCGCCTCACGACTGCGGCGCGTGGCGCAATAATGACCGGGCTTGCACCAGGCTCGATGTCTCCCACAGCGCTTCGCATCTCTGCGACCTGGGTCGCCACCGGGTAGCCGACGTCGACTGCCACCGGCGCCCCGCCCCCATGAGTGCCGTGGCGCGAGCAGGCCGCAAGGAGTGCGCCCAGCACGGCAAGCGCGGCGCGGCGTCGGAAGCTGGACACGGGATACCCTCATTGAGCGTGCCGGCCATGGTAGCGATGGCCCAGGGGCGCTGCAAGATGCGCCATCACTCTGTGGCATAATGGCGACAGAGTTCGGTGGTGGAGGAGATTGCGTTGCGTCTGCATGAATATCAGGCTAAGGCCTTGTTCGCGGCTTGCGGTATCGCGACGCCGCCGGGTGTGGTCGTGAGGGCAGTGGAAGAGGTCGCGCCGGCGCTTGTGACGCTTGCGACGCCGCGGTGCGTGGTGAAGGCCCAGATCCACGCGGGGGCGCGCGGACACGCCGGCGGGGTGCGGATCGTGGCCTCGGACGAAGTCGCGGCGTACGCAAAAACGATTCTGGGGACGCGGCTTGTTACGAGCCAGACCGGAGCCTCCGGCCTGCCCGTCGATACTTTGCTGCTCGAGGCGCCGACGACGGCGGCATCCGAACTGTATCTGGCGTGTGTGCTGGATCGGCGCGCGGGCGCGCGCGTGGTGCTCGCCGGACGCCAGGGTGGCATGGGGATCGAGGAGGGCGAGAAGCCGGTCGCGCGCGTCATAGATACCCTGCGCGGCTTCCAGGCCTACGAGGGCCGCCAACTCGCCCGCGAGATCGGACTTTCAGGCCGCGCGGTCGCGGCCTTCGGTGACGTCGTATCCGCACTCGTGGCGCTGGCCGTGGAGCACGATGCGCTGCTGGTGGAGATCAATCCCCTCATGTTGTGCGAGGACGGCAGCTTCCTGGCGGCCGACGGCAAGATCGAGATCGACGACAATGCCTTGTTCCGGCAAGCAGCCCTCGAGGCTCTGCGGGATCCGCGCCAAGGCGATGCTAAGGACGAAGAGGCGCGCGAACGTGGTCTCCAGTACATAAGTCTCGACGGCGACATCGGTTGCCTCGTGAACGGGGCGGGGCTTGCCATGGCCACCATGGATCTCATCGCGCAGGCCGGTGGACGGCCCGCGAACTTCCTTGACGTAGGGGGTGGTACGACGGCGCAGAAGGTCGCCGAGGCCTTGCGATTGCTGGCCCGCGACCCGCGCGTCAAGGTTGTGCTCGTGAATATCTTCGGCGGCATCGTGCGTTGCGACCTCATCGCCGAGGGCTTGTTGTTGGCCGCCTCCAGCCTCGGGCGCGCACTCCCGATCGTCGTGCGGCTGGTGGGTACGCGCGAGGAGGAGGGCCGCCGGGCGCTCGCGGAAGGTGGTCTTCTCGGCGATGTCACTCAGGATCTGGAGGAGGCGGCGCAGCTTGCGGTGCGCCGGGCGCAAGCGGCATGAGCGTGCTCATTCATAAGCAGACCCGGGTCCTTTGTCAGGGGTTTACCGGCAAACAGGGGACCTTTCATTGTCAGCAGGCCCTAGAGTACGGGACCGATATCGTAGGCGGTGTGACGCCCGGCAAGGGGGGTGCGCGACACCTCGATCGGCCGGTGTTCGATACTGTAGCCGAGGCGATGGCCGCGGTGCAGCCGGATGCCTCGGTGATCTACGTCCCGGCGCCGATGGCGGCCGACGCCATTCTCGAGGCAGCCGCGGCCGGGATCGGACTTGTCGTGTGCATCACCGAAGGGATTCCCGCGGCGGATATGTTGCGGGTGAAGGCGCTCCTACCTGCGACCACGCGTCTTATTGGGCCCAATTGCCCGGGGATCATCACCTCCGGTGAGTGCAAGATCGGCATCATGCCAGGCGCCATCCATAAACCGGGGGTCGTGGGGATAGTCTCACGTTCCGGCACCTTGACTTATGAGGCCGTGGCGCAGACCACCGCCGAAGGTCTCGGCCAGACCACCTGTATCGGCATCGGGGGTGATCCCATACACGGCCTCGGGTTCATTGATTGCCTGGATCTCTTTCAGGCCGACGCTGCCACTCGGGGCATCCTGTTGGTGGGCGAGATCGGGGGCGTGGAAGAAGAGGAGGCGGCGGATTACATTCGGCATCATGTGCGAAAGCCGGTGGTCGCCTATATCGCCGGCACGACCGCGCCGCCTGGGCGCCGTATGGGGCATGCGGGCGCGGTCATAGCGGGCGCGCTCGGCACGGCGGAGGCGAAGAAGGCGGCTTTGCGCGAGGCCGGCGTCACGGTGGTGGACTCGCCGGCGCGCATGGGCCGCGCCCTGGCTGAGAGGCTTTCGCGATAATGGCGATATTGGCGCTTTGCCAGATGCGATGCGAGGTCGGCAATATCACCGGCAATGCGCGACGCATGGTGGCGTTCGCCTCTGAGGCGCGCGATGAGCATAAGGCGGATCTGATTGCATTTCCGGAACTCGCGTTGACCGGATACCCGCCTGAGGATCTGCTGCTGCGCGCGGATTTCGTGGCCCGAGCGCGCTCGGCCGCCATGGAGCTTGCGGCGCTCTGTCCGGGGATCGATATGTTGGTGGGTCTCCCCTGGGCCGAGGGCGGAAGGCTCTATAACGCCGTGGCCTGGGTCCATGGCGGGGTCATCGCGGGTCTCTACCGAAAGCGGGTATTGCCAAACTACGGGGTGTTTGACGAGCGGCGCTATTTCGGGACCGGGAATGAGCCACTCGTGCGCCCTCTGAAGGGCATCAAGGTGGGCGTCACCATCTGCGAAGATTTATGGGAGCCAGGGCCGGTCGGCGACACCGTGGCGGCGGGGGCGCAGGTCGTGGTGAACGTCAATGCCTCACCCTACCACCGTGACAAGGACCAGCTGCGATTACAGGTGGCCGCGGGCCGTGCCATCGAGGGTCGGGTAGCGCTTGCCTATGTGAACATGGTGGGCGGACAGGATGAACTCGTCTTCGACGGGATGTCATTTGTCGTAGATGGGGCAGGCGCGACCCGCGCGCGTGCCGGGGGCTTTGTCGAGGAGCTTTTGATCGCCCGCTTCGATGCCACCGGTCGCCCCGTGGATGGGGCTTGCGCCCCGTGGCCATCGGGGGAGGAGGCGCTTTACGAGGCCTTGAAGCTGGGCCTCTCCGACTATGTCCGGCGTAACGGGTTCGAGACGCTGGTGTTGGGGCTTTCGGGCGGCATCGATTCGGCGCTGACGCTTGTCTTGTGCCGCGACGCTTTGCCGCATGTTGCGCTACGAGCTGTGATGATGCCGTCGCGCTATACACAGGCGATGAGCATAGAGGATGCGCGCGCAGAGGCAACCGCGCTCGGTCTTCCGCTTTCGGTGGTCCCGATCGACGCCCTGTACGACGAATTTGCATCGACGCTAGAGCCGCTCTGGAAGGGCCCCGGGCTGTCCGTGGCTGCGGAGAACCTCCAGGCGCGGATCCGGGGCACCTTGCTCATGACCATCGCCAACGCCCACCGGGGTCTCGTGGTCGTGACCAGCAATAAAAGCGAGCTTGCGGTCGGCTATACGACACTTTACGGGGACATGGCGGGCGGTTATGCGCCGCTTAAGGATGTCTTCAAGACGGACGTCTATGCCTTGGCGCGTTACCGGAATCGACAAGGCGCGGTCATCCCCGAGCGCGTCATCGAGCGCGCCCCGAGCGCGGAACTGCGTTTGGATCAAAAGGACAGCGACAGCCTTCCGGCCTATGACCTGCTGGACGCGGTCCTCAGGCGTTACGTCGAGCAGGATTGGGATGTCGAAGGACTGGTCGCCTCCGGATTCGATAAGCGGCTGGTCGACGAGGTCTTGCGCCTGGTGCGCGGTGCCGAACACAAGCGCAAACAGGCGCCACTCGGCACGCGGGTGACACCGCGCGCCTTCGGGCGCGACTGGCGCTATCCCGTGACGGTCTCCTACGAGCCGCCGAGGACGTGAGCGTGCCGCAGGCGCTTTAGGTAAGGGCTCGAGGGGAAGTTGCGCGCCAGGATGCGTGCCGTGTCGCGGCTCAAATGAACCATACCCATGCGCTCGTAGGCCATGGCCATGAGCCCCAGGGCGTCCGCGACTGCCGGGGTCCTGGGGTAGTGCTCGATCACGCGCTTGCAGCGGTCGGCAGTCGCGACATAGGCGCCATGGATGTAGTAGTAGCGGGCCACGGCAATGCTGTTGCGGGCGAGCATGTCGGTGAGATAGTTCGCCCTTTCCGCGGCGTCGGCGGCATACTGGCTGTGTGGGTATTTCTTTACGACCGTTTCGAACGCCCTGAGTGCCGCGCGCAGCGCAGTCGTATCACGACCCCGTAGCTGGTTTACGCCGAAGGCGCGTTCTATGATGCTTCTATGTTTATTGAAGTCGACGAGCCCCTGGAGATAGTAGGCATAGGCGACCCGAGGGTCGGTCGGGTGGAGGCGTATGAACCGTTTGGTGGCCGCGATGGCGGCGTCCGATTCGCCGGATTTGTAATAGGCGTAGGCCACGACGATTTCGGCTTGAGCCGCGTAGCGCCCGTAGGGGTAGCTTGCCTCGAGCTCCTCGAGCAGGCGCACCGCATGGCGATAATTTCCGGCTTTGAGGGAGCTTACCGCGCTGGCGTAGAATCGCTGGGCCGGCCAGTGATGGGTCTTATGATGGTCGCGGCCGCAGGCCGTGAGGCCCGCAAGGGCGAAAACGAGAAAAACGCGGGACAGGGGACGCATGCCTACCTCTCTGATATGCCGATGCAAGCTTAACCGGATTTGGCGTGAGCGGAAAGGGTTTGGACGACAAGCTTAAGTTTTGCCTGGAGATGTCGGGCGCCGAGCAGGGGCTTAGGCTCGATCGGGCGCTTGCGCGTCGGCTACCGCAATTTTCGCGCACCACCCTGCAGGGCTGGCTGCGCGATGGGCACATCACGATCGACGCCAAGCCCGCGTGCGTCGCGGCTACGGTCCGGGGCGGCGAGCAGGTACAGTTCGACTTGCCGCAACCTGCGCCGACCGACGTTGCCGCGGAGGACATCCCGCTTTGTGTGATTTTCGAGGATGATACGCTGATCGTGATCGACAAACCGGTCGGGCTTGTCGTGCATCCGGGCGCGGGCTGCGCGCAGGGCACTTTGCAAAACGCGCTTTTGCACCATGCGCCGGAATTGGCGCCCCTTGCGCGTTCGGGGATAGTGCATCGCTTGGACAAGGACACCTCGGGGGTGCTGGTTGTTGCCCGTACGGAACTCGCGCGTCTGTCGCTGATAGGCCAGCTAAAGACCCGCGAGATGGGCCGTGAATACGAGGCACTCGTGATTGGGGGCCCGCCCACGAAGGGCGTGGTCGACGCCCCTATCGGACGCGACGTTCGGCATAGGACGCGCATGAGCGTGCGTGACGACGGCCGGCCGGCGCGCTCCGATTTCACGGTCGTAGAGCGGCTGGGCGCCTATAGTCTTCTCAAGATCAAACTCCATTCCGGTCGTACCCATCAGATCCGTGTGCATATGGCGCACCTGGGTTTCCCGCTTGTGGGCGATGAGACGTATGGTGGCGGTCGCGCCCGGCATATCCTTGCGCGCCAAGCCCTGCATGCGCGCAGGTTGTCCCTGCGGCATCCGAAGACTGGCGAACTCATGACATTCGAAGCGCCGCGGCCGGCGGATTTCGCGCAGGCGCTTGCTGCCTTACGGAAGGAGTTCGGGACATGATGCGCATTATCACCCCTGCCTGGCCCGTGTTCCGCGTGCGGGCCTTCACAAGCCTGCGCACGGGCGGCGTGAGCGCGGGCCCGTACGCCTCCTTGAATCTCGCGAGTCACGTGGGCGATGAGCCCCGCCACGTGGCCGCCAATCGCGCGGCGCTCTGTCGGGAAGCGGGGATCGAGGGGGCTCCTCTTTGGTTGAATCAGGTCCATGGGCGCGTCATCGTCGATGCCGGGGCGTCCTTCGCGGGCGTGCCTGAGGCCGATGGCAGCTTTACCACGACCGCGGGCGCCGTCTGCGCGGTGCTTACCGCCGACTGCCTCCCGGTCGTGCTCGCCGATCTGATGGGGCATTGCGTGGCGGTCGTTCATGCCGGCTGGCGGGGGCTGGCGGCAGGCGTGATCGAGGCGGGGGTGGCGGCCCTGCCGGTATCACCGTCGCGCCTTGTGGCCTGGCTTGGGCCGGCCATAGGCGCTGCCGACTATGAGGTTGGGGACGAGGTCCGGCAGGCCTTCGGCGAAGAGGCGCGGGCGGCCTTTACGATGGCCGCATCGGGACGTTATTACGCCGATCTTTATGCGCTCGCGCGCCTTAGACTAAGGGGCGCCGGGGTCGCGGCCGTCTACGGAGGAGGCCTTAGCACCTTTTCAGATCCCGATCTCTTTTCCTACCGCAGGACACCGGTCTGCGGGCGGATGGCGACTTTGGCCTGGATCGCGTGATACTCGCTGACATAGAGGGTTAACGGCTAAGGAGGCGACACCATGGCGAAAAGTCTGCAAGGCAAGCGTGTGGCCATGCTTTTGACCGACGGAGTGGAGCAGGTCGAGTACGAGAGGCCGCGCAAGTACCTTGAAGAACGGGGCGCGACGGTGGAGCTCATCGCCCCGAAAAAGCGCGGCGAGAAGGTGCAGGGCTTTAATCATTTGACCCCGGGCTCGCAGTTTACGGTGGAAAAGGCGGTCGAGGAGGCGCGCCCCGAGGAATATGATGCGCTCGTGCTCCCAGGCGGGGTCGCCAATCCTGATCAGCTGCGCCTAAGCGGCAAAGCAGTCGAGTTCGTGAGCCGTTTCGCAGAGACCGGCCATCCGCTTGCCGCCATCTGTCACGGCCCGTGGCTCCTGATCAATGCCGGGCTGGTCTCGGGCCGGCATCTTACGAGCTGGCCCAGCCTCGAGACGGATTTGAAGAACGCCGGAGGTCGCTGGACGGACGAGCCGGTGGTGGTCGACGGCCGCTTCATCACGAGCCGTAAGCCCGACGACATACCGGCCTTCAACGAGCAGATCGAGAAGGCGCTGGCGAGGCCGCAGGCGGCTCACGCCTAGGGCAGGGAAAGCCGCAAGGAGAGGTCGAGCGCGCGCACGGATTTGGTGAGCTCTCCCACCGAGAGGAAATCGACGCCGGTCTCGGCGTAGAGGCTTGCGTTCGCAAGCGTGATGCCGCCCGAGGCCTCGAGGAGCGCGCGCCCCGCCGTTTGCGCGACCGCCTGGCGTAGATCGGCCGGCGCGAAGTTGTCGAGGAGCACGCGCGGGGCCCCGGCTGCAAGCGCCTCCTCCAGCTGGTCCAGGGTCTCGACCTCGATCTCGACCATGCGACCGGCGGCGAGCTCGGTGGCCTGGGCCAGGGCCACGGCAATGGAGCCGGCCGCAGCGATATGGTTCTCTTTGATCAATACACCGTCATAGAGGCCGACGCGATGGTTGGCGCAGCCGCCGCAGCGCACCGCGTATTTTTGGGCGAGCCTCAGGCCGGGCACGGTCTTTCTCGTGTCCAGGACACGGGCGCGTGTATGGGCGACCGCATCCGCGTAGCGGCGCGCGAGCGTGGCAGTGCCCGACAGGGTCTGTAGAAAATTGATGGCCGTGCGTTCGCCCGTCAGCAGGGCCCGCGCTGGACCTTCGACCTCACAGAGAGCGCCGCCCGCCGCCACACGCTCGCCATCCTGCGTCTGCCATGTGACGCGAACCGCAGGGTCGAGCTGCGCGAAGACCTCATCGAACCATTCGCGACCGCAGAGTACGCCATCCTCGCGGGTGCGCAAGACGGCACGCGCACGGCGCGAGGGCACGAGGAGTGCCGTGAGATCCCCAGACCCCACATCCTCCTCGAGGGCGGTCCGCACTTGGTTTGCGATCAGTGTGTGAGGCACAAGCAATGACACAGGCGTACTCCCGCGAAGATGTGGCGTTTGTCGGCGGCGTGGAAATTCCGGAACGAGGCGCGCCGCGTGGCGCTTGCGCTATAGATGCTCGCGCCGCGCAAGGTCGTATGTGCCCCGTCGAACCATGGCATGGAGTAGCCGCGATACGGGAACGGGCGAAATCCGGGGTATGGATAGAAGCGGTTCTCGCACCACTCCCAGGCGCGGCCCACGTCCAGAAGGAGCCCTGCGCGCATGGCGGCCTCCCATTCCGCTTCGTGCGGCAGGCGTGCGCGGGCGTAGCGCGCGAAGGCGCGCGCCTCGTAGGCACAAAGGCCAAAGACCGGTGCGTCCGACGCCAATTCGAAAGGACCCGAATGATCGACCCCATACCAGCGTCCGGTTCCGTCAAGACGCCAATGCCACGGCGCCTGCGCACGCGCATGATCTCGCCAGTGGCGCCCTTCATGTGTCCAGTAGCGATCGTCCCGATAGCCATCTTCTTCGATGAACCGCAGGTAGGCGGCATTCGAGACCGGGCGCTCGGCGATCGCGAACGAGGGCAGGGGGAGGTCGTGGCTCGGGCGCTCATTGTCGTAGCTATCAGGTCCGTCGTCGCCGATAGGGCTGTGCCCACCAGTCCACGCGCGGTAGCGAACCGACAGGGGCGCGGACCTGAGGGTCTGCGAGGGGCGGAACTCGCCCGTATCCCTATCGAGCGCGCGTGCCGTTAGCGCCTGGCGCATGGTTTCCAGATGTTGACCGTGGTGTTGGATCAGAAAGTGCAACATGAAGTCGCGGGCAAGCAATGGGTGGTCCGGGTATGCGGACTCGGCCGCGGCCAGGAGTTCGGGGAAGCGTCCCTCCCAATCCGCCCAGTCGCGGGCGATGGCGTCGAGATCTGGCATACGCGCAGCGCGCTCGGGTTTGCGCAATCCGTCCGGCCGAAAAAGCAGTGCGCGCATATTGTCGTGCGAAAGCCCCGCGAGCCGCTCGCCTACCCACTGCTGTTCGATGTACAGGATGTGTCCGAGATGCCAAAGCAATGGGCTCAAATCCTTGTGGTGCATGCGACGACGATCGGCCGGCGGGACCGATTGCACGAGGGTCCGGGCCGCGCACCGGATTTCTTGGAGGGTAGCGTAGAGTGAGGCGTCCATAAGCCTATAACGATATAAGTTGGGCGGGTTTATCGCCGTCGACGGTGAGGATATGATGCTCCGGAACTGTTTGCCAATACGCCCCCTCCGTCAGGGGTTCCGACGCGATCAGGGCAGCGCCCGGGTATTCTTCATCGTCGGTCGTGAAATAGAGGGTGGGCGATTGGGCGCCCACAGCGTGGCGAAGGGCATGGATCCGCTCGCCATCGGTTACCGCCACATTGAGGAGGCCGCGTTCCGCTCCAAGTTCATCGAACAGTTTCCGTGCAGTCTCGCGCAGGGCCTCTGGGACATCAAAATCGGCGGCGATGAGGGTTTGGCGCAGGAGCGCGAACAGGTATTCCGAATCCGTCGTGCCTTCGATGGAGCACTCGATGTCATGCGACAAGGTCCGGCGCATGCGGGCACGGATCGCCGGAAAATCGGCGAGATAGCCGTTGTGGAGAAAGAGCAGGCCGTCGGCGGAAAAGGGCTGGGTATTGGCCGGGTGGTTGGCGAGCCCAGCGGTGGCGCTTCGGACGTTCGCAACCCATAAGGGGGCGTGAATATGCGGCGCGAGCGTTGGCAGGTTGTGATCGGCCCATATCGGGATACTGTAGGTCAGGCGCGCGAGCGTCCCGTCGCCTGCGCGCCAGCCGATGCCGTAACCGTCGGCGTTGACGTGCCCTTCGCGCATCTCGCGGGGCGCGTAGGATTGCCGGATCAGTCCATGCCGGGGCGCGAGCAGAAACCGCGCCAGCGATATAGATGGTCCAAGGTAGGCTGCGAGGCGACACATGCCTCCGATTCTACTGCAAGGGGGCGTTCGGTCATATAACTAGGAGGTGCCATGGAACAGAATACGCGATCAGTGGAGGGGCTGGGCGTCCGCCCGGGGACGCGCGGAAAGACGGGAATCGCGCTCGTGCGCCTGCCCGGATCAACGCGGCCGTCGGGGCTCGACCGGGACGTGCGCCGAGGGTTCTCCGGACCCCGCAAGCATTTGCCTCCGAAATACTTTTACGATGCCCGCGGATCTTTGCTGTTCGAGCGCATCTGCGGCACCGCGGAGTACTATCCGACACGCACGGAGTCGGCGCTGCTTGCGCGCCACGCGCATGGCATCCTCGATCAGGTGGCGCCTGGCACCCTGGTGGAGATCGGCAGCGGGTCGTCTGAGAAGACCGATCACTTCTTCGCGGCATGCGAACGTCTGGGCCTCTACGTCCGCTATCAACCTTTCGATGTGTGCGACGAGGCCTTGCGCGCGGCGGCGGCCCGTCTTCGGGCGCGCTATGCCTGGCTCGACATGGAGCTTTTGGTGGGCGACTACGGGGTTGATCTGCCGGCGCTTCCGTATTCCGAGGGGCCGCGCCTTTTTCTGTTCCTGGGCGGCACGATAGGCAACCTGAACCATGACGAGGCACTGAGCTTCCTTGCCTCCTTGCGCGGCGCCATGCGCCCCGAGGACTTTCTCTTGCTCGGCTTCGATCGCATCAAAGAGAAGGGCGTCCTCGATGCCGCGTACAACGACGCCGATGGCTATACGGCACAATTCAACATGAATCTGCTCAAGGTCCTGAATGCGCGTCTGGACGCGGACTTCGATGAGCGGCGTTTCGCCCACGTGGCCTTTTTCAACGAGGACGAGGGGCAGATCGAGATGCATTTGCAGGCGCGGTACGCCCACGAGGTGACTATGTCGCGTATCGGCCTTGTCACGCATTTCGCGGAAGGTGAAACTATACTTACCGAGATCAGCCGCAAGTTCACGCCGGAGGGTATGAGGGCGCTCTTGGAGGCAGCCGGCTTCCGGTGGTGTCGGCATGAAGAGGCTGACAACGGCTATTTTTCGCTCGCGCTCGCCACACCCGCCTGAACCGGCCGCAGGCCCAGGCCAGAGGGCAGTAAGGGGCCGGGCATGACGTGGGGGGGCGATTGTGATCAAAGACCTGGTAGGCGTGTTCGCCATCTTGAATCCCTTGGGCGCGATCCCGCTCTTTCTGTCGCTCACCGCCGGTCGATCACGGGAGGATATGCGGCGCATCGCCGCCAAGACCGCCTCGGCGGTGGCGGCGATCCTCTTGGTCGCCGTGTGGTCCGGGCACCGGCTGCTCGAGCTCTTCGGTATCGGTGTGCCAGCATTTCGCATTGCAGGCGGCCTGCTGGTCCTCTTGATCGCCATTGCCATGTTCCATGCTAAATCCACGCCCGCCCGCCATACGCGTGAGGAGGACGCGGAGGCCGAGTCCAAAGAAGATATCGCTGTGGTTCCCCTGGCGATCCCTCTGCTCGCCGGACCCGGGGCCATCAGTCTCGTCATCGTTGACGCCCAGAAGGCGCATGGTCTTGGTCCGGAGTTCGGCTTGAGCGCGGGCATTCTGGTCGTGGGAGGCCTGGTCTGGCTTGTGCTCCGTCTGGCCGAGCCCATAGGTGTGCGGCTCGGGACTGCGGGCCTCAATATCGCCACGCGCGTCATGGGGCTCATCCTCGCGGCGATGGCCGTGCAGTTTATGGCGGTGGGCCTCACGGCCCTGTTGCCGGGTCTCGGCCGCGCCTCCTAGGGCCGCCTCCTGTACGTCTCGTCGGGTCGTGTGCCGAGGGGCGCGCGGGCGCGCCGCTTGAAACTTCCTCAGGGACCCCCCATTTCCTAGGCGAGCATCAAGAGAGGGTCGCGGTAATGAGGATGGATAAACTTACCAACCGGTTTCAACAGGCGCTGGCCGAGGCTCAGTCCCTGGCGGTCGGCCGGGACCACCAATTCATCGAGCCTGCCCATCTTCTCGCAGCCCTGCTCGATCAGGAAGGCGGGGTGCGCCCCTTGCTCGCGAAAGCCGGGGTCGCCGTGGATGCCTTGCGCACGCGCCTGGATGGTCTTCTCGACCGGCTCCCGACCGTCGAAGGCTCGGAAGGCGAGGTGCTCATCGGAAACGACCTGTCGCGGCTCTTGAACGTCACCGACAAGTACGCCCAGAAGCGTGGTGATCAGTACATAGCAAGCGAACTCTTTTTGCTCGCGGCGCTGGAGGATAAGGGTGACGTGGGTCAGCTTTTGCGCGACGTGGGGGCGTCCCGCCCGGCCCTCGAGCAGGCCATAGAGGAATGGCGCGGTGGCGGCAAGGTGGCGGATCAGAATGCCGAACAGCAGCGCGGCGCGCTCGACCGCTACACGGTGGATCTCACGGAGCGGGCGGCCCAAGGCAAGCTCGATCCGGTCATCGGGCGCGATGACGAAATCCGTCGGGCGGTGCAGGTTCTGCAAAGGCGCACCAAGAATAATCCGGTGTTGATCGGCGAACCGGGCGTCGGCAAGACCGCCATCGTCGAGGGGCTTGCTCAGCGCATAGTGAACGGTGAGGTGCCTGAGGGTCTGCGAGGCCGCCGACTTCTTGCCTTGGATCTAGGCGCGCTCATTGCCGGGGCAAAGTTCCGTGGGGAGTTCGAGGAACGACTCAAGGCGGTCTTGAATGATCTCGGCAAACAGGAGGGGCGTGTCATCCTCTTTATCGACGAGATCCATACCATGGTTGGTGCGGGCAAGGCCGAGGGGGCGATGGACGCGGGGAACATGTTGAAGCCGGCACTTGCGCGCGGCGAGCTCCATGCCATCGGTGCTACGACCCTGGATGAGTATCGCCAGTACATAGAAAAGGATGCGGCGCTTGAGCGGCGCTTCCAGAAGGTCCTGGTGGACGAGCCTTCGGTCGAGGATACCATCGCGATCTTGAGGGGTTTGAAGGAGAAATACGAGGTGCACCATGGGGTCGACATCTCGGACCCGGCGCTCGTGGCGGCCGCCACCCTCTCGCACCGCTATATCGCGGACCGGCAGTTGCCGGACAAGGCGATCGATCTGGTCGACGAGGCCGCGGCTCGCATCCGCATGGAGATCGATTCCCGTCCCGAGTCCATGGACCGTCTGGATCGGCGCTTGATCCAGCTCAAGATCGAGGAGGTGGCGCTGCAAAAGGAGACCGATGAGGCCTCGCGCAAGCGTTTGGCTGCGCTCAAAGAGGAGATCGGGCGGCTCGAGCGCGAGTACGCGGATCTCGAAGAGGTCTGGCGCTCCGAAAAGGCCGCCCTGCAAGGGGAGCAGCACATCAAGGAAGAGCTGGATCGGGCCCGCGTCGAGATGGAGACCGCGCGGCGCGCCAGCGATTTCGCGCGCATGTCGGAACTCCAGTACGGGCGCATACCGGAACTCGAGCAGCAGCTGGCCTCGCGTGGCAAGCCAGTGCGGACCAAGCTTTTGCGTAAGGAGGTGGGTGAGGAGGAGATCGCGGAGGTCGTGTCGCGCTCGACCGGCATCCCGGTCTCCCGGATGATGGAGGGAGAACGGGAGAAGCTCCTGCGCATGGAAGATGAACTCCATAGGCGTGTGGTGGGTCAGCGCGAAGCCGTGACCGCGGTAGCCAATGCCATACGCCGCTCGCGCGCCGGCCTCTCCGATCCGAACCGCCCGAACGGGTCGTTCTTGTTCTTGGGCCCCACCGGCGTCGGCAAGACCGAGTTGTGCCGGGCCCTCGCGTCCTTCCTGTTCGATGCCGATGATGCCATGGTGCGCATCGATATGTCGGAGTTCATGGAGAAGCATGCCGTGGCGCGCCTCATCGGAGCACCTCCCGGGTACGTGGGCTATGAGCAGGGCGGGTATCTCACCGAGGCGGTGCGGCGTCGCCCCTACTCGGTCGTGCTTTTGGATGAGGTGGAGAAGGCCCATCCCGACGTCTTCAATGTCCTTTTACAGGTGCTGGACGACGGGCGCCTGACCGACGGGCAAGGCCGCACCGTGGATTTCCGCAACACCATTGTCGTTATGACATCCAATCTGGGCTCGCAGGTTATCCAAGAACTGGCCGAGGAAGATAACTATGTGCGGATGAAAGGTGCTGTGATGGAGATCGTCGGGCAGCACTTTAGACCGGAGTTTATAAACCGCGTGGATGACATCGTGGTATTCCATCCCCTGGGTCGCGAGGATCTACGGCGCATCACGACCATCCAGCTCGGTAACCTTGTGGACCGGTTGCGTTCGCGTGATCTCGGTCTCGTACTGTCCGATGAGGCGGTGGACCGGCTCGCCGAGGCGGGATTCGACCCCGTCTTCGGCGCGCGGCCCCTGAAGCGGGCGGTGCAGCAGTACCTCGAGAACCCTCTCGCGCAGGAGATTCTGAAGGGACGCTTCGGCCCCGGGGAACTCATCGAGGTCAGGGTCCGTGATGGGAGCTTTGTTTTCGAGGCCCGCAAGCCCCAACCGGAGGGACAGGCGGCGCGCAGCGCCTAGGGAGGGCCTTCGGCGTCCGGGCCTTCGGATGGGACCGGTCTGGGCCTGCGGTCCGACCCCATGGCCACATAGGTCAGGGTCGCTTCGGTGACCCTGACCCTCTGTGGTGTATGGGTATCGTTACGAAAACGTTCAGCGTAGACCGTGACATCGACTGTGATTGAGGTGGTCCCGACGCGCACGACATCGGCGTAGAGACTGACCAGGTCGCCTACGAACACGGGCTTGTGGAACTGCACGGCGTTGACCGCCACAGTGATCACGCGTCCGCGGGCGCGGCGATGGGCGACCACGCTTCCGGCGATGTCGATCTGGGAGAGTATCCACCCACCGAAAATGTCGCCGGCGACATTGGTGTCGGCGGGCATGGGGACTACGCGTAGGGTGGGCGACCGTGCACGGTCGTCGTCGGAGATGGGATCTTCTGGCGTCATGACTGGATTCCCAGTAAGCTTGTAATTGGCGCGAATGATGAACCGCCACAATTTAACTGATACTCGGTGTCTATGCATATACCAGCCACCCAGGAAGAGTTCCTGGATCTGTTGGATCAGGCGATCTTCGAGACGCGCGACATGCTGAGCGCGATCGAGAGCGAAGGTGAAGACTGCGAATTGGGTGAGTACACCGGGGTGTTCGAGGCCCTGGAAAAGATACTTGTCGGACTGCATGCCGAGATCTGCGCAGGTCGTCACGCCTTCGACGGCGCGCCGCTCCCTTATGCGGATCTGCTCGCGCGCTTTCGGGCGCGCATCCCGTTCGCCGATATCCTTGAGACGCTAAACCAGGTACAAAAAGGTGGATTCGCGTGAGCGGGAACACCTACGGCAGGCTTTTTTGCGTCACAAGCTTCGGTGAGAGTCATGGGCCCGCCATCGGCTGCGTGATCGACGGCTGCCCTCCGGGCCTGCCGCTTTCGGAGGCCGTGATTCAGCCGGACCTCGATCGCCGGCGCCCCGGGACGTCCCGACATACGACCCAGCGGCGCGAGGAGGATCGGGTACGTATCCTGTCGGGAGTATTCGAGGGGGCGACAACCGGAGCTCCGATCGCGCTTCTTATCGAAAACACCGATGCCCGCTCTCAGGACTACGGCAAGATCGCGAACCTGTTCCGCCCAAGCCACGCGGACTACACCTATCAGCAGAAATACGGTCTGCGCGACCATCGCGGTGGCGGCCGCTCTTCGGCCCGCGAGACCGCGGCACGGGTCGCGGCGGGTGCCGTGGCGCGGGCCTATCTGCATAAGCGCTACGGCATCGTCGTGCGTGGCTATCTTTCGCAGCTTGGTCCCTACAAGGCGGCGGTGGTCGACTGGGACGCCGTGACCGAGAATGCGTTTTTTTGCCCGGACCGGTCCCTGGTCCCCGAGCTCGAGGCCTACATGGACGCGCTGCGTCGCGCGGGCGATTCGATCGGCGCGGAGGTGACGGTCGTGGCCCAGAATGTCCCTCCGGGCATCGGGGAGCCAGTCTTTGACCGCCTCGACGCGGACATCGCGCACGCCATGATGAGCATCAATGCCGTAAAGGGGGTCGAGATCGGGGACGGCTTCGCGGTGGTGACCGCGCGCGGCTCCGAGAGTCGCGACGAGATGACCCCCGACGGTTTCCTGTCGAATCACGCCGGAGGTATTCTGGGCGGCATTTCCTCGGGGCAGGACATCGTTGTGCGTCTCGCCCTGAAGCCGACGGCGAGCATCCGCATCCCCGGGCGCACGGTGGACAAGGAAGGGGTCGCGGCCGAGGTGGTCACGACCGGGCGACACGACCCCTGCGTCGGAATCCGCGCGACCCCCATCGCCGAGGCGATGCTCTGCCTTGCCTTGATGGACCAGGTCTTGCGCCATCGGGGACAGAACGCCGATGTGGCAAGCGAGACCCCTCGTATACCTGCGGGCTGCGATTAGCGACCCGGTCCGTCGCAGTCCTGCGACAGGCGATTGAAACCCGGATAAGATGCCGTTGCCGTGCTGTCAGCCCTTTCATGCGTGCCGCGCCCTGAGGCGCGCCGGTCGGATCGCGATCAGCGCGGGACCTCGGCGCGCCTCCTAAGTGGCCCCGAGGGATACCCCTGTGCTTGAGCGCGGTCCCTTGAAACCTGCACCTCTGATCGCCCGCACGAGGGCGTTGAGCCGGCTCGCGCACGGAGACTGGCCGCGTTCGGCATTCTATTGGTTCTACTTCAGCGCGCTCGGCGCGCTTTTGCCCTATTGGCCGCTCTACCTGCGTTCACGCGGTTTTGGGCCGCGGGCACTCGGCGATTTGATGGCCCTGTTTGCGCTGTCACGGATCGTAGCCCCCTACGTCGGGGGATGGTTGAGTGACCGCTTCGGGCATAGGCTCACGGTGGTGCGTGGCGGGGCCTTGCTGGCGCTTGTCTGTTTTCTCCTGATCCTACACGCCCAAGGCTTCACGGCAGTGGCCGCGGTGATGGTGAGTTTCAGTTTTTTCTGGTATGCCACCCTGCCGCCTGTGGAGGCGAGCACGCTCGCCTTCCACGGTGATCGCTACGGACGGATCCGACTGTGGGGATCACTCGGCTTCATTGTCGTGGTGTTGGGGCTCGGTCCGATCCTCGACCGCCTGGGGGCGCCCGTCACCGTTCCCGTCATCGCCATCCTCTTATTTGGCCTCTGGCTCGCGACCCTGAGGCTTGCGCCGCTTGCACAGCGGGCGGCGCCCTTGGCCCCGGCGCCGATCAGGCGTGGCCTCGCCCCATTTCTGCTTGCTTGTTTTCTGATGCAAGTGAGCTACGGGCCCTATTACACGTTTTATTCGGTGTACCTCACCCATTACGGATATGACAAGGCCGCGATCGGCGCGCTCTGGGCCTTGGGGGTCGTGTGCGAGGTGGTGGTTTTCTGGCAGGCGGGGCGGTTCTTCGCGCGTTTTCGGGAATGGCGGCTTTTCGCGTTCACCTTCGCGCTCGCAGTCGTGAGATGGCTTGTGATTGCGTGTTTCCCGCGTTCCTGGCCCATTCTCGCGCTCGCGCAGACCTTCCATGCCTTTACATTCGGGCTCTACCATGCGCTGGCGGTGCGACTCGTGAGCCGTTACGCGGGTCCGGGCGCCAAGGCCCGCGCCCAGGCCTTTTACGGGAGCGCAGCGGGTGCCGGAGCGGCGCTAGGCGCGGCCATGAGCGGGTATTTGTGGGCGTCGGTGGGACCGGAAGGCATGTTTCTCTGTGCTGCGGTGATGGCCGCGGCGGGATTCGCGGTCATCGTCGCGGGCCTGAAGGCGCGCGAGCGGGAGACGTTTTAGCGCTGTGCCCGACGGCGGAGCGCCGGGAAAGGCAGCACCTGGCCCCGTGGCGCTTGCGGACGGACCGGGCGCGGACGGGGTTTTTGTTCGAATACGGCTTGAAGCGCGGTCAGAAAACCTTCGGAGAAGCGGTAGGTGTCGATGTCGGTGTGGTCGGCGCGCACCACTGCCGCATGGATGGGGGTCACCGCCTTCAGGGAGGCATCGGCCAACACCCGATCCTTGACATGCCGGCAGTGATTCTCGACATAGATCGCGCGCACGAGCGCGACTGTGAGCTCGTGATGGAGGCCGCAGCCCTCGAAGATGTCCTGGAGCCCAGTCGCCTGCGCCCGTACCGGCAGATGGACGTGGCCCAGGCGCTCTTCGAGACTTTGGAGCAGTTGCAGGAAAGTCATGGCAAATTTCTCAAACTTGGGGCTAACGCATCGCGCACCCCGCCGTCGATGACGAGGGGGTATTGTCGGCCAGGGATGCCGCCCTGTCGAGACGCGGGCGGTCGGATCGCGGGCAGTTTAGCCAGAGCGCGGCCTAATATTGGCATCGGCGGCCCCTTTGCGTACCATGGGCGCACTTGAAAAAGGGCGGTTTCGATGGGAAAGACACTTTACGGAAAATTGTGGGACAGTCATGTGGTGCGGGAATTGGCCGATGGGACCTGCCTCGTCTATATAGATCGTCAACTTGTCCACGAGGTGACAAGCCCGCAGGCCTTCGCCGGCGTACGAGCGCGTCATCGGCCTTTGTGGCGGCCGGATGCCAATCTGGCGGTCGCCGACCACAACGTCCCGACCAAAGATCGGGCGCTTGGCATATCCGACCCCACGTCGCGCCTGCAGGTGGAGACCTTGGATCGTAACTGCCACGATTTCGGGGTATCGCTTTTTTCCATGAATGACATCCGCCAGGGTATCGTGCACGTGGTCGGGCCCGAGCAGGGCGCGACACTCCCCGGCATGACCATCGTCTGCGGCGATTCGCACACTTCCACGCACGGGGCCTTTGGCGCCCTGGCCTATGGCGTCGGGACCTCCGAGGTCGAGCAGGTCATGGCGACGCAATGCCTTCTGCAGAAGCCTTCGCGGACCATGCGCGTGCGTCTGGAGGGTACCGCGCCCGCAGGCGTTGGGGCGAAGGATATGGCGCTCGCCGTGATCGGCAGGATCGGGACTGCGGGCGGGACCGGTTATGCCATTGAATTCGCCGGGAGCGCCGTGCGCGCGCTCTCCATGGAGGGGCGCATGACGCTCTGCAACATGGCGATAGAGGCCGGCGCGCGTGCCGGACTCGTCGGAGTGGACGAGACGACAATTTCGTATCTGGCGGGAAGACCCTTCGCCCCGAGCGGCGCCCTATGGGATCAGGCGGTGCTGGCCTGGCGAACTTGCGTCACTGATCCCGATGCCACATTTGATCGCGAATGGGTCATAGATGTGAGCGATCTCGCACCCCAGGTGACCTTCGGGACCTCGCCGGAGATGGTGGCCCCCATCGATGGACAGGTCCCCGACCCGGCGCGTGAGACTGATCCGGCGCGGCGCGAGGCCTTGACGGCGGCCTTGGCCTATATGGGCTTGCGCCCGGGGACCGCCATGGTCGACGTCCCGATCGATGTGGTGTTCATCGGGTCCTGTACGAATGCACGCATCGAAGATCTGCGCGCGGCCGCAGGGGTGATTGCGGGACGCAAGATTGCCCCGGGCGTGCGCCGCGCCCTGGTGGTCCCGGGCTCAGGGCTCGTGAAGCGCGCGGCCGAGGCCGAAGGGCTCGACCGGATATTTAAGGAGGCGGGCTTCGAGTGGCGCGATCCCGGCTGCTCCATGTGTCTTGCCATGAATGCCGACAGGCTTGAAAGCGGCGAGCGTTGCGCCTCGACCTCGAATCGGAACTTCGAGGGTCGACAAGGCGCCGGCGGCCGCACCCATCTCGTGAGCCCCCAGATGGCTGCTGCGGCGGCGATCGCCGGGCGTTTCGTCGACGTGCGTCAACACTTCTAGGAGGGATCTTTTTTGCAGCGTTTTTTGAAAGAGACGGGACTTGTCGTTCCCCTCGACCGCTTGAACGTCGATACCGACGCGATCATCCCGAAGCAGTTCTTGAAGGCGGTGGGGCGCACGGGTTTCGGCGCCAACCTGTTTGATAACTGGCGCTATCTGGACCGTGGCGAGCCGGGCCAGGAGACGGCGCGCACGCCCAATCCGGATTTCGTCTTGAACAAGCCCCGCTACCAGGGTGCCTCGATCCTACTCGCGCGCGCCAACTTCGGGTGTGGATCATCGCGCGAGCATGCCCCCTGGGCGCTTGTCGAGTATGGCATCCGCGCCATCGTGGCACCGAGCTTCGCAGACATTTTTTACCAGAACAGCCTGAAGAACGGCCTGTTGCCAGTCGTCCTGCCCGAGGATACCGTCGACCGCCTGTTCCAGGCCGTGGAGACGGAAGTGGGTTACGCTTTGACGATCGATCTGCGCGCAGGCCAGGTCTTTGCGCACGGCGAGGAGATCGGGACCTTTTCGATCGACCCGTTCCGCAAAGAGTGCCTCTTGAACGGACTTGATGACATCGGCTGGACGCTCAAGCACGAAGCGGAGATCCGCGAATACGAGGCGCGCAGACGGCGCGAGGTGCCATGGTTGTTTCCGCCGGAGGGGTCCCGGATATGAAGAAGGTGCTGGTATTGCCGGGCGACGGCATCGGGCCCGAGGTGGTGGCGGAGGCGGTGCGCGTCATCGAGTGCATGCGGGACGAGTACGGGCTTGGCGTCGAGATGGAGTTCGGGCTGATCGGCGGCGCGGCCTATGACGTCCACGGACAGCCCTTGCCGGAGGATACGCTGAAGCTCGCCAAAGAGGCCGACGCGGTCCTGTTGGGCGCCGTGGGTGGTCGGCAATGGGAGGCCCTGCCGATTGCGTTAAGGCCCGAGAAGGCGCTGCTTGGTCTGCGGCAGGCCATGGGGGTGTTCGCGAACCTGCGGCCGGCCGTTTTGTATCCGCAACTGGCCGGGGCTTCGACGCTGCGACCCGAGGTCGTAGCCGGGCTTGATATCATGATCGTGCGCGAGCTTGTGGGCGGAATTTATTTCGGGGAGCCGCGTGGCGTGCGGACTCTGGAGAACGGTGAGCGCCAGGGCTTCAATACGCTCGTCTATTCTGAGTCCGAGATCGAGCGCGTCGCGGTGCGCGCCTTCGAGATTGCGCGCACCCGCGCGTATCGCGTCTGTTCCGTGGACAAGGCCAACGTCCTGGAGGCGACCGAGCTTTGGCGCGAGGTGGTGATGCGCGTGGCCGTGCGTTATCCGGATGTGGCCGTGACCCACATGTATGTCGACAATGCCGCCATGCAACTCGTGCGCGCGCCCAAGCAGTTCGACGTTCTGGTGACGACGAATATGTTCGGAGACATACTGTCGGACGCGGCGGCGATGCTCACCGGGTCGATCGGGATGCTGCCGTCGGCCTCGTTAAACGAGTCGGATCGCGGTCTGTACGAGCCTATTCACGGCTCCGCGCCCGATATCGCCGGCAAGGGGATCGCCAATCCCTTGGCCACCATCCTGTCGGCTGCCATGATGCTGCGTTACAGTTTCCGGGAGCCGCAGTTGGCGGAGCGGGTCGAGGCGGCTGTATCGAAGGTGCTCGACGACGGCCTGCGCACGGCCGATATCCAGGAGCCGGGCGCAGCCGTGGCCGCCACTCACGCCATGGGCGAGGCCGTGGTCGCGGCCCTGCGCGCCACACTCTCTTGACGGGCGTTTAGCAGGGTTTTCAACCCGGGGTCCTAAAAAGTTATGACGCAAACTTACGATGTGGCGGTAGTGGGGGCGACCGGCGCGGTCGGCGAGGTCATGCTCGCGATGCTGGCCGAGCGGAAATTCCCGGTGCGTAACCTGTACGCCCTGGCCTCCGAGCGCTCGGCGGGGACCAAGGTCCGGTCAGGCGATCGAGAGATTACGGTGCTTGATCTTGCGACCTTCGATTTCCGCAAGGTCCAGATTGGCCTCTTCTCCGCTGGTGGCGAGATCTCCGCGACCTACGCCCCCAAGGCAGCGGCCGCCGGCTGCGTTGTGATCGACAATACCGCGCATTTTCGCTACGAGGATGACATCCCGCTGGTCGTGCCAGAGGTCAATCCGCAGGACATTGCGCGCTACAAGGCCCGCGGGATCATCGCCAACCCGAACTGCTCGACGATTCAAATGGTCGTGGCCCTGAAACCCATCCACGATGCGGTCGGGATCGAGCGTATCAACGTGTGCACCTATCAGTCGGTGTCTGGTACCGGCAAGGACGCGATCGAGGAGCTGTCGGCCCAATCGCGAGCGGTCTTGGCGGGCGAAGCGGTCCGCCCCAAGGTCTATCCAAAGCCTATTGCCTTCAACGTCTTGCCCCACATTGATGTATTTCTCGAGAATGGCTATACCAAGGAAGAGATGAAGATGGTGTGGGAGACGAACAAAATCATGGGGGATCCGTCGATTCGTGTGAACCCGACGACCGCGCGCGTCCCGGTTCTGTATGGCCACTCCGAGGCGCTGCACATCGAGACACGCGAGAAGCTTTCGGCGGAGGCGGCGCGCCGCCTTCTCGAGAAGGCGCCGGGGGTCGTGGTTCTGGACGAGCGCAAGCCCGGCGGGTATCCGACCGCGGTCACGGAGTCGGCGGGACGCGACCCGGTCTTCGTGGGGCGGATACGCGAGGACGTATCTCATCCCCGTGGTCTCGATATGTGGGTCGTTTCGGACAATCTGCGTAAAGGGGCGGCCTTGAACAGCATCCAGATCGCCGAGCATTTGGTAGCGTCGTATTTATAGTCTATAGTCGGACACATGACTTCGAGGGTTTTCTCAAGAAACCCAGGTAACTGATGTGATCTCGGGGGCGGAGCGCGTCTCCAGGAGCAGTCGTAATGGCGAAGAATCGTAGATATCGATCGAAAATAGCGCCCGTTTTGTGGGCAACGGCACTTCTCTATACACCGCTCGCACAGGCCCTGGGGCTTGGGTCTCTCACGGTTACATCGAACCTCGGGCAACCGCTCCACGCGGAGATCCCGCTCCTGTCGTTCCATCGTAGTGATCGCCACGCCGTGCGCGCCAGCATGGCCTCGAGCGCCGATTTCGCGGCCGCCGGACTGCGCAAATCCCGGGCGCTACGGGCTATCCGGGCGAGCGTTCAGCGGGCTCCGGGAGGGGGCTACGAGCTGGTCCTGCAAAGCCGCCGACCCATCAACGAACCGTTTCTGCATTTCCTCTTGCGCGTCCGCTGGCCGGGTGGCTCGCTATTACACATCTACACTGCCTTCTTGAATCCGGCGAGCGGTGTTTCCTTGCTCGGTCCAGGTAGTGCGCCACCACGGGTGCGGCCGATCGTCACAGGCCTCGCGCCTGCGGTGCGGACACATCGCGGGCGGCCGACGACGATGGTCGTGCGCCCCGGGGAATCTTTATGGATGGTGGCGACCCGCACGGCGCCGCGCGGGGCGGCCATGCCGCAGACCCTGGAGGCCTTCCTGCGCGCGAACCCGGGCGCCTTTTTTCGAAAGAATGTGAACGACTTGCGTGCCGGTGCCGTGCTGAAGATCCCGACGCGGCGGGCAATCGATGCGGTTGCTCCGCGTCACGCTGCGGTGTGGCTTGCCTCGCAGGACGCCGCCTGGAACCGCTACAAAGCGCGGCTCGCGAACGCTCCGGCGATGGCGAAAGGTGGGAGTTCGGGCGTTGCCGGTGCCCTGGGACCGACGCGCATACTACCTGCGGACCGCGAACCTTTGCGGATAGAGGCGGCCAAACTCACGGGGCCTGTGGCTCCGGGCGGTGGCGATGGCAAGGGCGCCGGGGCGAGTTCGTTTGGGCAGCGCGTGCAACGGCTGCAAAAGGAGTTGCAGAAGACCCAGCGCCTCATGACCCTCGAGGATCATGAGCTCGCGCTCTTGCAAAGGCAGGCGGCCGAACGTGCCAAGCCGCAGCCGGTGGCGGCGGGTGTCATTTCCAAACAGGCCGCGAAGAAACAGGTTCCGGCCATAGCGAAGCCGGTGGTCAAGCCGCGCCCGCAGCCCATGCGCCGCGTGGTGGCCCCGGTCAGGCCATTACCTCCGGTGGCGCCTGCGCCTTCGTTTCTGTCGATGCTGATGTCGTCCGAGCGTACGCCCATCCTCGGCGCCTTGCTGGTCATAGTGCTGGGCGGGGGCCTGCTCGTGATCCGCAGGCGCCGTCAGACGATGGCGGAGTTCGAGGAAAGTATTTTGTCGGGTGGTGGCCTGAATTCGGAGGGGCAGATGCCCGATACGGCCGGTTTGCCCAAGACGCCGGATGTATCCTTTCTGAGTGAATTTAGCCAGGCGGGCTCGGGTGGTGCCATGCACACAGACGAGGTCGACCCCTTGGCCGAGGCCGATGTCTATCTCGCCTATGGGCGTGATGAGCAGGCCGAGGAGATACTGAGAGAGGCGTCCGTCAAGGAGCCGGGGCGCGTCGAGTTGAAGCTGAAGCTCCTTGAGATCTATCTGCAGCGTAACGACAAAAACACGTTCGAGATCGTGGCCGAAGAGATCTATGCTGCCTGCGAGGGCCGCGGCCCGGCGTGGCAGAAGGTCGAAGAAATGGGCCGTAAATTGGATCCGGCGAACCCGCTCTTCAAGGGCGAGGCGCCGGCTGTCTTGAAGAATGAAGGACTGGCAGACGAAGAGGAAAGCACGCCGCTCGTGGGCCTCGGTGACCGTATAGACTTCGCGGCGGTGGCGCGGGAACTCGAAGAGGTCTCTGCGCCCCGACGTCAGGCACCAAGCCTGGACGAAATGGACGGCATCCTGGAGTGGCCGGGCAGCAGTTCAAAGGCCAAGGTCGAGAAGGCCGTGCCGCAGGAGCAGGGCGAGCCCGTGGGCTCCGAGGATGAGGGCGTACTCGATTTTTCCTTGGACCTAGGACATCCCTCGGAACTCGCGGATACCGGGACGGAGGGGCTCCCGAAGGCCTCCGTAGCGGAAGACGCCCAGGCGGCGGGGGCGCTGGACTTCCAGTGGGACCACTCTCTGGCGCCCGCAGCCGAGGGCTCGACTGCCGGTGCCGGGGACGAGTTTGCGATCCGATTCGACGAAGATGTTCAGGACCTCACGGCCGGCGATCTGGATCTGACGCGGCCGGGCGTGAACGGTGCGAATGGCGCCGCCAAGGGTGATGTGCCTTTCGGGCTGCCAGGCGATGAGGTCGAGGAAGAGAACGAGGTCGTACTCGAGGCCGACAATGGTGCCGAGGCTGACAATGGCCTGGAAGGCGACACCGATGCCGTGGACACCAAGCTCGATCTCGCCCGCGCGTATATCGAGATGGGTGATCATGACGGGGCGCGCGGGATACTCGAAGAGGTGCGGAGCGAGGGAAGTTCGGCGCAGCGCACCCAAGCCGACAGTCTCATGGGAAGCATCCCCTAAATTGACGGCCCCTCCGGCCTAGCGGGCCATACCCCTGCAATCAAGGGATAACACGGCGCATGTTGAACCCGGAGACTTCGGCGGCGCTCATCTGCGAACGGGCCGGAATAAGCCCGTCCGCGAGCCCCCACGATGCGCGCACCGCTCCGCGCGCGATCAGGCGATCGCCATGCGGCCCTGCAAGGTGTGGCGGCACGCGGGCCCAACCCGCAATTCTAGGGTGCGTAGGCGTGTCGTGGACCATGGCAACGAGGCGATCTTACGCCGCGCGACACTGTGGGCTCAAAGGGCCGTTGCGTGGCCCGCGCTTCAAACGGGACACGCCCGTCGCGGGTTCCCTTCCCGGTTCTAAAAGGGGGCCGATTGCTGGCTCGGTCAGCGACGCCGCTCGAGCTTCAAAAAGCGGAACGCGTGGGCGTGGCGGTCGTCGGCCATGTGGGGTTCATCTGCGACGAGTTCCCAATCTTGCGGATCGTAAGCCGGAAACGAGGAGTCGCCCTCGATATCCGCATCGATTTGCGTCAAATAGAGCCGATCTGCCCGGTCCAGGGTCTGTCGATACAGGCTCGCGCCCCCGATGATGAAGATCTCTGTGGAGCGCGCGCGCGCGAGGGCCTCCTCCAACGAGCGTGCCACTTCTATGTCATGCGGCGCGGCAGCGAAACCCTGGTCCCTTGATACAACGATGCTATGGCGGCCTGGCAGGCTGCCAGGGAGTGATTCGTAGGTCTTACGACCCATAACGACGGTCTTTCCGAGCGTAAGCGTGCGGAAACGGCGCAAATCATCCGGCAGGCGCCAGGGGAGCCCGTTTTCACGCCCAATGATGCCATTGCGGGCGACTGCCGCGAGGAGGGTGAGCGTCATACGGCGACCGGCGCCTTGATGGCCGGGTGCGGGTCGTAATCGCGGATCTCGATGTCCTCGAATCGGAAGCCGAATAAGTCGGTGACGGTCGGGTTCAGGACGAGGTGCGGTAAAGGGCGCGGCGTCCGGGATAGTTGTTCACGCGCCTGCTCGAGGTGATTGCGGTAGAGGTGGGCGTCGCCCAGGGTATGAATGAAGTCCCCAGGCTCAAGCCCTACCGATTGCGCCACCATGTGGGTCAGGAGTGCGTACGAGGCGATATTGAACGGGACGCCCAGGAAAACATCGGCGCTGCGCTGGTAGAGTTGGCACGAGAGGCGGCCCGAGGCGACGTAGAACTGGAAGAGGACATGGCAGGGGGCGAGACGCATCTGAGGCAGTGCCGCCACATTCCACGCTGATACCAGGAGACGGCGCGAATCGGGATCGGTGCGGATGGTGTCGACGACCGCGCGGAGCTGGTCTATGGTTTCACCGCCAGGGCCGGCCCACGAGCGCCACTGGGCGCCGTAAATGGGCCCCAGATTGCCGTCGGTGTCGGCCCATTCGTCCCAGATGCGAACCCCGTGGTCATGGAGATAGGCGACGTTCGTGTCCCCCTTGAGGAACCAGAGGAGCTCGTGGATGATGGAGCGCAGATGCAGGCGCTTGGTCGTGACGAGCGGAAAGCCTTCGCCAAGCGCAAAGCGCATCTGATAGCCGAAGACGCTCAAGGTCCCGGTCCCGGTCCGGTCGCTTTTGGCGACCCCGTGGTCGAGGATATGGCGCATGAGGTCGAGATACGGGCGCATGGCGCGAGTGTAGCATGAGAGAGGGCAATGGCTGGCATGATCACCGTTCGAGAGAGTCCGCAGCATGGCCGTGGCGTGTTTGCGGATACGTTTATTGCGGCGGGCACGCCCTTGCTTACCTTTCATGGGCCGCTTCTGTCGCGCGCGCAGCTGGATCCCAGCGACTATCACCTTCAGATCGGAGAGGACCTTTATCTCGGACCCTCAGGGGAAGCCGACGATTTCGTAAACCATTCGTGTGAGCCCAATACGGGCTTTGCCGAGGGTCTCGTGTTGAAGGCCTTGCGGGATATCGCCACCCACGAGGAGATCACGTGGGACTATTCCTGCGCGATCGACGAGGCGGATTTCGCCGGATTCCCTTGTGCCTGCCGTAGTCGCTCATGTCGTGGCGTGGTCCGGTCGTTTCGGCACCTCGAGCGACCCGTACGGGAGCGGCTGCGACCCTTTGTGCTTCCATACCTGCGTGACCGCTATCGCTGAGGCAAGACGGCCTCGCTTGCGGGGCCTTGATCGACCTTCCCTCGTGCGAGCCCAAGACCCGCGTCAGGCGGTGGGGGAGGGCCTTGGATGAAGACACTTGGCCAAGCGGGCTCGACATTGGATATAATGTGGGGCTGGAGCATATGCTCCTCCAACCCCCTATAGAAATCGGAGAACAAATAATGAAGAAATTGATCTTGGCCTCGGCGGTCCTTTTTGCACTGGCTGGTTGCCACAAGGCACCGAAGGCGAGCACGTCACAGTCGAGCGCGCAGCCGGCAGCCGCTGCGTCCTCGCCGAGCACGGGTAGCGGCACGACCTCCACCACGAAACCGAGCCAGGGCTCGTCTGCGACCGGTGGGTCGGCTGCGCCGAGCAGCACCAAGTCGTCCGGTGGCATGTCGTCCATGAACGGCATGTCGTCTTCGACCACGAAGAAGAAGAGCTCCTCGGGCCAATAAGCCTATCGCCGCGCGCCGGACGGGATTTCGACGTTTGGCGCGCGGTACCTCGCTCGTTGCGCAGAGCTTGACCCTTTAGGCCGGTCCGTGAAGCGAGGCGGCCTCGAGCGTGTTGGCGAGCAGGGTGGCCACCGTCATGGGGCCTACGCCTCCTGGTACCGGCGTGATCCATGCAGCACGTTTCTGGGCCTCCCTGAAGTCGACATCGCCGACTAGGTGACCGTCCGGCAAGCGGTTCATGCCGATGTCGATGACGATCGCACCCTCCTTGATCCAATCCCCGGATATAAGGCGCGGCTTACCCGCCGCCGCCACTAGAATATCTGCGTGCTCTACGTATCCCCTAAGGTCCTTCGTGAATCGGTGACAGGTGGTCACCGTGCAACCCGCGAGCAAAAGTTCGAGCCCCATGGGCCGCCCGACGTGGTTGGAGGCGCCGACGATGACGGCGTGGCGCCCCCGGAGTTCGACTCCCGTGTGGCGCAAGAGCGTCATGACGCCCGCCGGCGTGCAGGGCCGCAGGGCGGGGCGACGCACGGCGAGTCTCCCCATGTTGTAGGGGTGGAAACCGTCGACGTCTTTACTAGGCAGGATCTGCTCGATGAAGGGCTCGGGCCGCAGGGGTGGCGGCAGCGGCAGCTGTAGCAAGATGCCATCTATGTTCGTGTCTTCATTGAGTTGTCTGACGAGCGCAAGGAGCTCGGTCTCGCTTGGGGTGGTCTTCATGATATGCGGGATCGACCCGATGCCCACCCGCTGGCAGGCCTCGGTCTTGTTGCGCACATAAATGGCCGAGGCCGGGTCGTCCCCGATCAGGATCACGGCCAGACTCGGGCGACGCAGGCCCTGGCGCTCCCGTTCATCGACACGCTGTTTGATGTCCGCGAGAAGAGAGGCGGCGATTCGTTTGCCGTCGATGAGATGTGCGGTCATAGCGTTCGCCCGAAGGAAAGCTGTATCATCCCACGACCGGCAGGCGCGGCCAAGTGATACGGTCGTGTGCTGGGGGCGCGCCCAGCGTTGACGAAGTCGGCCGCCCCGCGTATATTCCAGACCCTTCGCCGAACGGGGTGGAGGCATGCTCGGGGTATAGCGCAGCCTGGTAGCGCACCTGCTTTGGGAGCAGGGTGTCGGGGGTTCAAATCCCTCTACCCCGACCAACACGAACGAGGCGCCCGTAGCTCAATGGATAGAGCAACGGCCTTCTAAGCCGTTGGTTGCAGGTTCGATTCCTGCCGGGCGTGCCATACCGGCGGTCGGCCCTAATGTCTATGGTGAGCGTAGCTCAGCTGGTTAGAGTCCCGGATTGTGATTCCGGTTGTCGTGGGTTCGAATCCCATCGCTCACCCCAATTCCCTTGTAAAATCCAACAGTTACAGCATGCCAAAGGGCTCGTAGAGTGCCGGATTCTTAAATGTAGCGGTTTGGCGGGAGAAATCTTATATTTAGCCAAACAAATCCATGAGTTACATTGATATCATGAGATAACCATTCATCAAATAGGTACAAATTTGGGTACACGGGAATCGCGACGAGCCAAAAAATGATGCCCTCCGGGACGCCGCTACCGGGGAAGAAAGTGACCCGAAAGCGGCCCCGCCGTCCGTGGCGATCCTGGATGTTGTAGGCTTGTACCTTCACGTTTCACTTGATCCAGTCACCTGAGAACTCTTGCCGACTCGAGCGTCCCGATCGGTTATTTTAAACATGGACTCCCGGTCACAGTCGGCATGTGGCTTCACCCCATCGGCCATTCTTGGGACTTCCGTTCTCTCTTGCTGGCACGCAGCGAGAGAAGAATCACAGCCGTGATGCGTTTGGCGCGCCCCTACGGGACGGCCGAGGCCGCGCGCGCTGATGGGTCAGAAGGCCCTCCTAACCCGCGCACTCAAGGAACGCCTTTCCGGATAAATCCGCGTAACCTGGGGGCGATGGTGGCTTTATGGAATCGACACAAAAGGTCCTTTTGATGTTAGCGCAGGCGAAAGTATTATTGAGGGCCAACGCGAGAACAGACCGTCCCGACCCCAAGTAGAGGGACATTGTGGGGCCGCAAAGATTGGCCGCTTCGAGGGCCGATGTCTCGTGTTAGGCTAATTATCCGTCGGCGGCCACTGCCGGGCGGCATGCAGCACGCGGAGAATGCGCACCGTATCGCCAACCATGTCATAAACCGCGATGTAATTCGCGTGGACCACCAACTCGCGCGTACCGACGACACGACCCGGTCGGCCGAGGTCAGGATGGGTGGCTAAGTGGCGAACGGTCCGTGATAGGTGGGTATCGAGCGCGAGCGCCGCTGCGGGGTTATCCTGGGCGATGTAGGTGCGGATAGCACCGCGGTCGCTACGCGCAAGACGCGTCCAGACAAGCGTCACGAGCCGGAATGGGCCTGCTTACGCCGTGTCTGAGCACGCCAAGCCCGGGCCTCGGCCTCCACATCCTCCGCCGCTACCGTGTCTCCGGCATCGGCGGCCTTAAGGCCGGCCTGCACCGCGGTGCGGAACCAGGCATCATGGGCGTCCGCCTCCTCCTGCGTACGGACGAAGTCCCGCATGAAGTCGCGCAGCAGCTGCGCGCCGCTACGGTCGCGGGTCTTCGCGGCCGTCGTGAACGCCTCTTTCAAGGTCTCATCCACCCGAAACGTAAAAGTGGTATCCGGCATGACTGTGTCCCCAGCGTAGTATCCATGATGTACATGGTAACACAGAGTGCGCGGATGGCAGGCTCCGGTTTTTTCCTGGGCGACCGCGATGAAATCCGGCTCATCCCTTATGGTCCGACGCTTGAGAAGGTCGTAAAGCAATACCGTACACGCTACGGTTCGCAGCGGTCTGCGGAATCTTTTTTTATTCATGACAAGGCAAGTGCCACGCCGTCTGAGTGTTTGGTCGAGGGCGATACCACTGCGGCTTCCGTGCAAGCTCTTTGGCGGTCCTTGGTCAGGACCCCATCCTCGGTCCATATGCCGAGAATCGCACCGTGGACACGTGGACATGGTCTCTGCAGCTCACGCAGCCACTGTGGACACTCCCGCCATTTTTTGCCTACGGCGCGGCGCAAGCGGCGGTGAAGGCGGCGAACTGGCGGGTCGATGAGGCGAAGGCGCAGTATGC
>JAJYRD010000060.1:0-72228 GCA_021794275.1 Pseudomonadota bacterium | reverse complement strand
CGGGCGCCCAGATCGGCTATCGCCTCGGCACCCGGACGGATCTCGATGTCCTCACGGCGCTACGCACGCTCTACCGCGCGAAACGCCGGTATGCGCAGGCGCGTTATCGGATGTTGCTGGCAGGGCTGGCCTTGAAGGCCGCCGTGGGCGCCCTTACGGAGGCCGATGTGCGCGGGATCAACGCCTTGCTGAAGGGCGCGGCTGCACGGTGACGGACAAGAGGGGGTCAAGGGCCATGATCGAACCGGACCAAGCGTGCGCCAGCTCTCGATAGGCGCGACGGGGCCCAAGTCGCCTGAGTGCGAAGAAGTGATGAGGCGCCGTTGCGCCGATCTCCTTCAAGGAAATGCACCTCCCTTTTTCTTATAACCGCGGCTTCCATTGACGCCTTCCCTGTTGATACACACAATCGACCCATTAGACCGGTTATATTGAGGTCACATATGCAGGTTTCGGTCCGCGAATTGAAGGCCCATTTGTCCCGTTATCTGGTCCAGGCACAGAAGGGTCAGCAGCTCGACATTACCTCCCATCGCAAGGTGGTGGCGCACATCATCGGTGTTCCCGCCACCGAAGGCACGGGTGTCGAGCGCCTCATCGCCAGCGGGTCAGCCCAGTGGGTGGGAGGCAAGCCCGCGGGCGCCGCAAGTCGGTTATCCCTTATCGGACGCAGCGTGTCGGAGATGGTCCTGGACGCACGTGGATAACTGTGTTCTGCGACATCGGTGTTGGTCCAATTCTTGCCGTCGGAGGCGGAAAGCGACGCCATCAAGGCACTGGCGGTTAATTCGGAGGCGGTCGCCGCATGCCGCATCGCTTTGGCTCGATGAGCACGGGAGACTCCCGCGGATGCGCTGTCCATCAGGCAGGCCAAGTAGGCGCTGGCTGCCGACTAGCCTCATTATCTGATCGTTAAAGGACGGCGCGGGAATTCCCATCCCCTTCAGGGGATTGGGATGAAAGCGCCAAAACCTTGATATGATCTTCCTACTATGAAACGTGTCCGTATCCTCTCCCTCAAAGGACTCTCATGCCGCCCACAGGCGATCATACATGCGGGCCAGCAAGAGGCGGCGCGGGTGTGGACGGTCTGCCGTGATCTCCACCAGACGGCGCGGCAGGACCATAAGCCGTGGCCCAACCGGGATGCCCTGCAAAAAGCGACCAAAGGCCGGTTCGCCTTGCACTCCCAGTCCGTACAAATGGTGACGCACGCCTTTCTGGCCAATGGGGATACGGCGTAACAGTTGTGACGCCAGGGCCGAAGGGATATCCGCTACCCCTACAAGGACAAGGCGTTCTATCCGCTGATGTGGCCCGCCCAGGCGATGCATCTGGAAGATAAACGGATCATTTTGCCTATGGGCAGGGGCCGTCCTTCGCTCATTCTGCCCAGGCCGGCATGGCTCGATCAGCCGCGCGCCTGCCAGATCGTCTGGAATGGCCTGTGCAACGCACTGCATATCAGCATCACCGAAGAGACCGGGGAAGCGCCGTTGTTGGAGTCGACCCATAGGCACGCCACCGTGGACTTGGGTCAGATCCATCTGGCCGCCGTGGCCACCAATACCGGCGAGGCCTTGGTCGTCTCCGGGCGCGGTATCCGCTCCGTGAAGCGCCAGCACAGCAAGCAGCTCGGCACCCTCCAAAATAGCGGTGCCAAGCCTGTGGCTTTGAAGGCCACAGGGATATCGTGGGCGCGGTGAACATGCACCCCATCGCCTACGGTCAGGTGGTGGCGTTTCCCAAACGCATCACGTATTGCCGGCCTGGCCCCTTGCGGGGCGGCGCGGGAATGAACACCCCGCGCCGGGCGCATGCCCTGGAAAGGTATAGTCGCCCGGACACGGGCCCATGTTGTCTGACACCGACACGGAATCAAGCACCGCAGGAAGTTTCTCTGCGGGTTCTCCGGAACACGCCCACGGACCGTGTTCATGGGGTTAGAAGCCCACCCGCTTGAGCGGGTTGGGAGTGTCACTGTGACTCAAGCCGTCGTCGCACGCGCGGGATATTTCGCTGACACTTTTGCCTTACGGGGATATGACAGCGTTCAACTCGTGGCCGGCCCATGAAGCCAAGCAAGTTTCCGGACTGCCATTAACCTTCGCGTGCTTTGACTCACGCCTTAACAAGGCGGCGCAAGTGCTCGGGATGGACGCGCCTTTTGCTGCGATTTGAGGGCAGGCATGCGGATCACGAATATTCGGTCGGCGACGCGCGAAAGATCCGTGAGGCACGCCGGGACAGGAAGTCCCCCAGGTGAGCTCGAGTTCGCGTGCGCCCTGTACGCGCGCGGCGTAGACGCGGGCGACTCGCCGGCCGCCATGTCGACGTCTACCGCGTGGAACGCGATCGCTGCCGCCAGTGCGGCCACCTCATGCCGACCCCCGAGGGACAAGCCAAGATGAAAATGTGCGTCAAGGTCGGACGAACATTCCTCCTCAAAAGCCTCGATTAGCCACGTCGGCTACCCCCACTTCGCGTGGAAGAGCCGAAAATACCTTAGTGGCATAGTGGTATGGAAACGGGAGGATCAACAGATCAAGAGATCCATGGTTGTGACCACTCAGGTGGGAAGAGGCTTGGGATGGTGGAAAGCGATATAGGCGGTTACTCTGTATGCCCGCAGGGATTTTGATGAGGCACCGCAATTCGCGCTGCCTCAGCAGCAACCAGCGCAGGGTGGGGGCGCCCTTGAGAGGTAGAGGATGTCTGTTGAAACGCCGCGCACGCAGTTCCCGAGGGCGGGGCGGTGGCGGCCGTGCGCGACGATGGCCGGTCAGCTCTCTATGGTAATCAGGAAAACACAAGGATATTACCGGGTCAGGTAGAACGAGGTAGGTGAGATACCTCAAAAATTCCCCTGTCGCGGTTCTGCAATGCGTGTGGTCTATGCTTTCTGGTGAGCGGGCGGAGTAACTCTAAGGGATTGCCCGGCGGGTAGATTGGGAATCACTCGTTACTTAAGGTAGGTCGATCAAAAAGGACATGCGCATGATTCTGGATAATCGCGGATATCGCAACGAGCCCTGGTTGGATGAGCGGACGCGTCGGCGCCCGACGGGCACAGGCCATGGCATTGATGTGGCAAGCCAGCGTGCGGACGAACTGGATGAGCGCTGTTTGGCCTTCCTGGAGACACGGTCCGCACGCACGCCTGCAAACCGCCCCTCGGCCTTGGATGTTGCCTGCGGGCAAGGTGGGCAGGCGCTGCGTATGCTCGCAGCGGGGGCGCAGGTCACGGCCGTCGACCTATTGGACCGTGCCGAGGAATTACGGCGCGTCGCCTCCGGGCAAGGCTTTTGGCAGCCACTACACTTTGCGCAGGCGGATTTCCGTGCCTTGCCCGACGATCTGCCTGGGGCCCCCTATGACGCGATCATCTGTCAGCGCGCCATCCATTATGTGCGTTATGACGAGGCCGTGGCTGCCGTGCGAAGTTGGCTGCGTTACCTAAAGCCGGGCGGACGGATCTTCTTGTCGGCATCGGGGCTTGCGTCTGAACTGGGACGCGGTTATCCCCATTGGGATCGACCCATCGCTGAACGTTGGGCCAAACTTGCTCCCGTAATGGCTGGCCGCCATGACATCCGGATGCCAGTATGTCTTTATGAGGCAATGGACCTTGTGGACCTTCTGCATGCCACGGGTTGCGGGATCGCGGAGGTGTTCAAGTCACCCTTCGGGAACGTGAAGGCCGTCGCCTTCATCTAGGCCTCGCTGACGGTTGGCTTCGTGCTCTTGCGCGAGCTGCTTGGGGCGTGTCCGGAGTTTCGCTCGGGAGCCGAAGCCGGCCGAGCCGCACGCAGAACCCGCATCGCAGACGAACCACGCCCAACCATAAGGGTCGCAAGAGTCATCGGCGCAGGCGGGCGTGACGCAGGAGAGGTACTACAGGGGATGGCAGCCGCCTCCCACTGAGCGCACCGTCGCGCTCCTTGGTTTGGGGGCGCAGTCCCGGAGGGAAAGGGGTGAAGCGGGCGGCTCATGACGAGTCCCTTGCTCCGAGCCGGTGCGTGGCTTGGGGGTGGCGCGGAGAGGCGCGCCGTTCCGTGCCCAGCTGGACGCTTTTCCCGGCGGCTGGCGGTATTGTTTGACGCATGTGCGTACTTGGCGTCGGGTTTCTCCATGACGGCTCGTATCCTGGCGCAACCCCGTCGCCGCCTGCCCGGTGGTCTGCGACATGCTCGCCTCCCGACTTCAGAATCGGCCCGCAGGGCCGCACGATTGCGCCCGTATCACTCGACACCTGCGGCAATGGATACATATCGGGGCGTGCCGGCACTCATTCCGGCGCAAGGCGAGAATCTGGGATGCTGTACGCTCAGCGGGTTCCGTCAACTGTGATTTCTGGGAAGACAGGCGCCCTGGACGGCGTTTGTTCACGATGGACAATCAGTCTGGGCGCCCTGTTTCGCACATCCTCTTTGGAGGCTACTATTAACGCAGGGGAAGGGGTGTCGAAGATACCGCGACAGAATGGACACGCCCGGCCTGTGTGTGGGGGCGATGATTCGGCATCGCCCTCCGATGTGAGAGCGGTGGCGCCTAGGCCAACGACGCGCCTTGGTAGGTGATGGGCTTGGGTAACCGGCCCTGAACGATCGGTGCCCGAATTGCCGCGGGGGAGGAGTAAGGATGGCGTTTGATGCAGTCGCATGGGTTGGGCCTCTGGGTCCGATGGATGGCAGGCTTGTGAGAGAAAGTCGCGAACTTGCGGCACGATCGCCGCAGGTCTTCGTGAACTCGGCGGTTCTGTGGTCGTTGATAAGCGCCTGTCTTACGGTGGTGCAGGCCAGGTTTCAGCCCATGGTTTTTGGGCAGGGGAGGATGGGCGGGTCGCTCGTGGTCGAGATGTTGGCGGATTTTTTTGGCCTTGTGCTGGGTTTGTTCGTAGACGGATGGCTCAGTCGCTGGGCGCTCCACAGGATAGGCCAGCGACAACCGCTATCGATAGCGGAGGACCCACTCTACACGCTTAAGCCCGGGATCTGGGCTGGACTTGCATCACTCAGCTTTCTGGCAGCCGTCGCGCGTCTCGTGACGCTTGTCTTGTCCTTCGCAGGCCTGAGCCCGGCCATGGACGGCGCGATATTGGCCGCCCTGGGACTCACGGCAACCTTTCTCGGACTGCGTTCCATGGGTATATTTTATCGTCTGCGCCAGCCGGAATTCTTTGTATGGTCTGTCTTATGGCCGCCGTTCGCCCTAATCGCGGCCATGGTGCTTGTGGCCATAGTGGGCGGCCAGCTACAGAAGTTTAGCGGCATGTAGGCGGTATTCTATTCCTGCGGCGTAACCGGGGCGGACGTAGTGGTGGAGGACGTCACGATCGGAGCCATTGGAAGGAAAGAGGTGGGTGATTTTGATTGGCAGCGGCGAAAGGGGCTTTTTCCGTTGGGTTCCTCATCTACCCAGGCTTCAACGCCTTGGATTTGGTGGGGCCACATGAGGTGTTGGCTCGCCTTGATGGGCGCGCTGTGATCGTGGCGGAGGCCGCGGGCATGGTGGTTTCCGAGCAAGGCCTCAAGATCTGGGCGGAGGAGTCTTTTGCGAGCTGCCCCCCGCTTCGCGTGCTGGTCGTCGCGGGCGGCCCAGGTCAGTCGGATGTTATGGCGAATCGCGAGTTGCTGGCCTTCATAGAGGGACAAGCTGCTGTTTGTGACTACGTGGCTGGCGTTTGCACGGGCGCGCTCATCCTGGGCGCTGCGGGACTCTTAGCGGGCCGCCACGCGACCACACACTGGCTTGCGATGAAGGAATTGGAGCGCTACGGGGCCACGGCAGTTGAGCGGCGCGTAGTTTGGGATGGCAACGTCATAACGGGGGCCGGCGTATCGGCCGGCATCGATCTCGGCCTGGAGTTGGCTACGGCGCTGGGGGGCGAAGAGAATGCAAAGAAGATCGAACTTGGAATCGAATACGATCCCTGTCCACCCTTCCATTGTGGTCATCCGCGGAGCGCGCCGCCCCATCTCATTCTGGAGCTGAAGAGGTCGAGCCGGTTTTACCAAGATGGCCCGATGACAGGGGGCGACGGGGATGGTGAATGAGTCCCCCTTTGGAACCATATAGCGCTCTGTGACCCAGAAAACGTGTACCGGGCATCGCGATTTTATGGATCTTTGGAGGCGTATTCCGGCCGGCAAGAGGTTGGGCGTCTGAGCGCCGAAGGGGGAGCGGTCCTGGGCCTGGCGATGGCGTATCCGGCGTAAGCCCACGAAGACCGGCCCGACGTCGCTTGGGCCTTGGCAGCTTAAGGCCGCTTGCGTCGGGGGTGGGCGAGTTTTGCAGCACGGGGTTCGAAGGGGGGCGCTCGAGAGGCCGACCGGGCTTCGGCTTGACAGGGACGCGGGCGCGTTTACAATGCACGGGTCTGCGGGAATAGCTCAGTGGTAGAGCACAACCTTGCCAAGGTTGGGGTCGCGAGTTCGAATCTCGTTTCCCGCTCCAATTCTCCTCGCCCGGAATCGGGTCTCTCCGTTGTGACGTTTGGCTTAAGGCTGGGTGGCAGAGTGGTGATGCAGCGGCCTGCAAAGCCGTCAATGCCGGTTCGATTCCGGCCCCAGCCTCCAACCCTTAAAAATTCTCGAATCGCCTCACGGGAGTGCCGGACCCTTAGGAGCGCAATGCGCCCCCGACCGTAGACCTTGCGGTGTGAGGACTCGCGCGGTTCGCCTGGAATCCGGTGAATCTAGGCGAAGGTCTCCACAAGGGAGAGATGGGTCGCCATAGCCGAGGCCGCTGCGGTGCTAGGGATGTCGATTACGACGCTCGAGACATGATGAGAAACCGTCCTCTGGCTCGATCCATCGGCGACAGTGGCCTCCTTGAGTCCCGCTGGCAATGGGACTACAGGGTCGCGATGCGGGGGCGGCCAGTTCGTGATGGCGGATCGCTTCTACGCCAGCAGCAAGATATGCTTGGGCCTGACGGAACGGCAGCTCGACCGGAACCCGTGCCGGGCGCAGCGTGGCAAGACGCCCTCGTGTGGGCATGCAAACTTGTGGCCGGTGTCGGGGCGGTACGGCGTTTGGACATCTGGCCTGCCGATGACGGCGGCGACTTCAAGCACTGAGGGAAGGGGACTGTGGTGGGCCGTCCAGGGCTCGAACCTGGGACCACCTGATTAAGAGTCAGCTGCTCTACCAACTGAGCTAACGGCCCGCATGCCCCGCGAAGTATAAAGCCTTTTCAGCAGACGGCAAGCCCGGGTGACGAAAACGGTTGTGGCGGGCGCGACCGGAGCGCGCTGGATCCGTTTACGTGAGCGGCACATACGCACATCGCGGGGGCCGTCGAAGTCCTGCCGCGACTGGTTGCGACGATGGGTACGTGCGCGGCGCGGGCGCGGGTCTGCGCTCGTTCTTGTTTTGGTAGATGTGTCCATCGGAGCGCGGAAGCGGTGGCCGATAGGCGCGCGGCGGGCGGCCGTTGCGCTTTGGGCGCGAACCTCAATTCGCCCCCGGATGACCTTGGCGGCATCAGGGTCTTGCGCACCGAAGGCGCCGTGCATCGCCATGCCGGCCGCGACGATGGGCGCTGATCGCATCGGAGGATCACCGCCGTCCGGGCTGATTTTGGGCGGCGCCCGGACCGTCCCGCAGTGCCCAGGGCGGCCTTGGGTCTGGGGCGTTGTTGCCGCGCCGCCGCCGGGCGCCTAGAATAGCGCGTTTGCCGATACGGTCGAGCGGGGAAACCTATACGTGGGATGGAACGATCCGGGGAGGGGCCAGGATCCGTGGGGGCGTAAGAGCGCCGCCGGGCCTTTTGACCTCGACGCCGTCATCCAGCGCCTATGGCGCAAGCTGCGCCGACACAGGGGTGCACCGCCACGTTGGGTCTTCGGGGTCACGGGCTTTGCCGCAATAGCCGGATGGCTGGTCACGGGCTTCTATAGCGTGCCACAGGGTGACCGGGCGGTCTTGTTGGAGATGGGGCGCGCCACCCGCGTGGTCCGTCCTGGCGCCCACTGGCGTTGGCCCGCGCCGTTTGCAAGCGACCGCGTGGTGAGCATTCGTCAGGTCCATGTGGTGGCAGTGGGCTACCGGCCGATGTCGAAACTCTATGAAGGGGAGCCCGCTCCTGCCGAGGCGGCCATGCTGACCGGCGGTCAAGGCGTGGTGCGTCTGCAGTTCGCGGTACAGTACCGGATCGTCGATCCTCGCCACTATCTGTTCAATGTCGACCACCCACGCAAGACCATAGCGCGCACTGCGGAGGCTGTGATGCGCCAAGTGGTGGCCCACAGTCCTGCGAGCGAGATCCGCGGGAGCGAGCAGCGCCCGCTGGAGGTGTCGGCCAAGGCCAGCCTGCAGCGACTGCTGGACCGCTACCGCGCGGGCGTCCATATCGTCGCGATCAAGATTCAGAAGGCGACGCCCCCGAAGACCGTGCTCGCGGCCATCGAGAAGGTCGTGCGGGCGCGCGAGGACGCGAAGAGATACGTGAGCGAGGCGCAGGCCTACAGCGACTCCATACTCCCGAAGGCGAGCGCCAGCGGGGCGGCGCTGGTCGACCGCGCCTACGTCTATCGCGCGCGCGTGATCGCCAAGGCCAAGGCGCGTTCCGCCCGCTTTTTAGCCCTGGCTAAGATCTATGCGCGCGCCCCGTTCGTGACCCGTGAGCGGCTTTTGATCGATGCCATGGCGCGGGTCTACCGCAAGGCACATAAGGTCGTCTTGTCGGGCACGAGCCGCGCGGTCATCCATGTACCGATGGCACCGCCCGCGCCGGAGATCGTCGCTCCCAAGCAGCCAGCGCCAAAGGCCGGGGGGCGCCAGTGAAGATACGGGCGCTGTGGCCCTTTGCCCTGGGGCTTGCCCTATTGGTCGTGCTTCTGGATGCGACGCTCTACCAAGTCGACGCAGGGCAAAGCGCGGTGGTGACCTCCTTTGGCCGTATTGTGCAAAGTCGGGTGGGACCGGGACTGCATGCAAAGATCCCGTTCATTCAGGACGCCCATATCTTTGATGCACGCCTCGTCAATCTGCGTGTAGAGCCGCAGGCCTTGCTCACGAAGGGGCGCAAACGGGTGCTCGTCGATGCGTTCGTGGAATATAGGATCACGAGCTTTCGGCGTTATCTCGCCACCACCGGTGGCTCTCGGCACAAGGCCGAGGAGCGCATTCACGAGGCAACCGTGACGGGATTCAGGCGATTCTTTGGCGCGCGCACGCTTGGGCAGGTCCTCGCGGGCCACGATGTGAAATCTTTGCAGGCTAGAGTGGGGACGCAGGTGGCGCGTTACGGGGTCTCGATTGCCGATATGCGAATTCAGCGCCTAGGGCTCGACGATCGGGTCATCGATGCGATTGATAAACGAATGGCGGCCGATCAGCTTGCGCGGGCCGCGCAGCTGGAGGCGCGCGGCATGGCGCAGGCAGCCAAGCTACGCGGGAAGGCTGACCGCCAACGCGCCAGGATTCTGGCTGCGGCTTACGAAAAGGCAGGCATCATCCGCGGGCGGGCGCAGGCCCGTGCCGGCGCCCTGTACGCGACGGCCTATGGGCGTGATCCGCACTTCTTCGTATTTTACAAGAGCCTGCGTGCCTATGTGCGCAGCTTTGCCGATCCTCAGACAACGCTCGTCATCGGGCCCGATAGCGGGTTCCTACGTTTTCTGAAAAATCAAGGACAGTATCGCAAATGAAACCCTTTGGAATACCTGCGGAGGCGCGGACGTGAGGCGCGACCACTGGCTTCTGCCGGTCGGGTTCGAAGAGATCCTGCCGCCGGCCGCGCGCCACGCTGAGCAGGTACGCCGGCGCCTCCTGGATCTTCTCGACGCCTGGGGTTACGACCTCGTGATGCCGCCGCTTGTGGAGTACCTGGAGTCTCTGCTTACAGGTGTGGGCCACGAGCTCGATCTGAAGACGTTCAAGTTGACTGATCAATTGACGGGCCGACTCATGGGGCTGCGTGCTGACATAACGCCGCAGGCCGCGCGCATCGACGCCCATTATCTGCGCCGCGATACACCGGTCCGGCTTTGCTATGTCGGGCCTGTCGTGCGCACGCGGCCCGATGAGTTCGGGGGGGCCCGCGAGCCCTGGCAGATCGGCGCCGAGCTTTTCGGGCAATCGGGTGCGCGAGCCGATACGGAAGTCCTGCGGCTCATGTTGGCGCTTCTCGAAACGGCGGGGTTTTCCGGTCTTCATGTGGATATTGGACACGTAGGTGTGTATCGTGCGTTGGCGCGTGAGGCACGGATGGACGGTATCACCGAGCAGGAATTGCATGATGCGCTACGCCGACGTTCGCGCGTGGAGGTGGACGCCATCCTTGCGGGCCTGAATCTGCCTGTGCGTCTTGAGCGTCACTTGCGGGCCTTGATCGATCTGCATGGCGGGGCAGCGGAGCTTGAAGCAGCGGAAGCCGCTTTGGCGGATGCCAACCCCGACGTGAAGGCCGCGCTCGGGGATCTAAAGGCCGTCTGGCAGGCGGTCGACCGGGCACACGAAGGCCTCGAATGGCACTTCGATCTCGCCGAGCTTAGCGGCTACGGCTATCATACGGGCGTCGTGTTCTCGGCCTTCGTGGCAGGCTACGGGCAGGCGATTGCCCAGGGCGGACGCTACGACGAGATCGGGCGCGCCTTCGGCCGCTCCCGGCCGGCGGTCGGGTTCAGCGCGGATCTTCGGCTCCTTCTGAAGCTAAGGGACGAGGTGGCGCGCCCTGCGGGCGGCGTCCTTGCCCCATGCTGCGATGATGTGCGATTGCGCGACGCGGTGCGCGCGTTGCGGGCAAGCGGTGAGAGGGTGATCGAGGCTTTGAGCGAGGAGGCGGAACACGGCCGGGACATGGGCTGCGATCGCGAGCTCGTACAACAAGATGGCCGTTGGACGGTCGTAGTGAGGCGTTAAGAGGATTATGGCGAAGAATATCGTAGTCATCGGGACCCAGTGGGGAGACGAGGGCAAGGGCAAGATCGTCGACCTTCTGACCGACCGCGCCTCCGCGGTGGTGCGATTCCAAGGAGGCCACAACGCCGGCCACACCCTGGTCATATCGGGGCGCAAGACAGTCCTGCATCTCATCCCATCTGGGATCCTGAGACCCGATGTCACATGCTATATCGGCAACGGCGTGGTTCTTGCCATAGGCCCTTTGTTCGAGGAGATCGAGGCCTTGGAGAAGGCCGGCGTGCCGGTGGTCGGCCGGCTGAAGATCAGCGATGCCTGCCCCCTCATTCTGCCGCACCACATCGCGCTTGACGTTGCGCGCGAGCGTGCCCGGGGCGCCGCCGCGATCGGGACGACCGGGCGCGGCATCGGTCCTGCCTATGAGGACAAGGTCTCGCGGCGAGGCTTGAGGCTCGGGGATATCTTCGATGAGGCCTCGTTTAAGGCCAAACTGAAAGACGTCATGGACTACCATAACTTCACGCTCCAGCACTTCTTCCGGGCGCCTACCGTAAGCTACGAGGATACGCTAGCCGAGGTCATGGGCTACCGTGACAGACTTGCGAAGATTTGCTGCGATGTCCCAGAGGCGCTGGACCGCCACCAGGAGCGCGGCGAATCACTACTTTTCGAGGGCGCGCAAGGCACCTTCCTCGATATCGACCACGGGACCTACCCGTTTGTGACGTCTTCGAACACCAGCGCCGGGGCGGCGGCCACCGGAACCGGCGTCGGCCCCCGCGCACTCCATTACGTCCTTGGCATCACCAAGGCCTACGCGACCCGCGTGGGCGCAGGACCTTTCCCAACCGAGCTCTTCGATGCCGAAGGCGAACGCCTGGGCGAGCGCGGCCAGGAGTTCGGGGCGACCACGGGGCGCAAGCGGCGCTGCGGGTGGTTCGACGCCGTAGCGGTGCGCCGGGCACGTCAGATCAATGGGTTTTCGGGGCTTTGCATCACCAAGCTTGACGTCCTGGATGGCTTCGACACGGTGAAGATCTGCGTCGCCTATGAACTCGATGGCGAGCGGCAGGCGACGCCCCCGGCGACGGCCGAGGCGCTCGCGCGGTGTCGCCCAATCTATGAGGAGGTGCCTGGCTGGAAGGAATCGACGGTCGGGGCGCGGCGCCTGGAGCAGCTGCCGACGGCCGCCCGGCGTTATCTGGAGAGACTATGCGAACTTACGGGAACACCCATCGACATCATATCGACCGGGGCGGACCGCGAGGAGACGATCATAGTCCGCGATCCGTTTCAGGAATAAATGGTCTAAAAGCACACCGGACTTGGTACCGAGGAGAGGACTTGAACCTCCACGGGGTTACCCCCACTAGCACCTGAAGCTAGCGCGTCTACCAATTCCGCCACCCCGGCCCGGCATGCCTTTAAGGCCGGCGACTCTACCGAGAACAGGACACGATGTCAACGCAAAACGACCCCCCATCATTCCGCGATCCCATGGCCGAGCGCGAGGCCCAAACCTACGAATTTCCGGTGCCGAGCCGCGAGGCCGTCATGGCCTATCTTGCATCGCAGGACGAGCCCGTGCCACTACGCCAGCTGCTTGAGGATATGGGTGTGAGCGGCGAGCGCGACGTCGAGTCGTTCGGGCGTCGGCTACGCGCGATGGAGCGCGATGGCCAGCTTCTGAAGAATCGTCGCGGGCGCTACGGGCTTGTGCAGCGCATGGACTTGATCCAGGGGCGGGTCATCGGTCATCCCGATGGCTTTGGTTTCCTGGCGCGCGAGGACGGCAACGACGATCTGTTTATTCCGGCGCGCGAGATGCGCAAGGTCCTGCACGGCGACCGCGTGGTGGCGCATGTCGCGAGCCTTGATGCTCGGGGCCGCGGCGAATGCCTCATCGTGGAGGTTCTCGAGCGCGGCCAGCGGCAGGTGGTTGGTCGCTACTGCAAGGAACGGGGTGTCGCGTTCGTTAACGCCGACGACCGGCGGATCGGGCGGGACATCATGATCGCCGACGACGCGGATTCAGTGGCCGCCGAACCAGGCCAGATCGTGGTCTGCGAGATCCTTGAACAGCCGACCGCGAAGACGCCGCCCATGGGGCGTGTCGTCGAGGTGCTCGGCGACCGCAGTGCGCCGGGCATGGAGATCGCCATCGCCTTGCGCAAATACGACCTCCCGCACGAATTTTCGCAGGCGGTCCAGGACGAAGTGGGCGGGCTTGCACCGACCATAGACGCGCAAGAGGCAGCGCGCCGTGAAGACTTGCGGGATCTGCCCCTTGTCACCATAGATGGCGAGGATGCCCGCGATTTCGATGACGCGGTGTATTGTGAAAAGACGCGCGGCGGCTGGCGGCTTGTGGTGGCGATCGCGGATGTCTCCTATTACGTGCGGCCGGGCACCAAGCTCGATGAAGAGGCTCAGGCGCGGGGGAATTCCGTTTATTTCCCCAAGGCCGTGATCCCCATGCTGCCCGAGGTCCTGTCGAACGGCCTCTGTTCCTTGAACCCCGATGTGGACAGGTTGTGCATGGCCTGCGAGATCGAGATGGACAAGAACGGGGCGTTTAAGGGCTATCGCTTTTTTGAGGCGGTCATGCGTTCCCGTGCCCGACTCACCTACACGGAAGTGGCCGCCATCATCGCCGGGGATGAAGAGGCCAGCGAGCGGCGCGCGCCGCTCGTGCCGGCCATCAAGGCTCTGCACCGGCTTTATGAAGTGTTGCACGCGGCCCGCGCGAAACGCGGCTCCGTCGATTTTGAGCTTCCCGAAACGCGCATAGTCTTCGATGCCAATCGCAAGATTGAGCGCATAGAGCCGCTCATTCGCAACGATGCTCATAAGCTCATCGAGGAGTGCATGCTTGCCGCCAACGTCTGTGCGGCGCAATTCCTGATCGACCGAGAGGCGCCGGCGCTCTTTCGCGTGCACGCGGGACCCTCGGCCCAGAAACTGAAGGACCTGCGGGTCATGCTGTTTGAGATGGGGCTTGAACTGAAGGGCGGCGACAAGCCGGCTGCCAAGGATTACGCGGCGCTGCTCGCCAAGGCGCCACCGGGGCCGGAGGGCCGACTCTTGCAGACGCTCCTTTTGCGAAGCCTGAGCCAGGCCGTGTACGGCCCCGAGGACATTGGTCACTTCGCTTTGGGTTACGAGCACTACACGCACTTCACGTCACCCATACGGCGCTATCCGGATCTCATCGTCCATAGGGCCATCAAGGGGGCGCTCGGGAAAGGGCCCGTGTCGCGGCTGGAAGGGTCGATGAAGGCCGCAGGCGAGCATTGCTCGTTTACCGAGCGGCGCGCGGACGATGCCACGCGCGATGTGATCCGCTCCCTGAAGACCGAGTATATGGCTGACAAGGTCGGGCAGGAGTTTGATGCGATCGTAAGCGGCGTCATGGCCTTCGGGCTTTTTGTCGAGCTGGCGGATATTTATGTGGATGGCCTCGTGCACGTCTCATCACTTGGCCATGATTACTACCACTTCGATCCGGCGCATCACCGCATGGTTGGCGAACGGACCGGGCAGCATTACCGGCTCGGGGACCCGGTCCGCGTGCGTCTCCTACGGGTCGACGTGGATGAGGGCAAGATCGATTTCGAGCTTGTAGCCGTGGCTGTGGCCGCAAGCGAGAAGCCGCGCCCCAAGGGCCCGGCGCGCAGCAAGCGGCGCCGTAGGTCGCGCCGTGAATGACGCCGCGCTCGAGGACCTGATCGCCGGGCCGCATGCCGTCTCGGCGGCCCTGAAGGCCCATGCTGGGACCATAGACTGCGTGTGGGTCGCGAGGGAGCGCGCGGACGACCGCGTGCACGGCATTCTGGCCCTTGCGCGCAGCGCCCATGTGGTGGTGCATCGCAGTCCCCGCGCAGCCCTCGATCGATTGGCGCCGGGTCTCGCGCACCAAGGCGTGCTGGCCCGGCGGCGCCCCGTGGAGCGGCCGCGGGAAGAGGATCTGGCCGCGCACCTCCAGGGTATCGAGCAGCCCCTGGTATTGGTCTTGGACGGTGTTCAGGATCCGCACAACCTCGGCGCCTGCCTGCGGAGCGCCGAGGCGGCCGGGGCCGACCTTGTGATCGTTCCGCGGCACGCGCGCGCCCCGTTGTCGGCGGTGGCGTCGCGCGCGGCCTGCGGCGCCGCTGAGCGTGTACCCCTTTATGAGGTGGCAAATCTGTCACGTGCGCTGCGGGCACTGAAAGACGCGGGGCTCTGGTTGATTGGCGCCACCGCCGACGCGGACCTGTCGCTGCACGAGTGCAGCCTGCCTTCGCCGATTGCTTGGGTCTTGGGTGGTGAGGGGTCGGGCTTGCGGCGACTTACTCGGGAGGCCTGCGATCTCCTGGTCCGTATCCCTATGTGCGGGCAGGCGGAAAGCCTCAATGTGTCGGTGGCGACGAGCCTTTGCCTTTACGAGAGCGTGCGCGCACGAGCAACGGGTGCGCCAGGCTAACCGGAAATTGCGTTGATCCCCATAAATCTCTAGAATGGCGCCCGCACCTTGCCTGTGGCAATGGGTCACAGGCTTTACAGCCATAAGGGGCCATTCATGCGTCATTACGAAATAGTATTCCTGGTCCATCCGGACCAGAGCGAGCAGGTGCCCGCCATGATCGAGCGTTATCGCTCGCTTATAGAGGGTGGGGACGGCCGCATTCACCGGCTCGAGGACTGGGGCCGTCGGCAGCTCGCCTATCCCATCAACAAGGTCCACAAGGCGCACTACGTACTCATGAATATCGAGTGCGCGCCGACCGTGCTCCAGGAGCTCGAGACCTCGTTCAAATTCAACGACGCCGTGATCCGCACGCTGACGTTGGCGCGCGATGAGGCGGTGACCGCGCCGTCGCCGCTTGCCAAGGAAAACCAGGACGCCGCGGCCAAGCCCGCGCGCGCGCGGGCCGACGAAGACGGGCTCGAGCGGGATGCCGCCGAGACCGCTGTATAAGGAGAGGGGATCATGTCGCGTTTTTTTCGCCGTAAGAAGTTCTGCCGTTTTACTGCCGAAGGCACGGTCGAGATCGATTACAAGGATCTCGCCACTCTGAAGGCCTACGTCACCGAGACCGGCAAGATTATTCCGAGCCGTAATACTGGCACCAAAGCCCGCTACCAGCGTCAGCTGGCGCGCGCCGTCAAGCTCGCCCGGCACCTGGCGCTCTTGCCCTACAGCGACGCGCATAACTAAGGAACCGCCCCATGCAGATCATTCTCCTTGAGAAAGTCCGTAATCTGGGCGACTTAGGCGACCAAGTGACGGTAAAGCCGGGCTTCGGCCGTAACTTCTTGATCCCCACCGGCAAGGCGGTCCGCGCGACCCCTGAAAACAAGGCACGCTTCGAGGCTGAACGCGCTGAGCGTGAGCGGCGCCAGCAGGAGCAGGTCGCCTCGGCTCGCGCACGCGGCGAGCGGCTGAGCGGGGCGACTGTGCAGCTTGTGCGCAGGGCGGGGGAGGAGGGCCGGATTTTCGGCTCGGTGGGGACCGCCGACATTGCCGATGCCTTGGTGGCGGCCGGTTTTGATGTGGCCAAGGCCGAGATCGAGTTGCCAGACGGCCCCTTGAAGACCGTGGGCGATCACGAGCTCCACGTAAGCCTGCACCCCGAGGTCACCGTAACCGTCATCGTCTCGGTCGTCGCTGAATCCTAAGGGCTCCTCCTACGCACGCGCAAGGGCCGTTCCATGACCGATAAGACCGCCGGCGCCTCGCGCGCCCGCGGGGGCTTGGGCGCGCATATGCGTGTCGCGCCGCAATCGGTGGAGGCCGAACAGGCGGTTCTGGGCGGCCTGCTCTTGGATGCCCGTGCTTGGGATCGTATCGCCGACCGTCTCTCCGAAATCGACTTCTACCGTCGCGAGCATCAGGTGATCTTTGCGGTGGTGGCGGGCCTGAACGCAGAGGGGCGGCCGGTCGATATAGTGACGGTGAGCGAACGCCTTGGGGTTGAGGCGTTGGACGCGATCGGCGGACTCGGTTATCTCGGTTCGCTCGCCGAGAACACCCCAAGCGCGAACAATATCCAGGCCTACGCGGACATCGTCCGCGAGCGGGCACTGGTGCGGCGCCTGATCGAGGTCGTAAACGACATCGGCGAGAAGGCCTATCAGCCGGAAGGGCGCAGTGCGGTCGAGCTTTTGGACTACGCCGAGCGTGGCGTGTTCGCGATCACCGAAAGCGGCACGCGGCGTGGGGGGTTTAGGCCGCTGAAGTCTCTTTTGACGGCTGCGGTTGATCGTATCGACACGCTGTTTCGCTCCAACACCACCATCACAGGGGTCGCCACAGGCTTCGCCGATCTCGACAACATGACCTCAGGATTGCAGCCGGGCGATCTTGTGATCGTGGCTGGGCGGCCGTCCATGGGTAAGACTGCGTTTGCCTTGAACGTCGCCGAAAACGCAGCAGTGGGATTGAAGCTGCCGGTTGCGATCTTCAGTCTTGAAATGCCAGGCGAGCAACTCGCCATGCGCCTCATGTCGTCTCTCGGGCGGATCAATGCCCATAGGCTGCGGACCGGGAAGCTGGAAGACGAGGATTGGCCGCGGCTCACGTCGGCGGTCGGTATGTTGGCCGATGCCCCCGTCTATATCGACGATACCCCGGCACTCACCCCCCTGGAACTGCGGGCTCGTAGCCGGCGGCTCATGCGCGAACATGGCTTGGGCCTCATCGTTGTCGACTATCTGCAGCTCATGCAGGGTCCTGAAAGCACTGAGAATCGGGCCACTGAAATCTCCGGTATTACGCGCGCCCTCAAGAGCTTGGCAAAGGAACTTAATGTTCCGCTCATCGCTCTCTCACAGCTGAATCGCTCACTTGAGCAGCGCCCCAACAAACGTCCCGTGATGTCCGATCTGCGTGAATCCGGGGCCATCGAACAGGACGCGGATGTGATTTTTTTCATTTATCGCGACGAGGTTTATAACGAGGACAGCGAGGACAAGGGCACGGCCGAGATCATCATAGGCAAGCAGCGCAACGGTCCCATCGGAAAGGCCCGACTCACCTATCTCGGCGAATATACGCGTTTCGAAAACCACGCGGACGTTCACGCCTACGACGGGTCCTATGCATGAGACCGGCGTACGCCTCGCTCGACGCGCGGGCGCTACGTCATAACCTTGCCCAAGTCCGGGAACTCACCGGCGCGCGCGTTATGGCCATCGTCAAGGCCAACGGTTATGGCCATGGCCTGGTGTGGGTGGCGAAGGCGCTGACGGGCGCTGACGCCTTCGGGGTGGCGAGCCTCGAGGAGGGTCTGGAGTTGCGGGCAGCCGGGATACAGCAGGAGATCTGCCTGCTGGAGGGGTTCTTTGAGGCTGCGGAGATCCCCATTATTCTGCGTGAGCGGCTCACGCCCGTCATTCACGATCATCACCAGCTCGAGGCCTTGAGGCACGTCCGAAGCGACCGCCGCTGCGACGCCTGGATCAAGGTCGATACGGGCATGCATCGCCTGGGTTTCGATCCCGCCGAGGTCCCGGCAGTGGCCGCTGATCTTGCGGCGCTGCGCTTCGTGGATCGCTTGGGGCTCCTGTCGCATCTGGCCTGCGCAGAGGACTTCGCCTCGCCTGTCACGATACTCCAGATCGAGGCGCTGGGGCGGCTCCCGTTTCCGGGCCTCCGGCGTAGCCTCGCCAATTCAGCTGGCGTCATGGGTTGGCCCGCCGCGCATGCCGACTGGGTGCGACCCGGGCTCATGCTTTACGGAGTCTCGCCGCTTGGGCGCACGGTGCCCGCGCCGACGGTCCTGAAGCCTGTGATGACCCTGCGCAGTCGCCTGATCAGCGTACGACGCCGCAAGGAAGGCGATGCGATAGGGTACGGGGGGGATTATCGTTGCAGGGAGAACATGCCGGTGGGCGTTGTGGGGGTCGGTTACGGCGATGGTTACCCGCGCGAGTTCCGGAGTGCGGTATCGGTCTTGGTGCAAGGCCGGCGGGCGCCCGTTATCGGGCGAGTCTCCATGGATATGTTGACGGTGGATCTGCGCGACATGCCACAGGCGCAGGTCGGCGACGAGGTGATTTTGTGGGGAGAGGGTCTGCCGGTCGAGGAGGTCGCGGAGGCCGCGGGCACGATCCCGTATAGACTCCTCTGCGGGCTTACGCAGAGGCTCCCGCGGCGTGAATGCCCGTGAAAGGGCGTAATTATTACCAATGTCGCGAATGCGGCGCCCGCGCCGCCCAGTGGGCTGGACGTTGCGATGCCTGCGCGGCCTGGAACACGCTCGTCGAAGTGGGAGGCGCCACGGCCGCGCCCCCCGGCGCCACCGCCAAGCGTGCCGTGCCGCTTGCGGAGGTACGATGCGAGACCGTGGAGCGATGGTCATCGGGCTTAAGTGAGCTCGATCGGGTCCTTGGAGGCGGTCTCGTACCAGGCTCGGTGGTGTTGCTCGGCGGGGATCCCGGTATCGGCAAATCCACGATCCTGATTCAGACCCTGGCCTCCATGAGCGCAAGCCTGAGCGCCCTTTATGTGACCGGCGAGGAGTCGGCGGCACAAGTGGCATTGCGCGGGCGGCGACTTGGCCTGAAGGCCCCACGCATGAAGCTCTTGGCCGAGACGAATGTCGATGTGATCATAGCCCAGGCGCGCCTTGAGAACCCGCGCGCGCTTGTCATCGATTCGATCCAGACGGTCTTCCTTCCGCAACTCTCCCAGGCGCCAGGTAGCGTGGCCCAGGTGCGGGAGGCGGCCGCCGCCTTGGTCCGGTTCGCCAAGGAGACCGATACGGCGCTCTTTCTGGTCGGGCATGTGACCAAGGAGGGTCAGCTCGCCGGCCCTCGGGTGCTCGAGCACATGGTCGACGCTGTTCTCTATTTCGAGGGCGATAGCGGGAGCCGTTACCGCCTGATCCGCGCCATCAAAAACCGCTTCGGAGCGGTCAACGAGATCGGCGTGTTCGTCATGACGGAGGGGGGGCTGCGCGAGGTGACCAATCCTTCGGCCCTGTTTCTACGGCAGGATGCGCGCAATGCACCGGGAAGCGTCATCCTAGTGACGCAAGAGGGCACCCGACCTCTGCTGGTCGAGGTTCAGGCCTTGATCGATGAAAGTCCGGGCGCCAATCCACGTCGGGTCGCACTGGGTTTGGACAGCCAGCGTCTTGGCATGTTGCTCGCGCTTTTGCATCGCCACGGGGGGCACGCCACGTCGCGTCACGATGTTTTCGTCAACGTGGCTGGTGGTGTTCGGGTGACGGAGACCGCCTCCGATCTGGCGGTCTTGATGGCATGCACCTCCAGCCTCTTGGATCGCCCCGTGCCGCGGGATCTCGTGGTTTTCGGGGAGGTCGGACTTGCCGGCGAGATGCGGCCTGTGCCGCGCGGCCAGGAGCGGCTGCGCGAGGCCGCAAAGCTCGGCTTCAAGCGTGCCATCGTGCCCGCCGCAAATGTCCCCAAACGGCGCGCCGAGGGTGATATTGTCGTTTTCGGCGCAAGGCAGCTGGGCGAGGCTCTGGCGCATTTTTTGCTACCATAAACGAATTTCGACGGCGCGCTCATAACCGGGCGAAGACACCGGGCAGGGTGGGCCGCAGGAGGCAAAGGCTCATGAGGCATGGTGGAGAGCAGGCAGGAGGGAACGGCGCCGAGGTGACGCGAAAGACACAGTCCGCGGCCAAGGTCCTTCATGCCACGACGCCTGCGCGGGTCGGGGCGGCATGCGCACTCGCAGGGCTTGGGTTTGCACTGCTTGGGCGACTGGGGGTGACCCTATCGGATATTCAGGGCCCAGGCGGCCTTTTGGCCCCCTTTCTTCTGGGATGGTTTGGCGCCAAGATCGCGTTCTGGCGCATGGCCGCGATCCAGGGCGGCGTGGTCCTCGTGGGGGCCTCGATCGCCACCTGGCGTTGGCGCGCGAAGCGGCGTGACAAGTCGCTGGCAAGCGCTCGGGCCCCACTTACGCTCCAGGGCCCGCGTGCTACCTTCCTGCGAACACTGGAACACATCGTGGCCACCCACGGCGATCTTCCCTACAGCCTCATCCTTTTTGATATCGACGGTTTTCGGGTTTTGAATGACCGACATGGAGCCGAGGTGTGCGATGACCTCTTGTTGTGCGTCAAGCGGCAGCTCGTGGCAACCTTGCCGGAAAACACGCGTCTGGCACGGTTTGGGAGCGACGAGTTCCTGGCATTCGTGCCGCTGCTTACCGCGGACGAGGCCATCTCTCTGACACGCCGGGTCTTGGAGTCCGTTGCCGGGCACCGTTTTGATGTGGGTACCGGGACGTTGCGCACAACGTTGAGCGCGGGGCTCGCGTCCTTCCCGGAGAGTGCGCATAGCCTGCGGGACGCTATGAGCCAGATGACTTCGGCCCTCCAGGAGGCCAAGAGTGGGGGGCGGGGAACGGTCGCTGCCGCGCGGCACAACAAGGTCGGGGTTTGTCGCTTGGGCGCCGAGGTGGAGTCGGCCTTGAGTGAGCGGCGCGTGCGTCCCGCCTACCAACCCATCATCAACTTGCGCACGGGCCATGCAGTCGCGGAAGAGGGTTTGGCGCGCATTGTTCTGTCCAATGGGCAGATCTTGGGCGCCGATGAGTTCATGAATGCCGCCACTGATCTCAGGCTCGCAAACCGGATCGACGAGTGCCTCATCGAGCAGGCACTGGACCGGTGCCGCGAACAGAGTCGTCAAGGGGACAGACGTCTGCGGTTCATCAACGTCTCGACGGCACTCCTGCAGGAACGGCGCTTGCTCGAGCAGGTTGCCTTCGCTTTTACAGGTTGCGATGTCCTGGGGGATCTCACGGGAAGTCGTAATCCGCTGGTGGTCGAAATTACCGAGCGCGAACTCCTGCGCGACCCGGCGGCGGCCTTGCGAGCCCTGCAGCCTCTGCTCGACATCGGTGCGCGGCTTGCCATCGACGATTTCGGCAGCGGTTATTCCTCGTTCTTGTATCTGACCGCGCTTCCGGTGTCTTTCCTGAAGATCGAGATGGAGCTCTTGAAGACGGCGCGCACGAGCGAGCGCGCACGCTCCATCCTGAAAGGGATCAAGGCCATCGCCCAAGACCTTAATATCCTTACCATAGCTGAGGGTATAGAGGACGAGGAGTTGGCCCACATCGCGCGCGATCATGGCGTGGATTGGGGGCAGGGGTTCTATTTCGGGCGCCCCGTGCTTGAATTGGGCGGGTGTGTCGGTGTTTCTGAAAAGATCGCGTAACGGCCTTTCGCCATCCGGTCGTCGCAATTTCTGACCACCTCGAGGTCCATCGCGGCACAGCGCATCGTGCGGCCCATCTGACAGTTTTCGAGGTTAAAAAACTACTCCAAGACCTACCAAGCAGTGCGACCACCTGGCGTGGGCGGGGCGCCGAAGGCGCGATAGGTGCCGCGCACGAGCCGGTGCGCTCCGTGTATGGCGCGGTCCGCGACCGGGACCTGAACGCGACCGGGAATCGCGGGGCTCGGATGCCGGATTCTGCCGCACCAGCCTGTTGAGAGGAGGGCGCTCTCGTCGCACTCTGGGGCGACATGAAGGCCGCGGTGAAGCAGGAAGCGAGCCTCGAGGCGGTTCGGGCGGTTTGCGTAAGCCTGACGGAGCGCATCTGCAAGGCCGCCATGAACCACGCGGTCGACTAAGAGTGCACCATTTCGTGTCAGCGTTGGCCGGCGCGTGCAGGACGGGCGCGCCGCAGAGCCGCGTTCAGCCCCACGTTGATGACAAGCACCATAAGGATCACGAGAAAGGCGGCGGCGAAGGCCAGGGCATGCGCCGACCGATACGGCTGATTGATGAAGCTCCAGATGACGTAGGTGAGATAGCCAATCGGCTCGTGGATGAGCCTTCCATTCCAGAGAAAATTCGACCAGCCGGCCGTGTAGATCAAGGGCGCGGTCTCGCCGAGGGCTATGGCGATGGCGAACAAGACGCCCGTCAATATGCCGGGCAAGGCGAGCGGCAGGGCGAGCCGCATGATCACGGTAAACTCGCGCAAGCCCAAGGCGTAGCCTGCCTCGCGCAGGCCGCCTGGGACCTGCATGAAAGAGATCTCGGTGAAGCGTGCGATATAGGGGACGACCATGATCGCGAGGGTCAAAGACCCGGCAAGCACCGAGAACTGCCAGCCGAGGCCTATCACGAGCGTCACGTAACTAAAGTATCCAAGGACGATGGACGGCACGCCGGCCAGGACGTCGTCCAGGAAGCGGACCGTGCGCCCGAATCGACCGCGCCCGAACTCCGAGAGATAGATGCCCGCAAGAACCCCCACCGGGGCCGCGATTATGAGGGCCCCTGAGACCAGCACGAGGGTCCCTGTGATGGCGTTTAGCAGTCCGCCGGAAATGCCGTTTGTGACCTGCGTGAAGAGCGCGAGCGACAAGGCGGACATGCCCTTGCGAACAACCGTAAAGAGAATGTCGAGCAGTGGGGTCGCAACCAGCACGAACGAAGCGGCGGCCAGGCCCCACCCCAATCCCGAGAGCCACTTACGGCGAGTGATACGCGAGATCTTAAGCGGGTGAGGCATTGCGAGAGGTTCCAGTGAGCAGGCGCGCTATGACGTTGGTGAGGACCGAGATGATGAAAAGTATGAGCGCGATCTCGGCGAGAGACCGCACCGCCATTCCGGTCGGATCCTGCATCGCGCTATCGAGTTGCGACACGATGAACGAGGCCATGGTCGTAACCGGGCTATAAATGTTGCCTGGGAAGTAATTCAAGGCCCCACCGCTCACCATGAGCACCGCCATGGTTTCGCCCAAGGCGCGGCCGAGGCCCAGGATGCAAGCCCCGATGATGTTGCCACGCACGGCTGGCAACATGGCGCGTCGCACCACCTCGAAGTGGGTGGCGCCCAGGGCGTAGGCCGCCTCCTTGGTCTCCGAGGGGACCTGCGCCAAGGCATCGCGCACAGTTGCCGCAATGATCGGCACCACCATGAGCGCGAGCACGATGGAGGCGGCGAGCAGGCCGTAGCCGCTCCCAATCGCCCCGGAGAAGAAAGGGATGAAACCCAGCACCGAGCGCAGGCCCGGACCTATGGTGTGCGCCACAAGTGGGGTGAGCACGGCATAGCCCCACAGGCCGTAGACCACGCTCGGTACCGCGGCGAGCAATTCGACCACGAACGACAAGGGGGTCCTGAGACGGCTGCGCAGACCTTCGGCCAGAAAGACCGCCACCCCAAGACTTATAGGGACGGCGATGATAAGCGCGATGGTCGACGTCAACAGGGTGCCTGCAACGAATACGAGGATGCCGTAATTCGCGCCTATGGGCGCAAGGACGCCGCGCTGTTTCACGGGGTCGGCGTACAGATTGCCAAGATTCCAGGTGTGGCCGGCGAGAAAATGCCAACCATTGAATGTCACGGCGGGCCAGGAATAGCGGCCCAGGAAGATGAGAACAGCAAGAAGAGCGAGCGGTATGAGGCTTGTAAAGAGTATGAGGACGATCCGGAATGGTCGAAGCTTCATGACACTCTCAGAAAACGGCCGGGGCCTTTTCGAGGCCCCGGTCTTTTGTTCTCGTTAATGGATCTTCGCGATCTGCTTGCGGCTGAGCGCGGAGATACGCGCAGGCAATGCAATGAATCGCACCTGGCGAAGGAAGCGGTGCGCGTTTCCTTCATGAGTATCGACTGCCCACGACAGGAAGGTACGCAGGGCTTGGGCCATGGCGCCGCTCGCTTGATGGTCGTTCACGATCGCGTACTCATAATTGATGATCGGGTAAGACTCTGCACCCGGCGCAAATACGAGGCTTATGCGCTCGTCGACCGGCGTCTTCTTGACGAGCTGCGCGGCGGCGGCCCCCACGGTCATCTTTGTGGGAAGCAGGAAGCGTCCCGCGCGGTTCTTCAGCATCGCCGTACCGAGATGCGCGCGCTTCACTTCCTTCGTGAAGCTCACACCGATGTAGGCGATGGAGTAGGGCGTCTGGGCCGCGGCCTGCACCATGCCTGGGTTGCCGAGTGCACCCAGCCCACCCGGTACCGCGGGCCAGCTGATCGTAGTGCCATACCCTACATGCGAATTCCAGTAAGGCGTCGAGAAGGATAGGTACTGGCTGAATATGAAGGTGTCGCCGCTGCCGTCCGTTCTATGAACCGGCGTGATGAGATGGTGCGGCAGATGCACGCCGGGGTTCAGATGCGCGATGGCGGACGCGTTCCAATAGCGGATGTGCCCATCGTAGATCCCAGCCAGCACGGGCCCGCTCAGCTTGAGATGAATGCCGTTCAAGCCCGGGATATTGTAGTTGACGGTCTGCGCGGAGATGGCAAGAGGGATGTTCAGAATCGCCGGATTCTGTTTCATCTGCATGTTGCTCATGTAGGCATCAGACGCCCCAATCTGAGCCACGCCCGAAACGGCCTCCGAGATGCCGGTGCCGCTCCCGGTTCCCTGCGTGTTGATGCGCACACCGGGATGGCTGTGGGTGTAAGCGGGCACCCAGAGGTTAAACAGCGGATAAAGGAGAGTGGAGCCGGTCTCCGTTATGTTGAGCGTGCGCGCGGACGCCGTCGGAGAGCCCATGACCCCGGCCAGGGTGAGGGCAAGTACCGTTCCCCCTATTGCGGCTTTGACGGGGTTCCTGCTCGATTTTTTCAACATAGCTGCCTCTGGGTTTGTGTGATCGCCATGAAGCCTAAGGGGGATTCATGACAACCGTATGACAGGCATCGCGCGCGCTATTTTAACTGAATCCTTACGCTTTGCCAGCATAAGGACTCCAGGCGCGATTTTTCCTGCGTCCGTTCACACAGCAGGCAGTTCGTGCAAGTGGCGGCCCCCGTCGGCGCTAGTGAGGGCAGGGCCTGCAGGGGGAGCGGCTTTTGCTGCGCGCCGCCCGCCCCATAGCCCCGCCGAGACACCCGCCACCGCAAGTGCCGCGCCTGCGATCGCGGCAATCGTGCCGCGATGCAATGTGGTCCACACCTGTGGGCTATGGCGCGCGGAGCGGTCGGAAAACGGTCCATGTACGCCGTGGTCACCCGGGACTGGCTTCCAGAGGTTGTCAGGACGCGAGCGGTCGGCGGGTTCCGGCGACTGTTGGGAACTATAACCGCGGCGAGCGAGATAATGGTCAAGGACCCCGGGGGCGATCTTGTTGGCGACGATTGCGCCGACGGTGGAGGCCCCGACGTCTATCTCGCGCCGATCGTGGCTTGCCGCCCACACCACGGCGCGTGCCGCGACTTCTGGTTCATAAATGGGGGGAACTGGTTGAGGATTATGCCCCATGTTGTTCTTGGACCATGAGAATTGCGTCGTATTCATGGCCGGCATCTGAACCATGGTGACCCGCACACGGCTCTCGTCGTGGAGGAGCTCGGTGCGCAGAGATTCGGTAAACCCCTGGATGGCATGTTTGGCGCCACAGTAGGCGGATTGGAGCGGAATACCCCGATAGGCAAGTGCCGAGCCGACTTGAATGATGACACCCCGGTCGCGAGGCAACATGCGGCGCAGGGCCGCCATCGTCCCATAGACGTAACCGAGATAGGTCACCTCCGTGACCCGCGCCACCTCCTCGGGGCGCAATTTCTTGACCGGCGAGAAGACCGAGACCATGGCGTTATTCACCCACACCGTGATTGGCCCAAGCTCTGCCTCAACCGCTTGCGCAGCAGCCTCGACCTGCTCGGCGTCGGATACATCGGTGGGGACGACGAGGGCCTGACCGCCCAAGGATTCCACTTCGCGCTTGGCGGCCTCCAACCCATCCCGCCCCCGCGCGAGCAAGCCGATTTTGGCACCGCGGCGAGCGAAATTGCGGGCGACGGCCCGGCCATGTCCGGCGCTCGCACCCGTTATGACGACCACTTCCTGAGTATTTGGCATATGTCCTCCTGCTTTGAGGGAGATGGATGTTTGTGACGCCCGTCCGGCTCGATCTCGGATGGCAACGCCTGGACGCCTTGGTCGTACGCAGCGAAGAACGTCGCAGTCCCTGGCCGCGCTTCACCAAAGGTGCGCAAGCCTTGACGGATCGGGCAGGGGCGGGCCGCTATGTCATTGATGCCCTGCGTCCCATGCTGAAGATGCCTGTGGGCGGGTTGGGCCCCATTCTGCTACCCGCGCGTATCGTACCAATCCTGTCCGCCGGCTTGATCCGGCTTAGGGATGGAAGGCTTGGAATGTGTGACTGTCTTTGGCAATTGTGCCCGGACTCAATCGTCGGAAGGGGCCGCGCCAGCGGTCGCTTGCGCGTGATTCAAGGCTGCAACGAGGATGACGCCTCCGCTCACATTCCCAATGAAGGTCGGGATCATGAAGCGCGTGAAATACTCCTGCCAGGAGAGTACCCCGCGTAGGACCAAGTAAAACGCCTCCACGGACCCGGCAATAAGATGCGGGAAGCCCGCGATACTAATGACGTACGTGAGGAGCATGATGATGATGACGCGCGCGGTCTCGGCGGCCGGCAACAACCATACCATCAGGGCGACGAGCCAGCCGGCGAACACCGCGCCGAGCACCATGGGCGCAAATGGCCGGAGGGCGTGGCGTCCGAGATCAGTGAGCGTGTGTTGCATGCCGACACCGAAAAGCGAGGTGTCGGCGATGGCCCAGGCAAACAGCAGGGTTCCTATCAGGTTGGTGATAAGTACCGTCGCCCAGAGCTTCATGACACGGGCGAACTTGCGCCATGTCATTTCCTGCATGAGCGGGAGTATCGGGGTCAAGGTGTTTTCCGTGAAAAGCTGCTGGCGGCCAAGGACCACGATGACGAATCCGAGGGTGTAGCCAAAGCCTGCAATGAGCTTGCGCCACGGACTCGGTGGAAGACCGTGGTGAATTATGCCTTGCACGAGCATGGAGAATCCCATGGATAGGCCTGCGGCAAGGCCTGACCAGGCCAAGCCCTTGGTCGATCGCTGCAACTCCTGCTCACCCTCTTCGCGGATGACTTCATGAACCACCCCCGCCGATATGGCGACGCGTTCCCGGGTCTTTTTAAGGTCGGCGCGGTCGAGTTTCACGGTGTTCGGCTGATTGTCTGGCTTGGCAGGCATCGGATTCCGTCTCCTTTGGTGAATCGCGCAAGAGCCTCTTCGCGGCGAGTGTAGCCGACCGGTGAGTGCGGGTCATGGGACTAGAGCCGTGCCAGTGGCGTTTCGTTAGCATCATACATGACGCGCGACAGGCCTGGGCGAGGTCGCGGTGGCATGTCAGACCGACCCCTCACCTCTGGTCGAGCGGTCTGGGCCTTTGGCTGCGTTCTCGGAACGGTGTTCCGGAGTGCGTGATAGGAGTGACCAACGGGTATCAGGACAGAAGGTAAGCCCGGGCGTCCGCCTCTTTTAGATCCAGTCCTAAGCCGGGCCGACTCATGTCTGGAGCGAGCATCCCGTCTTGCGGGCTGGCGGCCCCATCGAATAGCCTGTGCTCTATGAGGACATGATCGTGGAAATATTCCATATGGCGTATCTGCTCACAGGAGGCGCAGGCCGGGAGGTGGAGGGAGGGCGCCGTGTGCGATGACAATGGCAGGCAATGGGCTTGACAGAGAGCATCAATACGGAGAAATTCACTTATGCCCCCGCAGCGCGTGACATCGGCCTGCAGCGTGTCGATCCGCGCGTCTTCGATCAGGCGTCGCGCCTCGAAGAGATCGTAAATGTATTCGCCGGCGCTTATGTCCATACCCGGCGGGCCTTCATCGCCTACGAGCCTTAGGCCGGCGAGGTCATCGCTCGACACGGGTTCCTCGAACCAGGATACGCCCTGCGTGGCGAACGCGGAGGCGAAATGCAGGGCCTGTTTGCGGTCGTAGGCACCGTTCGCGTCCACAAAGAGCCCCGCACTTGGCCCGATCGCCGCCCGTACTGCGGCTACGCGCGCCTCATCCTCGCGCGGCGCACGCCCGACTTTCATTTTGACAGCCGGAAGGCCTTGGTCCACCCATCCCCGGAGCTGGGCGGTCAGCTGATCGCGCGAATAGGACGTGAAGCCGCCGCTTCCGTAGACCGGCACGCAGTCGCGCTTGCGCCCGAGAAGGTGGGCAAGCGGCAGGTTCAGCATGCGTGCTTTGAGGTCCCAGAGGGCGCAGTCCACGGCCGACAGCGCGGCGCCCCCGATACCGCGGCGGCCGATGTTGCGCAGGGCTTGCGCCATGGCAAGCCACGCGGCGGGGATGTCGAAGGCGTCGCGCCCGTGAAGCAGGGGAAATAGGTGCTCAACCATGACGTCGGCCGCGGCCTTCGCGCTGTAGGTATAGCCGATCCCGGTGTGGCCGCCGGCCTGCACACGCGCCAGAACCAAGACAGTCGCATCCCAGGAAAGCGTGCCGTCGGACTCCGGCGTCTCGGTCGGCACGCGGTAGACGCGCGCCTCGGTTTTTTTGATGAGGGCTTCGGCGCCCAAGCGTATGCTAGTCATGGCCATGGGGTACGAGCTCCTCCCATTCCTCGCTGAGCGAGGCACGCACGATGCCGAGCGCATCCACGTCCCCCTTGACCAGCGCCGAGGTGAAGTTCTTGGCCTGTTTGAATGTGATGTGGGGGGGCAGAGGCGGAACGTTCGGATCCGTGTGGGCGTCGATGACGACCGGCCTATCCGCCGCAAGGGCCTCGTCCCAGGCGGGCCCAATCGCGCTCGTCCGATCGACCACGATGCCGCGCAACCCCAACATTTCCGCATACGCGGCGTAAGGGAAAACCGGTAGGTTCTGCGAGGCCTCGTATTTGGGGTTTCCCGTCAAGACTCGCATCTCCCATGTCACCTGATTCAAGTCCCTATTGTTCAAGACGAGGACGATGAGCCGCGGATCCGACCATTCCCGCCAGTGCCGCGCAAGCGTTATGAGGTCGTTGTTGCCGCTCATCTGCATCGCGCCATCCCCGACCATGGCGATCACCGGCCTGTCGGGATACGCGGTCTTCGCCGCGAACGCGTAAGGCATGGCAGGCCCCATGGTCGCGAGTGTCCCGGACAGCGAGGCCTTCATGCCGCGCTTTATTTTGATGTCGCGCGCATACCAGTTTGCCGCCGACCCGGAATCACAGGCTAGGATGGCGTTGCTCGGAAGCCGCTGCGACAGTTCCCAGAAAACGCGTTGCGGATTGATGGGATTGGCCTCATTGAAGGCCCGGCCCTCCAGGACTTTCCACCACTGCGCCACGTTGCGCTCGATCCTGTCGCGCCATGTGCGGTCACCCTTGGGCTTCAGAAGCGGGAGGAGCGCCTTGAGGGTCGAGGCGGAGTCACCTATGAGGTTCAGTTCCATGGGATAACGGATCCCGAGCATGCGGCCATCTATGTCAATCTGTATGCCGCGGGCCCGGCCCTCGGGCGGCAGGAATTCGCTATATGGAAAGCTCGAGCCGACCATGAGGAGCGTGTCACACTCCTCCATCATCTCGAAGCTCGGCTTGGTCCCGAGCAGCCCTATGGACCCCGTCACGAACGGCAAGTCGTCCGGAACTGCGGCCTTGCCGAGCAAGGCCTTCGCCACGCCGGCGCCCAACCGTTCGGCGACCGCTATGACCTCATCGGTGGCCGCAAGACACCCGGCCCCGACCAGCATGGCAACGCGCTCGCCCTGGTTCAGTATGTCGGCAGCATGACGAAGATCGCGCTCATTTGGAACGACGTAGGGGCGCGTGAAGCCCACCGAGGAATGTATCGTGTTGTGCGCGTGGGGCGGCTTCTTCACCGCGCGCATCTCCTGAACATCGTTTGGCACGATGATACAGGTGACGGTGCGTTCCGTGAGCGCGATGCGTACGGCGCGATCGACGATGTGCCGGGCCTGGACCGGATTCATGAGTGTCTGTACATACTCGCTCGCCACATCTTCGAATAGCACAGGGAGGTTCACCTCCTGCTGGTAATGTCCGCCCATCACGGTGCTTGCCGCCTGACCTACGATCGCGACCACGGGTTGGTGGTCCAGCTTGGCGTCGTAGAGACCGTTTAGGAGATGGATGGCGCCCGGGCCGGATGTCGCCACGCAACATCCCACTTCGCCGGTGTATTTGGCGTGCGCACAGGCCATGAAGGCGGCAAGCTCCTCGTGTCGGGTTTGTATGAAATCCAGGCCCTTCCCCGCACGCCCCATGGCACCTATGAGGCCGTTTATTCCATCACCGGGATAGCCGTAGAAGCGCCATATGCCCCACTCGCGCAGCCTCGCGAGCATGAAGTCAGCCACTGTGTCTGCCATGTTTTCTCCTTTTGTCCTTATTTATAAAGAAAAGTGGATTGCATTAATCACTGAACGCTATGGTGCTGATCAGGGCGTTTTGAGATTGCCGGGAGTCGAGGCGCGTATGTTGCACGACAACCGGCGTGTTCGACTGGAGGACAACAGAATAGTCAACGCCCTTGGGGATAGGTTCGGGATCGCTCAGGTCGTTGCAGCGGACATGGAGCGTACGATAGGGGTCCACAGTTATGCGATAGGGGCCCGCAGGGTCGCGATCAGAGAAATAGACATTCAACTCAACGTGGGCCACGACCGGGCTTGCGTTCAGGATGCTGAGCGACTCATGGCTTGTCATTTCAGGCTCAGGGCCGTGACTCCAGGAAGGGATGTGCCCGTCGGAAATCGCCCATATTTTTCGTCCGATAGTCTGACCCGCCATAGGGCGCCTCGTTGCGTGTACAGTGGTGGACGAATCGTACTCTGAGGCGGGGCCCACATGATCCGCCTTAAGGAATGGGTATCGATTGTCGGACACGGTTCGCGCCAGGTACTGGAGTTTCCGGAATCAAGTCCGCAAGCAGGGCGACGCCGCGTCTCCTTCCCTAATCCGAAGTACGGCAATACAGCACAAGGCCGCGGCGAACGAATTTGGGACGGAACCAGGCGGACGGAGCCGCTCGAGTGGTCAATGGCTACCGGATGGCGTCCTCAGCTCGGCCTCGGGGAGCGGAATATCAGGACTGCGTGCGTGTTGCGGACGTCGGACATCGGACGGGGCGTTTGTGTCAGAATGGCACTCGATCTTCGTTTTCTGTGACTGGCCCCGATGCGGGCGGAGGAGTGGGTGTGATCGATTTCGATACCGTAATCGAGCGGCGCAACACCGATAGCGTCAAATGGGATCGCTATAGGGATCGGGACATCCTGCCGCTGTGGGTGGCCGACATGGACTTTGCGTCGCCCCCCGCAATCATCCAGGCCTTGCAGGAGCGAGTTGCGCATGGCGTGTTTGGTTACGGCAATGCCCCGCGCGGGCTTCTCGATGCGATTCTTGCCTATGTCGCGGATCACAACGGCTGGGGCCTGCACCCGGAGTGGATTGTCTGGTTGCCGGGTCTCGTGACGGGACTGAATCTCGCATGCCGGGCGACAGGCTCGCCAGGTGATGTCGTGCTCACCCTCACACCGGTTTATCCCCCGTTCCTTAGTGCGCCGAACCTGGCCGGGCGGAAGCTCGCGACGGCGCCTCTACGGCTTGCCCGTGATCGCTACACGATCGACTGGGACGGTCTCGAGGAATCTGTCACGGCGGACACCAGTCTTTTCTTATTGTGCAACCCGCACAATCCGGTTGGGCGTGTGTATGAGACCGAGGAGTTGGAACGCTTGGCGCGTTTTTGCGAGCGCCACGACCTCACCATATGTGCCGACGAGATCCATGCGGGACTCGTGCTCGACAAATCCCGGCGCCACCGCTCCATTGGTAGTTTGGGCCCCGAGCTCGCGCAGCGGACCATAACGCTCATGGCCCCGAGCAAGGCTTTCAACATGCCTGGGCTTGGCTTTTCATTTGCGGTGATCCCGGACCCGGCCCTGCGCGCGCGCTTTCGAGGGCATATGAAAGGCATAGTCCCGGACATCAACGTGCTTGGCTTCGCCGCCGCGCTTGCCGCCTACCGCGAAGGAGAGCCGTGGCGTCGGGCCTTGATAGATTACCTGCGGCGTAATGCTGAGACCCTGGTCGCCGCGGTCCGCGCAATGCCGGGCCTCGGGGTCGCGTCCGTCGAGGCGACCTATCTTGCATGGATAGATGCCCGTGGTCTCGGTGTGGAGAATCCGCAGAGATTTTTCGAGGGGGCGGGGGTCGGACTATCGGATGGCGCGGACTTCGGGGCGCCAGGTTTCGTGCGATTGAATTTCGGGTGCAGGCGTGCGCTGCTTGAGGAGGCCTTGGGGCGCATGCACCAGGCCCTGTCGATACACAAGCCACCCGGTTGAGTTGGCGGAGGAACGATGACTGCGGCGGTCTTTGCGGGCCTCGGGAGGCACGTTGACGCGGATCTAGAGGACATCGAGCCCCTCAGCCTCGAGCATGCGCACGAGGCGGATGAGCGGCAAGCCAATCAGGGTGTTCGGATCATCACCCTGGAAACGTTCAAGCAAGGCCACGCCAAGCCCCTCGGATTTTACGCTACCGGCGCAATCGTAGGGACGCTCCTTTTGAAGGTAGCGTGCGATCTGCTCGTCGCCAAGCTTCCTAAAAGCGACCTCGAACAGCGCCACTTCGGATTGAATCCGGCCGGTCCTCGCGTTCAGTAGCGCAAGGCCCGTGTACAGGCGCGCGGTTTTGCCGGAGATACGCCGCAGTTGGCGCATCGCTTCATCGAACCCCCCCGGCTTACCCACGATCTCGCCGTCATATTCGGCGACCTGGTCCGAGCCTATGATGAGGGCATCCGGTACCTTGGGACGCACCGCCTGGGCCTTGGCGATTGCGAGCCGTTCGGTCAATTCGCGTGCGCCTTCGCCGCGCTTGCCGGTTTCATCGGTATCCGAAACCATCACCTCGAAAGGGATCTTGAGGCGCGCCAAAAGGTCGTGGCGGTAGCGTGAACCGGAGGCCAGGATCAGACGCTGCTGGGGGGCCACGGTCTAGCCGATCTCGACCAGCGCTTCATTGGGGTTCACGCTATCACCCTTCTTGACATGGATCGCCTTCACCGTGCCCTGCACTGGCGCTGGCACCTCGTTTTCCATTTTCATGGCCTCGATGACGAGCACGGGATCGCCGGCCTTCAAGACCTGGCCTACGGTGACCAGGACATCGACCACGGTCCCTGGCATGGCGCTCGTGACATCTCCGGCCTTGCGGGCCTTCGGGCGCCCGCGCGATGTTCCGGCCGATGTCTCCGTCGCCGCCATTGGTTCGCGAAAATCGCCAGCCGCGCCGTCGATCGGCACGATGCCCATGGTCTCGACCATGATTTCCTCTGGCATGCCGTCGACATAGACGTAAAAGGGCCTGCGGTCCTCGCTTTTGTGACCGGCCCCACGGATCTTGATGTTATAGGTTTCGCCGTGCATGGTGACATTGAAGTCGGTGGGTGCGAGGTAGCAGGGGGCCGACTGCGCCTCGGGGGGCGGCAAGAGCTCTTCGGGTTGCAGGGTACCCGCAGCACGCTCCTCGAGAAACTGGCGGCCGACCTCGGGGAACATCGCGTAGGTCAAGACATCCTCTTCGCTCTTCGCAAGATCACCGATCTCGGCGCGTAATCTCTCCATTTCGGGCGGGATGTCGTCAGCGGGCCGATGGGTGATAACGGGCTGGCCGCCGATGGCCATCCTCCGGACCCGGCTGTCGACGGTTCCAGGGGGCGCGCCATAGCGGCCCTGGAGGTAGAGCTTCACCTCATTTGTGATGCTCTTGTATCGCTGTCCCGTAAGGACGTTCAAAACAGCCTGCGTGCCCACGATCTGGGACGTTGGCGTGACAAGCGGCGGATAACCGAGGTCGGCGCGCACGCGAGGAATTTCGAGCAGGACCTCGTCGATGCGGTCCAGGGCGCCTTGCTCCTTTAGTTGGTTGGCGAGATTCGAGATCATCCCGCCTGGCACCTGATTGACGTGGACGCGGCTGTCCACGCCCGTATGATCGCTCTCGAATTGGTGGTAGCGCTTGCGTACATCGCGGAAATAGGCGTTGATCCGCTCGAGGCGCTCGAGATCGAGGCCCGTGTCGTAGGGGGTGCCACGCAGCGCGGCGACCAGGCTCTCGGTCGGGGGATGGCTCGTCCCCTCGCCGAAAGCAGAGAGCGCCGTGTCGATCAGGTAGCAACCGCTTTCGATCGCCTTCCACTGACAAATGGCAGCAAGACCCGAGGTCGAATGGGAGTGCAGATGTAACGGGATTTTTACGGCCTTCACCAAGGCCTTGACGAGTGTCGCGGTCTTGGTCGGTGTCAAAAGCCCCGCCATGTCCTTGATCGCGATCGTCTGGCAGCCCATTGCCTCGAGTTCGCGGGCCATGGCTACGAAGGTCGGTACGTTGTGGACTGGGCTCGTCGTGTAGCAAAGCGTGCCTTCAGCATGCTTGCCGCTTTCAAGGACCGCCTCTATCGCCACGCGCAGGTTGCGGGTGTCGTTCATCGCATCGAATACGCGAAAGACATCGACGCCGTTTTGCGCGGCCTTGGCCACGAAGGCGCGAACGACATCATCCGAATAGTGCCGATAACCAAGAAGATTCTGGCCGCGCAACAGCATCTGGATGCGGGTGCGGGGCAAGGCGGCTTTCAAGAGCCGCAGACGTTCCCAGGGGTCCTCTTTCAAATAACGCAGACAGGCGTCAAAGGTGGCGCCTCCCCAGGCCTCGAGCGACCAATAGCCGATGGCATCGAGGTCCGGACACGCTGGTAACATGTCCTCCGTGCGCAAGCGGGTGGCGATCAGGGATTGATGGGCGTCCCGCAGGACCACATCCGTGATTTGTACGCGTGTTTTTGGCACGATTATCTACCTGTCTTTATGAACGCTGGATTATACCCGGCGCCCGGTGTTGCGTCTCGACCGCCGTGGATGTGGCGGGACCTGCGCTCATAACCCATGATGGGCGGCGATCGCGGCGGCGATGGCCGCCGCAAGATGCGATGTCGGGCGTCGAACCGAGTAATTGCTAAGCTCGGGGTGCTCCTCGACGAAGGCGGTGTTGAAGCGTCCACTGCGAAATTCCGCTGTGCGCAGGATCTCGAGATGGTAGGGTATGGTCGTCTTCACGCCGGAGACACCCATGTCCAGGAGTGCGCGTCGGGCGCGGGCCAGCGCCTTGTCCCAGGTCAACGCCCATATGGTCAGCTTGGCGCACATCGAGTCGTAGTAGGGCGGAAATTCGTAGCCCGTGTAGATGGCAGCGTCGGTCCGCACGCCCGGGCCGCCAGGTGAATAGTAGCGCGTGATGCGGCCAAAATTCGGCAGGAAGTCGTTCTTTGGATCCTCGGCGTTGATGCGGAACTGCAGTGCGTACCCGCGCCTCTGGATATCGTCCTGCGCGTAGGATAGCGCGTTCCCGGCGGCGATCAGGATCTGTTCCTGCACGATGTCCACGCCCGTGATCTGCTCGGTCACTGTGTGCTCGACCTGGAGACGCGTATTCATCTCCATGAAATAAAAGCGCTTCTGTTGATCGAACAGGAATTCTACCGTCCCCGCGTTTTCATAGCCGACGGCCTTGGCGGCCCGTACGGCCAGGTCGCAGACCTCTGCGCGTTCTTCCTCACTGAGCTGCGGCGAGGGCGCGACCTCGAGCAATTTCTGGTGGCGTCGCTGGATGGAGCAATCGCGCTCGAAGAGATGCACAACATTGCCGAAGCGGTCGCCGAGAATTTGGACCTCGATATGGCGTGGATTGACGACACACTTCTCCAGAAAAACCTCTGCCGCGCCGAAGGCCTTGGTCGTTTCCGAGACCACCCGGTCATATTGGCGACGAAGTTCGCTTTCCGAGTCACAGCGTCGAATGCCGCGTCCACCTCCACCTGAGGTCGCCTTGAGCATCACCGGGTAGCCTATGGTCTTGGCCGCCTCGATGGCCAAGTCGAGGCTTGCGACGTTGCCGTCACTGCCAGGGACGACCGGGAGGCCGGCTGCGATCGCTGCCCTGCGAGCAAGCGTTTTGTCTCCCATTTGCCGGATGACGCTCGGAGACGGGCCTACGAAAATGAGTCCGCGTCGTATGCATATCTCCGCCAATTCCGGGTTTTCAGACAAAAATCCGTAGCCAGGATGCACGGCGTCACAACCCGCACTCAAGGCGACACTCGCGATGCGGTGGGCGTTCAAGTAACCGCCGACCGGATCGGGGCCTAGGTTGTAGGCCTCGCTCGCCTTTTTGACGTGTAGAGCGTGCCGGTCGGCATCGGTGTATACCGCGACGGATTCTATGCCCATCTCGGCGCAGGCCCGGACTATCCGTACCGCGATCTCCCCGCGGTTTGCCACCAATAGCTTCTTGATCACCCCATACTCCCGATAGCGTGCACGTTAAGGCGGGGCAGTATTGTAAAGCTTTGGTCGCCAGTATTCATCACGCGTTTTTGACAGCCCAAGTCCCCCTTCTATATCATGGCGCATGGAATCGGGTTTTTTGCCAAAGTCCGTAGACCCGGAGCGGGCCGCGGATCAAGGTCTGGAGTTCGCGGGCGGCCTCGACCCGGCGCCCTTGGGCCGCTTGCGGGAGCTTGCGGTGGAACATGCCGGGCCGATCAGCGGCGGTTTCGTGTTTCGACGGGACGACGAGGGGCGGGCGATGATGGTGGGTTTCGCCGAGGCGTCGCTTCCCCTAATATGCCAGCGTTGCGCGGACCCGTTTTTGTTAGAGGTGCGGGCTGATTGGCAGCGTGTATTCGCGCGGTCAGAGGCCGACGAGCGGGAGCTTGCGGAAAAAGGGCTGGATGTCTGCTATCATAGCGGCCCACTTGATGTCGCGGAGCTTATCGAAGAGGAGCTGATATTGGCTCTGCCGATGGCGCCGAGACACCCCGAAGGATGTGAGCCCGTCGAGCGGCCAGCGGCCGGGGCCCACCCCTTTGCCGGGTTGGCGGAATTATTGAAGCGCGAAACGCGCGATAATAGGAACTGAGGAAAGTACAAATGGCGGTACAGAAGAGTCGCAAAACCCCCTCCAAGCGCGGCATGCGCCGCTCCCATGACGCCCTGTCCCGCCCGACTTTGTCCGTTGACTCGACGAGCGGCGAAACGCATCGTCGCCACCACGTGAGCGCAGACGGTTATTATCGTGGCCGCAAGGTCGTCGACACCAAGCCCGATTAGGTCTGTCCCGGAGCCATAAGTGACTATCACTATCGCCCTCGATGCCATGGGGGGTGATCATGGCCCGCGCGTGACGGTTTCCGCGGCGCTCAGTTTCCTGGCCGCGCAGCAGGAAGCGCGCATCGCGCTCGTGGGGCAGCCCGGCATTATCGAAGACGAGCTGCGGCGATTGGGGGTCAGGCCGGATGAGCGGCTAGAGGTCGTGCCCGCGACCGAGGTCGTGCGCATGGATGAACCCCCGGCTCAGGCGTTGCGCACGAAGCGCGACTCGTCGATGCGGGTCGCGCTTACGCTGTTGCGCGATGGGCGCGCGGATGCCTGCGTCAGCGCGGGCAACACCGGCGCGCTCATGGCGGTCGCCCACTTCGTATTGAAGACTCTGCCGGGGATTGACCGTCCTGCGATCGTAACCGCGCTCCCGACCCTGAAAGGACATGTCCACCTGCTCGACCTTGGGGCGAACGTCGAGTGCACCGCCGAGCACCTTCGGCAGTTTGCGGTCATGGGGGCGATTGTCGCTACCGCCGTGGATGGCAGGGAAAGGCCTAGCGTGGGCCTCCTGAATGTGGGCGTGGAAGACATCAAAGGCAACGAGGTGGTAAAGGCGGCGGCCCAACTTCTCGCACGCAGCGAATTGAACTACATCGGATACGTGGAGGGGGACGGCATCTATGCCGGTGGTGCGGATGTCATCGTCTGTGACGGTTTTGTCGGTAACATCGCCTTGAAGACCAGCGAGGGATTGGCGCGCATGATCCGTGCTTTCCTGAAGGAGGAGTTCGGACGCGGTGCCTTGACGCGCCTCGCAGGGCTTGTTGCGCGCCCCGTCTTGAAGGCCTTCGCCCGCCGCGTCGATCCGAAAAGGTACAATGGTGCCACCTTGGTGGGCTTAAACGGTGTCGTCGTAAAGAGTCACGGAAGCGCCGATGCGGTAGCGCTGCGCAACGCTCTTGAGGTGGCCTTACGCGAGGTGCGCCACAACATCCCCGACCGCATCCGCCAAGAAATGGAGCCACCGCCCCAGCGAGGACTCGCGTGACGAGCGCCCGTATCCTCGGTACCGGCAGTTTTCTGCCCGAGCGCGTGGTAAGCAATGCGGAACTCGCCCTGACGGTGGACACATCCGATGAGTGGATCGTGTCGCGCACCGGCATACGCGAGCGACGCATCGTCGCTGCGGGCGAGACCACATGCGATCTGGCCGAGCGGGCCGCCCGGCAGGCGCTTGACGCGGCCGGCTGCCTTGCATCCGATATCGATCTCGTCATTGTGGCGACCACCACCCCGGACCGCGTATTTCCCGGAACGGCGTGTTTGCTCCAGGAGCGGCTCGGGATCCACGGTCCCGCCGCCTTCGATGTTCAGGCGGTCTGCACGGGTTTCGTTTACGCCCTTGGGATCGCGGAAAAATTCATTCGTACCGGCAGCGCTAGGCGGGCGCTCGTGGTTGGCGCGGAAACGATGTCGCGTATCGTCGACTGGAAGGATCGCTCGACCTGTGTTCTTTTCGGGGACGGGGCCGGCGCGGTCGTAGTCGGTATGAGCGACGAGGCAGGCATCCTCTCGTCCCATCTGCACGCAGACGGCGCGTATAAGGAGCTCTTGACGGCGACAGGTGGCGTATCGAGTCGCGGCACAGGACTGCATGGCGGGGAAGGCCTTATCACGATGCGTGGCAACGAAGTGTTCCGGATGGCGGTGACCACGCTTGACGCCTTGGTCGGCGAAACCCTGGCCGCCAACGACCTGAAGCAATCGGACATCCGATGGCTTGTTCCTCACCAGGCCAACATCCGCATCATCGCCGCCACCGCCAAACGCTTGGGCATGGCCATGGATCAAGTCATAGTGACCGTCGATCGGCATGGCAATACGTCTGCGGCATCGATCCCGCTGGCGTTCGATGCAGGGGTTCGGGATGGCCGCATCCAGCGGGGCGACGTGGTTCTAATGGAAGCGTTCGGCGGCGGTTTTACTTGGGGTTCTGTGCTTCTCAGGTATTAATGAAGGGATCGAAGTAGTCATGAACGATGTAAGCAATGGTACCGCCTTCGTCTTTCCCGGGCAGGGTTCGCAGTCAGTGGGGATGCTGAAGGCATTGGCTGCGAGCCACGCGCAGATCCCGGACACCTTTCGCGAGGCGTCCGAGGTGCTTGGCTATGACCTTTGGGAGCTTACGCAATCCGGGCCTGAGGAGGCGCTGAATCGCACCGCGGTGACGCAGCCGGCCTTGCTCGCCGCGGATGTCGGGTGTTACCGGGCGTGGGGCGCAAGTGGTGGAGCGCAGCCGGTATTGTTGGCCGGGCATAGTCTGGGGGAATTCGCGGCCCTGGTGTGCGCCGAGGCCTTGGATTACAAAGATGCAGTGCGGCTCGTGGCGCGTCGCGGGGAACTCATGCAAGCGGCTGTGCCGGAAGGTGAGGGGGCCATGGCGGCCATTCTGGGGCTTGGGGACGAAGTGGTCGAAGGCGTATGTCGCGACACCGCCCAAGGGGAGATCCTTGCGGCCGCCAACTATAACGCCCCCGGTCAAATCGTGATCGCCGGGACCAAGGCCGCGGTTGAACGCGCGATTAGCGCCGCACGAGCTGCGGGCGCCAGGCGTGCGGTCGTCCTTGCCGTGAGCGCCCCCTCGCATTGCGCACTCATGCGTGAGGCCGCCGGGCAATTTGCCGAGACTCTTGCGGCAATTCCCCTGAAGAGCCCTGCCGTACCCGTACTCCATAACGTCGATGCGGCCCGGCGGTTGGATCCCGAGCTCATTCGCGAGGCCCTGGTGAATCAACTGTTTTCTCCGGTGCGCTGGGTTGAGACAATACGCCGCATGGCCGACTGGGGGGCTTCCCGGGTCGTGGAGTGTGGGCCCGGCAAAGTGCTCACGGGCTTGAATAAGCGCATCGTCGATGTCCCCTGCATGGCCATCGGAGAGCCCGCCGATTTCGGCGCGGTCATGGGGAGTGGCGGAAACTAGGTACGCGCGATATAAGAAAAGGGGGGAAGTCATGATTCTCGATGGCGAAATCGCCTTGGTGACCGGGGCGAGCCGGGGGATAGGTAAGGCATGCGCCGTACGGCTTGCGGCGCTCGGGGCGCGGATCATAGCGACCGCTACGTCCAAAAAGAGTCTGGAGGCCATCGAGGAATACTTTGCCGCCCACGGGATTCAGGGCTGGCCTGCCGTGCTTGATCTTTCCAGCACCTCATCGATCGATGGTCTTCTGGCGGAGTTCGATAAGCGTGAGCAGTGGCCTGGCATCATTGTCAACAACGGCGCGATCACGCGGGACAATCTGGCCATGCGGATGCGTGACGAGGATTGGGATATTGTCCTCGCCACCAACTTGAGCGGTGTATTTCGTCTGACGCGCGGATGTCTTAGGGTCATGAGCAAGGCGCGTAAGGGGCGGATCATCAATATAAGCTCAGTGGTTGGCGTGACCGGAAATGCGGGCCAGACGAATTATGCGGCGGCCAAGGCCGGTCTGATCGGCTTTGGGAGGGCCTTGGCGCGCGAGGTGGGGAGTCGGAACATCACGGTGAACGCCATCGCGCCCGGATTCATCGACACGGACATGACGCGGGCGCTCGCCCAGGGCCAGAGAGACGCGCTGCTTGCGCAGATTCCGCTCGGGCGACTGGGCGCGCCGGAAGACATCGCCCATGCCGTGGGGTTCCTGGCATCTCCAGAGGCCTCCTATATTACCGGAACGACCTTGCACATAAATGGTGGAATGTATATGAATTAGCCGATCGGCGCCTAAAGTAGACTTCGACGGCGGGGATGTGGTAACTATGCGGCCGCACGGCTTTGTAACGATTTTTTGGAGGAATGAGAAATGAGCAGCATCGAAGAACGGGTAAAGAAGATCGTGGTCGAGCAACTCGGTGTCAACGAGAGCGAAGTCTCGACCGACGCGTCGTTTGTGGACGACCTCGGTGCCGATTCGCTCGATACCGTGGAGCTTGTCATGGCGCTTGAGGAGGAGTTTGATTGTGAGATTTCGGATGACGAGGCGGAGAAGATCACGACCGTGAAGCAGGCGGTCGACTACATCACCTCGCACGCCGCGAATTGATCCGGGCGGCCATCCGTACGCCATAGCACGGCCATATCCGGGGAGGTACAGTGAACAAGAGGCGCGTCGTCATCACCGGACTCGGGGCCGTCACGCCTCTTGGCCTCAATGTCGCCGAAAATTGGCGGCGCATCAAAGCCGGCGAGAGCGGGATCGGTCCTGTTACGCAATTCGACGCGACGGGTTTTCCCTCGACTATCGCAGGCGAGGTGCGCGGCTTCGATCCGACCTCGGTCGTGTCGGAGAAAGAGGCCCGCAAGATGGACCGGTTCATCCAGCTTGGGATGGCAGCTGGTGCTGAGGCGATCAAGGACTCGGGCATAACCGTCACCGAGGCGAATGCGGAACGTATAGGGTGCTATATCGGGTCCGGCATCGGTGGCGTGCATACGATTGAGGAGACGACGCGGCAATACCTGGAGAAGGGTGCGCGGCGGATATCCCCGTTTTATATACCCATGAGTATCATCAATATGATCTCTGGGAACCTATCGATACTGTTTGGTTTCAAGGGCCCCAACCTTTCGGTGGTGACGGCCTGCACCACATCGACTCATGCGATCGGCGAAGCTGGGCGGATAGTGGAATACGGGGACGCCGACATCATGGTCGCAGGTGGCGCGGAGGCTGCGGTGACGCCGACCTCGATGGCAGGGTTTGGGAACGCCCGCGCGCTAAGCTCGCGCAATGCGGATCCAAGCCGGGCAAGCAGGCCTTGGGATCGTGACCGTGACGGCTTCGTTTTGAGTGAAGGCGGGGCGGTGGTGGTGCTTGAGGAGCTCGAGCACGCCAAGGCGCGCGGCGCGCGCATCTATGCGGAGCTCCTCGGTTTCGGTATGAGCGGCGACGCCTACCACATGACGAGCCCGCCGGAAGATGGTGATGGGGCGGCCCGATGCATGCGCTACGCATTGCGCAACGCAGGTCTCGACATGTCCGATATTTCTTACATCAACGCGCATGGAACATCCACGCCACTTGGCGACCGTGCCGAGACCATGGCGATCAAGCACGTGTTTGCAGACCACGCGAAGCGCCTTGCGGTGAGTTCGACGAAATCGATGACGGGCCATCTCCTGGGGGCAGCAGGTGCCATTGAGGCGATCTATACGGTGCTCGCCATCCATGAGCAGGTCGCTCCCCCCACGATCAATCTCGACTCGCCGAGCGAAGACTGTGACCTGGACTACATCCCGCACACGGCGCGGGAAATGCCCATCGCGCATGCCCTGTCGAATTCCTTCGGATTCGGGGGCACGAACGGGACGCTCGTACTCGGTCGCTTTCGTTAATTCCGATGAAGGGTCCGGCGGCGATCCGCCCCGCGCCTCCAGGCGTCGAGGACCTTCTGCGTGTGCACGATGCGTTCCCCGAGCGCTACCCGCATCTTCTGGTGAGCGGCAAGGACGCCGGCTGGGGCTTTGACATCCTGTTTGCAAGCCCGCGGGACCCGCTGGTGCTCCATGCAGGCGCAAGCCGATCGCAGTGTGCGCGATTTTTTTCGGCGCTCGACGCCTGCTCGGGCGTGGCCCGCGCGAGTGAGGCGCCTGACACAGCATTGCCGTTTCTTTTCGGCCACTTCCTCTATCTGAGTTATGAGCTGGTAGGCGCCTTTGAGAGCCGTGTGACCCTCACTGGGCCCGCCGACGTGCCGCTCGCGTGGCTTCAGGGTTTCGACGGCGCAATCATCAAGGATTGGCGGTCGGGGGCGGTCACCGTCACGGGAAGGGATACCACGGTGGTGGAAGGGATCGAGGAGGATCTCCGCAGGATGCCTGATCCGCGGCCTTGGCCCAGCGTAACCGTGGAGCACGTTGAGCACGACCCCCCTGAGGCGTATCGGGACGGCGTGCGCGACATTCATGACTATATCCTGGCCGGGGACATCTTTCAGGCCAATCTATCCCGATCCTATCGCGGCCGCTTGGCGTCCAAGACACGCGCGGCGGCGCTTTTCGATAGCCTGCGCCGACATAACCCGGCGCCGTTTTCGGCCATTGCCCGACTCGGCGAGACCCTCATCGCAAGCGCGTCCCCCGAGAGGCTTTTGAGATGCCGCGGGCGCGTGATCATGACCCAGCCGATTGCCGGCACGAGGGCGCGGCTGAGTGATATGGTCGAAGATGAAGGCGCGCAGCGCGATCTGCGTGCAGACCCCAAGGAACGCGCGGAACACCTCATGCTTGTCGATCTTGAGCGCAACGACCTGGGTCGGGTCTGTGTGGCGGGAAGTATCCGCGTATCTCATCTCATGCGCATCGAAAGCTACGCGACCGTCCACCATCTCGTTTCGGATGTCGAGGGGACGCTGCGGGCGGAGGTCACGCTATCGGATGTCATTAAAGCCTTGTTTCCCGGCGGCTCGATCACCGGATGCCCCAAAATACGGTGTGTGGAGATCCTGGGTTTGAGCGAGCATGGGAGTCGCGGCGCTTATACGGGAAGCCTCGGCTACATCAATGAACGCGGAGATACGGACCTCAATATCCTGATCCGCACCCTCGTCGTGCGCGGACGCGAGATTGGGTTCCGGGTAGGGGCGGGAATCGTGGCGGATTCGGATCCGATGCGGGAGCTGCGCGAGACCGAGGCCAAGGCGGCCGGCCTATTGCGCGCCTTGGGGTGTGGGACTTGACGTCTTTGCGCGGGGGGCGCGTCTTATGAAATCGCGGTCTTTCTTTCTGTGGACATCCGTGGGCCTTGGTAAGAACGCAAGCCCAGATAGCCTGCGCGCAGAGCCCCTAGGCAATCCTTTTCGGTCGTCGACAGGGCGTGGCCCCGCACGGCCGTTAAGGGCGCCGTGAAGCCCCTGCGCAGTTTGGTCAATGGACGCGCCGAGGCCGGCCTGTCTGTCACAAGCCGCCTGCAATACGGTGACGGCGTTTTCGAAACCGTGGCCGTTCAGGATGGCCGGCTGCTTCTCTGGTCCGAGCACGGCCGGAGGCTCGCCACGGGCGCAGAGCGCCTCGGCCTGGAGCCGGTCGAACCCATATCGCTCAAAGCGGAGGCGGAAGACTTGGCGGCCGGCCTCGGGCTCGCTATCCTAAAAGTCGTCTTGGTTCGTGGCGCTGCTGGACGCGGTTACCGGCCGGGCGCCGCGCCGACCGATCGTATCCTGACGACCTGGCCGTGGCCATCCGGGCAGCGGTTCGAGGAAGGGGCGCCGGTCTTCTGGTGCAAGACGCGGCTCGCCAGGCAACCGTTGCTCGCAGGCATAAAGCACCTGAACAGACTGGAGCAGGTCCTTGCGCAACGGGAGTTCGCGGACCCCTATTGGGAAGGCGTGATGCAGGATACGCAAGACTGGGTCATAGAGGGGACCATGACCAACCTTTTCGTGGTCGAGCAGGGCGCCCTTGCGACACCGATCCTGGATCAGGCGGGGGTGGCAGGGGTGATGCGCGAACGTGTCGTGGTGCGCGCGCGGGAGTTGGGGATAGGCGTGCATTTCGATCGGCTCACGAAGAGCAGGGTCATGGAAGCCGACGAGGTGTTTTTGTGCAACTCCGTGATCGGCGCGAGGCCGGTCCTCGATCTCGGGAATGGCTCTCGTCGGCGCGGCCCCATCACGACCATGATTGAAGAGGCGTTGCGAGGGGGCAGGGATGCGGTCGTTCTTTAGGGGCATCCTTGGCATCCTAGTGCTCGGCGGTATTTGCGTGGGCGGGTGGTTCTTTCTCGCAGATCGCCCCCTGCATCCTGGGTCCCGGACTTTTCACCTGCCGGCCGGGACCACCATGAGGGCATTCGCCGTGATGCTGAAACAGCATCACGTGATCGATTCCGCTGACTCCTTTGTAGCGCTTGCCGAACTCATGGGCGAGGGACAAGCCCTGAAAAGCGGGGTATACCGCTTCCCGGATCCAGCTACCCCTGTTCGTATCCTGCACATGGTGGCGTCGGGGCAGGTGGTCGAATACCCGCTCACACTCGTACCCGGCTGGACGTTTCGTCAGGTGCGGCAGGCCTTGGTGCAGGCCCCGCATTTGCAGGACAACATCAAGGGGCTCTCGCATACGGCGGTGCGCGCCGCGCTTCATATGCAGGGAAGCCTCGAGGGCGCGTTTTTCCCTGACACCTATTACTACACGTACGATGCGCCTGCGACGTCCATTCTGGCGCGGGCAAGAAAACGGCTCCAGGCGCTTCTACGCAAGGACTGGAGACGGCGCGCCCCTCACCTGCCGATACACACGCCAGAACAAGCCCTGATCCTTGCATCGTTGGTCGAGAAGGAGACGGCGAAGGCCGGAGAGCGGCGCAAGATCGCCGGGGTGTTTGTAAACCGTCTGCGCCTTGGTATGAGGCTCGAGACCGACCCCACTGTGATCTTTAGTCTCGGCAAGCGTTATCGCGGGGTCCTCACCAGCGCCGACCTCGCATTTCGGAGCCCCTATAACACCTACCTTCATTATGGCCTCCCGCCTACGCCGATCGGCCTCTGTAGCGCCCGCGCCTTGCACGCGGCGCTCCATCCGGACAAGACTCGCGCCCTCTATTTTGTGGCGACGGGACGCGGCGGTCATGTATTCTCTGATACTCTACAAGCGCAAGATCAGGAAATCCGCAAATATGAAATCGACACCACCCGACGGCCCCAGGTTCATTAGTCTCGAGGGTCTTGATGGATCTGGCAAGACTACGCAGATCGACCGGATCGTGGATTTCTGCGAGCAACGTAATCCGCGGGGCGTGGTCGTGACGCGGGAGCCTGGCGGTACCGAGGTGGGGGAGCGCATTCGCCACATTCTGTTGGAGCATGGCTCGCTACACCCACAAACCGAGCTTCTGTTGTTGTTCGCGGCGCGCGTTCAGCACATCAAGGCCGTGGTCGCGCCGGCACTTGCGCTTGGCAAGACCGTGGTCTGCGATCGATATCTGGATGCCACCTATGCCTACCAGGGTCATGGTCGCGGCCTCGGGGCTCCGTTGATCGACGGGTTGTCGGAGTTACTGGCGGTCCCGCCACCCGATCTCACGCTTTTTTTTGATGTCCCGGTGAGTGTAGCTCTCGGGCGCCGTGCGGGCCGGTCGGCCGATCGCATCGAGGCCGAAGGGGAGGCCTTTTTCGAGCGCGTGCGAGAAGGGTATCAGACGCGGGTGCGTGCACAGCCCGAACGCTTCGTGGTCATCTCGGCCGCCAAGTCCTTGGCCGAGGTTGCGCTTGCCGTGGATGCGGCGCTTGCGGCCCGTCTTTAGCCATGCTTTCCTGGCAGCGCGCGATCTGGAGTGGACTTGCCGATGCAAGCCGGCTCCCGCATGCCCTCTTGTTGTGTGGTCCCCCAGGCATAGGGAAACGGCAGTTTGCCGACCGCCTATCGATCCGGCTCGTCTGCGAGCGCGAAATCGCCTGCGGTGCCTGCCGGGCGTGCCGTCTTGCGACGGGCGGCAATCATCCCGACATCCTGATTCTGCGGCGAGAGGAAGGTAAGACCGAGATTACGGTGGACGAGGCGCGCGGCCTCAATGAGTTTCTGGTACTGACACCTCATCTTGCACCCCGGCGCGTGGCCCTGATCGCAGACGCCGATCACCTCAATCGTTCGGCCTCGAACGCGCTCCTGAAGACGCTTGAAGAGCCGCCCGCCGGCAGTTACCTGCTTTTGGTGAGCGATAGTCCCGCGCGGCTCTTGCCCACGATTCGTTCGCGATGTCAGCGGCTCGTTTTGCCGCGACCGACGAAGGAGGAGGGGGAGGCTTATTTGAAGGAGCGCGAGGTTCCGGATGCGGACGTAATTCTTGCGTTGACGCACGGAGCCGCGCTTCAGGCCGAGGCGTGGCCCCGGGATACGCCGGCCATGGGCGCGCGACTCATGGCGAGTCTCGAAGCGGTCGCATCGGGCGCTCAGTCGCCATTGGATGCGAGCGAGGCCTGGCATACCGTGGACCTGGACATCGGCCTCACCCTTTTAGTCGGTATCGCTGCAGGCCTCGCGCTATTGGCGCTCGCGGACACGCCCGGGCCTGCCATACCGGCGGAATGGACGGCCCGCTTGCGCGCCTTGGCCAGTCGGCTAGACTTAGGGCAAGTTTTTCGCCTCTGGGACGAGGCGCTTGAGGCGCGAGGCCTTGCGACCGCCCCTCTGGATCGCCGTCTCGTCTGGGATCGGCTGTTTATGCTTGTCGAGGCACGGCTATGACCACTATATCGGCAATGGAAACGGGTATGCGTGGGGGCTCAAAGGCGCCCGAGCGTCCGGGCGTCCTTTCGCTCGTGATCAAGGATCGTAACGCCTTATATACGGCTTACATGCCATTCCTGAAAGGAGGCGGCCTCTTCATACCGAGCAACAAGCCCTATAAGCTCGGCGACGAGGTGTTTATGTTGCTGACCCTCATCGATAGCAAGGAGAAGATCCCGGTGGCGGGCCATGTGGTGTGGATTACTCCTCCGAATGCCCCGGGCGGCCACGCCTCGGGCATCGGTATCCAGTTCAGCGCCAAGGACTCCGAAGTGGCGCGCACGAAGATCGAGACCCTGCTCATAGGCCAATTGCAATCGGATCGGCCGACCCATACCATGTAGCGATGTCCTTGGTCGATTCGCACTGCCATCTCCATTTTGATCCCCTGCGTGATGATATCGAGGCGGTCCTGACACGCGCCCATCAAGGGGGCGTGTCACATATGCTGTGCGTGAGCGTCGGGCTCGCGGATCTCGATCCCATCCAGGAGGTCATGCGGCGCGATCCACATGTCTTTGGGTCCGTGGGTGTCCATCCCAATGAGACCGGAGCGGGCGCCCCAGTCTTCGATGACCTCGTGCGTCTGAGCGGAAATGATCGGATCGTGGCGATCGGCGAGACCGGGCTCGATTATTATCGGCTTAAAGACCCGAATGTGAGTTTTCAACAGGAGCAATTTCGGCAGCACATCGCAGCTGCCCGGCAGGTCCACAAGCCATTGATCATCCACACCCGAGAGGCGGCTGCCGATACTCTGAGGATCTTGCGCGAGGAAGGGGCATCGGAAGTGGGCGGAGTCCTGCATTGCTTCACCGAGACCCAGGAGTTCGCGAGACAAGTACTGGACCTGAATTTCTACATTTCATTTTCCGGCATCGTGACCTTCAGAAATGCGCAGGCCTTGCGTGAGGTCGCGCGCCTCGTGCCGGAGGACCGGCTGCTGATCGAGACCGACGCGCCCTACTTGGCACCCGTCCCGCACCGTGGCAAGCCCAATGAACCGTCCTACGTTGCACACGTGGCCCACTGCCTGGGCGATGTCCGTGGGGTTTCCTGGGAAAGGGTGGCGGAGACCACCGAGCGCAACTTCTTCACGCTCTTTCGGGACGCCGCCTGAACCTGGGCCCTGGACCCGTGGAGACCCCGAAAGCTTAGCTCCTATCCTTTACGAATTAATGCGTTGCCGCGAAATCATGCTCGCGATTCTCAGCGAGCATGAAGGTGGATGCGCAAGCCCGTGTTACTGCATGCGTTTTTGAAGTCGGCGCTCAAAAAGATAGGCCGCTATCAAGTAGAGATAGACCACCATGTAAATATTGGCGGTACCGAGCATGTCGCCCCGGTTGCCGGTGCTGCCGATGTGATAGGGGCCACCCCAGCCCTCGGCCGTCGTCCACACCCCGAAAGAATAAAAAAATCCGATTGGCAGGAACCACTGCTGCCAGCGTTTGAGAAGGAGGCTGATCGCCAGGATCGTCTCTATGACGGCCGCGAAGATTCCGAAGGTCAAAGCCCCAGTGAGATGGATGGCGGAAATCACAAGTCCGATATAAGCCACGATCCACGCCGGCTGACCGACCTGGGACTGCTGCAAATAGGTCAGGCTGTGCTCAAAGAAGGCCGGCTGCCATTTCCAGAAGGCGTCGAAGGCCCACAAGAGGCCGAATAGGATACGGACTGCCTCGATGCGCCCGGTGGTGACCGAAGGCTCCGAATCCGGCCCTATCGCGAGCCTGCGCTCTGAAGGGACCGAGAGCACCGCAAAGAATACGAGCGCGTAGACGATTGCAGTGCCGGGGTCCGTGGCGCCCGGCGTATAAGGCCCACCGAGCCCGCCCACCGTGGCCCATAGAAAAAGACTGTAAATGATCCCAAGGCGCGCCATGGGCCGCAGGGCGAAGCCCGTCAGAAGGGAGGCCGCAAGAAGGCCATCCAAGACGACCGTGCCGATGGCCACGTGACGCGGGCCCAACATCGTGACGATGTGTATGACCTCATGGAGGAAGGCCTGTACCGGGTAGGGTTGCCCTTTCACGCGGGCGACGATGGATGCGAGGAAGTGGTCCACGTAGTACTTGTTGGCTTCAAGGATGGTGTTGATCACCCAGATCACGCCAAAGAAGATGCGCAGCGCCGCAAAGGCGAGCTCTTGACCGCCAGTGTACCGGGATGATCGATTTTCAAACATGCAACAGGCTCTCCTTCGATACGTTTGCCCATGAGGCGGGGGTCCCTCTGGGGCCGACTATAGTACAAAGGGGGTGGCCATGCCCACAGCTGGGCGCCTCACGGGGCAGCGAGAGCCGCCCATCGGCCATCGCTTGCCGAAATCGGGTCCCAGCGATCCGATCGCGAGCCGAGCCGCGGGGGGAGGATTCCTTTAGGTGCAGCGAAGGCGGATCTTGCCCGCGGCAATTTCTTCCTGGGGACTTATGAACTGCGTTGAGGCGCCGTCGCCAAGCGTGCCACCAAACACATTTTCTAAGATGACCCTGGTATTCTGGGCGAGCCTCTTTTGCGCAGGAAAAGCGGACGGCTCGCCCGCAAGACGTCTGCGGCATCTCATAGCGGAGAGGGGAGATCATGGGCTGCGCCGAGCTCGGAGGCGCTCGTGCGACCTCTTAGGGCCATGCGTGGGTGATAGGATCAGTGCCGCAAGTCATCTACCATAAAAAGCCGACTGCGCGGTCTTACTTAGGGGCCGCGGTAGCTCGCACAGGACGCAGGAGGATGCGATGCCGTTATCACCGAGCTTCAAGAAGACCATAGCGCGCTGTTTGCTTCTATTGAGCGCCGCAAGCGTACTCTCGGGTTGTTTCTTTGAGCCGCCTGGCGGGTACGAGGGCCACCGGTGTTACCAGTGCGGCGAGGGCCACTATCATTATGAGCGGCACGGCGACCACAGGGACGATCGGGGTGATGACTGACTGTCGTGGTCAGCTTGCCCAAAACACGCTATCCGGCGGGCGCGTGACCCGCGGAGCCACCCAAGGGCCTGCACGCGGCCGCTGAGTAACGCAATGCGCCGCGCTGGATCAAGGCCCTGACTCGGTGCGGCTTCATCGCACCCGCCGGCCCCTGACTATCACATCCCCGCGCGCCATGGCCTTCGCGGGTCAGGGTCCTGCTCGCCCGGCATACCGTCTCTTTCACGCTAAACCAGAATCTCCTTGTGGCACCATTCTTGACGACGCGTTTGAAGGGAAGCTCCGGAGTCGGAGAGACCGCCGGGCGACGCAATCGTTCACGTGGAGTGCCGGCCGGCCGCTAGGCGAGGCGGTGGTATGTGTCGGTAGTTATCGCGTTCCAGCGCATACGCAGAGCGGTCTACGAACGCATTGCGCGATTACGGACTGGAAGCTCCTCCGCGCCTGCGCCCACGACGCTTCGCCTCAAGGCTCTTTCGGGTCGCGCGGGGATCGGTTTACCGGCGTAAAGGATCCATAAACCGAAGGCCGCCACCAATCCACTGAGTCCATTGAACGCCCGAGCGGGAAGATCAAGCAGCGCATCGACATGGTGGGGGATCTTTGCCAGCCGGATACTCCCCAAGGATTCTGCTGAAGAACCGGAACTTGGTACCGACACGAGCCCAGCCATGGGCCTCCGAATAAGGGCCGACTGAGGCGGTCCTCTCGCTTAGCGACAGTTCGTATAATGTATATTATGTCAAATAGATCGCGTAGCGACATAAAGCAAGTTAATGCCAACTCTCCGCACCGCCCTCAGCCTTTCTGTACCGTAACGCCGTTTTCGGTGGATAATGTCGCAGCTTGGCCTATCACGGAGGAACAATTGTCATGCGTACGAACGAAGGGCTGTTGGATCGGAGTATTCGGATCATTCTGGGGCTTGTATTGATCGGGCTCGCGATCACAGGTCGATGGGCGCCCTGGGGGTGGATCGGCGTATTGCCGCTCGCCACGGGTCTAATCGGCTATTGCGGACTCTATCAAGTTCTCGGGATCAAGACCTGTCCGGCGCAGACAGGGAGGCGTCCACAGGCGTGACGCCAGGAACGGTGGCCCGCCCCCGTCAGGGGGACAGGGTGTGTTCGGCTCGAGATCAGGATCAGGAAGGAGGATTTGAGCTTGTGAATACGACTCAGGGAAGCGCGTTTCAGGCCTGTCTTTCAGGCCCTTTCAGTGGCATCGTGAGTTGGGCGCAACTTAGCGAATTATGGTCGGTGGTGCGCGCCTCTCCGGACGGCTGGTACATCTACGCGATCGGGGAGCCGGTCCCTACAGGGCCCGCGAGCCGCGACGATCTGGCCCGATTCACAGAGGAAATCGACGTGCTTCTACGACGAGAGCATCGCGAGGACTACTGCGGCATCGTGTACGCCGATGACAAGATGAGTCCGCGCTTCATTAAGATTTTCGATCCCCACAATCTCGGAAGCTCATGCGGCTCTTCGGGCGCGAAGACTCTTCCGGGGTGGCTATTGACGCGCATGCCGCCCGAAACGCTCACCGACCCGCGGACCTTGCCGGAAGGCCGCAAACGCTGGTGGCGTGGACTCTTTCAGAGGCAGCCCGCATAAAGGACGGTATCGATGGCGCGCCACGGATGGGAGAATGCCGTCCTGGGGCGTCATCGCCCACCGAGGATCCGAAGTGACCAAAACAGTCAGCCTCTACACAAGCCCGGGGTGCCCGGACTGCGCCGCGCTCAAGGCCTGGTTTATAAGCCAGGGCGTCGTGTACGCGGAACATGACCTGAGCCAGCCGGGGGTGGCGGACAAGGCCCGCGCGGAGCTTGGGGTGCGAGTCGCCCCTATCACTGTATGCGACGGCCAAGTGTTGTATGGGAGGGCTCAGGAGCAGATACCGCGGCTTCGAGATATGCTAGGCCTTGGGTGAGGACCGGCAAGAGCTGGCAGGGGCCGCATTATCCTTAATGGATCACCTTATTAACGCCGCATAATGTTCTGAATTCACTTCATAAATATCTAGGATAAAGATCTCCATATGTTATATGCCCGGCTCTCTCGCGAGGCGCGGCTTTTGATCGTCATGCGGGCCGCACGCAGCATAGGGCAAGGGGCGCTGGTCGTGGATTTTGCGCTCTATCTCCACACTCTTCACTGGTCGGCGCCGGCGATCGGCGCACTCTTTATGGTGGCACTGCTTGTGTCGGCCACCTTGGCTCTATTCGTTGGGCCCCTCTCGGATGTCCGGGGGCGCAAGGGGTTCCTGTGCGCCTATGAGTGGGTGCAGGTAGTGGCAGCCCTCGTCGCGCTTGGCTCTGCGCAGCCGGCGGCGCTTGTGATCGCCGCCATCCTCGGAGGTTTCGGGCACGGATTGAACGGCGGCGCGGGACCCTTTGCGCCCGTGGAGCTTGCATGGCTTTCCGAGCTAGTTGATGCGCGCGACAGGCCGGCCGTCTACAGCCTGAATACCGCCGTGGGCTTTTTGGGGATGGCGCTCGGCGCCTTACTCGCAACGCTCCCTTCACTGATTGGGACGCTGCTGCCAGGAGCGCTCGCGTATCGCCCCCTCTTCTTCTTGGTCCTTTTGGGCGCCGTCCTCGCTCTGATCCTGCTGCGAACCTTGCCCGACAGCGTCCCCTGTCGACGACCATCGCCTGAAGAGGCGCTCCCGGATGCTGCGTCGGACGCCTTGACGCGTGCCGAGAACCGCAAGCTCCTCAAGCTCTTTGGCATAAACGCACTGAACGGTTTAGGCATCGGTTTCATGGGGCCCTTGATGGCCTACTGGTTCGCTGTCCGCTTTCACCATGGCCCCTTGAGTATCGGGCCTCTCATGAGCCTAGCCTTGATCATAACGGCGGCCTCCTCCTTGCTGGTGGGTCGGCTGACTCGTCGCTATGGGGTGGTAAGATCTGTATTGGGCATGCGCTACCTCGGTCTTGCCGTTCTCCTCGTATTGCCGCTTGCGCCCAACTTTTCGATCGCTGCAGTCTTGTATATCGTCCGCTCGGCCTTGAACCGCGGCACCGCAGGGGCGCGCCAGGCCCTCAACCTGGGGCTCGTGCGCAGCCATCGCCGGGGCCTTGCCGCGAGTCTCAATAGTGTCTCCATTCAGGCGCCGCGCGCCATCGGCCCGGTATTTGCCGGCCTCCTTTACCACGCAGGCTTCCTGGCACTCCCCTTCTTTATCGCAGGCAGCTTTCAAGCCGCCTATCTCATCCTGTATCGCCATCTGTTCCGGGATACGACATCAGCGCCGCTCACGCCGTCGTCCGAGTAGTTCGTCGGACCGCCTAAAGTTAATAAATGACGCGAAGATGCGTTGCTAACAGTTTGTGAAGTCGTCTTTAATTGTTGTCCTCCCAGACCCTCAACCCAAGGCGCCGTCGCCTCCTCCATTGACTCCGTACCGCGGTACGGCGCCTAGAGTCGCCCTGTCCAACGATCTGGCGGTACGAACATCATGAATGATCTCGCGATCGAAATCCCCGTGACAGGCATGGTCTGCGATGATTGCGCCGCGCGCATCCAGCGCCCCTTGGAGGTATTGCCCGGTCCGCGGGCGCATGTCTCCTACCCGGAGGGGGCCGCTTTCATTGGAAGTTTAGGGAGTGCCGCGGTGCCGCAGGTTGTCGCGGCAATCGAGGGCGCGGGTTTCGGGGCGGCCCTTCCTGCGCGCGCGAGACGTGAAGAGAATCGCTCGCGAGCGCTCCACGTGGCCATCGTCGGCGGAGGGTCGGCAGCCTTCGCATGCGCCATTCGTGCGGCCGAACGGGGCGCCCGCGTGACCATCATAGAACGACATGCAGTCATCGGCGGGACCTGCATCAACGTGGGTTGCGTACCCTCCAAGATATTGATCCGGGCTGCGCAAGAGGCGCGTACCCAGGCCGCTCCGCGTTTCCGGGGGATTCTCCCCAGTGCCCCCACCATCGATCGGGAGGCTTTGATCGCGCAGCAGCAGGCGCGTGTCACAGGGCTCAGGCAGGCCAAATACCTGGATATCGTGACCAATAACTCCGCGATGACCCTGAAGCGGGCTCATGCCCGTTTCGTCGACAGCCATACCCTGAGCCTTACGGACGCCTCCGGGCACGAAGAACGGCTGGAGGCCGATCGCCTTTTGATTGCAGTCGGTGCATCGCCTGCAATCCCCGATGTGCCCGGCTTGATGGAGACCCCTTTTTGGACATCGAGCATAGCCCTCACGGCGACCGAGACGCCCCGACACCTCCTCGTCCTAGGGGCTTCGGCAGTCGCACTGGAATTGGCGCAGGCCTTTCGCCGGCTGGGATCGGAAGTGACGGTGGTGGCGCGCGGATCCCTGCTTTCGCGGGAGGACCCAGACCTCGGTGTGGGTCTTCAGCCGATTTTTGAGCAAGAGGGTATACGCGTCTTCACCGACACCGCCGTGACGAATGTCCGCCACGAAACGGGGGGTTTTACGCTCACGACCTCTCGCGGTCCCGTCACCGGGGATCGCCTGCTCGTGGCCGCAGGTGTCAAACCGAATACCGATGAACTGGGCCTCGCGTCGGCAGGCGTCGGCATGGATGCGGAGGGCGCGATCATGGTTGACGACCATCTCCGCACGAATGTCCCTCACGTCTACGCCGCCGGCGATTGCAGCACCCTCCCCCGTTTTGTCTATGTCGCGGCCGCCGCCGGGACGCGCGCGGCCATGAACATGACGGGCGCCGATGCACGTCTGGATCTCGATGTCCTGCCTGTCGTCGTGTTTACCGATCCCCAGGTGGCCTCGGTGGGCCTCACGGAGGAGACGGCACGCGCCCAAGGCCTAGGCGTGGATGTACGCACGCTTGGCTTGGAAAACGTCCCGCGGGCGCTTGCGAATTTCGATACACGGGGCTTCATAAAGCTTGTGGCGGAGCGCCCCTCGGGACGGCTCATAGGCGCCCAGATCCTGGCCCCTGACGCCGGGGAGATCATCCAGTCGGCCGCGATCGCCATGAGTCGGCGGATGACCGTAGGCGACCTCGCGGACCAATTCTTTCCCTACCTCACTCTGGTCGAGGGCTTGAAGCTTTGTGCTCAGACCTTCACGAAGGACATAAAGCAATTGTCGTGTTGTGCCGGATGAGGCCTGACGCGAAGTTCTGATCACGCGCGGGACAGGCTCATGCGCGGACGCCACCTGCGCCGATCTCGCGAGCAAACATGTGCAGGGGCCGGGAATCGCTTCTGTTAGGGCACAGGAACTCCCACCCCTAAATCGATCTCTCCTGTGAGGAAGGTGACGGCATGACCCGACAGGGTCACGCGATCACCACCCACGCCGCAGAGGATGTCACCGCCTCGGCTCGACACTTGCCGGGCCGCTAGTAGGGATTTGCCGAGCCGTTTTGCCCAATACGGGGCAAGTGCGCAGTGCGCGGAACCTGTGACAGGGTCTTCGGGCACGCCGAGCCGCGGGGCAAAGAAACGGCTCACGAAATCGACCCCCTCCCCGACCCCGGTCGCCAGCGCACTGACCGCGATGCCAGGCCGGTCGAGTACGCGCAAGACCTCATGATCGGGTCGGATGGCAAGCACGGTCTGCGGGTCGTCGTAGATCGCCACATAATCCCGGTCCGTTGCCAAGATCTCCTGGGGTTTGACCCCAAGGCCCGCGACGAGCTTGGGTGGCATGGCGCAGGGGATCAGGTTCTTGGTCGGGAAATCCATGACAATCCGCTCACCTTCGCGCCACGTCGTGATCTCGCCGCTCCGGGTGTGAAACACGATGACGGGGTTCGGCCACGCAAGATGTTGGAAAAGGACATGGGCCGCCGCGAGGGTAGCGTGTCCGCAGAGATCGACCTCGCATAGGGGCGTAAACCAGCGGAGATCGAATCCATGGGCGGCCAGCACGAAGAACGCTGTTTCCGAAAGGTTGTTCTCCGCGGCAACCGCCTGCAAGATTCTGTCTTCCGGCCATGAGGAGAGCGCCACGACCGCCGCCGGGTTCCCCGAAAAAAGCCGGGCCGTGAAGGCGTCTACCTGAAAGAGTGCGGCCTTCACGGTGGCGTCCACATTTCTCAGGCGCCGCGCATCTGCACGTCGAGCGTACCATCGCGTCCTGCACCGATGCGCAGCGTCTTCAATACCCAGGTCGCAACGACCGTCACGATGAGATTGACGAGCACGGCGTAGACCGCCGCGTAGGCCGGAACGGTGTAGCCGGCCATGGTCAGGGGGTAGATCACGCTCTTGAAGGATGTGCTCGCCGCCATGGCGGTCCCGGCGATCATGCCGGCAAGCCAGCCCGTGACGAGCGCGTAGCGATGCGGCCAACGGGTGTAGAGACCGATCACGATCGCCGGGAAGGTCTGGATGATCCAGATCCCACCCAGGAGTTGGAGCACGATGGCATACTTTTCGGGGATCCCCAACACGAAGACAAGGGCCCCGAATTTCACGAAGAGCGAGGCGAGCTTCGCCGTTCTCGCCTCCCCCGCCTCACTCACGCGCGGGTGCAGAAAAGCCTTATAGATGTTCCGCGTAAAGAGGTTCGCAGCCGCCACCGACATGATCGCGGCGGGTACGAGGGCGCCTATGGCGATGGCCGCAAAGGCGAATCCCACGAACCACGATGGCAGAAAGCGCATGAAGAGCGCGGGCACCGCATAGCTCGGCCCAAAGTGCGCGAAACCGTCGCGGAATTGCGGGAGCGCATTGACGTGTGCGGCATAGGCCATGTAGCCCAGTAGCGCGAGCAGTCCCAATACAAAGGAATAGGCCGGTAGAAACACTGCATTCTTGCGGACCACGTCCGCGCTCTTCGCGCCCAGGACCCCCGTGACCGTGTGCGGGTACATGAGCAAAGCGAGCGCCGAACCAAGCGCGAGCGTCGCATAGCCTGAGAGTATGCCCGTGCTATGCGGTGGCGGCTTTGCAAACGTGAGCTTGGCGGCGGGCACCTTGGCAAATATCGCAGTCCACCCGCCGAGATGTGCTGGTATCACCACCACGGCGGTCAGCACCGTCGTGTAGATAAGAATGTCCTTGACGATGGCGATAAGCGCCGGGGCACGGAGACCGCCCGTGTAGGTGTAGGCCGCCAGAACCACGAAGGCTATGATGAGCGGTGCCTCGGCCCAGATCCCCGTTCCGCCCAGATGGAGCGCCCCCAGTACGACCTGGATGCCTACGAGCTGCAGGGCGATGTAGGGCATCGTGGCAAGGATACCGGTCACCGCGACCAGGAGTCCCAGCATCCGACAGTCGAATCTCTGTTCGACGAAATCGGCAGCCGTGACGTAACCCCGCTCCCTTGCGACCGTCCAGAGCTTGGGCATGATCATGAACATGATGGGGTACATGACGATCGTGTAAGGTAGCGCGAAAAATCCAAGTGCCCCCTGCCCGAATACCAGCGCTGGGACCGCAATGAAGGTGTAGGCCGTATAGAGGTCGCCGCCCAAAAGGAACCATGTCACGAGGGCGCCGAATCGCCGCCCGCCAAGACCCCATTCGCTTAAAAGGCCCAGGTCTCCCGGGCGCCAGCGGTTTGCCCAAAAGCCGAGGCCGGTGACGAGCAGGAAAAGCGCGAGAAAGATCCCGAGGGCCGCACTCATGCATCCCTCGTCACATCAGTTGGTGCGCTTGGGCGTCGAGCGACATAGACGATGGCCGTCAGGACCACGCTCGCGGGGACCCAGGCGAACTGGTACCAATAGAAGAACGGGAACCCGAGAAAGGTCGGCCGGACATGGTTGTACAGAGGAACCCACAACGTTCCAAAGAAAGGGATGGCCAACAGCAGGTAAATCCACCGCGATGCCAGACCCATGCGCTCCTCCCCTGTATTGTTTATGAGCCACTGTCTAGCCCGATTAAGCGTACTAAACCGTCGACCTTCGGTCAATTATGGGCTTTTGGTCCGCTACGCGCGGCCGCCCGTCCAGAGACGGGTGCCCTTGTGTTGTGAATTGCCCACAGGAGGCCTTAAATACCGCCCGTGCCCACCCAGACCGACTTTCCCGTGACCGACGAACCTACCCAGACATCGCTTTCAGGCGTGACCTCCGAAGGCGTGCTTTCCTCGACCATGCGCGGCGCCGGCGAGTCCTACTTATCGGCGTACGCCCTCTTTCTGAATGCCACCGCGGCGCAAGTGGGAATGCTCGCGACCCTTCCCGCCTTGCTCGGCTCTTTCGCACAGCTGTTGGCGGCATGGTGGGCGGAGCGCCGGGGTGAGCGCCTGCCTCTTATTGTTGCAGGGCTCGCGGCGCAGGCGCTTCTGTGGGTGCCGGTCATTCTCCTGCCGCTCCTATGGCCCGGACACGCCATGCCGATTCTTTTGGTGGCGCTGACTCTCTACTATGGCGCCAATCATTTCGCCAATCCCCTATGGCACAGCCTCATGGGGGACCTGGTCCCGGAAGACATGCGGGGCCGGTATTTCGCGGAGCGCTCGCGGCTCATGAATCTCGCCAATTTCGTCGCCCTCGTGTGCGCGGGTTTGGTCTTGCGTTTCGCCAAAGATCACGGTCACACCGGGGCGGGCTTCGCCGCCATCTTTCTGGTGGCCATGCTGGCCCGTGTTCTTTCCGTCCACAAGATCCGCGTCGTGCGGGAACAGGCCTTGCCCAAGGGCCACTTGAGTCTAAAGCCCCGAGCTTTGTGGGCGGAAGTGCGCGGGACACAGTTTTCCCGCTTTGCGATCTTTACGGCCGTCATGAGCTTCTCGGCGGGCATAGCGGGGCCCTTCTATGCGGTCTACATGCTTCGCAATCTGCACTTCTCCTATCTGGAGTTCATGGCCACGCAGGCGGTCGTCGTGATGTCGCAGGTGGGAACGCTGGCGCTCTGGGGACGCTTGGGCGACCGGCTCGGTAACCGCTTCGTATTGGCGGTCACAGGCTCATTGATACCGGTGGCCCCGGTTTTGTGGCTTACCACCACCCATTTCGGCGCCATTCTCCTGATTCAGCTTTTAAACGGCTTTGCCTGGGCCGGCTTCAATCTGAGCGCCGGTAACTTTGTGTATGACAGCGTGCCGCGCGAGCGCCGGTCGCTCTACAATGCCCTGCACAATGTCCTGACTGCCTTTGCTTTAGTCGCCGGCGCAGGCCTCGGGGGTTTCCTTGAGACCCACATCCCCGCCACCATTCAGGTATTCGGGCTATCCCTCGGCAACAGCCTGCTCTGGGTGTTCCTGGTATCGGGTCTTGCACGTCTGAACACGGCGCTTGCCTTCATCCCGCTCTTGCGGGAACTGCGGGTGGTCGCGCAGGTTCCACGCCGAGGTCTCGTGAGTTTTTTCACCGGCCGGCGCCAGGACCCCAAACTGGTTGCCTGACTGGCGCAGGCGGCCCTTGCGCTCGAATCGGATCAGCGGCCCTTTTCGAGCAAGAAGGGGCCTATTGCCAGGGCGTCCAGAGGTCCGCTTGCGAAGGCCTCGATGGCGTCCACCGGTGTCCGGATACGCGCACCGAGGCGCGTGGTGAAGTCCGCGCTCAAAAGGACCGGTATGCCAGTCAGGGCCCCGAAGGCCTCCAGGGCATCATGGAAGAGCGGTTGAACGGTGCGCTCCACCGTCTGCACGCGGGCGGTCCCGTCTATGTGGACGGCGGCTGGGATACGCGGGCGCTTATCACTGCGTACCCGCGCCAGAAAGGCGCGGAAGCTCGCCGATCTCGTGTCTTCAAACCAATCCGTGGCGACATCGGATGGTACGGCGCACGCCACGGGTTCGAAGCGGTCGCGTCCCGCGAGGTCGTTCAAGGTTTCAGCCATGCTAGGCGCCGAGGGCGCGGCGAGGATGAGTCGGCTGCCCAGAGCCTGGGATCCGAACTCCATCGCTCCCTGAAACCATCCCACCGTCTTGCCGCTTGCAAGGCGCGCGGCGACGGCGACGGTCATGGCCGGCGGCCGCCCGTACGGAAGGCGCGCGCGCACGAGCACAGTTTCTATCTCCTCGGCCGAAAAGCGCGGCCCCCAGCAGGTATCCCGCACGGATTCACGCTTGCTCGGGGCGCGCAGGGTCTGGTCGAGCCATAAGGCGGCGCCAAGCGCCGTGCCTGGGGCGCCAGCGACGGGCGAGATCCAGGATTGCTCGAATAGTCCCGAATCGCGCAGGGCGCTGTTCAATACGACATTACGAAAGACGCCGCCGGCGGCCGTCAGGTGACGGGCCCGCGTTTCTCGTTTAAGCCAGTCGGCGAGGCCGACCACGGTCTCCGCCAGGCATTCCTGCCACGAGCAGGCGATGTCTTCGTGACGCGTCTCGATCATCGTTCCTGGTATCCGCGCTGGGCCCAGAAGATCGGTCAGGCTCTCGTTGGACACCTGATAATCACGGCCCTGCCCGCGCGTGACGATGCGTGAAAAGGCCTCACGCAAGCGCGGCTTGCCACGCGCCGCGAGCGCTACGACCTTGTCTTCTCCCGTGCCGGGCGAAAAGCCGAGATGCGTGGTCAGCCGTTCAAACAGGAGCCCCAAGGACTGTGCTGCTTCGGCCTCGCCCAGGGTTTCGATGGTCGCTCCTTGACCGATCGCGTAGCTCGTTCCCGAACGTTCGCCGCGGGCATTGATGCAAAGGATCGCCGACTCTTCGAATGGTGAAGTCAGGAAAGCGGCAGCGATATGCGATAACTGATGCGGTACATAATGCCACTGCGGCTGTCCCGCCGCACGGACGCCGGCTACTGCCTCTCGCTTGCCGATGGCACGACGCACCCATTCAAGCTCGCAGAGCGGCAGCGTGGCCCACAGTGGCTCACGCTCGTCACTGTCCTCCGCAGCTTCCTGCGCTGAGGCAGGTGGCCCTTTGTGGGCATCGGTGATCAAGGCAGGATCCCACGCAAAGGCGATGTGGTCGACATCGGACAGGCTCGCGCCCCGCCGTTCCAGGCACCACGTGACACATTGGGTCGGCCACACACGCCCAGGCCTATGCGCCGACCCTACTATCGCATCGGATTCGCAAGTCCCCGCCTCCAGCGCGGCGACGATACGCCCGTCTTCGATCAAGGTCGCGGCCGGCGCATGGAAACCGCCCGAGATCCCAAGTGTCAGCATAAGGCCCGGCGGGCGAGGCCCGAACCGTCCAGCAAGAGTTCGGTAGCGGCATCAACGACCTGTCGGGGGCTCACGTCTCGCAGGCAGCGATGGTGTCCTGTCGGGCAGACGCTCTTGAAGCAGTTGCGACAAGGAACGTCGGCCGACAGCACGCGCGAAGCCGCGGCCCAGGGCGCGTGCTGTGGGTTTGTGAGCGCGTAGAGCACGACTACGGGCGTACCTACCGCCGCCGCCAGATGCGCAGGTCCCGTATTATTGGTGACGACGACATCCGAGGACTGCTGGAGACCGGCAAGCTCCGCGAGGGAGGCTCCACAGACCACGGTGGCGCCGCTACGGGCCGCCTTGCGTATACGCAACAGGAGATCGCGTTCGCTATCTGTGCCGGTCAAAACGCAGGCGGCGTCCAGCTCATGCTCAAGAAGCCGCAACACCGTCGCATAGGATTCCTCCGGATAACGCCGCGAGGGCGCTGACGCCCCCGGGTGGATTATGATCAAGGGCCGACCCTCGGTGCGGTATTGGCCCCCCCATGCGCGCGCTGGCGCCGGCAGGGAGATCGCAAGCTTGTTATCGCCGCCGCTTGCGCCAAGCTCTGCCACGAGCCCTAACTGTCGCTCCACTTCGTGCCGTATTCCTTGCTCTGGCTCCTTCTCCTTGACCCATGTCGTCAAGAGTGCATAGGGGTTCTCGCGGCAATGGGCCGCGCGGCGGGGGATCTCGGCCAGATGACAGAGTAGCGCCGCTGGCAACGCGCTTTGACTGAATACCGTGAAGATCACCGCCGCGTCGAACTGCCGCGCCCGCAATTGCGCGATGAGTGCGCGATCGGCGACAGGGTCGGCTTCGACCCCTTTCATCCACGGTGCCCGGTAGACTATGACGTCGTCCACGCCGGGCAGGAGCCGCGCGGCCGCAGCAGCGGCCGGGGACACGAGCGCGGTCACGGCGCGTCCAGGCGCGGCCCCCTTCAAGGCGCGTATGGCGGGCCCGGTCATGAGCAGATCGCCCATCCCGTCGAGCCGTACCACCAACACCCTGCGGGCAGCCTCCCATTCGTGCCGCATCATGAGCGCGCGAACGAATGAGGACGTACTGGGCGCCCTGGCCCGGAGGCATCGATGATGAAATCGGCCGCCTCGTCGATGTCACGCGCTATGTAGTCGGGCACGCGCCGGTCCGAGAGCTGCCACTTGGTTTCGTTGCCGTTATCTATGAGGACACTGCGGCAGCCCGCGGCATGCCCGGCCTCCACGTCGTCCAGGATATCCCCGACACACCAGGATCGCGTGAGGTCGAAATGACCGTCGCGCGCAGCCCTCTGAAAGAGGCCGGGGCGCGGCTTGCGACAGGTGCAGGCGATGGCGTAGTTCTTCACGCGTCCCATGGGGTCATGGGGGCAATAATAGAAGCCGGCCAAGGGGACCCCGAAGGCGCGCAACAGGTCGCGCAGCCTATCTTCGACGCTCGTAAGCGCCTCTTCCGTGAAGTAGCCGCGCGCCACGCCGCCTTGATTGCTCACGACGACCAGACGAAAACCCCTTTCGTGGAGCCGCCGCAGGCCGGTCCGCACCCCGGCGGCCAAGCGTATACGATCCGGGTCCACGTTATAGGGCACGTCGTCTATGAGTGTGCCGTCCTTGTCGAGAAACACGGCGGCGTCGCGAATCAGGGCCATGACGTCTCCCGCATAGGAAGGACCATGATCTCCGGGATGACCGTCTCCGCGGGCTGCGTCAGCACGAATCGCACTGTCTGCGCGACATTGGCGGGATCCTGCAAGGTCGATTGATCGATATCCGGAAACCGGTCGAGAAGAAAAGGTGTGCGCAAGCCCCCGGAGATGACCGCGGTGACCTTGATCCCAAGCGGACGGCCCTCGACGTGGAGCGCATGGCTCAAGCCCAGAAGGCCCCACTTGCTCGCGTGATAGGCGCTCGCGTTCGGCCACGCGCGCTTGGCGGCGGTCGAGACGATGTTCACGATGGATCCACCACCTTGTTTGCGCATGTGAGGCAAAGCCGCCCGGGCAGCGAGGAACGGCCCGGTCAGGTTGACGTCGACGATGCGGCGCCATTGCTCGATGGGCATATCCTCCACCGACACTGTAAGGTCCGTTCCGGCATTGTTCACCAGGATGTCGCACCGGCCATGACGGGCGACGATGTCTTGGAACGTATCCGCGACCGAATTCTGGTCGGCCACATCGAGACGCCTGGGCTCCACCACGCATCCCTCGGCGGACAAGGCCTGCGCCAGGGATTGCGCCTTACTTTCCAAGAGGTCTCCAGCGATAACGGTCGCGCCCGCTTGGCTTAAGTTCCGGCAGATGGCCGCGCCCAGGCCCTGCGCGCCGCCTGTGACGAGCGCAATCTGCCCGGCTAGAGGTCCCGGGCGTTGGTCGCCTTTTCTTTTTCCACTTCCCATGTTTTCGGCGCGGGCCAGAGCATCACTCATGAACTCTCCTCCTTTAATTTAGAAATGAACGGGGCGATTCAGATGCCTCGACCCGCAATGCCGCGATCACGCCGCTACGCGAGGTGTCGACGCGAGCCATAACCTCCTGATAGACCTCGCTTACCATGCGGGACACCTTCTGCCACGTGAACGACGAAGTGGCCCGGGCAAACGCGCGCTGCCGCAGGGATTCGATCTCCTCGGGCTCGCGCAAGGCATGCGCCATGTAGAGCGCGACTGCGGCGGCGTTGCGCGGCGGAACGAGATATCCGGTCTCTTTGTGGCGCACCGTATACTTGATGCCACCGACCGCCGAGCCTATGACCGGGGTCGCGCACGCCATGGCCTCGAGGGGCGTGATGCCAAACGGCTCGTACCATGGGGTCGTGATGAAGAGATCGGCGGCGCAGTAATAGGGACGCAATTGATCAGGCCTGCGTCGGCCTGCAAACATGACCCGATCATCAACCGCGAGCTTTACCGCAATCTCCTTCAGGCGCCCAATCTCCGGAGTCGATCGCGCGTCTGGGCGATCCGTCTCCCCTCCCACGATCAAGAGCCGGGCATCCAGGCCATGCTGATCCCTTAGGCGCGCAATGGCCTCGATGATGGTATCGACCCCTTTGCGCGGCACCATTCGACCGACATGCACGAACAAGGGGTCCTTGTCCGCCACCCCTATTTCGTGGCGCGCTACGGCCTTATCCATCGGGGAAAACTGGGCGGGATCGAAGCCGCAGGGGACGATTCGCAACTTCTGTGGGGATGCGCCGTAGAAGGACCCCAGGTCCTTGGCGTCTTGCGGGCACTCAGCCAAGATCGCGTCAGCGTCGGCCACTATCTCCGATTCAATCAGGTTACGTTCTCTGGGAAACTCGTCCCTTCCACCCTGATGAAGCTGCCGCACTGCACCGAGCGCGTGAAAGGTTATGATGAACGGCAACCCCCATCGTTCCCGTAGTTCACGCGCGACCATGCCAGACATAAAAAAATTGGCATGCACGAGATCGTAGCGTCCACGGCCTTGTCTGAGCCACGAATCCATGTAGCGCGCGAAATCCTCCATATAGGGCAATAGCTCTTCTTTGCGGACCGATCGCGCCGGTCCCGCGGGGACGTGTATGACGCGAGCCCCCGGCGCCCACTGGACGACCTCCGGTAACGCGATGTCGTCGCGGCGCGTGAAGACATCCACTCGATAACCCAAACGGGTAAGCCCCAGCGCGACTTGGCCCACGTAGACGTTCTGGCCACCACAGTCGCAGCCGCCGAGGACTGCGAGAGGCGAAGCATGTTCACTTATAAGCGCGATCCGCTTGCTCATTCAGGCCTCCTGCCCTTACGGTCTCGTTGCGCGACGGTCGCAGTTGCGCCGCCGCGGCCAATGCCAGCTCCCAGTCGCGGGCGAACCGCGCGAGCGAGAAGTGCGCGGATGCATAACGTCTCGCCCCCTCCCCCAGGGCCTTCGCCCGATCTGGTCGCGCCAGAAGTTCACGCATTCTCCGGATCATTTGTTCTACGTCCGTGTAGATGTAACCCGACACGCCATTGCGGATGACGCTCGGCATCTCGGTCGTTGCAAGTCCTATGATGGGAACCCCCACCGCCATGGCTTCGCAGACCGCAAGCCCGAGGCTCGTATAACGGATCGGATTAAAGAAGAACCGATATCGAGCCATGAAGGCGGCAAGCCGCTCAGGCGGTATCTCCCCCAATCCCCCAAGCGGCCTGGAGCCCATACCGACGAGATCGAGCGGAATTTGGCTGCGGACCCGTTCAAAGATGTCCAAGCCAAGCCTGCGGCCGCGGCTGCGCAAGTCATTCACCACCACGAGACCGCGCGGGATCTCGCCTGTGAAGCTGACACCAGGCGGCACCGCGACGCCGTGACAGATTACTTGCACAGGGGTGCGGCCGTTATCCCACATCAGGGCATTGAAGTGCGTCACATGCACCAAGAGGACGGATGGATCGTCTATGAGATGATGCGTGTCCGTCGGCTGCCCTCTCGGCGGGTCGTGCTCCAGGTAGATGTACGGAAGTGCGCGTTGGGCCTCGGTCAAGAGATCATACTGGTCGCGCTCATAGGGGCCGGGCGACTGAAATATGACTGCGTCCAGCGTCAAATGCCGAACCCGGTCAGCGTCAACCTCATGCAGATTGGCGGGCCACGCCCGCCCGGGCGAACGTCCACCATACCCTTCCGGTCGTCCAGGCTTCACGGGCACGTAAAATTGATGTGGGAGCTGACTCAGGTAATAGAGATAGCTTCCATGTACATGCCACGTCAGGATACGTAGCGGCTGGTTTATCCTGCGGCCCGCGTCTAGCAAATGGTCCTCCCGGCGTGTTCCCAAAGGTCCAATACCGCGGCCAGGAACCGCTCCCTTGAAAGCCCACTTCGCGCGTCGAGCACGCGGTGGCGTCGTTGTTCCTTGGGCGCCCAGCGGGTGGGGTCTGATCCCGTGACGACCACGAGGCTCGGCGTGTGGAGAGCTGCGCCCAGATGCGAAGGACCAGTATCGTTGGTCACGAGACAGCGCGCGCCTGCGATCAAGGCCCCGAGGGCGCCAAGCGAGGTGGCCCCAGCGGCATTAACGACGCCCGCGCACGATTCTGCGATTCGGGCATTCAAATCCCACTCCTGCGCACTGCCGGTCAACACGACGCGGGTGCGCTCCGAAAGGACATCCACTGCCTCCTCGAAGAGCGCGGGCGCTAGACGACGTTGTGCATCTCGCGATCCCGGGTGAACGACCACATAGGGTGCGTCGAGCAGGTGCTCGAACTCAGGCACCGCCTTCAATTGGGCGAAGTCCTCCGGGTGGAGCGGAAACTCGAGGTCGGAGGATCCGTCGCCGCCGAGCCAGCGGATGAGCCCCAACAAGCGATCGATCTCGTGGCCCGAGGGGTAAGGCAGGAAATAGCCATCATTGCGGATACCGGCCCGGACGAAACCGGCCAAGTGCCTCGTGGGCCACTCCGACAATATTCCGTTGGTGAGTCGGCCGTCGCCGTGAAGCTGTATCAACCAATCAAAGTCGTCCGGGAGACTGTTCCGAAAGCTCTCGTAGTCTGCGCGACCCACGTGGGTCTCCGGCAATTGCGGATGACCAGGAAACGGGAGAAAATCATCCACGTAATGGCGATAGCGTGCGATGAGCTCATACGCCCATGGCAGACCAATGACCGTGATGTGGGCCTCCGGGGAGGCTGCGCGCAGGGCCCGTAGCGCGGGTATGGCGCATAACATGTCGCCGAGATTCAGCGCCCGGAAGACGCCTATGCGTCCTTTACAGCCGCGCAAAGGGGGTGGGTCGTCGTGCGTTTTGAGCAGTGTGTCCGTCACGTGCGCCCCCCGGAGCCGCTGGTGAATCGCGCGCTCGAACGATTCAACATATGTCATTAGGATTGCGTAACAACTCGACTGTATATGGGAAGGCCGCACCCTGAATCAGCCGAACGGCGGACCGCTTAAGGTCGCTCGCCGTGGAGTCCACGACCAGCAGAGGGAGAAGAAAGACGATGATCGAACGCTACGGCGATCAAGCCGCAAACGAGCGAACCTACTTGGCCTGGGTGCGAACTGGTGTTGCGGTCATGGCCTTTGGGTTCCTTGTCGAAAAATTCGACATCTTCCTTATTTATATAGGCAAGGCCCTTCATAAAAAGACGGGCGCGCACCATGGGCTACAGATGGCCGAAGTCTTGGGGATCGGGCTTGTCGCCTTGGGTATTCTGATGATGGTGGCAGCGTCGGTCAGTTTTGTGCGTACCCGACGCGCGATCATGGCTGAGGCTGTCGTAAGGGGCACGGGAAACCCGGCCCCTTACGTCGCCATGGTGGCAGCACTCGTACTGATGGGATTTACCTTGCTTATCTATCTGACCCAGGTCAGTGGCCGCCCGTGATGGCGGGACCACGTCGGGCCGCGGCCACCCTAGGCTCCCCTTGGGGGTCGGGCACGAGTTCTATCCGGTCATAGTAGCCGGATCGCTGCAACAGAAGCTCGAGGGAGCTCGCCTGTCCCACTCCGAGCTCCAGGAGCAACCAGCCACCCGTCACAAGGAAAGAGGCTGCGTCATGGACGAGCCTCTGGTAAATGGAAAGGCCGTAGGGCCCGCCATCGAAGGCCTGCCTCGGTTCGTGGTTCAGAAGGTCCTGCCGGTCGCGGGTCAGTCTATGGCTTGAGATATACGGCGGGTTGCACACGATCACATCGCAGCCGCTCGCCCCCATGGCCGCGAGCGGCTTGAAGAGGTCGCCGGAAGCTATGTGTATCCTGCCCCCCAAGCCCAGGCGCTTCGCGTTGCGCATGGCAAGTACCGCACAGTCCTCCATGAGGTCGCTTGCCCAGACCTCCGCGCCCGGAACCGCGTGCGCGATGCCGCAGGCGAGATTACCCGAACCGCAACACATGTCGATGACGCGCGCACCTAGACCGTGACCGCCCCGTGCCTCGCGCAGCCTCGCCACCGCCTCCCAACCCAAAAGTTCGGTCTCGCTGCGGGGGATCAGGACGCCTGGGTTGACCTCGATCTCGACCCCCATGAAACGCTGGCGCCCCAGGACGTAACCGAGCGGAATGCCACTTGCGCGCGAGCGCGCCATGGACACCGCCTTTTCGCGCATGTCTGTCAGTTCCAAGTCCCGGCTCTCAGCCAGTATCCGCTCGCTCTCGCCAACCGGATCGTCGACGCCTCCAGACATCAGAATATTCCGGATTTCTGTACTTAAGGCGCCTTCGCCCTCCGTTATATCCATACCTGCCCTCCTTGGCATTACGACCGCGCCTAAACGCCTTGTGGCTGCACGATCTTCCGTGTCCGAGACTGTGCCTATTTGCCGGGGCCGGTTCAGTCCGCCGTTAGACGGATGAGGCAGATCGGGCCGACATCCTCAGCCGCCTGGCAGAGAAATCCCTGTCACCTTCTTGTAGAGAGATACGGCATAAGTGTCTGTCATTCCAGACACAAAGTCTGTCAAACGCAGGAGGCGCTGGTAGGGGTCTGGGTGCACTCCGCCGTTTGGCCCCAGAAACTGGGGAGGGATCAATTTGAGACGCATCCGGTCACGCGCGTTGACCTGATTTCGGGCCTGCGCCTCGATCGCGCCCCCGAACACAGCGAGGAGCCCGGCCAGGACCTCGAAACCCGCAGCCTCGATTTCGACCACAGGGGGCGCCATGTAGATCCGCTGCTCGCCAAGTTCCCGCAAGGACTGCATACCCTTTGCGGCCGGCACCTCGGCAAGTAGCGGGACATCGTGATCACCTTCGCGCAGCGCGCCCTCGATGGCCAGGAACCGGTGGGCTGCCTGCTCGACCAGGGCATTGATGCTGCGGGCCCGTAGATACTCGATACGCCCTTTGTCGTCGCCCATGGCGGCGAGGCGGCGTGCGAGGCCGGCATCATTGATGATGCCGGCCAGCACCCCTTCCACATCCTCGTAACGCAAGATACCGAGCCTATAAGCATCCTCCACATCGACTACGTGATAACAGATGTCATCGGCTGCCTCGACAAGATAGGCCAAGGGGTGACGCAACCAGATGCCATCGGCGCGCACCCCGAGAGAAAGCCCCTGCGCGACCTCGGCGAAATACGCCTCCTCCGCCTCCATGAAACCGTGCTTGCGCAAGCTCACGGCCTTCGGGATAGTCCCGTGCCGGGCGGCGCGCGGATATTTCGTGAAGGCGCCGAGGGTCGCCAAAGTCAATTGCAGGCCGCCCCGGTTGTCAGGGCTTTGCAGGCGCGTCAGGATCCGGAAGCCTTGCGCGTTGCCCTCGAAGCGCAGAAAGTCGGCGCACTGCGCCTCGGACAGTGGCGCGAGGAGGTCATGCCCTGCGGCGTGGGTCGCGAAGAAAAGCCGAATGGCGTCCTCGCCGGAATGACCAAACGGCGGGTTGCCGATATCGTGGGCCAGGCAGGCCGCGGCGACGATCGCGCCGATGTCGGAAGGCGATACCCCGAGTTGGTCGATCTCAGGATAGCGCTCGCGTAGACCTGCCCCTACCAGCGCCCCAAGCGAGCGTCCGACGCTCGAGGCTTCGAGGCTATGCGTAAGCCGGGTGCGGACATAGTCGCTCTCGGCTAGAGGAAATACCTGAGTCTTGTCCTGGAGGCGCCGGAATGCCGAGGAGAAGACGACGCGATCAAAGTCCCTCTGAAATTCGCTGCGCCCCAAGGCCGGTGATGCCTGTGGCGCCAGCGCGCCCAGACGGACCGACGTAAGCAAACTGCCCCAGGTCATGACCGCATTCGTTGCGCGCCCTCCGCCACTTTCCCGATCCACTCTCGCCCCTCCGAAACCCGCGATTTCGCGATCCTACCACGGCGCCCACTCGGATAGGGGTCCGGGGCACCGTCACCCTCCCAGAGTACGGTCCTGGATGCGAAACCAGCGTAGAGCGGCCTCGAACTGCGCCATCTGGAAGTCTGGCCAGTAGTCGTCCACGATGAAGAAATCGGCATAAACCGACTGGATCGGCAAGAAACCGCTCAAGCGGCGGCCTCCCCCCCACCGGACGACAAGATCGATGCGCGAGACGTCGCTTGAGCGCAGCCTCCCGTGGCGCAGACCCTCTATATCCCAGTCCCACCCGTAATTGACGAGAAGATTCACCTTCATCCCGGCCCCGCGACGTTCTCTATAGATACGCAGCTCTCTAGGAAATACCTGGGAATCCTCGTCGCCCACTACAAGCAACGCCGCCCCCCGTCCGGTCAGTTCCTCCGCGAACCGGACACACGCCTTAGCGAAGGCGATCTTCTGTGCCGCAGGCCTTTTGGTGTTATCGCGCGTGAACCCGTAAATCGAGATCTCGGGTATGCCCATATCCCGACAATGCTCGAACAGGCGGATCCCAGGCTCCACTCCAAAGGCATAGCCCTGCTCGCGAGGAAAGCCCTTTTCCTCTGCCCACCGCCTGTTGCCATCCGGGATAAAGCCTATGTGTTGCGGAAGCGCCGCCTTCATGAGAACCCTCGTTACCGGCTAACGGCAAGTCTACCTGCGCTGGTTTTGCGTGGGCAGTATCCAAAGGAGCGACCGGGGGCGGGCGAACTCATCCATAGATGTCGGGCAGGCGCGAACGTTAACGCAGGCACGCGCTCAACTCCTCGTTCCTGCAACCCTGATCGGGCCGCCTATCGCCCAAAACGCGCCGCGCGAGGCCGCCTCCTGCGGGCTGTCCCTCGTTCCGGCGGTGGTGCGCGTCGTGACGGACGCCCCCTCGGAAGACCGTCCGTCCCCCTGGTTCGACCGCACCCTTCCATACATCCCTTAGCTTCGTGCCTCTGTCCGGAACGACTATCTGGGCGCTTGCGAGGTAAGCCAACATCCGTTCCGTCGCCAGGGATTGCGAATTCAATTTTAAATCTACCTGCCTCGATACGGATGCAGTTCGCAGGATGATGCCTTTCGGAGAAAACGACAATGGTTGGTAAAACCAAGCATTCCCTGAATACGACTCTCTCGCTGAAGAAACTCCTGCTTCCCGTGGCGATTGCCGCCTCCTTGTCCGCCTGTGTAAGCGGCGGCGCCGGCGCCGGCAGTTCGCAGGCGCCTGGCACGCAGTCATCACCCAATACTACGGCGACCAGCACCACTACGCCCATCACCGGCAGCACCATCCCCATGGGGCTTGCCCTGAACACCCCAGGCGCCGGCACCGGTCAGACCTACTATGTCTCGACCACGGGCTCCGACAGCAATAATGGCTTGAGCCCCCAGACGCCGT
>JAJYRD010000062.1 GCA_021794275.1 Pseudomonadota bacterium | reverse complement strand
GACATTCCCGGATTGAGCAAACGCCGCGCCCGAGGCGCAGGCGATGGTCAGCACGACCGCCACGGCTAAGCCTTTCATTAAGACGTCCTCCTTGGGAACCCGCCGATCGGGCGCGGCGGCCTGTAGAGATATCAATGTAGCTCAGGCCCTGGCCGCGCGGCTCCCGTTCAAAGTCGGAGTCACGCGGGCGAAGAGGTCGTGGGCGTCGGCGGAGACGATCTCGCAGTCGACGAAATCGCCCGCCCGCGCCTCGCCTCCCGAAATATGGACCAGTCCGTCGATGTCGGGGGCCTCGGCATAAGTGCGACCCACGGTCCCCGCCGCGGTCCTCTCGTCGACCAATACCCGATAAGTCCGGCCGATTCGTGCCTGAAGGCGCTCCTCGCTCACGCGCGCCTGGAGAGTCATGAGGCGTTCCAGGCGCTCCTCCTTGACGGGTTCGGGGACCGGGTCTGCAAGTGCGTTGGCCGCCGCGCCCTCTACGGGCGAATAGGCGAAGGCGCCGAGCCGGTCAATGCCGGCCTCTTCCACGAAGTTGAGCAGGGTCTCGAATTCGGCCTCGGTTTCGCCTGGGAAGCCCACGATGAACGTGCTCCGAAGGACGAGATCGGGTCGCGCCGCGCGCCACGTCTTGACGCAGGTGCTTGGGTGGGCGCGGCCCGCCGGCCTGCGCATGGCCGCGAGCACGCGCGGGTGGGCGTGTTGAAAGGGGACATCGAGGTAGGGCACGACGCCGTCGATGTCGAAGAGTGGCAGGACCTCTTCTACGCTCTTGTAGGGGTAGACGTAGTGCAGCCGTACCCACACCCCGAGACGGGCGAGTTCCGTGACAAGCCCCCGAAAGGACATCTTGACCGGTCGGCCGCCCACGAAAGCCACCTGGTGCCTTTGGTCGGACCCGAAGGCGCTGGTGTCCTGCGAGACGATAAGCAGCTCCTTGACGCCGGCACGCACGAGGCGTTCGGCCTCGCTCATGACGTCCCCCAGAGGGCGGCTTACGAGGCGGCCGCGTAGTGACGGGATGATGCAAAACCTGCAGCTATGGTTACAGCCTTCGGAAATCTTGAGATAGGCATAGTGCCGGGGCGTAAGCTTGATGCCCTGGGGCGGAACCAGATCCAGGAAGGGGTCGTGGGGTTTCGGGAGGTGCGCATGGACGGCCGCCATCACCGCCGTGTCATCGTGGGGCCCCGTGACCGCCAATACCTCCGGGTAGCGCGCGCGGATGACATCGGCCTTTGCTCCCAGGCACCCCGTCACGATCACGCGGCCGTTATCGCTCAGCGCCTCGCCTATGGCATCCAGCGACTCTTCCACGGCCGCGTCGATGAAGCCGCAGGTATTGATGATCACGAGATCGGCCTCCTGGTAGGAGGCCGCGGTGTCATAGCCCTCGCTGCGCAGTCTCGTCAGGATATGTTCTGAGTCGACCAACGCCTTGGGGCAGCCCAGGCTCACAAAACCGACCTGGGGATTCGTGGGTGACGAACGCGGCATGGAATATTCCCGAGAAAAACCGCTTATGCTAACAGAAACGGGAGCCCGTGCAGTTGGCCCCGACCAGGGCCACGAAAATCGTGATGAGCCCGAGCGCCATGTTGATCGCGACCAATTGCCGGATCTGCACGAGCGCGTGGCCCGCCTTTACGAAGTCGCCGCTTTCGACCCCTCGGCGCAGGCGCCGGTACGGGGCAAAAAAGACATGGAGGTAGAGTAGGATCATGAGGATCCCAAGTCCCTGCATGATGTTGACATACATGGGCAGGGCGGCCATGACCCCAAAACGCGCGATCGCAACGTAATAACCGGTCAGAGGCACTATGAGGACGGCGCCCCACACCCAGGGGAAAAAGCCACCGAACGTACGCGCCCAGAGGGAGAGCCGCTGCTGCGTTTCGAGCGGTTGGGCGGCGGGCCGCAGGATCATGTAGGCGAAGAACATGCCCCCGACCCAGATAACGGCGAGTAGCCCATGGAGCGCAATCAGGTAAGACATTATATGAGACCGCCTCAGATTAAACCTCCTTCTCATACGCAAGTCGGCCGGCTCTGTCAATTGGCATCGCTCGCGGAGGCCATGGCGGCGCCCGGCCGGGGGGCGCCACGGGCGGCTCGGACCCCGGCATCGTCACCATACTGTCATGTTCGCGCCAAACGCAGGTCACACACAGGACCCATGCTGTGCGTTCACTGGAGGACTTGCGATGACCATTCATTATCTGATTCATCTCGCGAACTATTCGGACGGCGTGCTCTATCTCATGGTGGTCATCCTGACGGTGGCCTTGGCCGTCATTATCGACCGCTCGTGGTACCTGCGGCGCACGCTGCTCGAGGGCAATGGCTTGGTGGAACGGCTGGGCGCCTGCAAAGAGACGACGCGCACCCAGCTCTCGACCCTTGCGGCCAACGCCCCTGGCCTTCCGGAGTCGGTCCTCCTGGATGTCGCCGCCCGTCACTGGGGGGTTACGAACGGCGAACAATTGGCGAATCGCCTGGATGAGGCGACCCTGCGCCTGGCCCCGGCCCTGGATAAGCGGCTCTGGATGCTCGACACCATCGTGACCCTGGCCCCGCTCCTCGGTCTTTTCGGGACCATCGTGGGGATGTTTCACGCGTTTTCCGTGTTATCGCAGCCCGGCCATCCGCCCGCAGCTGTGACTGGCGGGATCGCCGATGCCCTGGTCGCCACCGCGTCGGGGTTATTCGTGGCCATGACCGGCCTTCTTGCCTTTAATGGCCTGAACAACAAGGTCCGTGTCGTCCTGCATCAGCTCGATATCGTGAAGACCATGCTCTTGAACCGCATGGACGGCGCCCCGGTCCTGATAGTGGCGGATGACGGGTCGGTCGCGGGTCGTGGGGCTCCTCAGGCGGTGATGGCGAAATCATCATGAAGATGAGTTATTTCGAGACCAAGAAGGGGCGCATCGAGCTGATCCCCATGATCGATGTCATGTTCTTCTTGTTGATATTTTTCATGATCCTGACGTTGCGCATGATCCCCGACCAGGGTCTAGGCCTCGCTTTGCCGCAGGCGAGCCGCGCGAAGACCCTGCCGCGCCCGCAGGTCCTGATCAGCCTGACCGCGAATGGCGCCATCCATGTTCAGGGGCAGGTGGTACGTCGCGCGGCGCTTGCGCAGCTGCTTGCGCGGAAGGCGGGCGGTCGGCGCCCCGATGTCACCATCGCCGCGTCCAAGGCCCTGCCGTTTCAGGACTTCGTCGCGGTGATGAACATCGCCCGCAAGGCCGGTGTCGCGAATATAGGCATAGCCGCGCACAGGTCGTGAGGGTGGCGAGGACGATTTTATGAACGCTTTTTTGCTATCGCCCACGCGGCCGGACAGCCCGGCTCGGTCCCCGTTTTTGCGTGCCTCGCTCGCGGCAATCGCCCTCGAGGGCCTGCTCCTGGCCGCATGGCTGATCGTGATGCCCACGCATGCCCCCAAGACTGTGGGTCTGCATCGCAAGCCTATGGCCGTGCATTTCGTGACCCTGCCCGCGCCCCCGCGCGTGGTGCCGAAGCCTCCGCCGCCGCGCGCTCACCCCAAGCCCCGTCCCGCGCCTAGGCCCGAGAGGCGGCCGCCTGTCGTGCACCGGCGCCCGGTCCCTTTGCCTGCGCCGGTTAAGGCGCCGCCGCCAGCGCCACCGCCCAAACCCGTGAGCCGGGCACCCGCGCCACCGCCCCCGCCGTCGCCCGCCACGGTCGCGCAGGCTGTCGATCGCTACGCCGTGATGTTGCGGACGCGCATCCAGAGCGGTCTCGTCGTGCCGCGTCGGGTCACGGCGCTCGGGCTGTCGGGCAAGGCACTGGTTGCCTTCGAGTTGACCCCAGGTGGCCGCTTGTTATGGGCGCGGATCGTGCGCTCGAGCGGCATAAACCTCGTAAATCGCGCTGCGCTTGCTGCAGTCCGTAGCCGCCACTATCCGCCCTTCACAAAAAACATGCCCCACCAGCGGACCGTGTTCCGTGTGCGCGTCGGTTTGAACGACCGGCATCACGGCGGTTTTTAGGACTCAAGGCGGTGGGCAGAGCGCTTGCGCTGCCACGCGGTCCAACCAGAACTCGACCTGTGCCCGCGCGAGGAGGCGGGCGAGAGGGGTGGTGGCGGTCGGCGCGAGGCTCGCCCGCAAGGCATCCGCTTTACTTGCCCCCTCGGCCAACAGGATGCGCCGGCGCGCAGCCACGAGGGCCGGTAAGGTCAAGGTAACGCGGGCTTGGCGATCCGGGGTCGCCGCGACCGCTTGCGCGAGTCTCGTCGTCGTAAACGCCGCACCAGGGAACAGTGAGGCGATGTGGCCGTCGGTTCCCACCCCCAGAAAGATGATGTCGAGATCGCGACCTGCGCCCGCGGCCCGCTGGAGGATGTCCTCGTAGACGTCCGCGGCCGCTTGTGCGCCGAGTTCCCCTGGGATGCGATGGATGAGGGTGCCGGGTGGGGCCTTCGAGAGCCACGGGAGGTGGGCGAGACGGTAATTGCTGGCGCTGTCCTCCGGGCCTACCGCGCGCTCGTCGCTGAAGAAGATTTCGAGCGCTTGCCAGGGGAGCGTGGCTGCGCGCTGCCCCAGTTCTTCGTAGAGCCGACGCGGAGTGGATCCGCCTGAGAGAGCGATCCGTAAGGGGCGCGCGTGGGCCCAAGAGGCCTGAGCCTCGACTATGAGGCGGTCGGCGAGAGCCTGGGCCAGCGTGTCGGTGTCGGAGGCTACGGTAAAGATCATGATGATGGCACCGGAGGGTCGAGCGGGTGCCATGCCCTGCCGTCGCCGCGTATGAGCGCCTCGGCGTTCTTTGGCCCATCGCTGCCCGAGGCGTAATTGGGAAAGTCAGTGGCCGGATTCTCGGCCCAGATGTCGAGGATGGGTGTCACGAAACGCCAGGCCTCTTCCACGGAGTCACGGCGCGCAAATAGCGCCGCGTAGCCGCGCATGGCGTCGGTCAGAAGCCGTTCATAGGCAAGCGGCATCTCGCCATCGTAACGATTTCCATAGGCAAAGCGCATGCGCGCGTAATCCACGTGCGCCTCGTTGCCCGGGGCCTTGATCCCAAAGCCCAGGCTGATGCCCTCGTAGGGTTGGATGCGCAGCACGAGACGGTTTGGTTCTATACGCGAGCACACCTGATCCTGCCCGAAGAGGCAGAAGGGGATTTGGCGGAACTGGATTACGACCTCTGTCGAGGAGTGTCGCAGGCCCTTGCCCGTCCGGATATAGAAAGGCACGCCTTGCCAGCGCCAATTGTCGACGAATACGCGTAGCGCGACGTAGGTCGGGACCGTGGATTGCGGGTCGACCCCGGATTCTTCGCGATAGGCCTTGAGGGCACCATCCGGGCTCTGACCGTATTGGCCGCGCGCGGTGGCCGCCAGGACATCGTCTCGATCGACGAGTCGCCTGAGCGCCCGGAATACCTCGGTCTTCTTATCACGTACGGCGTCGGCGTCGAACGACAAGGGCGGTTCCATGGCGACCAAGCTCAAGACCTGCAGGAGATGGTTTTGCACCATGTCCCGCAGCACCCCGGACTCCTCGTAGTAGCTCCCGCGCCCCTCGATGCCCAGGGTCTCGGCCGCCGTGATCTGCACATGGTCTATGTGGATGCGGTTCCAGAGGGGCTCGAATATGGCGTTGGCGAAACGAAACACCAGGATATTCTGCACCGTTTCTTTGCCGAGGTAATGGTCTATCCGGTAGACCTGATCTTCCCGGAACACGGTCGAAATCTCGTCATTCAAGGCGATGGCGCTGTCCAGATCTCGACCGAAGGGCTTTTCGACGATGAGCCGCGTAAACGGTCGGTCATCCACCTTGTTGATCATCTCTGCCCCCTGGAGCTGTCTTACGAGCAAGGGGTAGCTGCTCGGCAGGGTAGCCAAGTAGAAGATCCGGTTTCCTTCCGTGCCATGACGGTGATCGATCTCGCGCAGCGACATATTCAGGCGTTGGAACAGGGTCTGGTCCGTGAAGTGGCCGGCCTCGTAATACAGGCACTCGGAGAAACTGCTCCATTGCTCGTCACTCGGGGCGGTCGCGCAGAACGTGGCGCAGGCTTCGCGCATGAGGGCCCGGAACTGGTCATGGGACAAGGGTCTGCGGCTTGCCCCCAGGATCGCGAAGCCTTTGGGGAGCAGACCCTTGGCGTGGAGCCGGAAGAGCGCGGGCATGAGCTTGCGGCGGGCCAGATCGCCTGTGGCTCCGAATATGAGGAGTACGCATGGTTGCGGTGCTTCTGTCATCACTCGACCTCTGCCTGGGATTCAAAGCGCGCGCCTCGAGCGCTCGATCCGGGTTCATGGTAACGGGAGGGCCCCCGCGTGCAGGCGGCCCTCCGGGGCGTCAGCGCGACCTTTTGGTCGGTGCGCGGGGGCGGCTCCGGACGCCGGAGCCCGTTCAGCTCGCATCGGGGTTCGGAGGACCCATCAGGAAACCATAGGCCCCCTCTCGCGCCGCGTCGAGGGGCGCCGCAGGTGCTGCAAATCGACGCGCTATCGGGTACATTGCCGACTTTAGCTTTGGGGCCATTCATGCGCGACTTCAAGATAGCACCTTCGATTCTTTCGGCTGACTTCGCCCGGCTCGGCGAGGAGGTCCATACCGTACTCGCCGCGGGCGCGGATATGGTCCACTTCGATGTCATGGATAACCATTATGTACCCAACCTGACGATAGGGCCGCTCGTTTGCGAAGCGTTGCGCAAGAACGGCGTCGGGGCGGATATCGACGTGCACCTCATGGTGAAGCCCGTCGACCGCCTCATCCCTGACTTCGTCAAGGCAGGCGCGACCTATATCACCTTCCATCCCGAGGCGAGCGAACACGTCGATCGGACCCTGGGCCTGATCAAGGATAGCGGCTGTCGGTGCGGTCTCGTGTTCAATCCCGCCACACCGCTCTCCTATCTCGATTATGTCATGGACAAGGTCGACATGATCCTCATCATGTCCGTAAATCCAGGCTTCGGCGGCCAGAGTTTCATCCGCTCCGCCCTCGATAAACTGCGCGCCGTGCGCAAGCTGATCGATGCGGGCGGCCGGCCGATCCGTCTTGAGATCGACGGCGGCGTGAAGATCGACAATATACGCGAGATCGCCGCGGCGGGGGCCGATACCTTCGTCGCTGGCTCCGCGATTTTTGGAACCTCGGATTATCGGGCCACCATCCAGAAGATGCGCGAGGAGCTATCCAAGGCATGACCACCTTCCTAGCGGCGGGGCTCCTGTTTGATCTGGACGGGACCCTGGTGGACACGGCGCCGGATTTGGCATGCGCCGCCAACCACATGTTGGCGACGCTCGGGCGTCCGACCGAGGACGAGGCGACCGTCGCCAGCTGGATCGGAGACGGCGTCCCCCGGCTCATCAAGCGCGCCCTCACGGGGGAGCGGTTCGGGGAACCGGACCCGGCGCTCTTCGAGGAGGCGCAGGCCCTCTACGGCGATTATTACGAGGCGCACGTGGCAGACCGCAGCCGCCTGTACCCGGGTGTTGCCCAGACCTTGGCGGCTCTCAGGGCCGACGGCTTCCGCATCGCCTGCGTGACCAACAAGGCGGGACGCTTCACGAGACCGCTCTTGCAGGCCTTGGGAATCGCCGCATATTTCGATGTCGTATTGAGCGGCGACGAACTTGCGCGTGTGAAGCCCGACCCCTTGCCGCTCGTGGTGGCCTGTGAGCGCCTGGGCGTGGCGCGCGACGGCGCCGCGCTGGTCGGGGATTCGGGCAACGATATGCGCGCGGCAAAGGCCGCCGAGATGGTCGCGGTCGCGGTAGGCTACGGCTATCATCACGGTGTGGACCTGCCAGCCTTGGGCGCCGCGGCCGTTACGCCCATCTTTGCCGACATCCGCGATTTCTTCCGCTTCGACGAGCGTTTCCTGCTCTCGAAGGCCATGCCATGACGCGCTACGGCCGTCGATGGCGCCTTAAGGGAACGATGATGACCCCGTACCCCTTGAGGAATATACGTCATGCCAGAAAAGCGCAGTTTGACATTTGATGCGATAGGCGGCCGCTTCGTCCCCGTCATTCGCGAGGTCCTGGCCGACCTTGACACCCCCTTGAGCTGTTACCTGAAGCTCGCGCGGGGGCGGTACTCCTATTTGCTGGAATCCGTGCATGGGGGCGAGAAGTGGGGGCGTTACTCGCTGATCGGGCTGCCGGCCCGGATCTGTCTGCGCCTATTCGGGCGCGATGTGACAATCGAGCGGGACGGGCTCGTCGTCGAGCGCGGACAGACGGACGATATCCTCGCCACCGTCAGGGCCTTCAAGTCCCGCTTCCAGGTAGCGTCGGATCCGGCGCTGCCTAAGTTTCACGGTGGTCTCGTCGGATATTTCGGGTATGAGACCGTGCGCCACATCGAGCCGACCTTGGGCGAAAACCCGAAACCCGACGAGATCGGGGGGCCGGATACGCTCTTTCTCCTCTCCGAGGAGGTGGTCATTTTCGACAACCTGCGCGGCACCTTGTCGCTCGTGGTGCACGTCAATCAAGCCGCAGGGGTTGAAGGCCGCGCGCAGGCTGAGCGCCGCCTGGACGAGCTCGAGGGGATACTGCGCGAGCCGCTCGAGGCCCCGATGTTCCTGCCCGCGCAGGCTTCGCCCATCCGTGAAGATGACTTCGTATCGGGATTCACCAGGGCGGGTTTCGAGGCGGCCGTCGAGCGATCACGCGAATACATTGCCGCCGGCGACATCATGCAGGTCGCGCTTTCGCAAAGATTGTCGACGCAGGCGACCTTTACGCCGCTTGATCTCTATCGCGCCCTGCGCCGCATCAACCCATCCCCTTACATGTACTTGCTCGACCTCGGCGATTTCCATATCGTCGGGTCATCGCCCGAAATCCTGGCCAAGCTCGAAGGTCGCGAGGTGGCGGTGCGACCGATCGCGGGGACCCGTCCGCGCAGCCAGGACGAGCGGCAGGACGCGGCCTTGGCCGCCGAGCTGCTCGCCGACCCCAAGGAGCGGGCCGAGCATGTGATGCTCGTGGATCTCGGTCGCAACGATGTGGGGCGGGTGGCGGAGACCGGGACCGTGGCCGTGACCGACCGCATGACCATCGAGCGATATTCACACGTCATGCATCTCGTGTCGCACGTCACGGGAAGCCTGCGCCCGGGTCTCGATGCCTTCGATGTGTTGCGCGCGACATTCCCGGCGGGCACTCTCACTGGCGCACCCAAGGTGCGCGCCATGGAGATCATCGACGAGCTGGAGCCCGTCAAGCGCGGGCTCTATGCGGGCGCCGTGGGTTATATCGGGTGGAACGGCAACATGGATATGGCGATCGCGATCCGCACGGCTGTCCTGCGTAATGGCCGGCTGTTTTTGCAGGTCGGCGCGGGGATCGTCGCGGATTCGGTCCCCGAGCGCGAGTGGGAAGAGACCATGAACAAGGCGCGGGCCATGATGAGGGCGGCGGAGCTCGCGGCGTCGGGCTTCGGGCCGCGCGACAAGACCCATGAGGGGGACGTCGCGCGCCGCTGATCCGGGTCTGTTTCCTGTCGTTTGCGGGTATCCATCTGCGCCCCGCGAAACCCGGCTATTTCTCAGGGCGCGATGACCCGCGCCGACAGGGCCCCTGAATGCTCGAGGAGCGCTTTCGCGCGAGAAGTCGAGGTGTTTGTTCGTGGGCTACAGCGGCAGGGCGGGCATGGCATCCCACACCCGGCCCCGGTAGTGCCGGCCGTTCTCCTTCTTCGAGCGTTTCTGGCCATCGGGGCCCCATGTACCCCACTGTGTCAACAACTCCGCCCTAAAGGACGGAGCTTGCATCCGGACTCCACCGCAACTCCGCGTATCTCGAAAGACGCGCGGCTTTGGCTTCATCGCCCGATGCTTCAGGGGCGGCTGACAATCGCCCCGTC
>JAJYRD010000066.1 GCA_021794275.1 Pseudomonadota bacterium | reverse complement strand
AGAAGAGGATTTGTTTGCTTGATCATCCATGCGCCCAAAGGTATCGTGGGACCCATGCTTTCGCAAAACGGCTTCCGCTTTCGGTGTTATCCGACGCCCGCGCAGGCCCAGACACTGCTGCAGTGGACCAGCAGTACAGCCGCTACATCCATCCGGATCTCACACCTTGGCTCAAGGAAGCCCCATCCCAGGTGCTGCGAAACGGCGCGGTGCGCTGGCGGCAGGCGTATGCCCGATATCTCCAGGGATTGGGCGGACGCCCGGTAATCCGCAAGAAAATCGGACGGCAAGCCGTGTGGCTCACCTCGGAACTATTTACCTTCTCGCCGATTGTGGATACCAAAACCGGCGAGGTATTGGGGAACCGGCTGACGGTCGGCACCAAAAAGATTGCGGTCGGCGACATCCTGTTCAACGCGCACCGGGTTTATCGCATCCCTAACTCCATTCGCATCGGCGTGGAAGCCGGAAAATGGTTTCTCTCGTTCAGCAACGAGGATGCGCGACAGGTGCCCGACGAAGCGGACACCGTGGAATGGTTGCTTAAGTTCACTGAAGAAGAGTTGCTGTCCAGAACCTTCGGCGGAGATCACGGCGTGGAAAAACCGCTGGCGGGGAATCACGGAGAGACCTTCGACTTCGACCCTGTCCAGAAGGAGCGCCTGGAGAAAAAGGCGCGCCAGGCGAAACGGTATCAACGCCAGATGGCGCGACAGCGCACACGGGCGATCAAGGAAAAACGCCTGACCGGCGCGAACCATCAAAAGGCGAAAAAGCGCCTCGCCAGGTCTCATCAGTACGGCAAGAATGTCCGGCAGGACTTCGCCCACAAGACCAGCCGGGCCGTTGTGGACAATCCCGACCATCTTCTGCTGGTATACGAAGACCTGAACGTCAAAGGGATGACGAAGAAACCCAAGGCCAAGAAGGACGAAAATGGCAAATGGGCCAAAAACAGGGCGGCGGCGAAGGCCGGACTGAACAAGAAAATCCTCACTGTGGCATGGGGTAAAACGGTTACTTTTACCAGATACAAGGCCGTCAAGGCTGGTAAGTTGTGCATCAAGATCAACCCTCATCAAACCTCGCAGGAATGCGCCCTCTGTGGGCGCATCCGTCCTGACAATCGGGTTTCGCAATCCGCGTTTGTCTGCCAAGCCTGCGGGCATCAAAACAATGCCGATCACAACGCCGCGCGGGTCATCGCTAGGCGCGGTGTGCGGTGGCTGCTCTCTGGCGGCTACGCGCCGAAGGAAGTCAAGCGCTGTGGGATATTTCGGCAGAAAGCAAACGAAGAAATAGGCCCGGTGCGGTCCGAATCTACACCTGTGGAGTCCATCGTAAGTCGTGTAGCCGGAAACGGTCGGACGCAGAGGACGGAGCACCCTCTATTCGAGGGAAGGAACCAGGAAAATCTTCTCGTGAGGGAAGAAACCCCCGCACCAACCACGTAAGCGGCTTAGCGGTGGGAGAGTTCATTCGGAAATAGCTCATACCGGCGATCATGAGATGATCCTGATTCGGGTCGTGGATGTGATGGAGCTGAAGGTAAGGATGGCGGCGGAGGATCTGGCGCGCGAGCGGCAAGACCCATTGCGCGTCGGTGGCGGGGTCGGCCGGCTGCCCCCCCACGCTTGCGCACGGGCATGAGGAAAGTCTGTGGAAGCCATGGGGTTCCGAGGGCTGCGGCCAGGTGGACCGCCGCACCATTCGATGCCCCAATGAAGGCCGCTGGGTAGCGGCGCCTAGGATAGCGATCCACGGTCCATCGGGCGACACTCCCGAGATCAGCGCCTCCCCGCCACCGCCTCTGGGACCGCCTCGAGTGTTCCGCTGGCGCGGTAAAGCGAGCGCCGTAGCCAGTCAGGCATGCGATTGATCAAGGGGCGAGGCTCGCACCAGAGCCCCCACGCCCATCGGCATAGTGTCGATCAACGCGAAATCTCTCCCGGAAAGTGCGCCGGCGGTAGCCCGCGGCAGGGCCGATGCCGAGTCAAAATTCGCGATATAACGACACGAGCCCGCGGCCATCAGAGATTGAGAACGGGCGCATGACGGCAACGGGCGCCGCGTAGTTGACTGCGTGACCCTGTCCTTTGATGACGCGCAACTCCGCCCGCGGCGCCAAACCCGTGGCTTCCGCGCCCAGCGCTCCGGCACCAAGGGGTCGCGCTCGCCGCGCACGATGAGCGTAGGCGCCACGACGCCCGGCATCTTATCCTCGATACGGTCGGCAAGGGCCATGCGTGCCGTTCCCAAGGCCCGACAAAGGCCGGCCCGCCAATAATCTCCCATCGGATCGCGGTAAGCGATGCCGGCTCATAGCGGGAATTCGCGACGAGTCGGCGAAATTGCGCCCAGCCGCTCCGCGCCTCCACATCCACGGTGGAGCCCCGAAGAACCACGCGCTACGCCCGATGCGGATGCCGCGCCGCGAAGTCAACGATGATCTGGCAACCAAAGGAATTGCCTACCCAGTGGGCGGACTCGAAACCACGCGCATCAAGAAACTCCGCGAGCACGTCGGCGAGTTCAGAAACGCGAAGCAGGTGGCGCGGCTTTGCGCTCTTGCCGTAGCCTGGGAGGTCGGCCACGAACACAGGCGCCAAAGACGCCAAGAGCCGTGCTGCTGGGAGCATGTAACGGCTAGCGATCACGAGGCTGTGCACGAAGACGACGGGTATTCCCTGCTGAAAGACCTTCGCGTTGGTCACCACCCAAAGCGCGCCCCAACGTGTACCAACCCTACCCCCTCTGAGCGTCACGTATGCGCGATTCGCGCGAAAAGTCCCCTATGGGAATCGTCGGAAACGACGACCCCCGGGGTCCACGGAAGGTTGATTTCGGGCCGCGCTCAGGTTACGCCGCCGCCCCCGCATTGTGCGGATACCGGCCACGGGCGACCATCAGGCCAATGTCTCCCCGGGACGAGGAGACAGCCTTCAGTCCAAGCAGCGCATGCGCGCGGGCCGGAATGGTGGCGCGCGGTTGGGCAAGCAGATGATGCTCCCTTGATCTCGCCTCAGCGCCTCTTCCATGCCGGCCTGCGGAACCATTGCGCCATACGGCCCATGCTCACGCGGAATACGGCCTTCACGGATGGAGGCATGCGCGTGACGCGCGCAAGGAAGTGCGCGAAGAAGACAATGATGAGCGCCGGCACGGAGAACACGGAAATAATCGCGAACTCCCACTTCATGGGAATCGGATGATTCGAATCCGGCGTCGTCACATCCGAAGGCGTCGGCGGCTCCCATTGCCCTTTGCCCGAAGCGGCCGAGCTTGGCAGAGATGTACCCAGAGACCTCGCGATCGCCGGATACTCCGCCCGCATACTTTTCAGGGCACCGACATTCTCAAGGTCCATATAGGTCGTGGTCGAGGATGTACCTCGCCACACCTTGACCTCGGTATTTCCGGGCTCCAGCCAGCGGGCCACCACGGCGCCCTGCTTCAGGTTCCCGCTCATGCTCGTCGGTCGGCCGTATTTATAGGCCACCATCGTAATGATGTTCTTCACCTGGCGGATGTTTTGGAAGCTCGGGAATGTGTACTGGGCGATCGCGAAGCGCCCGCCGCGGGTGAAGTTCACGGTAAGGCGGCTCGCGCCCTGCAAATTCGCCAGCTGACCATTGATCCTATAGGTATCGTACCACTCCTCGGGGCCCTTCTTCGGGATATGAAAGCCGGCGCGGTTGAGCGCGGCATTCACGCTCGCGCGTGTGGCGCCCGCGACCGGCGCACCGAAAAAGAACACATTATGGGCGCTCGCCACCCCCACCCCCAATACCAACATCGCCGTTGCCAAAAGCCGTCGCACGCACCCTCCTGACCCACTCATACCGAAGCCGTCTCTGGTTGAAACCCGCACGCCACGGCCCGCCGCCCCGATTCAAACCTCCTGCCGGTTCACCGCAACGCGCTCGTAGTCGTCGTTTTCCGACACGCCCACCACGCTTGCAATCCACTGCCAGAAATGCCAAAACACGAGACACATCGTCGGCAAGGACAGCGCCATCATAGTAGCCCCCGCCATGTGGATGTCCGTCCTCCGGCTGAGGCCCCATACCAGCGGCTCGCCGATCGAGGGGTTCAAGTCCTTCATGGCGCTCCAGAACCACATGGCGCCCATTCCCATCATCGTCGTTTCCATCGCCCAGACGTAGATGCCCTTGCGCAGGTGGCTCGAGAAGTTCGGGAAGTCCGGCAGGGCCCGCAATGACTGTATCCAGACCATCATGCCAAGCCCCAGATAGACGCCGGGAAGGATGCTGAAAATGAGCGCATCGCGCAGGCCGAGCGCCATCTGCGCCGACATATCCCATAAGGCGAGAATGATCGCAAGCGCGACGGTCGTCACCAACGGATGATGCAGGAATCGCAAGCCGCTCCAAAGCCTGCCCCTGGCCCGCGTGGTGTCAATAAGTCCGAAAGGGATCCCCAACACGAGCAACGGCGCTGCAAGCTCGAATTCCCCCATGAGCTTGAACGTGTAGAGCGTCATGGACCTCACCACAAAGCCGTTCAAGGGGGATTCCCAGAGCGCAAGGGCCAGCAGTACGCCCGCAACGAAGGACAGAGCGCGCGTGGCCGACCAAAGATCGGGCGCCCCACCTTCCGCTCTATACCGATCATAACGCGCCCAATAGACAGCCATCAGCATCATCGCCCCAAGCCACGGCAGGGGATTAAGGTCGGCCGCCCAAAAGTGCCAACTATCAGCATGGACGCCGGCCGCGGTAAACCCTTTCATATAGACGGCTCCGAGCACCACGAGCCCCGCCAAGATCCCCTTCCACCGGCGCCCCACACCCCGCCAGTTCATCCCAAGCCCCGCTTGCGATCCGCCCATACCTTCCGCTCCTCCCGACTCGCCGCGCCCCTTACGTGCTGGGGGGCCGCCAAAACGCTTACCTGAAGCTTTGCCGATCGCCCCCAATGAAGGCGACAGCACACCCGATCTTACCGCACCTCCGGCCCAAGACCTACCATTGACGCCTCCCGCAGAACCGCAGCCAGACGAACGGCATCCGAAAACCCGCTTAGCAGGTTACACTTTGCTCCCATAAAAAAAGCCGGGGCGAGACCGCACCCCGGCTTCCCGGCACTCAACGACGCCCGCCCTGGGTGGTCACCCTACGCGCGCCGCTTCCCGTCTTTGCAGCTTATTTGACCACGATCTTCCCGAACATGCCGGTGGCGGCGTGTCCCGGGATCTCACACACGTAATAGTACGTGCCCGGGGCGGCCTTCCAGGTGAAGTTCGCGTAACCGAACTTGCCGCCCGCCGGAACCGGCGAGAACCCGGTACCAACCAAAACCGGGTTGATCTGCGGCATGACCGCGTACGGCGGACCCTTCTTGGTCACGTCGAAGCTATGGCCAAAGCCCTTGTTGGTGTTGATGAACGTAAACTTCACAGTCGCGCCCGCCGCGATATCCAGCGTCGGGTTCTTCAGGTGATGAATTTCAAAGCTCGGGAAGGGAAACCCCGGCAACACCGCAGCAATGACCACATGCGCGTTCTTGCCATAGGTGACAGTCTTGCCGCTCGCCTTACCGTTATCCTTGCCCAACATCGCCTTCACTTGGGGCAGGGTCGCTTTCTTGAACGCGCTGGTCGGCACGAGGCCTGCACAAGCCACGCCCACGCTGAAGATCGCGCCTACAGCCACCGCCACGCCCTTGGCGATACGCGACCGATTCATGCTCCCCATCGTTCCTTCATAGCTCTTCATACATTCTCCTAAGTGCACCATTTTGAACGTGACTCGTCCCCGTCAAACGCCGAGATTCTCAGCCACCCTGTCGCCCTCGCCATCCACCGGCCTAGCCCCTCCCGTGGATGCCTCGCGTTCTTTGCGCCCCCAGGCTCGCGATCGCCCGCATACTCGCTAAAGTGCGGTACAACCGCTGCCTAGGTTATCATTCGAATAGCGATGTAATATCCGCCCAAGGCGATTGTCGCCCACGCTAGCAGCAAAAGCAAGACAACGTTGCCGCTCGCCCCTTCGCCACTTTCCCTCGCAATATCAAGCCCGTTACCTTGATCTTCCATCATTTTCTCGCCCTCTTCACAAACGTACGCTTGAGCCTGCCAAGCCTTCAAAACCCTTGAAGATAATGATCACCCAACAACAGTGCGAAGAGCACCGCCAGGTAGGCGATCGAGTAGCCAAACATGCGCATCGGGTTATGCTTTTCAGGCGCCGAGATTAGCCGGACCGCGTGATACAAAAATCCCGCACCCAGGAGGTTCGCTCCAATTAAATAGGGCATACCTGCCATCTTATGAACAAAAAAGGGCAATTCTGTCGCAGCAACGGTCGCGATCGTATATCCAAGGATGAGCCAGCTTGTGTGCCGCACGCCACGCGTCACCGGCATCATCGGGACTCCGACTCGGGCATACTCCTCGCGGCGATAGATGGCGAGCGGCCAAAAATGCGCGGGCGTCCACAAAAAGACGATGAGAAAGAGCAACCAGCTCTCGAGGGGCGCATGACCGGTCACCGCTGCCCACCCAAGCACCGGTGGTATCGCTCCGGCCGCCCCCCCCAGGACAATATTCTGGGGTGTGCGGCGCTTCAAGAAACCCGTATAGATGCCGGCATAGCCCACTAGGCCCGCCATTGTCAGGATCGCGGTCAACTGGTTCACGAAGACCACGAGCACCACGATCGAGATCGCCATGAGCATGGTCGCGAAGACGAGCGCCCCCGTTACCGATACCGCATCGTTCGGGAGCGGCCTCGAGTGCGTCCGCTTCATCTGTCCGTCGATCTGACGGTCTACCACGTGGTTGATCGCTGCGGCGGCGCCAGAGGCGAACGCAATTCCCACGTTCGCCCAAAAAATCACCGTCCAAGGAACGCTCGCAAGATTCGTCGGCGAGGCCAGCAACATCCCGACCATCGCGGTGAAGATGAGCAGACTCACGACCCGCGGCTTGGTCAGTTCGCAATACGACAGAACGACCGCAAGATCGAGCCCGAGCGCTCGCGCAGGCACGCGAGTCGGCTCCTGCCATGACCCGGTCAAGGCCGGCGCCTCAGTCATATCTCCCCGAGCCTCTGGTACCTTCGATTGTGCGCTCATGATCTCTCCGGACCCTCGTACCTTTCACTGTTAAGCGGCACGAAAACTCAGCGTGCCGGTCATGCGCAGCGTACCTTGCGCACGCCACAATCCACTTTTATCACCCTTCGAACGCTCCTCATGGACATCGCCGTTCGCCGGGCTGGAATTCGTTAAACCCCTTTAAAGCTTTTCTGTTTAAAAAAGCCGCAGGGCGCGCCTCGCGGGCGCCCTGCGTTTAATCACCTACGCTGTTGCCTTTTAATACTGAGCCTTTTCATCGGCCCGATTCAAGACTCGCAGCCGATCTTCCTTCCCGACCTCCCTTAAGAGCCACCAAAAGTAGATCGACAAGAAAGTGACCGGAAAACCAATGAAGCCGGTCAACCAGAAGAACATCGGCGTATCGGCCCCGGTCGGGATCACGAACGATAGATGCGACATGTCCATACCAAACTCCTCCTTATCCTGCTAAACGGCCAAGGCCATTACGCAAGATAGAACACGACAAAGAACACAGTCCAGAGAAGCACCAACTCGCCCCAGAAACTAAGGACGTTGTGCGCGACCCACCGCTCGCCACTAAACCGCGCTGGGACCCGCTTGCCCTTCATAAGGCTTGCAAGCAATCCAAGCACGCCACCTACGAAGTAGAGGCCAATCCAGCCGCTCGTCACGTCATAGACGCCACCGTAGGCCGATCCAATCGGCACCGCACCCCAAGTGGAGACGATGCCCGCGATCATGAGCACGCCGGCCACGAGCAAGATCGTGAAGTTGCCAAGAGCCGCCGCGTCCTGCCCACGGCTCAGCTTCCCACGGGCCCCGAACATGGGGCCGAGACTCAGTATCATGAGGATGGTAAGCCCGGCTCCCACCCCGAAATCCGCACCTTTCGGTACGGTGGTACCTGCCCACATGAAGCGTGCCAGAAACCACGCAGCGGCGATGATCCCCACAAACAGCATGGGGAAGAAGAAGGCGCCGCGCTTGGCTCGCTCCGGGGCCGGGTCCATCAACCCATTCGTTCCATTGACTGCCATACGTTACTCCTCCGGATCGCTTTACTTGCCAGCGGCCGTCGGGGCCCAGACGAAAGGCTCCGGCGCACCAGCGGCGTAATTGTCATTGGGACCAACCACCGTGACATCGCTCCCTTCGGGGAACACGATGTAAGGCGTAGGCGAGGGCGAATGCCACTCGAGCGACTTGCTGCCCCACGGGTTCTGCGGTGCCTTCTCCCCAGAGCGCCAGCTGATGAGCAGGTTTGCGAGCGGGATCAGGAAACCCGCACCCAAGAAGAACGCCGAGATCGACACGAACTCGTTCAAGGGGTGCAGGTAGGGCAAGTACACCGCGATCCGCCGGTTCATCCCCTCGATACCGAGGATGAACATGGGCAGGAAGGTCATGTTGAAGAAGATGAAGAACCACCAGGCGTGGAACTTCGCCCAGAATTCATTCACCAGCCGTCCAGTTGCCTTCGGGAACCACCAGTACAGCCCCGCGAGCCAGCTGAAGATCACCGCGCCCAGGATCGTGTAGTGGAAATGCGCGATCACCCAGTAGGTGTTGTGCAGCTGCAGGTCAGCCGGAACGTCAGCATTGAAGATGCCCGTGAGGCCACCGATCAAGAAGTTCATCATCGCCATAAGACACAACAACGCGGGCGACGACAGCTTCAAACGCGCGCCCCACAAGGTCCCCAAGGCGCAGAGGAACACGAAGCCGCTTGGGATCGAGATGGTCTCGGTCAAGGTCATGAAGATCGGCATACGCGTTGCACTCACCGCCGTAAAGTAGTGGTGCACGCCAACCATGGCGCCAATCATCGTGATACCGAGAATGCCGGCGATGGCCCAGTTACGCGCAAACAATGGACGCTGTGCGGCGGCCGGCAGGATTTCGAGCCACAAGGCGAATGCCGGCAACACGAACACGTACACCTCGGGGTGGAACAGCCACCAGAACTGATCGTCGTAGGCCAGCGGGTGACCTGTGGGGCCCGTGTAAAAGTGGCTGCCCAGGATCATGTCCGAAAGATCCATCAGGGTCCCGGTAAAGGTCGCCGGTGCCTCCACGATCAATATGGTACCGGCCGCGAACAGGCCCCACACGAACATGGGCACACGACCCAGGCTCATGCCCTTGGCGCGCATGTAGACCATGGTGCCCACGATGTTGATACCGCCGAGCACGGAGCTCGTGAGCAGGGTAGCCGCGCCCAAGGTATAGAACACGATACCGGCACCGCTATTCTGCGCAAGCGGCGGATAGCCCCACCAACCCGTCTGGAAGCCACCGATTGTCGGGCTCATGAACACCGCGAGCGCTGCCGGCGGTAGAAGCCACCAGCTAAGACCCAGCAGGCGCGGGAAAATCACCGTCCGGGATCCGAGCATCATGGGCAATAGGTAATAGCCCAGGCCGCCTACGATGGCCGAGGCCGCGACGCCAAGGAGCATCATCAGGCCATGGATACCGAAGGTCTGGTTATAGTGCACCTCCGATAGCCACCAGCCTGTGGAGTCCGGCGTCAATAGCTCGATACGGATCGCCATCGCCGCAAGCCCAGCGAACAGGAATGTGGTGATATTGAAAAACACATAGCGCACCGCTGTCGCCTTGGGATCCGAACTGAAGCGGAAATACCGCGCCGGCCCGGTCAGCGACGGTGACTCTTCGCCGCCAAACGCGCGCCGAATCCACCCGTCCCAGATGCCGCTCCCCATGACCCAGCCCAACAAGCCGACGATATACCCAATCGCCGCCGGCAAAGGGTTCACCATCACCGTGTGTGCGGCCATCGCCGTGATCCACGCCGCGGCAAAATATCCGATCAACCCGAATAAAGCCGCGCGTACCATGGGCAAAACCATGGACCAGGCGAAGGTTTCCCCTCCCCCTGTTCCCGCTACTGCCCGCCCCTGAACATCTGTAGTCGCCATCGTGATTTCCTCTGTCTATCCCGTAATCAAGTCCTGCCGATCGACCCGGCGCCTCAGAAACTGTTATTTGCCACCCAGGTCTTGAACGCCGCCTTGGTCAAGACCTGCACCGGCGCGCGCATCATGGGATGCCCGTTGCCGCAGATCAATGAACACTGCACGCGGATCATGGG
>JAJYRD010000061.1 GCA_021794275.1 Pseudomonadota bacterium | reverse complement strand
AGATGCCGGTCATCCCGTGACAGGCCGAGCAGGTGCTGGCCACCACTGCGGGCATCTTCATCCCAGGGGCCACGAGCGGCGGCCGCCGCCCGGTCAGGATCGGGGCCTTGGCCTTGGCGGCCTTGGCGACCTTGGGTTTTGCCGGGTGGGTCGCCGCGCCTGCCCGCGTCCCAACCGTCGCGCCGAGCGCAACCACCAGCCCAAAGCCCACAGCTAAGCTCATACGTCCTGCTTTCATAGTCTTTGAAAACCTCCCCACTGCGATCGCTTAGGACTTGAAATATAACCGTGGCGCCAGGGAGTTGCCTCCCGAACCCGGTCATAATTTTATGGTCGAGATACTGGCATGCCCGTCCACCTACCTCAAGGGAACGCCTGACAAATATCAATTAAATACTAATATTCACACACATGCCAGAGCGGATGAAAGATGGCGCGTTCGACCCCACGCCGGCGTCCGGCGGGAGACACCCCGAGAAGACCGGCGCACCCAACAGCCCTGGGTGTCCCGGCATCATAAAACAGGGGCGCGCCAAGCAAACAGCTCCATAAAGGGATAGGGGCCAGCAAAGGGGGCCTTTACCGTCCCTTCACAACGAGTGCTCGGGCATAGAGAGGCTTTCTGGCGGCGCCCGTGATCTCGACCGTCAGATCCACCGCCTGACGCACGGGCAACTGATTAAGTAGGATCGTAAGGACTCGCTCCCCCTCGCCTTCATCGGCTACGGTCGGTGCGCCGCGCACGACCAGGACGCACTCCCCCTTCGGCGCAGCCTCGCGCACCCGCCCCGCCAAATCCCCGAGCGTACCAAGCACGCCTTCCTCGAAACGCTTCGTGAGCTCGCGCAGCAAGGCCCCCTCGCGCTCCGGGCCGAAGATATCGCTCAGATCGGCGAGACTCGCCGCCAACCGGTGCGGGGATTCATAAAACACGAGCGTCCTGGGCTCTGCTGCCAATGTCTCGAAATAGGCGCGACGGGCCGCCCCCTGGGCGGGCGGAAACCCCTCGAAGACGAAGCGATCGCAAGGGATGCCGGCCACAGAAAGCGCCGCTACAACGGCGCTTGGGCCCGCCACGGCGTACACGGGCACGGCTGCACCGCGCGCGGCGCGCACCAGCAGGTACCCAGGGTCGCTGATGAGAGGCGTCCCGGCGTCGCTTATGAGTGCCACCGCCCCCCCGCCACGCAACCGCTCCACAAGCCCCTCCAGCCGATCACGCTCATTGTGATCGTGCAGCGAGACGAGGGGGGTGCGGATATCCCATTGGCGGCACAGGGTCTGCGAATGTCGCGTGTCCTCGGCCGCAATCAGGGCCACGGATCGCAGAGTCTCGAGGGCGCGCGGCGACAGATCCTGGAGGTTACCAAGCGGTGTGGCGACGACATACAGCCCCGGGGTCATGACCGGCGCCGACTAGAGATAGACATTTCACGCGCCGTTTCGGATACTTTGCCCATGAATCGTTCCTCGCCGCGACGCGCCTCCGATGTTTTCCTTGCATTCAGTCTCATGGGCCTCGGCCTCGCAGGCTGTGTGCCCACCCTGCATTCGGGCGCCCGACCGGCCACGGCCGCCTCAGCGGCGCGCGCGGTCCGGCATGGTCATTACATCAAGGGCTCTCAAGCCTACCAACATCTGGCCCGGGGCACTACCGGCGCGACTCGAGCGCGTTACGCCCTGAGGGGGGCCGAGGCCTTGGTACGCGCCGGCGCCCTGCGCGAGGCCCATCACGAGCTAGGCGGGGTAAAGCCGCCCCTGCCCGCGCGCCTCGCCGCGCGCAAAGACGTCCTCGAAGGAGAGATCGCGGCGGCGCTCGGGGACGCGCGCCGGGCCTATCGGGAGGCGCGCAAGGCGCACGCCTACCCCGGCCTCCCTCCACGTCTGCTCGCCGAGATCGATCGCGTGGAGGCGCAGGCATCCTTGAGTCTCGGGCACCCGACGCGCGCCGCGCACGACATGATCGACCGCGAGCGTCTACTCGTCTCCCACAGGCGCCTCACCAACAACGAGACCGCCCTTTGGCATGACCTCGCCGCCTTGCCGCGCGCCACCCTCCGTCGCCTGTACCATCGGCATCCGACGGGCGCGGTCGGCGCCTGGGCCCAGCTCGAGAGGATCGCGCGCCGCTACCCGCCACGTTCGCAGCGCTTGGCGACCGCCGTGAGTCAATGGCAGAAGCGTTACCCAAAGTTCGTCCCGACATCGACGTTTCTGACTACCATACTTGGGGCCAAAGGGCGCCCGCGCGCCGCTCCGCGCGCCATAGCGCTGCTGCTGCCACTCACGTCGCCATTCGCCAAAGCCGCCAAGGCGGTCGAGCGCGGATTCGTCGACATGGCGCGCGCCCATCCGCTTCCCGGGCACCCCGCCATCTACGTCTACGATATCGGGAACGACCCGAGCGCGGCTGCTCGTGATTACAAGCGGGCCGTAGAGCGCGGCGCGCAATTCATCGTAGGACCGCTTGGCGCCGACGCGGTCGCGAACGTGGCCGAGAAGGCATCGATTACGGTCCCGACCTTGCTACTCGGCCTCGCGAAGAATGGCCCCGAACACGATGACGCGCACGTCCCCGTCTATCAATTCAGCCTGGCCCGTACGCTCGAGGCCCGGCAGGCGGCCGATCGGGCCTACCTTGACGGGCATACGCGCGCTGCGATCCTCTACCCCGACTCGCGCTTCGGGCATCGCATGCGCCGCGCGTTCGCCCGCCGGTGGCGCCATCTGGGCGGTCTTGTGGTCTCGCAAACCTCGTACACACCGGGCGCTACGACCTACGTGCACCCCGTGGAGGATTTGCTCAATATCACCCAAAGCCGGGCCCGGGCGGCGCGCCTTCAGGGTATCCTGCACATGCCGCTTGCCTTCACGGCGCGCAGGCGCCAAGACGTGGGCTTCGTATTCCTTGTCGCCGACGCCGCAGACGCGCGCCTCATAAAACCGCAACTTGACTACGACCATGCCGATACATTACCCGTCTACTCCACGTCGTCCGTGTTCACCGGACGGCCAGATCCCGTATACGACCGCGACATGGATGGGATCATGTTCGGCGACATGCCCTGGATGCTGGTAGCCAACGGACGCATGGGGCGCCTGCGCAAGACCTTGCCGCACGCCCACCACTATGATGAAACGCCGCTTGCAAGGCTTTATGCCTTCGGCGCCGATGCCGAGGGATTGGTCGGACGGATAGATCAATTGAGTCTAGGTGGCGGCGGACGCTACAACGGTCTCACCGGAGGTTTAAGCGTGCGACGCGACGATGTCATTAGACGGACCCTCGTGTGGGCACAGTTTCAGCGAGGCCTCCCGCAGCTGTTGGACACCTTCCTGCCCTATCGGGGACTGTTTTCGAAACAAAAAGAGGCTCCTCGCAAAACCCCAGGTCAGTGACCCCAGAGGCCATGCTGTCTATATTCTCGCTCTAAGAGGGCGTTATCCAATGTCTGAAAAGGAAACCGAGGACGCACTCGTATCGCGGGTGCTCCATCACTTCGACGAAGCCATCCAAACGAAACAGGAGTGCCGGGACGCACTTGCGCCCCTGATCGCGCGTGGCGCGCAGGTCATGATCCACGCGCTGCTGAATGACCGGAAGATACTGTCTTGCGGCAACGGTGGATCAGCGGCCGACGCACAGCACTTTTCCTCCGAACTCCTGAACCGCTTCGAGGCGGAAAGGCCCGGTCTCCCGGCCGTGGCCCTGACAACGGACGCATCGACCGTGACATCGATCGCGAACGACCACCATTTCGAGGAAATCTTCGCCCGGCAGGTACGGGCCCTCGGGCATACAGGCGATGTGCTGCTTGCGATATCGACCTCGGGCAACTCCGCGAACGTGATACGCGCGGTCCAGGCCGCCCATGAACGCAACATGATCTGCGTGGTCTTAAACGGACGCGACGGCGGGGACCTTGCCTCCGTGCTCACCGAAGAGGACGTCAACATCTGCGTGGCCGGTCCCTCCACGGCCCGGATTCAGGAGGTCCACCTCATGGCCATACACTGCCTTTGCGACCTGATCGACTATCAGCTTCTTGGGCACGACTGAAATGAGACCGAGATACGCCCCGGCGTTCACGCGCTTGCTGGCCGCGGCTGCTCTGGGGCTCGCCTTGGCCGCTTGTACACCGCTCGTGGTGGGGGGCGCCGCGACCGGGGCCAGTATCGTGAATGGCCATCGCAGCGCGGCCGCCGTGGTCGACGACACCCTCATAAAATTTCGAGCGGAGGCCCTGATCTCCGCGCGCAAAAACCTCCGCCGCGACACCCACGTGGACGTCACAAGTGTCAACGGCCTCGTGTTGCTCACCGGGGAGGCCGGCAACGCCCAGTACCGGGCGCGCATCCTCCGCCTTGTGCGTAGCCTGCACGGCGTTCACCGCATCATCGATCAGCTGCGGCTTGCGCCGCCCAGCTCTTTTGCGTCGCGCCTCACGGACTCGTGGATCACTCTGCGCGTCAAATCGGCGCTCGCGACCGACGGCCTCGATCCCGCACACATCAAAGTTGTCACCGCGCACCGCGTAGTCTATCTGCTCGGCATCGTGCCCAAATCCCTGGGCGACAAGGCGGCGCTCGCGGCAAGCGTCATCCCCCATGTCCGCAGCATCGTCGAGCTTTTTCAATACCGGTCATGATCGCCGACAAGATCGCCACGTCCGGGCCGGAAGGGCTGTCACGAGCCGACAGACTGAAGCGACCCCTGGTCTTTACTAACGGCTGCTTCGACATCTTGCACCGTGGCCACACGACCTACCTCGAAGAGGCCCGCGCGCTCGGCGCGTCGCTCATCGTCGCCGTCAACACCGACGCTTCGGTGCGGCGCCTGAACAAGGGCCCGGAGCGTCCGGTCAACGCCCTGGATGACCGCATGGCGGTACTCGCGGCGCTCGAGAGCGTATCGCTGGTGCTGTCCTTTGATGCGGACACCCCCCTTGATCTCATCCTTGCGGTGAAGCCGGACATCCTGGTCAAAGGTGGCGACTGGCCGGTCGGTGCGATCGTCGGAGCGGAGGCCGTGACGGCGCGGGGCGGGCGCGTCTTATCCATCCCGTTCCGCTATGATCGATCGACGACTGCCCTGGTCGAGAGGATCCGGCGTGACAGCGGCGCTTGAAGCCCTGTATCGCGCACTGGTGGAGGCCGTGGGCCTGGATCGCGTACTCACGGATCCCGGCGATTGCTTTGTGTACGGTTACGACAACTCCCGCAAGCACAGCCTCCCGGAGGCCGTCGTCTTCCCCGTGACCGAAAACGAGGTACAGGCCATCGTAAGGGCCTGCCGGCACCACAATACCCCGCTCGTGGCGCGCGGGCGCGGTACCGGGACTGCTGGTGCCGCCGTCCCCCTGAAAGGTGGCGTCGTAGCCTCTCTCGAGCGCATGCGGCGCATCATCGAGGTCGACGCCGACAATCGCCTCATGCGGGTAGAGCCCGGGGTCACGAACCAAGAGGCCCAGCGCGCGGCCGCAGCGCGCGGCTTTTTCTGGCCCCCCGATCCCACGAGCGCGGCGTACTGCAGCGTTGGAGGCAACATTGCGGTGAACGCGGCCGGCCCGCGCGCGGTGAAGTACGGGACCGTGCGTGAAAACGTCCTCGGGCTACGCGCCGTGACGGGCGCCGGAGATCTGATCCGGACGGGAGTGGACACGACCAAGGGCGCGGTGGGCTATGACCTCACGCGCCTTTTGATAGGCTCGGAAGGGACGCTCGCCATCATCACCCAAGCGACGCTGAAGCTGACCCCACTTGGCGCGGCGCGACGCACTCTCCGCGTGGTTTACGAAGACATGCACTCCGCCGCTCACGGTGTTTCGCGCATCATGGCGCAGCCGGTGACGCCCTACGTCCTGGAATTTCTGGATGGCGGCGCGATCCGCATGGTGCCCGAATTCCAAAAAACATTACCGGCGCGCTCAGGCGCCCTGCTCCTCATCGAGGTGGACGGACCGGAGGCGGCGATGGACGAGGCCTTGGCGGCGGTGTCGGTGGCGGCCCGCGGGCGCGGATTGCTGGATATCACCATCGCCAACTCCGTGGAGGAGGCGCAGGCGCTGTGGGCGGTCCGCAAGGCCCTGTCACCGGCCTTGCGGACCCTCGCCCCGAATAAATTAAACGAGGATGTCGTAGTCCCGGTCTCGCGCATACCGGAGCTCATAGCGGGGCTCGAGGACTTGAGCCTGCGCTTTGGCATTCCGATCGTGAACTTCGGCCATGCCGGCAACGGCAACATTCACGTGAATCTCCTCTACGATTCGCAGAACGCCGAACAGGAACGCCAAGCCCGACCAGCCTTGAGCGAGGTCTTCGACCTGGTCTTGCGGCTAGGTGGCACGTTGTCGGGCGAGCATGGGGTCGGCATGGAGAAACGCGACTACGTCGGCCGCGCGATCGATGCCCCGACACTTGCGCTCATGCGGGCCATCAAGGCGCAATTCGATCCAGATGCTATCCTGAATCCAGGAAAACTTTTTCCGGTCGCCGAATAAACACATCACAAAGCAAGGAGGTTCTTATGTCTTACCGCCGCTGGCTTCTCCCGGTACTCGCCTCGTCGCTCGCATGCGCCAGCGCCTACGCCAATAGCGTCAACAACGTCGGCGCCTTGAGTCAGGCGCAGTTCCAGAACCTGACGCAAGACCTAGGCGCCGCGGTGAGCTACAAGGATATGATGCCAGCCGCGCCGCTTGGGATTACGGGCTTCGACATCGGTGTGACCGCCATGGATACGCATTTCGGGCATGCGGGCGCCTACCAGGCCGCGACCCAATCCGGCAACAATAACGTCTTCGTGCCGAGCATCCAGGCCCAAAAGGGCCTGCCGTTCGGCTTCGATGTCGGGCTTACGTATACCCGCATCCCCGGCAGCAACGTGCGCGTGATCGGAGGGGATGTCAGCTACGCCTTGATCGGCGGCGGACTGCTCGCGCCCGCGCTCACGGTGCGCGGCACCTACACGAAAATGACGGGGGTGAGCGAAATGGGGCTGAACACGCGCTCGGTCGAGCTCTGCCTCTCCAAAGGCTTCGTGTTCATCACCCCCTATATCGGCGTCGGCCGCGTACGCACTGCCGGTATCCCGCATACAGGCAATCTGTCCGCGGTGAATGTCTATGACACGAAGGAGTACGTGGGTGCCGACATCAACCTCGGGCTCATGAACCTGGACCTTGAGGTCGACCGCATGGCCGGCTCCACGTCCTACGGCGCCAACCTCGGCTGGCGCCTATAAGCGGGATTCGCGCAAGACCGCGAACACCTGCCACCGGATGTCTGGCACGCCACCCGCGCATTGAGCGCGCGGGTGGTACCCGGCCGGGAGCGGCCCATGCCAGCACGGAACCCTGCCCGATTATATTCCTCGCAAGACATGCAGTGGCACGGCCATTCCGCGAGACCCGCTCAAACCTGGCAAACAGCGTGACACTCTCAACCCGCTAAAGCGGTTAAATCGTTCCCTGACGCGCCAGAGTGAATGCTCGACAATGTCATTGTGCCGGCTGCAAGCGCTTCCTTGCGAGAATCAGGAGGAAGCCGTGGCTTCCTGGCAGCGAACGCCACGAAGGGCAGCCGGTTTATAGTTTCCCGCATATGAGCACTGTGAGTGATCGTTTTCCTGAATTACCGAACCGCATCGGCTTGGCAAACCTGTACAGAGGCTGTATTTTGGGCGCCATGAGTGATCAAAATTCAGGAAAGCTAAACCTTCTCTTAGCCGAACTGAGCGATACGCGTCTGGTATCAAGCCGCTGGCTGCGGGGTCACGGCTATTCCAATAGCCTCGTCGCCCGCTATGTGAGCAGTGGCTGGTTGGTATCGCCGGCGCGCGGCGTTTATCTGCGCAGGGGTGGGCACCTGCAGTGGGAGGGCGTCGTTCGCAGCCTGCAGGTCGGGGAGGACACGCCGCTGCACGTCGGAAGCCGCTTTGCGCTCAGCCTGCACGGGCACGAACATTACCTGCGCCTGGGTGATCCGGGGACGATCACCATGTTTGGACCACAGCGGCCGCCGGGTTGGCTCGACAGGCTCGGATTAAAGCAGCGCTTCGATTATCTGGGCAAGGGGCCGTTTGATCTGCCGCGCATCTCGTTCGCTAGAGAGGCGCCTGAGAAGACACTGTCGGAACAGGGTCTAGCATGGCACCAGTCTGCCCCCGGCGCCGATGCCTTGGTTTGTTCCACACCGGAGCGGGCCATGCTGGAGCTATGTGGTGACGTCTCGGACGGGGCCTTGATCTACGAGACTGACGCGCTGATGCAGGCCATGACCACGCTACGGCCCCAGCGGGTGAGCCTCCTGCTCCGCCATTGCAACAGCATCAAGGCCAAGAGGCTTTTCCTTGCGCTGGCCGAGCGTCATCGGCATGCATGGCTGTCGCGTGTGTCGCTGGATGGTGTCAACCTGGGTCGAGGGAAGCGCGCGCTCGTGCCTGGCGGGCGCCTGCATCCGACGTACCAGATCACCTTGCCCGGAGACCTTGATGAGCACCTGGGGTGACCACCAGAATAGGCGTTACGTCGACCGCGTACGCCTGTTGGTCGAGATCCTCCCAACGCTGGCGCAGGAACCAGAGTTTGCGCTCAAAGGTGGCACGGCCATCAATCTTTTCGAGCACGACCTGCCGCGATTATCGGTGGACATCGATTTGGTTTGGCTGCCTGTGCATGACTATGCGGAAGACGCGAAGCTGATCGCCGAAGCACTCGGACGCTTGGCCGATACTCTGCGCGCTCGGCCCTTGCAGCTGCAGGTGCAGTTGTCGGCTGGAGGAGGCGCAGACGCCACGCGGCTGGTCGCAAGTCGCGGCTGGTCGCAAGTCGCGGCTGGTCGCAAGTCGCGGCTGGTCGCAAGTCGCGGCTGGTCGCAAGTCGCGGCCGGGCGCGCGCGCAGATCGAGGCGACGCCGGTCATGCGCGGCGCGGTGCACCCAGTACGCAACATGGTGGTGCGCCCTGGGGTGCTGGAGACGTTTGGTTTCGCCTCGGTGCAAATGCTGGATTTCGCCGATCTCTATGCCGGTAAGCTCGCCGCAGCGCTCTCGCGGCAGCATCCGCGCGATCTCTTCGATGTCGGCCTGTTACTGAAGGACGAAAGGGCAGGCCAGATGCTCTGGCGGACTTTCCTCGTCTACCTGACTGCGAGCCCCAAACCGGCCTGGGAGATGTTGGCGCCTCGCATGCCTGCGGACTTTGCGGCGACCTTCCGGGCGCACTTCCAGGGTATGACGGCTGAGCCTATCGAACTCGAAGCCTTATTGGACATCCGCGAGCTTTTACTAGCGCGTGTGGCCGGCTGGCTGGATGAGCCGTCGTGCGCGTTCCTGCGATCTGTCGAGGACGAGCGGCCGGACTTCGCTCTGATCGGGCTTCCGCAGGCCGCCGTTTTGCCAGCAGTGCAGCGCAAGCTACACAACCTGGCCCGGCGCACCGGCGCCAAGCGTGCCGCGGATCGGGACCAGCTGGAAAAGACGCTGGCGCGGGTCGTCGGTCCCAAATGAAGCGAGGCCGCGACCGTCCACGCCCCCTCTCGAGAGTCCTGCGAAACGGCCGCAAGGCGCGCTCTTAGCCGGCGCCCTTGCCCTGCAATACCGACATCTGCCGGGCATTGATCAGGGCGGGCTTCGCTCCCGTGAAGGGCTCCAGATTGTGACCCAGGAGCTGGACGACATACCAACCATGCCCCCGGCGCGCCACCACCTTGAACGTCATCATCGCCATCGATACCGCCGCCGTATAGGTCTTACCGACCGCGAGGATCCCCGGTTGTGGCTTGCGCGCGCAGCCCGTGAGCGCCGCGACGGTCATGAGGCCTGCCACAAAGATTCCGTAACGCGCACGCATATCACACCTCGAAGAGAAATTGGGGACCCGATCATGGCGCCTCAGTATAAGGAGGATGGGATCGGCAGGCAAAAGATGGGGGGCCACGCCTTGAGCGCGCCCGTGGGACGGGGTGGCGCGCACAAGTCCCCCCTATCCGGGATTCTGATAGGCGCCGATATCGTAATGGCCGGTCTGCGGCCGCCGGGCGCCGTTGAAGTCATGCCGGACGGAGGCCAATCGGGCGCCTGCGTCGATAGCGGGGCTTCGCGCCTTCAGCGTAAGCGTCGTCGTATCGGCGATGCGGGGATTCGCGGCGACCGACGCCAGATCGAGCCCGACCTGCTGTTGCCACTGCGCGAGACCCATGCCGTAGATACCCCGACCGTCCCACTGGAAGGTGACCCCTGCCGGGTCCCAATAGAGGTTGTGATCGATGTGCAGGGTGCTCGGGTCGGTCATGGCGCCGGGCCCGATCGCGACCATGGGGCGCGTCGAGAAGTCGGCGATCAGGTTGTTACGGATGCTTACATTCGTGCCACCCTGGCCGACCTCGGATTCATTAGCAACATAGATGGCCGCATGGCGGTCGATCGCCGTGTTATAGCACGAATTGTTGTAGATCTCGGCGTTATACGAAGACGACTCGGCGAGACACGCGCTCTGGTCATTGGTGATGACGTTGTTCTTCACGATGCTGTTGTAGGACTCGTAGGTCTTGCCCG
>JAJYRD010000021.1 GCA_021794275.1 Pseudomonadota bacterium | reverse complement strand
CGGACCTCCTGCGGGCGGTCATAAGCCGGCTGCGCCATCTGCAAAAGACACCGGATAGGGTGCGATCATTCTTTCAGCATCCGGAGACGCGCTACGCGGCGTAGCCATAGTCTCTAAGATATGCACTAATTAGTAAGGCGCAGGCACGGCGCAATGACCGCGTTACGGCTGTCTGGCTGTCATCCGAGTACAAGAGACCTCAATGGGGTGTCACACCCCCACAATTCTCTGAACCACCAGACGCCGTCGGCGATGCGGGTACTGATGCACGGCGGCCCAAACCTGAGCCGGAACCTGTCGTTAGCGTGATGGCGCGACAGATCGCGATCGACGTCGGCGTGCTGGCGCCGTGCCAAAACTGCGGCGAGATCCGGCGGACTGAGGTCGGAGAGAAGGCAGCGTACAAGCGCGGAAGCCTCCTTTTCACACAAAAGCGACTTGGGGACATATTCAACGATCGTCGGCAAATGACCGATGCGATCAAATTCGCGATTGATGCCGCAGAGGGTTGCGATTGTGATGCGCATGCTCGTAAGCCCGACCCCAGGGCTTCGATAAGGGGCGCAACGGCTACACACCAACTGAGGGCGGCGCTACGCTCCTCTACCCAACAGGCCCCTGGAGCTGTCCCAGAAACGAAACAGGCCACCCAATCACCAACTACCGTTAAGGAGACCGGGGCGGATGGCGCCGGTGACAAGCTTGCCGAAGCTGGGCTTGGGTTGCTGCTGGACGCCGCACTTCCAGGATCATCGATTGCGCTAGACGTTATTAGTGGTCTTGATACCGGGCAGACGCCAGCCTCCAGCGCGCAACCCCCCACGGCCATCCCGAACATGCCACCACCACAGCCCTCGCAGCAAAGGCCGGACAACTTCTGGGAGGGTGATGACGAGGAAGGCCGTGGGGGTTCTGGGGATCGCGAGCCTGGGGACTGACCGGTGCGCGGGGTCCCAATGACAGTCCCGGCCAGCGATATTCGGTCATATTCGGTCAAAGGTATGACCCAACCCCGGCATCCGCGCCTCTAATCCGTTCCAGTCCTGCTTGTGTCCCCGACGCCACGCTCTCCCTTCGCCCGGGCGCCTTGGACGGCACGGCTCCTCACAAGGGACGCGCCTCCGCTGCGCTGCGTCACGCTCCTTGCCGGAGCCTAAAGGCGTGCCGTCCTATCGGCGTCCTCGGTGAGGCGAAGGTCGAGGTGGACGCGGGGGTGTGGGACGACCTGCCATCACTACCCGAAGTCGACAAATGCCTACGCGACATCGCGGCTTTTCTGCCCACAGGCGAGCTAGACGCCCTCACCGCGATTTGCTGCACGAGCATCCGCCGATCCGAGTACCGCCGCGCTGTCCTCGATATGGCCGAGCGCATCGCGCACATGCCCCGGACCTACGAGACCGACAGCCAAGGCTTGGACGCCGTGGCTCACCTGCACTACGTCTGCGGTGACTGGCACTGGTACATCACCGAGAAAGACCGCGCGGGCCTAGGCACACAACAGGCCTTCGGTCTGGCGGTGGGCCATGAGCGCGAGTTGGGGTACATCAGCATCGCGGAAATCGTGAGCACGGCTGGCGCAGAGCTAGATATGCTCTGGACCCCGAGACCGCTACGCGAGATCGTTTAGAGAGCCGGCAGGGGCGCACGGACGCGCCCACCATTCGTTACAGTGACGATATATCAGGAGGTAAAAATGGGTGACATCATAGATTTTACGGAGCGCAAGCCAACGCTGTCCCGCGCGCCTGAGCTACCCGCGCGCGCCCCGGATTCCCCGGCATGCGCGCACAAGCGGGGCCAATGCCCGCATGCACTGACTGGGTAATGGACTTGTACAACGCGGGGCCCGGCTCGCCATTAGAAGAACAGCGCGCGGTTTTACGTCGCTTGCCATCGTGTTTTGCGGATCACGCAACGCGCGATCAGGTCGCGGATTTCGTCTTGCTGGCGCGCGTTGTGGCGGGCGATTCGCCTATGGTGTGACAGGGGGCCGGCGGAATACCTGCCGACCTGCCTGCCCCCTTGCGCTATTCCATATCATAGCGTATCAAGCATATCATATCGTAGCATATCAGGAGGCACCCATGGGACGCGACGCAACGGTAACGTACGAACAGGTCGCCGGCATTGCCGACAGCATCCAGGCGGCCGGCAGCAAGCCCACCTTGCGCGCCGTACGCGAGCAGGTCGGCGGCGGCAGCATGGGGACCATCAATAAGCTCCTGCAGGAGTGGCGGGGCGCCCACGAGCGCCGGGCCACGGTGGACGTGGCGCTACCGCCCGGCCTACAGCGCGCGCTCCTGGACTTTATGCAGGGCGAGATCGCCGCGGCCAAGGCCCCGCTAGAATCCGACATTGCGGAACACCAGGCGGCGGCCGCCGGCTTGGCCACCGAGAATGAGCGCCAGGCGGAGACCATCCGCGACCTGTCCGCACAGATCGAGGGCCTGACCGCCGACCGCGCCGGCATCGAGGGTAAGGCCGCGCAGTTGGTATCTGATCTCGCGGCCGCATGGGATGAGGTCAGGCGCGAGCGCCAGGCGGCGGAGTCCGCGCGCGTGGAACTGGCGAAGGCACAACTTCGACTGGAGGGCCTACCGCGTCTGGAGGCGGAGATCGACGCCCTTCGCGCGGAGCGGGACCGGGAGCGTCAAGGGCGTGTTCAGGCCGAACAGCAGTCCGCCGTCCTCACGGCCCGCGTGACGGACCTGCGGGAACGGCTGGATGAGGCGAAGGGTACCGCGACTGGACGGAAGAAGGCTTGAGCGTCCGTGGCGCGACGGATATGCTAGGAGGCTAAGGGCAACGTATGCGACTCAATAACGAGCAAGCCAAGCCCATTGCCGACACCTTACGAATCGCGGCGGTCGGGGAGTTTGGCTTTTTTGGCTATACAGGCGGATTAGAACACCATGACTGGTTACTGGTACTACTGTCCGTCTGTGTGTTTGTTCTTATAGAAGGCGCAGCCGTATTAACACTGAGGGAACGGACATGAATATTCCCATAGAACAGCTCTATATCGGTTTAGGCTGGTTTGCGCTCATCGGTGTGGGCGGACTGGTGCTGGCCTGGATGAACCATCGCGGACACAAGCATAAGTAATATCCCGTGACGTGCCACCTGTCCGGCACGTCACCGACACGATCTATTACCCCAACCTCCCCACCAGATCTTCAGCCCTCAGGTAATGGGATGGTGTACCGCTTGAGCATCTGCAAGGTCTTGTGCCCCGTGATGGCCGCCACCTCCATGGGATTCAGCCCCTTCTCAAAGAGCCGTGAGGTCGCCTCATGGCGCAGGTCGTGGAAGGGTCAGGCCCTCGATGCAGGCCGCCTTGCAGACCCTCTCAAACGCCTGGGAGATCGAGTCCGAACGTATCCCCCACACGCGCCCGTCCAGCCGCCGGGGGAGCGCGTCCAGAACCGCTAAGGCGGCCTGGGAGAGCGGCACCCGGCGGGGTGTGCCGTTCTTGGTCTCCGGGATCAGCAGGACCTTGGCCTTGCGGTTCAGGTGTTCCCACCGCATCGCCGCGATCTCCCCGCGCCGCATGGCGGTCTCTATGGCCCAGGTGATGAGGGAGGCGATCTCCCCGCCGTAGGTGGTGGCGGACGCCAGGAGGCGGGCGTGCTCGTCGTCCTGCAGGCGGCGGTCACGACCTTGCGGGAGACGTGGCTTACGAACGAGATCCACCGGATTGCGTAGCGACTACATGCCCCACTCTCTGGCCGCAATATTGAACATATGGCGGAGCGTGGCGAGATAGATCAAAACGGTCTTCGGGCTGGCGCCCTCCGCCTCTTTCATCTTGATGGTGTCCGCTATGTCTTTGCCGCGGATGCTCGCCATGGGGCGGCCACCCAGGGCGCTGGCGGCCCACCATCGCAGGATACTGATCTCGCCTTTGGATTTTTTGCCGCTGACAACCTCGCGCGTGTATCTCTCCAGGGCCTCCCGCAAGGTCGTGGCCTCAGCCTCAGCCCGCGAGACGAACACGCCCCGGTCCATTTCCGACTCGATCTGTCATGCCCACGCCTCGGCCTGCGCTTTGGTGTCAAAGGTGCCGGATTGTGGCGGGTAGCCACGACGCCGGATTTTGACCTGCCAGCCGCTAGACCGATTGGTTATTGTAGCCATGAATTCCCCTAGGCTTGAGTGTCCCAAAATCGGGTTTTCCGGGGAAGGGGGGTTGGCTAAGTTATTGATTTTATGGTGCGCCCGGAGAGATTCGAACTCCCGACCACCTGGTTCGTAGCCAGGTACTCTATCCAACTGAGCTACGGGCGCGTTGTGTGGGAACTACCCATGTGCGGACGACTGTCGTCCGTATTGCCCTTCCCTTTCCTTCGGGAAGTCTGGAAGCGTCTCGCAGGCCCCGATGCCCCGAGCGTTTCCTCTTCACCTGCGATCAGCGCGATCTCACGATCCCGCCTCGCGACCGGCAAGGCGCCGCATTATAAAGCGTTGGCGCACTTTGCGCCAGTCTCCCCCGGGGCCTTGGGTCACGCAACAAGCCGCGTGACGGGAAGCGGCATGTGTTGCCGCCTTGGGACCGGCCGGCTGTCTTTCCGAATGATGGCGGAGAGAGAGGGATTCGAACCCTCGATGGAGTTTTTGACCCCATACTCCCTTAGCAGGGGAGCGCCTTCGACCGGCTCGGCCATCTCTCCTAGAGAGCGCACAGCATACCTTGTACGGACGGTTCAGGAAAGTATGCGCGCCTATCAGTCCTTGTGAGCCTCTTCCACGACCCCGACCTCGCGCTCCTTTTGGATACGCTCGTAGATCTCCTCGCGGTGGACAGGGACATCCTTTGGGGCATTCACCCCGATGCGGACCTGATTGCCCTTGATGCCCAGTACCGTGACCTGCACCTGGTCGCCGATATTGAGCGTTTCTCCGATACGTCTCGTCAGAATCAGCATATCGCCGCTCTCCTTAAAACCTGCCTCGAGCCTTCCTGGTGTCCGGCTCCCCGTAAGGGCCTCTGCGGGCCCGCTCCCCTGTGACTGCTCGTCCCTGAGACGACGCTCGCCGACTCAATCTACTTGCAGCTTCTATGCCAATGGCACCGCCGCTGTCGCCTCGGCGTCCAAACCGAAAGCGGTATGGAGCGCGCGGACCGCAAGTTCCAAATATTTTTCGTCGATCACGACCGATATCTTGATCTCGGATGTCGAGATCATCTGGATATTGATGCCTTCTTCACCTAAAACACGGAACATCGTGCTCGCGATCCCGGCATGCGATCGCATCCCCACGCCTACCACCGAGATCTTGGCGATGCGCTCATCGCCCCGCACCTCGCGGGCCTTCAAGGCCGCCGCGGTCTTCTCCAGGATCTCGCGCGCCTGACGATAATCGGCATGCGGGACCGTAAACGTGAAGTCCGTGGTCTTGTCGGCCCCCACGTTCTGGATGATCATGTCGACGTTGATGCTGGCCTGCGCTACATCACCCACGATACGGTAGGCGACACCCGGCTCGTCCGGCACGCCCTTGATCGTAAGCTTGGCCTCGTCCCGGCTAAACGCGATCCCCGATATCAGCGCCTGCTCCATCTTGGATTCCTCATAAGTGATCAATGTTCCGGGGCCATCGCCGAATGACGACAAGACCCGCAGGGGCACGCGGTACTTGCCGGCGAATTCGACCGAACGAATCTGCAGGACCTTGGCGCCAAGGCTCGCGAGCTCGAGCATTTCCTCGACCGTGATGCGCTCCAGCCGCCGCGCCCGGGGGCAGACGCGTGGGTCGGTCGTATACACGCCATCCACATCCGTGTAGATCTGGCATTCATCCGCCTTCAGGGCTGCGGCCATCGCCACCGCCGTGGTGTCCGACCCGCCACGTCCCAACGTCGTGATATTGCCCTCTTCGTCCACGCCCTGGAATCCGGCGATCACGACCACCCGCCCCGTGGCGAGATCCCGGCGCACGCGTGCGTCGTCGATCCCGGTGATGCGGGCCTTGCCGTGTACGCTGTCTGTGCGGATGTGGACCTGGGCCCCCGTATAGGACCTGGCTGGACAGCCGATCTGCTCCAGCGCCATGCTAAGGAGCGCGATGGTGACCTGTTCGCCGGTCGCAAGCAGCACGTCGATCTCGCGGGGCGGGGCGTCGGGATGGATAGCACGGGCAAGGCCCAACAGGCGATTGGTCTCGCCGCTCATGGCCGACACCACCACCACCATGTCATGGCCGCAAGCACGCTCTGCCGCCACGCGCTTTGCCACCGCCTGGATACGTTCAACGGTCCCGACGGAGGTGCCGCCGTACTTCTGCACGAGCAAGGACATAGATTTGGGGGTCTTGACGTTTTGAAAGACGCGAAGATTACCGCGCCCTTCCTTGGCTGTAAACGAAAGCCCCCTCTTTTTATTTTATGTGAGCTTGGTGCGCAGATACGCGCGCCCGGCCTCCAGAGCCTGATCGAGCGCCCCGTTGTCCGCGCCCCCCGCCTGCGCAAGCTCGGGCCGCCCCCCGCCCTTGCCGCCCAGGACCCGCGCCGCCTCGTTCACGAGATCGATCGCACTTACGCGCCCCGTTACATCGGGCGTAACGCCCGCGATCAAGGTCACGCGTCCACCCGAGACCGAGGCTAGGAGCACCGCCGCCTGGCGCAACTGTCCCTTCAGGCGGTCCATGGCCTCGCGCAGGCCCTTCACGTCCACGTCCAGGCGACCTACCAGGGTCTTCACCCCGCCTTGATCGATGGCCTCGCCCGCGAGATCACGGCTCGCAGCAAGCCCGGCCTGGGCGCGGGCCAAACCGAGCTCCTTCTCCAGGGCCTCGGTACGGGCCTTCATGCGCAAGACCCGATCGACCAACTCCTCGCGGCTCGCCCCAAGGGCCTCCGCGGCGTCGTTCAAGCGGGCCTCCAGCAGGCGCACATGGTCGAGCGCGGCCTGCCCGGTCACGGCCTCGATGCGCCGCACGCCCGAACCCACCGCGGTCTCCGTCAGGATTTTGAAGAAACCGATGTCGCCGGTACGCGTCACATGCGTGCCGCCGCAAAGCTCCGTGGAATAAGCGCCCATGGCCACCACGCGCACGCGATCGCCGTACTTTTCGCCGAATAGGGCCATAGCGCCGCTGCCCATGGCCTCATTGAGCCCCATGTGTGAGACCGAGACCTCGGTATTGGCGCGAATGGCCTCGTTCACCGCGAACTCGATGGCGGCAAGTTGGTCATTGGTGAGCGCCTGCCCGTGACTGAAGTCAAAGCGCAGCCTCTCAGGTCCCACGAGCGAGCCGCGCTGTGTCACATGGGCCCCCAGGACACGCCGCAACGCGGCATGCAAGAGGTGGGTGGCGGAATGATGCGCGGCGGTCGCCAGGCGTCGCGAAGCGCTCACCACCGCGGTCAGTTCATCCCCGACCCGCAAGGTCCCCTCGGCCAGGCGACCCATATGCGCGAAACCCTTGCGCGTGTCCTCGACCACAAAGCGCGATCCGCGGCCTTCGAGCAGACCCTGATCGCCGACCTGACCGCCCGACTCGGCATAAAACGGCGTGCGGTCCAGGAACACGATACCTTCGTCTCCCGCGGACAGTAGTGGCACCGTGCGGCCGCCGGCGGCAAGCGCCCGCACCCGTACGGGTAGCGACACGGCCTCATAGCCGTGAAACGCAGTCTCGCCGCCCACTACCACCTCGTCGCTCCGGAAGCTCTGCGCCGAGCGCGCTCGCTCGCGCTGCGCGGCCATCTCGCGCTCGAATCCGGCCATGTCCACAAACAGCCCCCGCTCACGCGCGATGTCGGCCGTGAGATCGGCTGGGAAGCCGTAGGTGTCGTAGAGCTTGAAGACGGTCTCGCCTGGGATCACGCCGCCCGCCTTGAGTCCCGCGATATCCTGCTCCAGAAGCCTGAGTCCCTGCGACAAGGTCTCGGCGAAGCGCTCCTCCTCTTGCCGTAACACCCTCTCCACGTGGCTGCGACCCTGGGCGAGCTCCGGATAGGCCTCGCCCATCTCGCGGATCAAGGGGGCGACGAGACGGTAGAAGAACGGGCCCGTGGCGCCCAGGCGATGACCATGGCGCAAGGCGCGGCGCACGATGCGCCGCAGCACATAACTGCGCCCCTCGTTCCCTGGTATCACGCCATCTGTGACCAGGAAGGCGGCCGCGCGGATATGATCGGCGATTACGTTCAACGACTTGTCGCGCAGATCTTTGAGGTCCAGGACCTCGCCGACCGCCCGGATCAGTCCTTGAAAGAGATCGATGTCGTAGTTGCTCGTCACCTTCTGCATGACCGCCGCCATGCGCTCAAGCCCCATGCCGGTATCCACCGAGGGCTTGGGCAAGGGGGTCAGGCGCCCCTCGCGATCGCGGTCGAACTGCATGAAGACCAGGTTCCAGATCTCGACGTAGCGGTCGCCGTCCGCGTCCGGGCTGCCAGGCGGACCGCCCGCAATCGCAGGGCCATGATCGTAGAAGATCTCGGAGCACGGACCGCAGGGGCCCGTATCACCCATCGACCAGAAATTGTCGGCCTCGCCTATGCGACTGAAGCGCGCCGGATCCACGCCGATCTCGTCAAGCCAGATGCGCGCCGCCTCTTTATCGTCCTCGAAGACCGTCACCCAGAGCCTATCCCCCGGCAGGCCCATCTCGACTGTGAGGAACTCCCATGCATAACGGATGGCGTCGCGCTTGAAGTAGTCCCCAAAGCTGAAATTTCCCAGCATCTCGAAGAATGTATGGTGGCGCGCCGTGTAGCCCACATTCTCCAGGTCATTGTGCTTGCCGCCCGCCCGCAGGCAGCGCTGAGCGCTTGCCGCGCGCGTGTAATCGCGCCGGTCCTGTCCAAGGAAGACATCCTTGAACTGCACCATGCCGGCATTCGTAAAGAGCAGGCTCTGATCGTTCGCCGGCACGAGCGGGCTGCTCGGCACCACCTGGTGGCCATGCCTTTCGAAAAACTGCAAGAAGCGACTGCGTATCTCGGTGCTCTTCATGGTCTATATAGGTCGTCGTTATCCGCGCGGCTCATCACCGCGTACATGATATCTTCATGGCGAAAACCTCTGGTCTGCAAGAAACGCGCCTGTCGCGCCCGCTCCTGCCGATCCCCTGGAGGCGAGCCTCCGAATCGTTTGGCGCGGGCCGCCACGGCACGTTCGGCCCACGAACCATCCGCCGAGGCGAGTGCCGCCTCGATGATCTCGGGCGGCACGCCCTTGGCCTTCAGCTCCACCATGATCCGCAGCGGCCCCACCCCTTGGGCACCGCGCCCCCGAACCCGCTCCTCCGCATAGCGCTCGTCGGAGACCGCGCGGCCCGTTGTGAGTTCTTCGACCGTGGCGTAGGCCTCGTCGCGGCCATAACCACGCCTACAGAGGCGTTCAGCGAGTTCCCGCCGGCTGTAGTCGCGCCGCGCGAGCAGACCGAGCGCATAGCTGCGCGGGCTCTCGCGGTCAGCGCTCAGATCTCGCCCTCCCCTTCGAGCGCCGGATCATCTTCCATGAGCGCCGTCGGACGCGCCGCGAACGAGGCACGCAGCTTGGTCTCCAGATCGGAGGCGATGGCCGGGTTGTCGCGCAGGTACTGGCGCGCGTTTTCCTTGCCCTGCCCTATGCGCTCGCCCCCGTAGGAATACCAGGCCCCGGACTTCTCGACCAGATTGGCGGCCACCCCGAGTTCGATCAGTTCGCCCTCCTTCGAGACCCCTTGATCATAGAAGATGTCGAACTCGCATTGCCGGAAGGGGGGAGCGATCTTGTTTTTCACCACCTTGATCCGGGTCTGACTGCCCACGACCTCCTCGCCGCGCTTGATGGCGCCGATGCGACGGATGTCCAAGCGCACCGAGGCGTAGAACTTCAAGGCATTGCCTCCGGTCGTGGTCTCGGGGTTACCGAACATCACGCCGATCTTCATGCGGATCTGGTTTATGAAGATCACAAGCGTATTCGAGCGCTTGATGTTGCCCGTGAGCTTGCGCAAGGCCTGCGACATGAGGCGCGCCTGCAGACCGACATGGGAATCGCCCATCTCGCCTTCGATCTCGGCCTTGGGCGTCAAGGCCGCCACCGAATCGACCACCACCACATCGACCCCGCCCGAACGCACCAACATGTCCGTGATCTCGAGGGCCTGCTCACCCGAATCGGGCTGCGACACGAGCAGATCGTCGACGTTCACTCCCAGGCGCTTGGCGTAGCTTGGGTCGAGGGCGTGCTCGGCGTCGATGAAGGCGGCGGTGCCGCCGGCCTTCTGTGCCTCGGCTATGACGTGCAGGGTCAAGGTCGTCTTGCCCGAGGACTCCGGGCCGTAGATCTCCACCACCCGCCCCCGCGGTAGCCCGCCTATGCCAAGGGCGATGTCGAGCCCGAGCGAGCCCGTCGCCACCGCCGCGACCGCCGGGGCGTCACCCGCGTCGCCCAGGCGCATGACCGAGCCCTTCCCGAACTGCTTTTCGATCTGGCCCAGAGCTGCGCTCAAGGCCTTGGTCTTGTTGACGTCCATGAACTACCCCCGCGAGTGCGCGCAAGGGGGCGATTATTCCACAAAGGACGCCCGGGACCTAGCGAGGGAAATCCTGTTCCAGGCAATCCTTGAGCCCCGTGAGGGCCGCCGCTACCGCCTGCGCGCGCACAGCCCCCCTATCCCCGGTAAAATGACAGACCCGGGCGCGCTCGCGCCCCGCCGTCACCCACCCTATGGCCACCGTTCCCACCGGGCAATCCGGGGTACCGCCCGAGGGGCCGGCGTAGCCCGTGACCCCTACCGAGATATCCGCGCCGCTCGCGGTAAGCGCCCCTCGCGCCATGGCGACTGCGGTCGGCGCGCTTACGATGGTCGCCTCATCCAGACGCTCCCACGGGACCCCGAGCAGACTATGCTTGGCGCGCGGCGCATAGGTCACGAACCCGATCTCGAACCAGGCCGAGCTCCCGGCAATGTCAGTCAGGGCAGCCGCCAGCAAGCCGCCGGTGCAGGACTCGGCGACAGTTACGGTAAGCCCCGCGCCGACGAGATGGGTGCCTACGACTTCGGCCAGGTCCTTGATCAGTGCAGCATGCTGCCGGTCCACCATAGCCCCCCCTGAACCAAGAGCGCGGCGTAGACCCCCGCCAGGACGTCGTCCGCCATGATGCCATAGCCCCCCGGGAGCGCCTCGAGGCGCGCGATAGGAAAGGGCTTTACGATATCGAATAACCGAAAAAGACCGAAGGCGGCCGCAAACCAGAGGACCCGGTGAGGGACCGCGCAGAGCGCCACTCCCATCCCCGCGATCTCGTCCCAGACCACCATGGACGGGTCGCGACGCCCGAGCGTGCGCGCGGCGCGTCCTGTGATCGGCACCCCGATGCCTATGGCGATGGCGACCAGCGCCGCGTAGGGCCCGAGGCCACAGAGGCCGGCCGGCCACCAGAGCGCGAGCGCGAGAAGCGAGCCCACGGTACCGGGGGCTCGCGGGACATAACCCGCCCCGAAGCCGGTCGCGACCCACACCGCGAAGGCCCCCTTAGCCATCGAAATGGTTATAGCCGGATCGCGCCGGCGCATAAATGTCCTGGCCGTTGCGTAAAACGAGTCCACGGCCTGCGACGATGTCACCGATGTAATGAAAGCCGCAGGCGAAACGCGGCGCGATCCCCGCCAAGGCCGGGGTGCGCTCCGGCGGGACCGTGAAACAAAGCTCGTAATCGTCGCCGAAGACAAGCGCCGGGTCGTAGCCCACGGTCGCGAAGGCGGCGTCATAGGCGCGGGACAACGGCAGGCGCCGCAGATCGATCTCGGCACCGACGCCGCTTGCCTTCAGGACATGGCCGAGATCGGCGACCAATCCGTCGGAGACATCGATCGCAGACGATGCGATCCCGACGAGGGCCTGCCCTTCCTCGATGCGGGGCAGCGGCCGGTCGAGCCGCGCCAGCACCGGTGCCTGGAACTCGGACGGCAAGGAGAGATGTCCGGATCGCGCCAGAAGGCCGAGCGCCGCCTCACCCAAGAGGCCCGAGACATAGACCCGATCACCCGCCCGCGCCCCAGTGCGCGTAAGCGCGCCCCCGGGGGCGGTCGTGCCGAGGGCGGTGATGGTGATGGCGAGGGGCCCGCGCACGGTGTCGCCGCCTATGAGATCCAGAGAGACCGCGTCGGCAAGCGTGAAGAGGCCGTCCCGAAAGCCCGCAAGCCACATGGGATCGATCCTGGGGAGACTCAGGTTCAAAAGAAATGCCAGGGGGCGCGCGCCCATGGCGGCGAGATCACTCACGTTCACCGCAAGCGCCTTATAGCCCACATCGAAACCCGGCGCGCCCGCCGCGAAATGCACCCCTTCGATCAGGGTATCGGTGGTCACAGCGAGGGTCCGCTGGGCGCCACGCAGGGCCACGAGGGCCGCGTCATCACCGACCCCCAAGACCACCTCCGAGCGTCGCGCCGGGCGCCTGAAGTACTGCTCTATGAGACCGAATTCGTCCACTCTGGGGCTATTTCTCGTGGGTGCGCAGACCCTTCGCGGCGCGGTCTAGCACGGCGTTCACGAATTTGTGGCCGGCCTCGCCGCCGTAGCGCTTGGCGAGTTCCACCGCCTCGTTCAAGACGATACGCTGCCCGATCTCGGGGTGCGACCGCAGTTCGTAGACGCCGATGCGCAGAATGGCGCGCTCGACGGGGTCGACCTCGGCAAGCGGCCGGTCGAGGTGCGGGGCGAGCAGGGCGTCGAGCGCCTCCACATGTTGCGGTACCTCACGGATCAGTTCCGCGAAATAGGTCTCGTCTATGCCCCCCGTGCTCTCGGGGTCGCGCAGGAACAACCGACCTATGTCATGCCACGGCTGGGCCGTCAGCTGCCACTGATAGAGGGCCTGCAGCGCCTGGCCGCGGGCGCGCGAGCGCGGCCCACTCATGGATGGCGCAGGCGACGCAGGAGATCGACCATTTCCAGGATCGACAGGGCCGCCTCGGCCCCCTTGTTACCGGCCTTGGCCCCTGACCGGTCGATGGCCTGCGCCACCGTGTCGACGGTCAGCACGCCCAGGGCCACCGGCACCCCGGTCTTGAGACCCACTTGCGCAAGCCCCTTCACGCACTCCCCGGCCACGAAATCGAAATGTGGCGTGGCGCCCCGGATGACGGCCCCCAGGGCCACGATGCCGTCGTAAAAACCGGCTTCGGCCATGACCTGTGCTGTCAGCGGCAACTCGAAGGCCCCTGGCACGCGGACCACCGTGATGCGTTCGGACGGGGCCCCGTGGCGGCGCAGGGTGTCGAGCGCGCCTTCCAGGAGGCGCTCGCCCACGAACGCGTTGAAGCGCGCGAGCACCACCCCAAAGCGCCCCTCGCCCGCCATGAGCGACCCGTCGACCATCACCTCTTTACTCATGCCCTCCCCTCCGCCGTCGGCGTCACATACTCCACGACTTCCAAATTGAACCCGGCGAGACCCGGCGCCTTGCGCGGGTGACCCAGGACCTGCATCTTGCGCACGCCGAGATCCAGCAGGATCTGACTGCCGAGCCCGACCGTGCGCATGACCTCGCGTGCGGCGGGCATTGCGGATTCGGGTATAGGACTCCTGAGGCGCGCCATCGTCGAGGCCGTCTTGGCTGGCTGATCCAACACCACCACGACCCCGCGACCGGCGGCGGCGACGTAGCGCAAGGCGCCGGCGAGCGTCCATGAAGACGCATGGATATCGCTCAGGAGGTCGAGCAGGCTCTCCTGGACATGGACGCGGACCGGCACGGGTCGCTCGTCGATCTCGCCGCACACAAGCGCGAGATGGACGCGGTCCTCGATATCATCGTGATAGGCCACCTGCCGAAACGACCCGTGGACCGTCTCGATCAACCGCTCGTCCAGGCGATGTACGCTGGAATGATGTTGTAGGCGATAATGAATCAGGTCGGCGATGGTGCCGATCTTCAGGTGATGTTCGACCGCGAAACGCTCGAGATCGGGCTGACGGGCCATCTCGCCGTCGTCTTTCAGGATCTCGCAGATGACCGCGGACGGTTCAAAGCCCGCGAAACGCGCGAGATCGACCCCGGCCTCGGTATGACCGGCGCGCGCAAGCACCCCGCCGCGCCGCGCCATGATCGGAAAGATGTGGCCTGGGCTCACGATATCGGAGGCGCGGGCCTCGGGGGCAATCGCGGCCCGTATGGTGGCGGCCCGGTCGGCGGCGGAGATGCCGGTCGTCACACCCTCGGCGGCCTCGATGGAGGCCGTGAAGTGCGTGGCGTAACGCGAGCCGTTCTCCTTGACCATGGGCTCGAGTCCGAGCCTCTGGCAACGCTCGGGTGTCAAGGTCAGACAGACGAGACCGCGTCCGTGGCGTACCATGAAGTTGATCGCCTCCGGGGTGACCGCCTCGGCGGCCATCAGAAGGTCGCCTTCATTTTCCCGGTCGGCGTCGTCCATAATGACGACCATCCGACCCGCCTTGAGTTCGTCTATGATTTCAGGGATGGGACTTATGGGCATGAATGTGGCACTCAACCGGCGAGCTGACCGGGCCCGAATTATGACTGACCATGGGATGGAAGTCGATGGAACCGCATAGAACCGGCCGCAACGAACCGCACGCCTCGCTGATCGAACCGGGACGGACCCTGGGGCCGTACCTGGTCTTGAGCACCCTGTCGTCTGGGTCGCGCAGCATCGTTTACATGGCCCAGGACCTGAGTCTCGATCGGCCCGTGGCCCTGAAGACCGCTCCGCGCGGGGCGATCTCGGTGATCGCCGAGGGGCGCGTTCTGGCCCGCTTCAGCCACCCAAATATCGTGACCCTCCATGGCCTCTGGTCGGAGCCCCCGGTTCTGATCCTGGAGTACCTGGTGGGCGAGACCCTAAAGGCGCGGCGGGAACGCGTGGGCCCGCTCCCCGAGCCCCATGTGCAGAAATGGATGCAGGAGGTCTTGAGCGCGTTGGAGGCGGTCCACGGGCAGGGGCTCGCCCACGGGGCGATCCGCGCCGACAATGTCTTCCTCACTACCGATCAACGCATCAAGCTCCTGGACTTCCGCCAGACGAGCCTCGGAGAGTCGCCGCCCATGCCGGCCGACGACGTCCGCGCAGTCGGCCGCCTCATGCAGGAACTCCTGGGGACCGACATCGGCGCGCTCGCCGATGTCGCGCGCGGTGCCCTGCTTGGCCGCTATGCTACGGCCCGCGCCTTGCGCATGGCAGTGGCCGCGAACGCCGCCCCGGCGGGCCCGATGGCGGCCATCGCCGAGGACGGAGCGGAGACGCCGACGAACCTGGCACCACCCCAAACGCGCCCGGCCGAGACGCCTGAAGATCACGCCAAGACCGGGACCTCGATGGCTGAGGATCTATCGCCCGCCGCCGCGGAACTGTCCGACCTCTTCGAGGAGCCGTCCATCAATCCGATGTTGCCGGCCTTCAACGAACGCCCAGGCTGGGGGCGGCCCATGAGTGGACGCAAGCGCGCAGGCATCGTGCTCGTGCTCGTCACCGCGCTCATGCTGCTCGGCCTGAAACTTGGGTGGCCGCACCGCCAGGAGGCCCTGAAACCGGTCAGCCACATCGCCCACGCGGTCGTCCACATCGCCCATGGCGTCATGGGGGACCATGGCGGCCCAGGCAAGCATGCCGCGCGCGCGGCGGGCCAGCCGGCACCGGCGGCCACCGCCGGCAAGGACCGCCCGAGACCCACTGACATGGCCGTGAAACCAGGAGCTTATGCCGCACTCGCGCACGCTTGGGGCGGCTAGCCTCGCGCTGGCGCTGGCCGGCTGTGTACGGGTCCCCCCGCCTTCGAGTCACCCGCAAAGCACGGCCTGTCGCGTGGGCACCGCGTGGTCCACGGCCTATGCGCGCGTGCGTCGCCTGGGCGGACTTGCCCCCGGACAGGTCCGGATCTTGCGCTACCGGGTGACGGCGGAGCCCGCCCTCGGCAGGCCATGCGGGTCGCTCACTCTCACTAAGAGACTCACCCTGAGGCGCGGGAAGGGTCCTTTGCGTATCGTCGAGATCCGGGACTTCTATGCCCAGGGCCGGCTGGTCGCCGATCACCGCGCCTTTATAGGCCACGAACTCACGGATAGCGGGGTTTACAAGGCGCGCGTGACCCTGCCGATCCCGGCACAGGCGCCGGCGGGCCGCTACGAGATCGTGAGTCTGCTCTATGCGCGTTGGGGTCACGGCGCACCCACGCTCATCGGGCGGGCGCAAACGCGATTCACGGTGGCGCGTTAAGCGGGGTGCGCGAGGCGCTCGAGGTAGCGCGCGATCAGGTCCACCTCGATATTCACCACGTCACCGGCGGTAAGCCGGCCTAGAGTCGTCGCCGACAGGGTGTGCGGCACGATGGCGAAGTGGGCCTGCACGCCTTCTATCCCGTTAACGGTGAGGCTCACCCCATCCACGCACAAGGACCCCTTGCGCGCGACGTAGCGGGTGAGATCGGGCGGGATCTCGATCATAAGCCTGCGCCCCTCGCCATCGCGCTCAAGGCGTACGACTGTCGCCATGCCATCGACATGGCCCGATACGAGGTGTCCGCCGAGCGGTTCGCCCATTTTCAGGGCGCGCTCGAGATTGACCGGCTGTCCGGGCCGCAAGGAGCCCAAGGCGGTGCGTGCGAGGGTCTCCGCCGACAGGTCCGCGGAAAACTCCGGGCCCACGCCTTCGATGAGCGTAAGACATACGCCGTTCACCGCAATGCTCTCTCCGAGCGCCCAAGGCCCGCGCGCGAGTTCGGGGGCCAGGATCGTAAGCCTGGCCCCCGTGCCCCTCGCGCTGCGACGGGCCACCTCGCCCAGGCTCTGGATAAGTCCTGTGAACATGCAAACCTCTTCCGCGAAAACGACGCCGCTTCAGGCCCGGGCCGCCTATGTCGTTTGGGTCAATGTGAGGCGCAGATCCTCCCCGACGCGACGCGCCTCATCATAGCGCCAGACGCGGGCATCGGAAAGCGCGGGGAGCGTGATGTCGGCGAGCGGCCGACCGTGACCCAAGAGCTTGGGGGCCATATAGACCACGAGCTCGTCGATGAGGCGCGCGTCGAGGAGGCTTGCGAGCAGCCGGGGTCCGGCCTCGACCAAAAGATCGTTCACGCCGCGCGCGGCAAGCAGCGCGAGCGCGGCGCCAAGATCGACACGGCCGGCCTCGCCACCCACGGACACAACCTCGGCGCCTGCCGCCCGTAGCGCGTCGCCCCCCGGGCCGTCGGCCACGGTGAGGACCAAGACACCCGCACCATTTGAAAAGATGCGCGAGCTAGGCGACATCGCGAGGTCGGAGGCGACGATGACCCGCAGCGGCTGGCGGGCGGCGCCCGCGTGCACCGTGAGCCGTGGGTCATCGGCGCGCACGGTCCCAGCGCCTGTCATCACGGCCCCCGACATAGCGCGCAACCGCTGGACGTCGGCGCGGGCCTCGGGTCCTGTGATCCACTGGCTCTCGCCGCTTGCAAGGGCCGTGCGTCCATCGAGCGAGACCCCCACCTTGGCGGTGGTAAAGGGACGGCCGCGGGTGATACGCGACACGAAACCGCGGTTAAGCCAAGCGGCCTCGGCGGCCATGAGCCCGGCCTCGACCGCCACCCCACCCGCGCGTAGCCCGGCCAAACCCCCGCCCGCCACGCGCGGGTCCGGGTCCTCCATGGCCGCCACCACGCGGGCGACGCCGGAGGCGAGCAAGGCCTCGGTGCAGGGTGGGGTACGACCGGTATGACAGCAAGGTTCGAGGGTGACATAGGCGGTCGCCCCGCGTGCCGACGCGCCCGCCGCCTGCAGGGCCAGACGTTCGGCATGAGGCTCGCCTGGACGCACATGGAAGCCCTCCCCCACCACCTGGCCGTCGCGGACGATGACGCAACCCACGCGCGGGTTAGGGGCGGTGGTGGCCATCCCGCGCCGCGCGAGTTCCAGGGCACGCGCCATATGGGCGCTATCCTCGGCCACGCTCACGACTTCGAGGAGACTTGCGTGACCTCCTGGTCTTCCAGTCGCTCCATTTCCTCGCGGAAGGCGTTCAGGTCCTGAAAGCTATGATAGACCGAGGCGAAGCGCACGTACGCGACCTTGTCGAGCCCGCGCAGCTGTTCCATCACCCACTCTCCGATCTGGCGGCTCAAGATCTCGCGCTCGCCGCTTGCCATAAGCGAACGCCGCACGAAGGCGACCACCGCGTCGACCTGGGCCGCGTCGACCGGCCGCTTCTGGAGGGCTCGCTGGAGACCGGCGCGCAATTTGGCCTCCGCGAAAGGCTCGCGGCGCCCGTCGCTCTTGATGATCTGCGGCAACCTGAGCTCGGCATGTTCAAACGTCGTGAAGCGTTCATGGCAGGCCAGGCATTCGCGGCGCCTGCGCACCGCATCCCCCTCGTCGGCGAGCCGCGAGTCGATCACCCGTGTGTCTTCGGCGAAACAGAAGGGGCAGCGCATGGCCTTAGATCAGCACGTCTTCGCCGTAGACCGGGAAGCGCACACAGAGGTTCGAGACCTCGCGACGCACGCGCTCGGCCAAGCCTTCGTCGGTCGGCCGCTCGAGGATGTCGCAGACGAAGCCCGCAAGGGCGCGTGTCTCGCGCTCACCGAAACCACGGGTGGTGATCGCGGGGGTGCCGAGACGGATGCCGCTCGTCACGAAGGGCGAGCGCGGATCGTTCGGCACGGCATTTTTGTTGACCGTTATGTGGGCGCGACCGAGGGCCTCTTCAGCCTCCTTGCCGGTCACCGGACGCTCTATCAGGTCGACCAGCATCAAGTGGTTGTCGGTACCGCCGGAGACGACCTTGAACCCGCGACCCATGAGTGTGTCGGCCATCGCCTGGGCGTTCTTCACGACCTGCTGCTGGTAGGTCTGGAATTCTGGGGTCAGGGCCTCCGCGAAGGCCACCGCCTTGGCGGCGATGACATGCATGAGCGGGCCACCCTGGGTGCCGGGGAAGATCAGACTGTTCAATCGCTTCTCGATCTCCGGATTGGGTCGTGCCAGGATGAGCCCCCCACGCGGCCCCCGCAGGGTCTTGTGGGTGGTCGATGTCGTGACATCGGCGATACCCACGGGGCTCGGGTAGAGGCCCGCGGCCACGAGACCGGCGACATGCGCCATATCGACGAAAAGATAGGCCCCCACCTCGTCTGCGATCTCGCGAAACCGTGTCCAGTCGATGACGCGGGAATAGGCCGAGAAGCCACCCACGATGACGCGCGGCTTGTGTTCGCGGGCAAGTTGCGCGATCTCGTCGTAATCTATGAGCCCGGTAGCGGGATTCACGCCGTAGCTCACGGCATTGAAGAGCCGCCCCGAGAAGTTGACCTTGGCGCCGTGGGTCAAATGGCCGCCGTGCGCAAGGCTCATCCCCAGGATCGTATCCCCCGGATTGATGAGCGCAAGATAGGTCGCGGCATTGGCCTGCGAACCTGAATGCGGCTGTACGTTGACGTAGTGGGCCCCGAACAGCTTGCGGGCGCGCTCCATGGCCAGGGTCTCCACCTGATCCACGTACTCGCAACCGCCGTAATAGCGCTTCCCGGGGTAGCCCTCCGCATACTTATTCGTGAGGCATGACCCCTGGGCTGCCATCACCTGGGGGCTCGCGTAGTTCTCGGAGGCGATCAGCTCGAGGTGATCCTCCTGGCGAGTCCGCTCCTTGGTCATCGCATCCCACAAGGGGCGGTCGATGTCCTTCAACGTCTTTTCACTAAACATCCGGTTCCTCTTTCTCGCGGCGGTCGGTGTGACAGACCCGTAAGGATACCCGATCTGGGGGCGCCGTGCATGACCTCGCGCCGCACGCGCCTTTCGCGGTCAAAATGGCCGCAAAAGGCCGGAAACCCGTCAGATGTCCCCTGCTCGCGCCAGAAACTGCGCAAAGTCGAGGTAATGCGAGCCGTCGCACGAGAAGCGCAGGCCTACCGACCCGCTCATGATGTTGAGGGACGCGGCCCGCAGATAGACCTGGGGATCCTGAAACCGCAGCCGCTTGAACTGCGCCAGAATGGCGTCGATCGAAGCCTTCGGCACTGCGGCGGACGGGCTCGGATAAGGGACTGGGGGATAGAGGCGACAGATGGCGGGCGACAGAAACTCGTCCATTAGATGCACGCGGTAACTGAAGGGGCTGCGCAGGAACCAGAGGGTCACCTGTCCCGTGGAGAAATGTATCTTCGCGTGGAACACGCCGCGCGATGCCAGCAACACGCGCACGCGAGCCAAGACCCGGTCGAGCTCCCGATCGAAGGCGTTCTCGACGCGTCGCTGCTCGAACACGAAGTGTCGCACCGACGGATCGCCCTGGATCTGTAACCACCGCCCTCCCATGCCCGCTCCCACTCGTCCCTGTGTCACGCCGTCCCTACTCTAGCGAGACCCGCGGGGCGGGGCAAACGCGACCGCGTGACTCGCCGCGGATCGGGTTGGGAAGGCCGGGCATGCCCGCCCGATACCCCCTTACCAGAACTTCCAGAAGGCCTTCGATGACAGCTTGCGCTGCACACCCTTGGAGAGCAGAAACGGGACGTAGGCCTTGTCGGTCCCGAGGATATGGTGGGTGAGCCAACCCCGCAGGAAGTGCAAAAGTTCGAACGTCACATTGCCGTTCTCGTTTTTGAGCTTCTGCTGGAACCCCACGATCTGTTCGATCAGCTTCTCGTGTTCCTGCCTGTGCGGACCGTATCCTGGATAATCGAGGATGCGGAACAGGCTCTCCTCCACCGTGAAATGCACGCGCGTGTATTCGATCAATTTATCGAGGATGGCAAGGCAGGCGCTCGATGCCCGATGTTCCGTTATCGCCACGTGCAGCTCATTCAATAGCGTGACAAGCTCCATGTGCTGCCTGTCAATCTCTTCGATCCCGACACTGAGCTCATCCGTCCACGCCAATAATTGTTCCATAGGGAATACACCGTGCAGGGTTATATGTGTTAATGACGAGGCACTAGTGTATCCCTTGAGGGCTATACCTTTTTGATCAATGTCAAAGACGAAGAAGATGCGCTCTGATTCGCGGCGGACCGACCCTCGACCTGCACACGATCCCCCAGGCAGGGTACCAGGGCTTGAGCGCTCAGTGGTTCTGGGATGCGCCGCGCCTGCGTTCGGAAGATAGATGGGCCCCGTACTGAAAGGCGCGCTCCAGCAACAAAGGCGGCAGGATAAAAAGGTCGTACAACGCGCTCAGAGTATCGAGCGCGCCCGCGAGCGTGCGCTCGACGAGCCTCAGGGTGAAGGCGAGTGTGCGCACCAGACCCTCGACGACGACGCCCATGACGGCCCGCAGCGAGTAAATGAACGCCTCCAGCGGTATCGCCACCAAAGCCATGAGACTCGGGAGCACCAACGCGAGCAATACCTCGGCTGCCGTCTGCCATAACGGCAGATCGGGCACGGCGACGCCCTTGACCATGGGGACGACTTGCACGGCGCTCTCACGCACGAAGGCAAGCACCGCCTGCAAGGCGGCCAAGGTCACGAGCAGACCGAGCGCCCCGCCCGCCGCCCGACGGCGCGTACGTTTTGGCAAAACCGCCACCACCCCAAAGAGATGGGTCACGTCAAGGGCGTCGAACAAGACGACACCGGCCACCACCTCGACCGCGATCAGTATGGCAGCGGCGATCTCGGGGGCCGGATGGCCGGCCACCGCCAAACCACGCCCGACGCCGAGCCACCGCAAGGGGGCCTCCATGAGATGGGCGTTCATGAAAGCGCCACCGGCGGCCACGACCAAGACAAAGCCCGCGACCAAAAGGCGGGAGGCCGCCGAGGCGACGAGCGCGCGATCGAGGACGGGTGCACGATCGCAAAGGCCCTGATAGCGATCCACCGCCTCATGGATGGTGAACGCGGACTCGGCCACGCGCGAGAGTCGGTTGTTCGCGCGCTCGAGACTGCGCGCGACCACATGCCACATCTGTTGGGCGCGACCGAGCTGCCGGTGGCGCTCGGCCATGACCTTGCGCCGCTCGCGCAAGGCCTCGTCCTGCGCCTTCTGCACGAAGGCCTGGAATCCCGCTTGGATTCGTTCGCCCACATCATCGTCGCCAGTCTTCAGGCGCGCGACGGCGGATACCGCCTTGGTCCATTCCGGCGAGGGCTGCGGGAGTTCCCCGGAGCGCGCGAATTCCGCCTCCCACTGCTCGATCTGACGCAGCAGGGCCTCCTGCAAGGCCGGGAAACCCTGGACATCGCGCCGCACCACTTCGTCGAGACGCGCCCATTCACGTTCTATCTCGAGCGCAGCCTCGGCGCGCGCCTGGGCCTGCAATAGCGCGCCATTGCGTCTGCGGATATCGGCAGCCCCGGCGCGCAGGAAGCGTTCGCTAAGCTTTAGAGGATGGCGCAAGAGACGTGCGAGCGCCCGCGCCCCTCTATGGAAACTCGGCCGGCCTAGATAAAGGACGAGCCATGCCGCAACCACGGCGGATGCCGCGGAGCGGATGTGCGTCCAATAAGAAAGGTCCATATGCCCTGCCTCCTCACCTTAAGGGGTAGGGACTGAATACCACAGACGAGACTGCCGCGCCAACCGAAGCCCGATGGGCCGGCCGCGGGGCGAGACCGGCGGACCTTAAGGACGCTCGGCGGCCGCGCTCTTGCGCGGCACGAGATCCTCGCGCGTAAGGCCAAGCCACATGACGATAGGGCTTGCTACGAGCACCGAGCCGTAGGTGCCTACGACGATGCCGACGGTCATGGCGAGCGCGAACCCGAACAAGACGGGCCCCCCCAAGAACAGCATCGATAACACCATCATCTGGGTCAAAAGGTGGGTCATGATCGTACGTGAGAGGGTACGCGTGATGGCGCTGTCGATGATGTCGGCCGTCGTGCCAGTGCGCATGCGCCGGAAGTTCTCGCGGATCCTATCGAATACCACCACGGTATCGTTCACGGAGTACCCCAGGACTGCAAGCACCGCCGCCAATACGGTCAACGAGAAACTGACATGGAAAAGCGCAAACACGCCGAGCACGATCACGACATCGTGGATGGTCGCAATGATGGCGCCGACTGCGAAGCGCCACTCGAAGCGCAGAGTGAGGTAGATCGTGATGCCGAGGGCGACGAACAGGAGCGCCAAGGCGCCCTGATTGGCGAGTTCAGAACCCACCTCGGGACCCACATACTCGACGCTGCGCAGGCTCGCCCCTGGGTCGCGAGCGGCGACGAGGCGCAGCACCGAGACCGCGAGAGCCTTACTCTTGGTCGCCTCCGTGGGTAGACGAATCAACACCTTGCTCGCGGTCCCGTAATTCTCCACGCGCGCGTGCTTATAGTGATTGGCGACGAGCAGCCGCCGGACAGCCGAGGGCGAGGTAGGCTTCGAAAACTGCACCTCGATTACGGTGCCGCCTGTGAAATCGACGTTCAGGTTCAGCCCGCGGGCGACGAGCGCTGCCACCGCGATCACGAAAAGGATGAGCGACAGGAATACCGTCGTGCGCGCATAGCGCATGAAGGGCAGGTCGCGGGTTATGCGAAAGAATTCCATTAGATCCCTAAGTGCGCCAAACGACGGCGACGTCCATAGACAGCATTGACAAGCGCCCTCGTGACCAGAATGGCGCTAAAGAGCGAGGTCAGGATACCGAGGCACAAGGTGATCGCGAATCCGCGCACCGAGCCCGATCCGAGCCAAAACAGCGCAAGACCCGCGATAAGCGTGGTCATGTTCGAGTCCACGATCGTCCCCATGGCCCGCTCGAATCCGGTCGCGATAGCCGCCTGCGGCGTGTTCTTGTTGCGCAGCTCCTCGCGTATGCGCTCGAAGATAAGGACGTTGGCGTCGATCGCCATGCCGACGGTAAGCGCGATGCCGGCTATGCCGGGCAAGGTGAGCGTCGCCTGCAGGATCGAGAGCACCGCAACCAACAGCACGACGTTGCTGGCAAGCGCCACGGCGGCCAGGAGCCCGAAGACGCGGTAATAGATCGCCATGAAGACCGCGATCGCAAGGAACCCAAACAGTGTCGCATAGAAACCGCGGGCAATGTTGGCGGCGCCAAGGCTCGGCCCTACGGTCCGTTCGGCAATGATGCTGACCGGGGCCGCGAGCGCACCTGCCCGCAAGAGCAACGCCAAGTTGCGGGCCTGCCGAACGTTTCCTATACCCGTGATCTGGAAACTGCCTCCCAAGGGCTCACGGATCACGGGCGCTGTGATCACCTGCTCGATCTTGCGGGTCACACGCACGCGCCGTCCATCGGGCCCACGCACCGGCACGCCCTGATCGTTACGCTTCAGATGCGACTGCACCTCGACGTAGACTACGGCCATGCGCTGACCCACATTGCGGCGCGTCACCCGGGCATTGACGGCCGCGCCCCGCCCGTTCAGCGTGATGTTCACCACTGGCTGTCCGCTCTGCGGATCGACTCCGGTGGAGGCATTGGTGATGTCATCGCCCGAATAGAGGACGCGGCGGTAGAGCAGGATCGGCTGGCCGTGCCGGTCATGGTAGACACGCGTGCCGGGCGGCGGTCCGCTCGACACGGCGCGCTCAACGCTGTCCTTCCCATCGACCATATGGATCTCGAGCGTGGCCGTGCGGCCCAAGATCTCCTTGGCCCGCGCGATATCCTCGACACCGGGCAACTCCACCACGATGCGCGAATGGCCCTCCTGCTGAATCACCGGGGCCGCGACGCCCAATTCGTTCACGCGCCGACGCAGGGCCGTGAGATTCTGCTCGAGGGCATAATGCCTCTTACCCAGGATCGCCGCGCGCGTCAGGACCGCGTGCAGGCCGTGGTGCGGCGCCGATGTGACGGCCAGATCCGTGAAGTGCCGCGCCATAAGGCTGCGCGCCGCGCGTACCTGGGCACGATCCCGGAACCGCAGGTGCAGCATCCCGGCCCGGTCGAGCCGCGCCTCGCGGTAGCGAATATGGTGGCGGCGCAGCGCCTTGCGTAAGGCCCGCGTGTCTTCCACGAGCGCCTTGCGCAAGGCCGCGTGCATGTCGACCTTCAAGAGAAAATGCACCCCGCCCCGCAAATCGAGTCCGAGATACATAGGCTGCGCACCCAGCGCCCGCAGCCATGACGGGTCCGCCGGCGCGAGCGCAAGCGCGGTCCGGAAACCCGGTCCGAGCTTCTGACTGATCAGGTCGCGGGCGCGCAACTGGACGCCGGCGCGCGAAAAGCGCACCTGGACCCCTTTTCCCACGTGGCTTACGCGCTTATAGGGCAACTTGGCCCCGGCCAAAATCTCCCGAACCCGAACCAAGGTCGCGTGATCCACGGCGGCGCCATGCGCGGCCCTGATCTCAACCGCCGGATTGTCGCCGTAGAGATTCGGAAGGGCATAGATGAGGCCCAATACGACGATAAGCCCGATGAGGGCGTTCTTCCACCAAGGGTACTGATTCATCAGCCTAGCGCGCCTTCCCGACCGTATCCTTGGGCAGCACAAGTTGCACGCTCGAGGTCTGGATCTGCACCACGACCCCCGAGGCGATCTCGATCATCGAATATTGGGGGCCAACCTCGGTCAGGCGTCCAAGCAGGCCGCCAGCCGCGACCACCTCGTCGCCCGCGGCGAGAGCGGCGAGCATGGCGCGCTGTTCGCGGGCACGCTTGCTTTGGGGCCGCAGGATCAAGACATACATCAAAACCGCGATCACCAGGAAGGGCAGGATCTGCACCAGGGCCGATCCCTCCTGAGGCGCCGCGGCGGTGGCCGGTGCGGCGGCCCAGGCATTACTTATGATGTGTATCATGATTTCCCTTTAAACGACGGTTATGGGGGCCGCCACATGGTCCTCCGGAAGCTCCCCGAGGGTGCGCGGCGGGCGCTTATGGCGCGTACGATAGAACGAATCGACGAATTCCTCCAGCTTCCCGGCCAAAATGGCCGCGCGCAACCCGGCCATCAGATCCCCGTAATAGGTCAAATTATGGAGCGTGGCAAGGCGTGCCCCAAGCATCTCGCCGGAGCGCTGGAGGTGGTGGAGATAGCTGCGCGTCGTGTGGGTACAGGTATAACAGCGACATTCGGGGTCTATGGGACCCAGATCGCGCGCGTGCCCGCTGTTGCGGATCTTCACAACGCCGCTACGCGTGAAAAGCCAGCCATTGCGGGCATTGCGCGTAGGCAATACGCAGTCGAAGAGATCGATGCCCGCACTCACCGCGGTCACGATATCTTCGGGCGTCCCCACGCCCATCAGGTAGCGGGGCCTGTCGGCAGGCAGGAGCGGCGCGCAGTGCGTGACGAGCCTGTACATATCAGCCTTCGACTCGCCCACCGAGAGCCCGCCCAGGGCATACCCGTCGAACCCCATGCGCGCGAGACCCTCGGCCGACACCCCACGCAGGTCTTCGTAGAGCCCACCCTGCACGATGCCAAAGACGGCGCCCGGGCCCGCGTAGGCCGCGCGGCTGCGCTCGGCCCACCGCAGGGAAAGCTCCATACTTGAGCGTGCCTCGCTGAACGTGGCCGGATGGGGCGTGCACTCATCGAACACCATAGCGACGTCCGAGCGCAAAGTCGCTTGCGCCCGCATCGCGATCTCCGGGGTGAGTGTCAAGGGACGGCCATCGCGCGGCGAACGAAACGCAACCCCTTGCTCGGTCACGCGCCGTAGAGCCGCGAGGCTGAAGACCTGGAATCCCCCCGAATCGGTCAGAATGGGCCCCTGCCAGTCCATGAAGCCGTGCAGACCACCATGCGCCTCGATCACCGCAAGGCCCGGTCTTTCCATGAGATGGAAGGTGTTCCCGAGGATGACGGCGGCACCCGTGGCCGCGACCTCGGCGGGACTCATACCCTTCACCGCCCCATAGGTTCCGACCGGCATGAAAGATGGGGTCGCGACTGCGCCATGCGCAAGCGACAAGCGGCACGCGCGGGCGCGCCCGTCGCGGCCCAACTCGACGAAAGGGACTAGAGACATGCGCGTACGCTAGCGCAAACGCTCGCGGTTTTCCACAAGCGCGCGGCCGATCACCTCTTCCAGTTCGCGCAACTGATAGGGCTTGGTGATGGCGCCGCAAAACCCAAGACGCCTGAAATCCGCCATGACCGGGTCGTTGGCATGCCCGCTCGAAGCGATCGCCCGTACGTTTGGATCGAGTTTGCGCAGTTGCCGCAGGCACTCTTCGCCCCCAGCGCCGGCCAGGATCGCGAGATCCAGGATCGCGGCCGCGAACGGCTCGCCTTTACGCATCGCCTCGGCATAGACCTCCAGGGCCCGTCTGCCATCGCGCGCTGCCGACACCTCGTAGCCCAAATGGTCGAGGAGCGTCGAAAGCAATCGCAAAAGGGCATCATCGTCGTCCATCACCAGAACCCGCCCCCGACGCGCCTTCCCGGCCGAGGGGTGCGCGACCTGCTTAGCTACATCTTCAGCCGGCAGATAGACCTCGAAGCGCGTCCCACGCCCCTCCTCGGACTCCACCCGGATGGTCCCCTCGTGGCGCCGTATGATGGAATAAGTCGTCGCGAGACCAAGCCCGCTACGACCCTCCTTGGTCGTGAAGTAGGGATCAAAGATCTTGTCGAGATGCGACGGGGGGATGCCGACGCCGGCGTCGCAGACCACGATGCGCACATAGCGTCCGGGGCGTACCGCCAGCAGGTCATCGGACGAGACCTCGGCGTTGCCCGCTTCGATGGCGACAAGGCCACCGGAAGGCATCGCCTGTGCCGCGTTTAGCACAAGGTTGCTGACCGCCTGACTCAATTGTCCCGGGTCGAAGGCAAGGCCCCAGAGATCGTCTGCGACTAGTATGCTGCACTTCGCCTTCGAGCCCGCGAGCGCGAAAGGCACGGCCTCGCGCAGCAGATCCCCGAGCGAGGCCTCACGCTTCACGGGCGCTCCGCCACGCGCGAAGGTCAAAAGCTGCTGCGTGAGCCCGCGCGCGCGCCAGGCCGCCTTTTCGGCCTCACTCAGGGCATGGTCCACGCGATCCCCGTTCGGCACCAGCATCTTGGCAAGCGCGATGTTGCCGATCACAGCCGTCAGGATGTTGTTGAAATCGTGCGCGATACCGCCGGCGAGCACCCCCACGGACTCGAGCTTCTGCGCCTTCAAGAAGTCTTCCTCGAGCTTTTGCTGGGCCGTGATGTCACGAAAAACCGCCACCCCACCCACGACCTGACCGCCTGGGCCGCGGATCGGTGCCGCCGTGCACACGACAAGCCGCTCGTCCCCATCGCGCGCCCGAAGAAAGAAGCGCTCGTAAGACCCTGCCCGCCCATCTATGTCGAGCAGGCGGCGTGCGACATGCTTGCGACGCGCACGCGAACCCCCCTCAAGCAGATGCAAGACCGCATCGACTGGTTGGCCCAGCGCCTCGTGCTCCGACCAGCCGGTCAGGCCCTGCGCCACCCGATTGAAGAGCGCGACGCGGCCTTCGGTATCGATTGTGACGACCGCCTCCCCGAGGCTATTGAGGGTCACGGCCAACCGCTCCTTCTCACGGGCCAGGAGTTCGTTCGCGGTCTTCTCGCGGGTGATGTCGGTGGCGGCTGCGATCCATTCACGCAGGCGCCCCTCATCGTCGAAAAGCGGCAGGATGCGCAACATGACACATCGACGGCCGCCATCCGCCGCCACCAGATCCGCCTCCCGCACTATGGGCTCATAGCCCGGGCCCCGCTGCGCAAAACGCGCGCGCAAGGCCTCGTGATCGCGCGGATCCAGGGGTGCCATCCAGCCACGGCCGGCGACATCCTGCCGGGATTGCCCGGTGAATGCGCGCCAGTCCGGCATGTCGTCCCGGGCGCAACCCGAGACATCGAGACCCCAGACGATTTGCGCAGAGGCCTCCACAAGGGACCGGTAGCGCCCCTCGCTCATCGCAAGTGCCGCCTCCGCACGCCTACGCTCCTCGACCTCGTCGCGCGCCCGGCGATAGAGCCGCGCGTTTTCCACGGCAATCGCGCCTTGCTGGGCGATGCGGGTGGCAAGCGAGAGATCGTCCTCGGTGTAGTAGCGCCTCCCAGGGCCTGATAATACGAAGGTGATGACACCCACCGTGCGACCGCGCGCCTTAAGTGGCAGGCGTAGGAGCGAGCGCAGCCCGAGTGACCGGAAAAACCCCCGTGCTTGTGGGTCGGGCACGACCGCGTCGATCACGGACTGTTCGAGATTCGTTACGAGTTGCGGTTTACCGGTATGTACGACATCCTCCGCGCTCCATTGACCAACCGTCGCGCTCGACCTCCTCTTCATGATCTCGCGCACGAGCTCAGGGTTCTCGTGGACAAGGCTCGCGCGTTCGAGGACGCCCTTTTCGTTGATGACGTCCACCGCGCACCAGTCGGCGAAGGTCGGCACGACCGCCTGCGCCAGGTTCGCGAGTGTGGCCTCATAATCAAGGCTCTCCGTGATCTGGCGCGTGACTTCACTCAAAAATCGCCAAGTATCCTCCACGCTGCGGGCAGCGTGCAGGACGACACAGCTCCCATACCAGCGTCCGTCGTCCGCCGAGCCCCCTCCCTGGCGCGCCTCCAGCTTGCACCATAACCATCGGCCATCGCGCGCGCGCAGACGCGCCTCGACCGTAAAGGGCACCCCTTCTGTCAAGGCTCGCTCCCAGGCGACTTGGGTCCGGGGGCGATCAGAGTCGTGGGCAAAGGCGATCCAGCCATGACGCGTGAGGTCGCGGCAAGAGAGCCCCAGAACCGACTCCCATTCCGCATTGAAATAATCCATGGCCCCGCAGGCCGTGGCCGACCACGCCATGAGGGGCAATTTGTCCGCGAGCGCCCAGGGCGCCCCCTGACCTACCGTACCCTTACCCTGCGCCTTGATCCGGTGCCAGCGAGCGGCGCCCAGGGCGCACGCAAGGATCTCTCCGATCCGTTCTTCGTCAGGGGGACTTACGGCCCAGCGCGCCCCCTTCGATACGGGGCTATGATGGAGGCCTGCGGCGAGTTCGTCCGCGCGTGCCCCGTCGGCGACGAACACGACATGGGCGAAAGGGGCGGCGTCCTGGATCTTTTCGGCGACGACGAAGGGGTGCGGTGTTTCGTCCGTGATCACGGCCACGGCGGGGTCGGCTCGGTCGCGCGCGGCGAGGTAGCCCAAGGCGTCTTCGACCGTGCAAGCCCGGTACGATGCCAGGCCCAGACGTGCGAGAACATCAGTGATCCGTTCGAAACCGCCCCCCGGGGCCGGATCGACGACAAGAATGGTGTGCGACAATTTCGTTATTTTCGTTATCCTGACGGGAGTTCAGCATCAACCGGACTCGACTCCCGTGCCATCGACCAAAGGTCTCTCAGACGTTTGGTCACCCACGGTTTACTCGCCTATCTCTGAGCGCCTCGCGCGCCACAAAAGCATGGCGTCGCCATAACTGAAGAATCGATAGCGTTCTGCTACCGCCCTCCCATAGGCGCCCATGACGTGATCGAAGCCCGCAAACGCGCACACAAGCATTAGAAGCGTGGAGCGCGGCAAATGGAAGTTGGTTATCAACCCTTCGGCCACCCGAAACACATAACCCGGTCGAATAAAAATATCCGTGTCGCCGACGTGGGGCTCGAGCTTGCCCGAGGCAGCCGCGGCCTCGAGTGCGCGGACCGTCGTCGTGCCCACCGCGATCACCCGTCCGCCGCGAGCGCGCGCGGCCTCCACCGCCGCCACGCACGACTCGGACACCGCGATCCGCTCGGGATGCAGCCGCCCCTGCGCGAACGTCTCGGGTCGTGGCGGCCGGAAAGTCCCGGCCCCCACATGGAGCGTCACAAAGGCGGTCTCCACACCCTGACGGGCCAAGCGCTCGAGCAGGGGTTCGTCGAAATGAAGACCTGCCGTAGGGGCGGCCACCGCCCCGGGGGCGCGCGCATACACGGTTTGATAGCGGGCCCTGTCCTCCTCGTTGTCGGCCCGCGTGATGTAGGGCGGCAGAGGGACATGGCCTACCCGCTCGATCAAATCCATGAGGTCGCCGGGACCGCTGAAGACGACCTCGGTCAGCTCATCGGCGCGACCCAACACGGTCGCCTGAAGCCCCCCCTCGAGCGCAAGCACCTCGCCCACGCGCGGCGACTTGCTCGCGTGCAGGGCCACATGCGCCCGCCCGGCGTCGTCCAGGAAGCGTTCGAGGAGAAGCTCCACCCGACCGCCCGTAGCCCTTCGTCCGAAGAAGCGCGCCGGCACCACGCGGGTGTCATTGAAGACCAGGAGATCCCCTGGCCGTAGAAAGTCGCTGAGCTCGGCGAATCGGCGGTCCGTCACCCCGCCATCCCGGGGATCGAGCACCATGAGGCGGCTCGCGCTCCGTGGCGAAACCGGGGCCTGAGCAATGAGCTCGGGCGGGAGGTCGTAATCGAAGGCATCAGGGGTCATGGCGGCCCGCATTATACGGGAAGACGGCGTGCTGTTGTCTCGTGGGCAAAACCCGTTATACTGCGCGTGCGCCGGGATGGCGGAACTGGCAGACGCGCCGGACTCAAAATCCGGTGGTAGAGATACCGTGTGGGTTCGACCCCCTCTCCCGGCACCAATAGAAAACCATCAGCTAGCTAGCGCATAACTCCCCTCGCGAGCCGTCCCCTGTTTAATTTTTTGTTCCAAATTTGCTCCACTCGCTTTCGGCCGAGGCAACCTGCTCCAGGGGCACCCCAACTCCTACAACCCCGTCCTCGCGGGCGGTGCCGACGAGGTGGCCTCGCGGCTTTTGAACCTCGTGCCCACGAGCGACACCGACCCGGGCGCCGACCACTACCGCCAGAGCGCCAACCAGGCGTTGACGGTCTTCGTGAGCACCTTGAAGGCCTGCAAACTGCGCTACAACTTCACGGACCTCCCCATCCTCCTGCAATCGTGTGGCAAGCTGCGCGAGGTCTCGCCCGAGTTCGCGGACATTGTCATGCAGAACACCTGGTCGAAGGCCTTGTTTCGCTTTGGCGGGAACGACTCGGCGGAGGCCCCCGCCGAAATCGTCGGCAAGGTGCGCCGCTACCAGTAGGGTCTATCCACCTCGGAATCGAGCGGCGAATCGGCGCACGTCATCCGTGCCGCCCCGCAGTCCTCGCAGAGCGCCTCAGGCAAGGTCGGCCAGAACTGGTCCAAGCGCGAGGGCTTTCGGGTCTCGGGAAAACCGTCCCATTCCTGAACGCTTTCACAGGTCGCCATAATCCGCGGGAGGCCTCCCTTCGGGAAGGTTTGTGGGCCTTCCCAGCCTGCTCCGGGCAAACAATCGCGAAGCGGCGCCCCCTGTGGCGAGCGTCCTTTTGCTGTAATTGCATATAAGGCCTTTCCTCGGCCCAACACCCGCAGCTAGCCTTCAATTGCCCGCGCCGCGGCAACCATGACTAGTACAAACCCGAAAAAGGCTAGCCGAAGAAAACCATCGAGCAGTGCATTGCTTCCCGAAACAAGCGAATGGAGTAGTCACATTGCGAATCCCCGATATGCTGCATACGACCCCGCTTGCCAGCGCGCGCAGATCCAGCCCCCGCGCCCTACATCCGCCCATATCAAGGCCGGCCTCTTCTTTGCGCCAGACAAGTCCGAGAACGGGAACGGAACAGGATGACTGCGCCTACTGCAGGTGCGCCCATGCCTCATCCTCCTCCGGGCGCCGCCAATCTTTCGCAAGGGCCTTTTCCGCTGCCATGAGCGTTTCGTCCCAACGGGCCGGCTCGTCCAGGACCGTCACCAAGGCACGGTGGGAGCCTATGACATGGAGCGGCTCCATGAGAGGAATTTGGCCGTTCTCGTCGATAACCGCCTCCGCTATCTATTTCATCGGGGACCGCTCCTTGCGCGCGACGAACCTTGCCGTAATTGGAGCACCGCCGCCTTGTCGTTAACCGGACTGCCATGGTCGCGCGGACATCGCCCGGCTTACCGTGACGACCCGGGTATCGACACGACGCGTTCCCGCCACAAGCAGGGCGCCGGATTCCGGAAAGGCCATGGCGCGCGCCACCGCCTCTTCACCGCCGTCGCGAACTCGGCTCCAAAACCTGGGCCAAGCGTACTGTCATAGGCGACTTCGGACAGAAACGCGGCCCGCGCGGGCGCCAAGAACCGCGCCGATTTCACCGGCCGAGGCGACGCGCTTGCGCAAAAACCGATTCGGCGCTGAGGCTTTCGAGTTCACCGCGCTCATAGGCGTGGAGGCGCGCCTCTATCTCGCGGTTCCAGGCGGTCGCCATCTCGGCCTCCGGCGTGTCCTGAAGCGACTCCAGGAGCACTTCGACAAGCCGCGCCCGTTCTTTCGTGGAAAGCGTACGTGCAGCCTTCTCGAGCTCAGATGCCAACATACCCCTCTTTGCGCCGAAACGTGACGCCAATTCTAGCGGACGGCACCCGGCCCGCTGACGGCCAGCCTCACAGCCCCCTGTACCGCCTCCCAGACGGCGGCGTCCCCAACCAGGGCGGGCGTCTTGCCTGGGTGACTGTACGGTCTGTCCGGCTCGCCATCCGCACTGGCAACGCGGCGCGCCCGGCCTCGCCGGATGAAATCTCTCGCTACTGATGCGCGACGGGGTGGAGCCCGTAGATTCGCCCATACTTCGCGGCCGATTCGATGTTCCCGCGGCGAAGGGCCTCCCTCACATCGTCCAGCCTATAGGTAGGCCTCTTCGATGTTCAGGTAGGGCGACCAGCCGGTCTCATCTTCTAGTAGCCCGACTTCGACCTAGGCCACGCGACGGTCTTCGTGCACATATTTTGTCTTCCTTCGCTGCTTCATCGCGACCGTCTCCTGGTAAATGACGGGTCCCACGGGACGGGGTCTGGACGATACACAGTGACCAGAACGGCAGGCCTTTCACGCCCTTTCGGGATACCCCACACAACGTGAATCAGTGCGCCGGACCCGTCCTTCTGCAACAGAAGGGCGCACGGGCCCTTGGGATAATTCGCATACTCCTCAACCAGCACGCATCCAGGACTCCGTGGATGACTTCTCTCGTAATGAGCCTGTCCTCGGCCAACCCATCGTACCCATGCTCGGATACGCGAACATCGCCCGCGCCAATCAGCGCACGCAACTGTCCCACAAACCCACTCACACCATTCCCCCTTTGCCTGAGCAGTGCGCCCTACACCCCATTGACAGTCGCCGTCACGGTCTGTCCAGCTTTTCGCGCAACCCCCGCTCATAGTGAGTGAACGCCCTGTTGGGTAAGCCAAAGGCCAGGAGGCTTACGCGGCCGGCCACGACCGTCAGACAGCAGTCAGCCGAACCCGACCGACCCGGCCCAACTTGACGCGCTGTTTGGCTTGCCAGAGGTCATACCGGGACTGCATGGCAAGCCAGCTCTCCGGGGAGCGTCCGAGCGCCTTGGAAAGACGCAGGGCCATATCCGGGCTTATGGCGCTCTGGCCCTTCAGGACACGATGCAGGGTCGAGGCCGAGACATCAAGCTTGACCGCCAGTTCCCGGGCACTGAGCCCGTTGGGCTCCAGATAGACCGCGGTGAGAAATTCTCCAGGATGTGGAGGATTGTGCATAGCCATCAGTGATAGTCCTCATAGTCCACGACGTAAGCGTGACAATCTTCAAATGCAAACGTCAGGCGCCAGTTTCCGTTGACCCATACCGACCAGCGACCCCGCTCGACGCCCTGCAGAGGATGCAGCCGGAATCCGGGGACATCCATATCATGGAGCGTATGCGCGGTATCCAGGGCGGCAAGGAGTATGCGTAGCCGTTTGGCATGGTGCGGCGTGGATTCCCGCCACGCTTCCCGATTCAAAGAACTTCTTCAGCCCCTTGTGCCGGAACGATTGAATCATGCCAGCTATGGTAGCGCATTGCGCGTCACGCAACAAGAAGACATGTTCCACAGGCGCCCATAACTAGCCCTCGGCCAGCCTCACAGTCCCCTGTCCTTCTCCCAGAGGGCGGCGCCCAGCCAGAGCGAACGTCTTGCCTCGGAGATGGCGCGGCGGTGTCCAGCCCGTCGTCCGCGTCGGTAGCGTCGCAAGGCAGACCTTAACGTCGGACTGGCACCAACCGTATTCCGCCGTAACCGGCATCGCCCGAAAATAGCGCAGGGCCTACATGCGGATACCCAGACGTTCCGCTGGAGGGTTCCGTGCGTATCGGGCGAGACAAAGAGGTCGTCGCCTTGCTCGGCATCAACCCCGCACGGCTCAAGATGCGTATTAGCGCCGGGTCACCCTTGCCGCCTTATATCCGCGCCCCCAGCAGCAAGTTCCGTCGCTGCGAGTTGGGCGCCGTGGAGACTTGGCTTGCCGGGTTCACGGTCGAATCGGCCCCGGCCCCATCGGTACCCCCTGGCCGTGCCGCCGTCTCTCGCCGTCGCGGCCCGGGACGCCTCGCGAAGCGGCAATCCCTGCGTTGATACGCGCTGCGTCCCGCTCGACGAACAACTCCCGCCTCTGAGAGCGACTCAGAGCAAGCCGCGAACGGACACACCCCTACGGACCTGGAGCACCGCTTATGCGCTCTCGGGCCCGTGCGCCCACCTCACCCGATTCGCTTCACCACCCTACCCCTTCCGCCCCGCGCCCGGAGCGGTTCAACCCTCGCGTCTCGCGGCTGTCCTTTCGATAATACTTTAATGCTTTGCCCAACGTGCTCCACGAAACAGCGATATTGGACGATACGGTATGATACCGTATGCCATAGTTGCTCCAAGGATTCTTTTGCAAAGCACGGTTCCGAAAAGGGAATTTTTCGGACTCAAAATCCGGTGGCAGAGATACCGTGCAGGCTCAACCCCCTCTCCCGGCACCAAAAGACCAGGTGCTATGACGCGCAGCACCGCAAGCTGTCCTCCTGCTTGATCTTCGTGCGCCACTTTACGCCGCCCTACTTTCGACCGAAACTAGGCCTTCCAGGCACAATGGTGGACAGCCAAGATAGCGCTCTCGCGCGCGCACGCCGGGGGCGGCCGTCGATGCAGCTTGCAAGGCGCCCCCTGCTGCGCGGAGGAAACGGCATGAAATCAGTACCGGTGGCCGCGGTCTCGATCCCGCCGCCCGACAAAAAAACGATTTACCCCCACCCTTTCGCCTCGCGGATCGCGGGCCGGACGAAACAGAGACTCGGCGACCATTTCGGCCTTACGAATTTTGGCGTCAATCTGACCGAGCTTGCGCCTGGGGCCATCTCCGCGCTTCCACACCATCATTCGAAGCAGGATGAGTTCGTGTACATCATACAGGGCACTGCAACCCTCGTGCTGGGGGAAGAGGACTATGCGCTCCAACCCGGGGATTGCGTGGGGTTCAAGGCGGGCGACAGCATCGCGCACCAACTCATCAATCGTTCCGGCGAGCCCGTCATCTACCTTGAGATTGGCGACCGCACGGAAGGCGATGAGACATCGTATCCGCACGATGACCTGCAAGCCCGATTCGCCAATGGGGCTTGGCAGTTTCATCATAAGGATGGCCGGCCGTACTGAGAGGGCTCGACCCTAACCACGAATCTCCGTTCATGAATTACTGCCGCCGAGCCTAAACACCTATAGCCTGCGTTTCGCGCTTCATCGCTGCCACCAAGGTCTCCTCTCGCATCTAAGCCGCGACGCATCCGCGTGCCCCCCCGATTGAATGCAAGCGTGTGGAACGGGCGCGCCGATCATTCGCCGGTAAGACGGATAATCCGGAGTGTAGATCCTTGCAAAGCCTCCTTCCTGGCGCGCTCGGCGCTCAGCTTTGCGCCGCCAGCCACTTCGTGCAGTATAGTAAGCTCGCGGCCAGGGAGGGGTGCCATGAGCAACAAGCGCTTGCAGCGGACCGGTGCGCGCGACGGCTGAAGCGCAAGTCGTTGGGCCTCCCCATTTCCGCCTTCACCGATATCGACTCCGCCGCCACCAGCGAGACATCAATGATTAGAGTCAGCATCTTGTACCCCAACACCGGAGGTTCGCGGTTTGACCTTTCGTATTACGTCAAAACCCACATGCCCATGTCCATCAAGCTCTTGAGCGCGCATCCAGGCTTCAAGGGGGTATCGGTTGAGCATGGTCTCGGTGGCGCGGTGCCTGGGTCGGAGCCGGCATACATCGCCATGTGCCATTTCCTCTTCGATTCCGTAAAGGACTTCCTGGAGGCATTCACGCCAAACGCGCAAGCGCTTCAAAGCGACATGCCAAACTACACGGACATAGTGCCTGTCATTCAATTCAATGACGTACTCATCTCGCAGTGACACCGTACCGCGCCCAGCGAGTCCGCGTTACCGGCTCGAAGTACGCGACAGGGCGCGGGTCATGACAATCTGAATTTAGGCGAAATCCTGCCTGGTGCCCGAAAGAGACAAATCGGCCTGATACGCTGTTGCATGGGTTTGTGCAGGGCTTCAGGCAACGCCGTCAGGACACTCAAGCGACAAGGCCACACCGCTCCACGAGCGCGGAGCACGGCGGACCCGCCCAAGCGCTGGACACGGCGCTGCGGGCGTCCGTCGAGCCGTCAAGCCCCCGGACGCGCCACCGACCCCGGGCGAAGGATCGAACGCACCCAGGCGGTGAAATCCGCGTCACTCAAGGTTCCGGCGGCCAGCTCCACGAAAAGCGCATGAGCCTCGACGGGATCATAATCGCAGTCGGCATCGTTCCGCTCAAGAAACATGAGGAGCGCCCCGAAGGCCGTGCGCTTGTTGCCGTCCAGGAAGGCATGATTGCGGACGATGCCGGAGGCCAGGGTCGCGGCGATGGCGGCGAGATCTCGCTGCCCGTAGGTCGCTTCATGGAGTTGGCGCCCAACCGCCGACTCGAGCATCCCAAGATCGCGCACCCCGAGCGTGCCCCCGAAGGCCTCGACCATCTCCTCGTGGATGGCCGCCGCCTCCCGCGCCGTGATAAGGCGATACGGGATCTCCGCGCCCAGGGCTGCCGCCACCGCGCGGCGTTTATCCTCGGGATTCATGATGTCGCGACGAGTGTTGCTTGCCAGCCTCCCGCATGCGGGCCACTGCGCGGCGAGCCAAGGCGCGGGCGCGCTCCACCAAGAAAGCGGGGGCATTCGAATAGGGGGGCTCCGAGACAGCCGACCCCGAGGTAACGGGGCGATGTTTCATGGGGGCATGGTAGCAGAACCCAAAGAAGTCGGCATAGCGACGCACGCTCAAGACTTCATCCTCGCCGCAGTCCGCCGCTCGCGGCAAGGCGCGGTCTTGCCCGCCCAGATCGAAACGGGGCCCAGAATCCGGCCACCGCAAACCTCCCCGGAGCGCGGACCCGCGGTCCAAACCTATGCCGGAATTTGAAGGCATCGATCCCGCGCGGCGGCAGGCGACCCCTCTCTTTCGGTATATCAGTTTATGCTGAAAATCAGTAGCGCCACCCCAGGGCCGAGCGTATACTACGGAACCCAATCGTCGCCTTTTTGCGATCCCATCGAACCCTTTGTTCGAGACGCCATCCGATAAGGGACGACGAGTAGCCCGGGCGTGAATTCAGCGGATAGGTGGACCTGACTCCGTTGGCTGGACTCGGGCGTAAGCTATGGTTCGCTGCTAGGCGCGCCGAAGGCGTCCTGTGGCCCCGACTTTGAGAGGACCATTACGTGGAATCTCGGTTTCCCCACCCCTATATCAGTTCGCATCCGAAATGGCGTTGGTTCATTCTCATCACGGTTCTGATCGGGGCCTCCATGTCGGCCCTGGACGTGAGCATCGTGAATGTCGCCCTACCGACCCTGCAAGGGGACTTCAAGGTCAATATGGCGGTCATCGAGTGGGTGGCGATGGCCTATATGCTCACCCTCACGATATTCCTCCCGCTCTTTGGGCGACTCGCCGACATCTTCGGCCGCACCAAGATGTACAACACAGGCTTCGTGGTCTTCACGGTCGGCTCCGCCTTCTGCGGACTCGCCTCGTCGGCTGGCTTCCTGATCGGCGCGCGTATCCTGCAAGCGATCGGTGCGGGCCTCCTGCAGGCCAACTCGGTTGCACTCATCACCGCGGCCTTCCCGGCCAAGGAGCGAGGGCGTGCGATCGGCATCCAGGGCGCCGTGCAGGCGGTCGCCATGTCGATCGGTCCCTTCGTCGGCGGTATCCTCATCTCGATAGTGAGCTGGCGGGCGATCTTCTATGTCAACGTACCCATCGGCATCCTGGGCACCTTCGCCGCCCTCTACTGTCTGCCTGCGGCTGAACGTTCGGATAAGCGCGAGAAGATCGATTACCTTGGCACCACGCTCTTCGCCACCGGACTCGCCTTTCTCGTACTCGCAGTGAACGAGGGTGAGCACATTGGCTGGACTGCGCCCATCATTCTCACCTACTTCGCGCTGAGCGCGGTCCTGCTCGTGGCCTTCCTAATCACGGAGGCCCGTGTCGAGCACCCGATGATCGATCTCACGCTCTTCAAGCGCTACGCCTTCTGGGCCGGCAATCTCACCGGCCTCTTGTCCTATTATGTTCTGTTCGCCGTACTCTTTTTGATGCCCTTCTATCTCGAAAAGATCGCCGGCTACAATCCGGCCGTGACAGGCTCGATCCTCACGCCCATCCCGCTCGCCATGGCCATCGTGGCCCCGTTCGCCGGCCACATATCCGACAAGTACGGATCCCGGGTCATGACCATGTGGGGCATGGCCGTATGCGCGCTCGCCACCTTGCTTTTGATCTTCACGGGGCGCTCCCCGAATATAGCCGTCCTGATAGGCGAACTCGTTGTGCTCGGGGTCGGCATGGGGCTCTTCACCCCGCCTAACAATTCGGCCATCATGGGCTCCGTTCCCAGGGAGCGCTTGGGCGTCGCGGGCGGCATCCTGAACATGATGCGGGCACTTGGACTCATCTTTGGGGTGGACATCTCGGGCGTAATCTTCACGTCTCTCGAGCACCAGTACATCCTTGACCACGGGTATAAAGTGACGATCTTCAAGGATCTGCCGGTTGCGCTGCGCAAGGAGGCCTTTCTGCACGGCTTCGCGCCAGTCATGATCACTCTGCTTGTGATCAATATCGTGGCGGGCCTCCTGTCCGCGGCCAAGAAAGACCAAGCCCACAAGACCCCGCTCGACCACGGCGAGCCTATCGATCTCATGTAAGGCGCCTGCGCGCGGTCCCGTGGGGCATGCATCCCCCACGGGACCGCGCGCATCCGCGTGGGAGACTCTGCCAAGTGCTGGAACCGGCCGCCCGATGTCACGGCCGGGGAGGTGGCTCGCTTTCGCAAACGCCGGCCCCGCTTGTGATCCGTGGGCGGCCGCGACTAGGAACCGTAGGGAAATCTGGCGTGAAGGGCCGGCTCAGCCGGCGACCTGCATGGGGATGGCGTGACTGCTGCGCACGATGCGATTGGACGCATCGACGTAGATGAGGCGCGGTTTCATCTCGCGGGCCTCGCGCTCCTCGTATACACCGAAGGCACAGATGATGACGAGATCGTCGACCTTTGCCTTGTGGGCCGCGGCGCCGTTCACAGATATGAGACCAGACCCGGGCTCGCCACGGATGGCGTAGGTGCTGAAGCGCTCACCATTGCGCACATTGAAGACGTCAATGCGCTCGTACTCACGAATACCGGCGGCGTCGAGCAAGACGGAATCAATGGCGACCGACCCTTCGTAGTCGATCTCGACCTGGGTCACGCGCACGCGGTGCAATTTGGCATGAAGCATCGTTCTTTGCATGCGGCTATTATCCGGTTTTCGGACGACGCTGCCAATGCCCGCCGTCGGTCAGCCCTTACCTGCGGAATTCGCGGTTGTCGATGAGACGGGTGCGGCCAAGGCGCGCGGCCGCCAGAATCACGAGTTCGGAATCGGCCGCCTGGGGTATGGCGAGGTCCCCTGCGCGACGGACGGCAACGTAATCGGGCGCAAACCCCAAGGCCTTCAGGCGCTCCATGCAGGCGGCCTCGACATGATCCAGGGCTACGCCCGCGACCACTCGCTCCGCTCCCTCGGTCAAAATCTGGTAGAGGTCGGGCGCTTGGGAGCGCTGCGCCTCCGCAAGGTAGGCGTTGCGGGTGCTGAGGGCAAGCCCAGACTCCTCGCGCACCGTATCGACCCCCACGATGGTGGTCGGAAGACCAAGATCCTCCACCATGCGCGCCACAATCCGCCACTGCTGATAATCCTTCTTCCCCATGTAGCAGGCCCGGGGTTGCACGAGGCCCAAGAGCCGCGCCACCACCGTAGTGACCCCCTCGAAATGGCCGGGCCGGTAGCGACCGCACAGGTCCTCCGAGAGCCCGGGCACCCGCACCTGGGTCTGCGACTCGCGGCCGCGCGGGTAGATCGCGGCATCCGTGGGGAGGAACACGGCGTCCACGGACGCCTGGGCAAGCTTGTCACAATCCACGTCCTCGGTGCGCGGATAGGCGGCGAAATCCTCCGCTGGCCCAAACTGCAGGGGATTCACGTACACGCTCGCCACCACCACCTCGTGGGCCTCCCGGGCCCGCCGCACGAGTGCCATATGCCCCTCATGGAGACCGCCCATGGTGGGAATGAAGCCTACGTCCTGCGGCCACCGGGCCCTCTGCGCGGCGAGTTCCGCGAGCGTCCGGATCGTGATCATTCGGCGTAACTCTCGTCCGCCGTGGGAAAACTGCCGTCGCGCACGGCCTCAACGTAGGCCGCGAAGGCCGCCTCGATGCCACCCTGGCCGGCCAGGAAATCGCGTACGAAACGGGGGCGGCGGGCGCCCAGGCCCAGGGCATCATGCATAACGAGGACCTGCCCATCACACGACGCACCCGCGCCTATGCCGATCGTGGGGACCGCCACCTTCGCCGTGATTTCGGCAGCAAGCGCGGCGGGCACCGCCTCAAGGACCAAAGCCGAGACCCCCGCCAAGGCGAGCTCCTTGGCCTCGGCGAGCAGACGCGCGCCCTCGGCACCGCGCCCCTGCACGCGGTAGCCGCCCAGGCTATGCACGAATTGGGGGGTAAGGCCGATATGGCCACAGACCGGTACGCCGCGCGCGGTAAGGTAGGCGGCGTTGGCCGCGAACGGCCCGCCACCCTCGCCCTTCACCATATGCGCCCCAGCGCGCATCAAGGCTCCGGCGTCGCGCAAGGCCTGTTCGGCGGGGCCCTGAAAGCTTAAGAATGGCATGTCGGCCATGAGCAGCGCGCGGCCGACCCCGCGTGCCACGCAGCGTGTATGGTAGACCATGTCCTCAAGCGTCACGGGGACTGTACTCTTGCGTCCCTGCACCACGTTCCCGAGCGAATCGCCGACCAAGATCACATCCATGCCCGCCTCGTCCATGGCACGCGCGAAGCTCGCGTCATAGGCAGTCATGGCCGCGATCCTGACCCCCTCCCTCTTCATAGCAATTAGACGTGGTGCCGTGACGATGTCCGAAGAAGACGCGCTCATGTGCCAGTGCTCGATGCCAGGGGGTTGAAGAAATGCCGACCGTTGTGGATGCCGCGGATCGACTCTACCAGCGCCGCGAGATCCTCGTCGCTCTCGACGAAGTTGGCCTCGGCAGCGTTCACCATGAGGAGCGGCGAGTCCTGGTAGCGGTGAAAGAACTCGGTGTAGCCCTCGGCCAAGGAGGCAAGATAGGCGCGATCGATGTGCTCATAGGCACGACCGCGCTTACGTATACGCTCCATCAAGACATCGATGGGCGCCTGCAGAAACACGACCAGGTCGGGTGTCTGGACAGGCTCCGACAGCGACTGCGTGATCTGCTCATAGAGGCGCCACTCATCGTCATCCAGCGTGATGCCGGCGAACACCCGATCCTTGGCCCACAAGAAATCCGCGACGACACCGGCGCGCAGAAAATCGGCCTGCGCCAGATCATCGAGTAATCGTCGGCGCTGAAAGAGGAAAAAAAGCTGGGTGGCGAGCGCGAAGGCCTTCCGATTCTCGTAGAAACGCGCCAGGAACGGATTCTGTTCCGGCTCCTCGAACAGCCCCTCAAGACCAAGATGCAAGGACAGGCGGCGGGCGAGACTCGTTTTCCCGACCCCTATCGGTCCTTCGATGACAAGAAACGACCCGGCAGACATGGATGCCGGTACCGGCGCCCGTTCCTTCACGACAACCTCCTCACCACTTTGTCTCCAGCCTCTCCACCTTCTGGCCTTGCACGCCCAGGCAGAGATCGTCCAAGGTGCCAAGCCCGGGGATCCGAAAGCCCGGCATGATCTCCGCCCAAGGATACAGTACGAAAGCGCGCTCGTGCAGACGTGGGTGTGGCAAGGTCAAGGCCGGCCCGTCCCGCACGACGCCCTCGTAATAGAGAAGGTCGATGTCGATCGCGCGCGGCCCGTTACGCACGCCCGTGCGAACCCGCCCGAGCACCCGCTCGAGATCGAAGAGCGCCTCCGCCAAAAGCTCCGGCGCAAGCCCCGTCCGCAAGAGGCACACGGCGTTCAAAAAGTCCGGCTGATCCTCCCAGCCGATAGGCGCGGTTTGATAAAGGGAGGACGACGCGGCGAGGGTGGTCGCCGGCAGGCCCGCAAGGGCCCGTCGCGCAGCCGAGAGCGCGCTTATGGTATCGCCCTCGTTCGCACCCAGCCCTACGACCGCCTCAAGCGCCCGCGGCGCGCCGCCTGCGTCGCCTGCGCGGCCGCTTCTCGGCTTGCCCATTCAAGGCCTCCACCATGGCTTCCTGCTCGCTCGCGGCGGCCTCCTGGAAACGCGTCCACCAGTCGAACAGCGACTCCTGCGCCTCGCCCGCGGCGACCCGCAGCCCCAGAAAATCGTAGGCCGCCCGAAACCGCTTGCTCTCCAGGAATCGGAAGGCATGGCGCCCGGCGCGCCGCTCGAAACGCGACTGTAGACTCCAGATCTCACGCATCGGCACGCTAAAGCGCTTGGGGATGGTCACGATACGCAGCTGTTCGCGCAGCACATGTTCGGCAGCCTGCATCCAGGCCTCGGCCGGCGCCGCCCCTTCGGCGATGCTATGCACGGCCTCCTCCTGGACGGCCTCCCAAAGCAAGGCCGCAAAGAGGAATGCCGGGGTTACGGGCTTATCCTCCGCGATACGCAAATCACTATTGGCGAGCGCACGCGAAAGCAGGGAGTCGGGATCGGCGTGCGGACCCAGGACCGCCGCGACGCCCGGGAACAAGACCTCGAACAAACGGTGTTCGCAGAGCGCCTCGTAGGTCGCGGCGGCGTCGCCCGTATGAAAGAGCTTCAACACCTCCTCAAAGAGCCGCGCCGGGGCCACGCCCTGCAAGAGCGGCCCCAGGGCGGGCACGAGCCGCCGTCCGTCCTCGGTGAGACGCAATCGCAGCTTGGCCGCGAACCGGACCGCCCGCAGCATGCGCACCGGATCCTCGCGGAATCGCGCCTCGGGGTCACCTATGACCCGCAACTCCCCCTGCGCGAGGTCCTGGAGCCCGTTCACGTAATCGGTGATGAGGCCCTCGTCCGGATCATAGTAGAGGGCATTGACCGTGAAGTCGCGCCGGAAGGCGTCCTCTTCCAGAGTTCCGAAGACGTTGCCGCCGTCATCCTCCGGGGCCTCCGCGGGCGCCGCCCGATAGGTCGCGACCTCGACGATCTCGCGCCCAAAGTGGACATGGGCCAAACGAAAGCGGCGCCCGATCAGGCGCGCATTGCGGAACACCTGGCGGATCTCCTCGGGCCGCGCCTGCGTCACCACGTCGAAATCCTTGGGCTCTTTACCCAGAATGAGGTCGCGCACGCAGCCGCCGACCAGATATGCGCTGTAACCCGCGTCCTTCAGCCGCTCTATGACCTGCCGCGCGTGCGGGCTGATCCTCCCTGGCGCTAAACCGTAGGACGCGGCTTCTACGATCCTCGGTGCCTTGCTCATGTCAGTCAAAGGAAAAAGGTCCCTCCCAAGCTTAGGTTTGTGTAAAGCGTCCCACCGCTCAAGCCCTTATGGACCTGGGGGGGTTTCCAGGGTCCACGACCCGCGCGCAGAGATGTTTCCACCTCTGCGTCTTACCGTGATCTCACCCCGCGTTGAGGGTCGGCCAGCGGCCCTCGGTTCGGAGCCTTCCGCCCCTACCTGGACGCGCGTGATCCGACACCATTTGGACTCTTGCAGGGCCCACCGCCCGGCCAATGTTGCACGGACTCCCCGCCAGCCGAGCACCTGGGCGCCATCATGGTCGGCGTGGACGGTATGGTTGCAACGCTGGCGGACGAACCCGCAGCGGGAGACCCGATTGTCTGGGTGAATGTGGCCGCACGCGGCACATTCATGCGAGCAATAAGGCGCGGGTGAGGCGATCACAAGCTTGCCGCGACAGCCCGCCTTATACCGCAAACAGGTCTTGGTCTGACCCCGGATGGAGACCATGACGGCCTTGTCGAGGCCGGATTTGGCGGCCGTGCCGGTTTTGACCCAACGACCGCCCTCGCCCTTCCTTGGCCCGCGCCTGGTGGTCCTGGCCGGGATCTTCAGGGCCTCGAACACATACAGCGTGCAGCACCGATCGGTGGCGGGGACATGGCTGATCTGGCACACCACCGCGCGCCACATGTCCACGCGGCAGGCGGCCTTCACCCATCCCGCCGACCCGTGCACCCGTCGCGCCGCGATCCCCCGCAGCGGGCTCTGAGCCTGCGCGTGGGTCGGATAACAGCGAAAACGGGCACCTATCTGCATAGTCGTTATATTACCCTGCTTTGCGAAGCGATGGCGGTTTTCGAGAACCAGCCGCACCTAAAACAGACCCTCCGCTTGACCCTCTCTGGGCGCGGTACTCGCTAAGAAAGGGGAAGCGGAGATATGTTCAATTGGGAACGACGGCTGTATAATACCACTGCTTCGCAGCGCCTAAGAGCCGCCGCGCGCCGCTCCCTTCGTCTAGTGGCCTAGGACGCTGGCCTCTCACGCCGGTAACAGGGGTTCGAGTCCCCTAGGGAGCGCCATTACCGCCTCGCTTGACATTTGTCCCGTCTGACCGCATATGGCCCTTATCTGATACCTTCGGAGGGAGCTGCATGGCCGCGTCGCCTTTTATCACCGACGTCACCGAGGATGATTTCGATCACGCTGTTTTGGCCCGCTCGCGCGAGGTGCCCGTGCTGGTCGACTTTTGGGCGGAATGGTGCGCCCCGTGCCGCACGCTCATGCCTCTCCTCGCCAAGCTCGCTGAAGAGTACCAGGGCCGGTTTTTCCTTGCCAAGGTCAATAGCGACGAACAACAACGGCTGTCCGGACGCTTTGGCATACGTGGTCTGCCGACCGTGAAACTCTTCAAGAACGGCGCGGAGGTGGCCCAGTTCGTAGGCGCGCAGCCGGAGCGAACGATCCGAGAGCTGCTCGACGCCCACATCGATCGCCCATCTGACGCCGTCTTGCGCGCCGCCTTGGACCTCGAACGGGCGGGCGATCGCGAAGGGGCCATTGCGCGCCTCACGACCGCCCGTGAAGACGACCCCGCGAACGACCGTTTGACCGCCCATCTCGGACGGATGCTATGCGAGCAAGGCCGGATCGCCGATGGTGAGATGGTCTTGAAAGGTCTATCGGCGCGCGCCCTGGGCGACACGGAAATCAGCGCCCTGCTCGCGCGCCTTGAATTCGTCCGCATGGCGGCCGATGCCCCGCCCCTTTCAGAACTTGAACAAAGGGTCGGTTCGGATCCGGGCGATATGAGCGCCCGGCTTGCCTTAGGGGCCCGCTACCTCCTCGCCGGGCGCCACGAACAGGCCCTGGAACAATGGCTTGCCATTGCGCGCGCCGACAGGCGCTTCGGCAACGATGCCGGGCGTCGGGCCTTGGTAGCCGCCTTCACGCTGCTTGGCGGCACAAGCGAACTCGTACGGCGCTACCGCGCCCTGCTCGCCGCCGCGATCACATAGAGGGCCTCGCCAAGCCCGCGCCACCATCGGCTTGTCCGCATGCATCAGTGCGGCGGGGGCGCGGACCCGGCCTCGGGTGCGATCCCGCGCTTCGCTCAACCCCCGACACCGGCCCCGCGGCCTACCAAGCCCGGGCCTCGGGCCAGGCTTGGCCGCCGATGATGGTGGTTATACCCGAAAAGAAATGGCGCGGGCGACGCCGGCCCCTACGCAGGCTCGCGCAGCTCCGCCGCCGGCGTGTGCATATGCTCGAGATACCATTCAACGAAACGGGCGATGCCAGTCTCGACCGACGTGGTGGGCCTAAAGCCCAGGTCGGCGGCGAGGTCATCGACGCTCGCTATCGTCGACGGCACATCCCCCGGCTGCATGGGCAACATCTCGATCCGGGCCTTGCGACCGAGGCACTCTTCAAGAACCCGGAGGTAATGCATGAGCTCGACTGGCTTGTTGTTCCCGATATTGTAGAGCCGGAATGGCGCGTTGCTCGTAGCTGGATCGGGATTCGATGGCGACCAGCCTTCAGCCGGGCGCGCCGGCTTGTCGATCACCCGCACGACACCCTCGACGATATCATCGATGTATGTGAAGTCGCGCACCATTTGGCCGTGATTGAATACCTTGATGGGCGTGCCTTCGAGTATCCCCTTCGTAAACAAGAAGAGCGCCATGTCGGGGCGCCCCCAGGGCCCGTACACGGTAAAAAACCGCAATCCCGTGCATGGCAGACGAAACAGGTGGGCATAACTGTGGGCCATGAGTTCGTTGGCGCGCTTACTGGCCGCGTAGAGCGAAACCGGATGGCCCACCGAGTCGTGCTCCGAGAACGGCTGCCGGCTGTTGGATCCATACACCGAACTCGACGAGGCGTAGACGAAGTGGCCGACCTCGGTGTGACGGGCGCCCTCGAGCAGATTCACGAAACCCACGATGTTGGCATCCACATAGGCATGCGGATCCTTCAGGGAGTGCCGAACGCCGGCCTGCGCAGCAAGATTCATGACCGCGTCGAAGTGCTCGGCTCGAAAAAGCTCAGCCGTGGCCTTGCGATCCGCGATGTCCAGATATTTGAACGTGAAGCCAGGCAGGGCCTGTAGACGCGCAAGCCGCGCCTTTTTCAGGTCCACCGAGTAATAATCGTTCAGATTGTCCACGCCCGTCACGGTATCACCGCGCGCAAGCAACCTGTGGGCCAGCGTCGAGCCGATAAAGCCGGCCGCTCCGGTAATCAGAATATGCATGTCATCGTCCTTGTGTCATACGCGGGCATTATGCCGTGGCGTCATTATAGCCGCCACACCGTCAAGCCGCATGCCGAGAGTGCCCCAACGTCGAATTGCGACTTCACGTCGGAAAATACCCCGCCCGGCTTGATTTTGGTCGCCAATGACTCGGTGTCGCGGGCGAGAAAGTCCTTATGAGCCACCGCCACGATCATGGCATCGGCCACTGGCAGATCCTCCCACGGTGAAAGCGTGATCCCGTACTCTTCCTTGGCCTCCTCCTGTTCCGGCACCGGATCGTGCACGAAGACCTCGACGCCGTAGGAGCGGAGTTCATTTATGACGTCTATGACACGTGAATTGCGCAGATCCGGGCAGTTCTCCTTGAAAGTGAGCCCGAGCACATTGACGCGGGCGCCCTTCACCGCACTCCCTGTGCGTATCATCTGCTTGATGGTCTGCTCGGCCACATATTTTCCCATGCCGTCGTTGATGCGCCGCCCGGCGAGGATGACTTGCGGGTGGTAGCCCACCTTATCGGCCTTGTGGGTCAGATAATACGGATCTACGCCGATGCAATGGCCGCCCACAAGCCCGGGACGGAATGGCAGGAAATTCCACTTCGTGCCGGCTGCCGCCAAGACTTCCCCGGTATCAAGATCGAGCTTGTGGAACAAGATCGACAATTCGTTCATGAGCGCGATATTGAGATCGCGCTGCGTGTTTTCGATCACCTTGGCGGCCTCAGCCACCTTGATGGACGAGGCCCGGTAGACGCCCGCCTCGATGATCGATCCATACAGGCCCGCGACCTTCTCCAAGGTCTCGGCATCATCGCCTGCGACGATTTTCGTTATGCGCGTGAGCGTATGCTCGCGGTCGCCCGGGTTGATCCGTTCAGGCGAGTAGCCGACATGAAAATCGCGCCGAAAACTCAGGCCCGAGCGCTGCTCGAGGATGGGGACACAGATCTCCTCCGTGGCGCCCGGGTAGACGGTGGACTCATAGACGACCACGGCACCCTTTTTTAAGTGGTCCCCCACTGTGCGACTCGAGCGTACGAGCGGTCCGAAATCAGGCTGATGTGCGGCATCAATCGGGGTCGGCACAGCGACCACAACAAAATCTGCCTCCGCCAACGCGCTCGGGTCGGTGGTCACCGACAGGTGGCGCGCCTCACGCAATTCGTCGCTTGTCACCTCGCCCGTTGGATCGCAATAATGCCGATAGCTGTCGACTTTGCTCTCGTCGAGATCAAAGCCTATCGTTCGACCCTTTTTGCCGAAGGCCACCGCCAAGGGTAGACCGACATAGCCCAATCCCACCACCGCCACTGTGCGCATAGAACGTCCCTATTCATCCATGAATTTTCCATGCGAATCGCCCCGATGGGCGAACGCTTCAGGCCGCCACGCTACTGGCCAGAAGCTTCCACGGCAATACGCCGAAAGCTGGATAGCGTGCTAAGCCGTGCGCCCCCACCATGAGTGCCGTCTTTCTAAAATCTACGGGCGCACGGCCCTAAAAGGTGTAGTCATGAAGGTCTTGATAACAGGGGGCGCCGGATTTATCGGCTCCCACCTCGCCGACCGCCTCGTGGTCGATGGGCACTCTGTAACGCTTTTCGACAATCTCTCCACGGGCAAGCGAGAAAACCTGCGGGGCCCCGCGTCCGCCGCGCGTCTGCTCGTGGCGGACGTCCGCGACGGGGAGGCGCTCGCGTCCGCCACGCGTGGCATGGATGCCATCGTGCATCTGGCCGCGGTGGCGTCAGTGCAGGCAAGCATGCAAGATCCACTCGGGACCCATGCCACGAACCTCGGCGGGACCTTGAATTGCCTGATGGCGGCCGCGTCCTGCGATGTCGGCCGCGTACTCTATGCCAGTTCCGCCGCGGTTTACGGCGACGAGGCGCCGACGCCGGTCTCCGAGACTGCGACACCCGCGCCACTGTCCCCCTATGCCGCCGACAAGCTCGCGGGCGAGCATTACCTCTCGTATTTCGCCCGTACGCGGAGCCTGAATACAACGGCCTTTCGTTTCTTCAACATTTATGGCCCGAGGCAGGATGCAAGTTCGCCCTACTCGGGCGTCATAAGCCTCTTTGCCGATCGGCTGGCGGCGGGCGCCCCATTCGTGGTCTATGGCGACGGCCGCCAGACGCGCGACTTCGTCTATGTCGATGACTTGGTCGAGGTCCTAGTGCGCGCCCTGATGCGCGGCGACCTCTCCTGCGCGGTCATGAACGTCGGCACCGGCATCGAGCAAGACCTCCTCGCGCTCATAGACGCGTTCGAGGGTCTGGCCGGGCGGCGCATCCTCCGGGAATTCCGCCCGGACCGGCCCGGCGACATACGGCGCTCCTGCGCCGATATCACGCGCCTGCGCACCCTTCTGGGCCTCGCGCCCGCCACCCCCCTGCCTGTGGGTCTCGGCCACCTGCTGGGCGACCGCGCGCCCCTCGGGCGCTGCGGCACCTGATTCTCTGCCCGCAGCCGCCCGCGTGTGGGCGGCTGCCCCTTTCACCACCACCATCCCGCCGCTTTCACGTCCGACCGTAAGGCCGCACCACGAGCCATACACCAGGCGCCTGGCGCCGCCAGCGCTCCGACTTTCGTCCGATGTTCCGCCGGCCCCGTTTCCCAATAATGACGATTCCGCTCGTCCTCCTCCCTGAGCGGCGCCTTAAACCTATTAAGGCCTTTACGACCTCCGGCTTTCCCCCCCTAGTCCGGAGGTTTTTTTTCGTCCAGAGGGCGCCGCAAACAAACCCCAGGGTTTTCCTGGAGTCGTTATTTCCACGGTCCTAGTTCTATCAACGCCCTTAGTAGTGGTCCCAAACCATTAATTTGTGGTTTTTTCCGGCTCTCCACACAATATCGGGCCTTTGTCCGATGACGGCCTAAAGCGCATCTCCTAGACTGCCTCCATCGTTATTCGCCTCCCGCAGGAGGTTCATTTCGTGTATCAATTCAGACGACAAGGAGACAGACTTCATGCCGAACGAGCGAAAAAGTAAGCGTGGCTTTGCGGCGATGGACGCCAACAAGCAACGCGAGATCGCCAGCAAGGGCGGCAAAGCGGCGCACGAGAAGGGCACCGCTCACGAGTTTACGCCCGAGGAGGCGCGCGAGGCGGGACGCAAAGGCGGCGAGGCGGTGAGTCAGAATCGCGAGCATATGGCTGCCATAGGACGCAAAGGCGGCGAGAGTTCCCATGGCGGATGGGACACGCGGGCGCGCCAAAGCGGCGAGGAATACTCGGAAGGCCACAAAGCCGAACCGCAAGTAAAACGCGGCGAAAGCGACACCGGCGAGCCGACGGCCGCGCACCACGGCGGATCGAAGGGCGGTAAATCCTCGTAAGGTGAAGGCGCGGCCGATCCGGCCGCGCAGGCTTTCCACACCCCCCTCCCGTTCCGTGAACCCCGTCCCTCGCAGACAATAGGCCCCAGATGATGCGGGCCGGCGCAGGGTTTGGCGCGCAGGGCCCCGCAAGGGATCGGGCGGCGCGCGACACGCCATAGATCAGTGAGCAGATTTCCCGCCCAGCCGTCGCATGATCATTGTAGCGATCTTCCATTTGAGCGCGCGCAGGACCGCCGGCTTCTTGGTCCAGCTGTGCGTAGAGCGGATCGCGCCGTCTATGACCCGCAAAACCGCCTCGCGTCCATAGAGGCGCGAGGCCATGTGCAGGTATTCGTAGTCTTGGTAGCCGGCGCGTATCATCATCAGACGGATGCTCTGGATGGGAATATCGCGCTTACCCCCTATGACCGACGGGCGACCGGGGTAAAAGAGCGTCCCATCGCCATTGCCCCCGAAATGGTACTGATCCGTCCATGGGTTCTTATGACCCATGCTAAAGCCTATGTCGGTGTCGTAATACAGCTCGCCCTGCATGTGATACTTCCACGTAAGCCAGGGCATTATACGATTGTAGATCGCGGGCTGGTCTATCATATAGCTCGGCCATCCAAGGCTGCTTCTTCTGCCGACGATCCAGCAGCCGTGACTCATGCACGACTGGTACCACCAGAGCTTCAGGTGATATTTTTTGGCATAGAGACCGAGCATCCCCCTTTTATTCACGTTGTTCAGACCTTCCACGTCGTTTATGACGGGGCAAAGGATGCCGAAGTTCTTTAGATCGAGCTTATGGACGCTCGCGCTCGTGACCATCGGCCGAACCGCCCGCGTGGCGCGGCGCATGACAGCGGCGCGACGGTCGGCCAGCGCAAACTGCTTGCGCGAGTGCGGTTCGTCTAAACCGAGCGCGTAGAGGCCCACATGCCAATGCTCGCGCCGGAAGTGCCGCGCCCATGCACGGAAATACGCGATCTGCTCGCGACGGGGCATTTTGTGATAGAACACGTGCGTAAGCCACCGGACGTCGGTCTCGCGCCACCGTGCGCCGTGCGCAGCCTTGCAACCGGTCATGAACGGCCGGACTTCCTCGTCATACTCGTGCCAATTGACGAAGAGGTGACCATGCCTCCAGCGCATCGGTGCCGGTATCCCGGACCCGCCGCCCAAGGCAATGCGATCCTTGAGCGCGGCGGTATCGAAAAGCTGCGTGAGATGCATGAGTTTTGCATTCGAAAGCGCGCCGTAGCGTCCACGGAACACAAGGGAAAGCGGTGCCCCATCGAAGCCGAAGCTTGATGGTAGTGAGGACGTCGCGGGAATGGCGAACGGAAGCACGCGCAGACGTACGCGCAGAACGCGCACCTCATCGCGGCCATGGGCGTGGACCGTTACCGCGACGGTCCCGCGATAATGTCCGGACCCCGCTGTACGAGGCACGTAGATGTCGATCCAAAAGCTTTGGGTGAACCGCCTAGGAACTCGCCATGGCAGCGCGTCGCGTCGCTCATGGTAGTAGTTGTCGACGGTCGGTATGAGGGCGTCCGGCCATAAGCCGACCGGTGCGACGACATTGGTCGGGTGGATTGTCCTGATAAAGGCCTCGCGATAGACCGTCATCTGCCAGCGGCCGATGACGGATTGGCCATCCTCGAGGGCGCTTGGCACGATGCGTAACACTTTTAGGGGATGATCCGCCCTCAGAGATATCTGCATGGCCGCGTATTCCCCGTGCGCGGCAAACAAACGAATCGCCGGGCGCGCGACGGCGCGCGTATCCGGACGGATCTTGTGGGTGCTATGGCTCAACCAAACGGCCAGATGCGCCTGCGCCACGACCGTCCATAAAAGACAACTCGCCAGGAGTACCTGCCTCATCCTATCTTCCTCCGCACCCGCATGCCAAGCTCCGCGGCATAGGACCGACTCGTGCCGGCAATCGTATACTGGAGCCGCACAACGTCGCGCGCCGCTTCCCCGAGCGCCCGCCGCCGGATTCCGTCGGCGGCCAGGGCGGCGATGGCCTCAGCCATGGCCAAGGGATCCCCGGGCGGTACCAAGACCCCCGTGCGTCCGTCCTCTATGATTTCGGGAATGGCAGTGATGCGCGTCGCCACCACCGGCAATGCTGTCGCCATGGCCTCCAGCACGGCGATCGGCATACCCTCGTGGCGCGAACTCAGGACATAGATGTCGAGATCACGCAGGAATGCCGGCACGTTGTCGCAGGAGCCGCGAAACGCAAGAACGTCCCGCAGGCCCAAGGCCTGGGCGCGCTCCTTCAACTCGTCGGCAAGCGGCCCGTCTCCCGCGATTTCGGCGAAAAAGCGCACGTTCTTTTCCTTCAGGATGGCGAGCGCCGAAAGCAGCGTCGGGTAATCCTTTTCTCCCACGAGCCTGCCTACTGCGCCTATGCGCACAACGGGACACACCTCGGGACGTGGCGTACCGGGCTTGTAGCGCTCGACATCCACACCGTTATAAATAGTGAGCATCCGATCCTTGGGTACACCGAGCGTCGTGAAGAAGTCCGCGAGGTTGCGCGATACGCAAGTGAAACGTTTCACAAGCCGGCTCACGATCGGCAGCGCGCGCTGCATCCACCGCGTACGCGCGATCGCATAAGCGGAGTGCTCGGTATAGACGATATTGAAGCACCCGGCGACATAGGCAGGCAGCAGGACGTTCACGAGCGACCCCAGATGATGCACATGAATCGCGCGGGGCCGTACGCGCAGAAAATACCGCGTCGTGCGCAGCCAGCGGCCCAGGAGACCGTGTCCGCCGATATCGAGGAGGTCGTAGGGAATCCCGGCCTCGTCAAAGGAGCTCGTCAGGGCGCCGGAGCGCTCATAGAGACAACAGATACGCGCCTTGATGCCACTTGCCTGCCACTCCCTACAGAGATTGAAAGCGAGCATCTCCGAGCCACCCACGAGCGGTGCGTAGATAACCTCCACTACCACATCTTGTCGCTTCATGCTTTTGGTCATCCCTCTTTAAGCCCGCAATCGCAAGAGCCCTTCACGCAGGGCGGGATAAGCGGGCCCGAGGGCGTTCTTGGCCACACCTAGGGCCTGCCAGCGTAACGCCCTCACCCCTCGCGCCGAGGCCCGCTGCGCGATCCGTACCGCGCTTTCTGCAGGATCGCGTCCCAATACCGCGAAGCGACCCCATACGGTCACCCCATCGCTCTCGTAGCGCCGGATCGTGGGCTCTGAGGTGAAAAGCAAGGACAGGCCGGCCTGCGCCGCCGCCCTGCGCACGGCGCGATTGCAATAACCTCCGGGCACCGAACCGCAGACCACGGGCCTACCGAGCAGATCCGCGAGGCGCGCGCGGCTATCCTGCCATTCACGCACGATATGGGGATATGGCAGCGCCTGAAGCCGGTGCGGATGGGTCACCGTGTGCGTCCCTACCGTATGGCCGTGCGCGACGAGCGTCCGCAACCCCGAGACCGACACGAAACCAGGCATGCCAAGCAGCCCCGTCGTCACGAAAAAGTGCGCCTTCCATCCACGCTCCGCAAGCGCCTCCGCCACCACCTCGGTAGCAGACAGCCCGCCGTCGTCGAACGTGAGCGCGAAGGGGGCGTCCGCCTCGAGCGCCGGGACTTTGCCGGGAAACGCGGCGGCAAGCCCCGCGATCTGTTCGCGAAAACGCGCAAGCGTGACCTTATAAACCTCGGCCCCCGCCCCGTAGAACCCCGACTTCGGGCTTTTGGACGCGTCGATCACATCATGATGCATGAAAACCACAGTCATACGAGCGTCCTTTGGCGACCCTCTTCGGTGCCGTCTTGGGTGGGGGTGGCGGAGCCTGGCATAGCCAGAAGATTGGCGCACAGGGCGAGAAAGTCGCGGGCCCGCGCCGCCCAGGAGTGCGACGTCGCATAGGCCACCCGCCGGGCCTTGTCCGCGGGGTCGAATGGGTGGCGGCCCAGCAGCTCGCCGAGAACGGCCAGGTACTCGTCGTGGCTACGCGCCCAGCGCACATATTCCCCGTGCGCCACGAGCTCGGGAAGATAAACCGATACAACCTCCTGGCCCAGCGCGAGGTATTCCAGCAGCTTCAAGGGATTGACGCTTGCCACATGGGCATCGTTGCGATAGGCCACGAGCCCCACGTCGAAGATCTGTATGACAGAGGGCAGATCGGCATAGGGGACGGGCCCCACGGCATGCACATTGGGAAGGCGTTTCAGGGGCGTTATGTCCACCTCCTCCTTCCCTACAAGGACGAGCGAGGCCCACGGGAATGCCCGTGCGATCTTCTCAAGAAGCTCGATGTCGACACGGGCGCCGATGATGCCCTGGAATCCTATGATCGGGCGGGGCAGAGCCGCAAGGCGCGCCTGCGGCTCTGCGCGCCTTTGGAAATGCCCAGCGTCGACACCCTGGGGCAGGTATATGGGGGTCTTGCCGCGCCAAGTCTTGCTTTCCACGAGGGTCCGCGCCGTCACCACGGTGGCATCCGCGCGCGCTAACATCAATTGCTCGCACACCTCTATCAGGCGCGTATCCGAATCCTGCATACGCGCGTAATCATCCATGCAGAAATAAATTGTGGCATCGGGCCGCAGACTGTTGGCAAGCGCCACCGCCGCGGGATTGGTGGCCACTAATACGACTTTGTGGCCTGCAAAACGGGCGAGCAGCGGCTTCAACTGGCGCGTGATGAGCCAACCGTTGACTGAACGAACGGGCGCGTACTTGTGGTAGGGCACGGCGCGCGGATGTATCACGAGCGGTCCATCGGTTTTGTAGCAGTTTGTTGATCGGATCGATGCCATCGCCTTATGCACGGCGCGCACCAGATCCTGGCGCGACAGGCGCGGGGCGCGCTGAGCTATGCTATTGATCCAGATCACGGGGTGCTCGCGTACCACGACATCCATGATATGGGAAAGACTGCAAGGATGCCGCCCCCAGTCGGGACCTGCGGCTATGAACAGACACCGCTCCCTATCCATCACTTGACCTTCTCCCACTGCACCGACATGCGTCCCGCGAGATAGTGGTAGGAACCGGCGATGGCGGCCCAGTTCAACACGCAGAACGTATAAGGAATATTAAGCCAAGGCCGCTCAGAGCGACGCACGAAGACTGCCGTGAGCGCAAGACCATAGAAGAGGCCTTGGGCGGCAAACACGATGACGCGCATGGCCGCGGGCAGGCCGGCCGTGGTCAAGAGCATGGTGACGAGCGCATAGGGTACCAGCAGCCGGAACACCTTGTGTGACCAAAACTGCCAAGCGATCGGGCTCCCTGGCAATAAGAGGCGCCAGTAACGCCCTATGGCCTGATAGTTTCCGGCGAGTGTGCGGCGCTTACGCACGAACTCGTGACTGCTAAGCTGCGTGGCCCTCTCGAAAGCCAATGCGGTGCGCTCGTAGCCCACCCGATAACCCTGCTTTATGACCTCAAGCGGAATTGCGAGATCATCCAGAATGGTGTCAGTCGGCATGGGCCGAAACAGCGCGCGGCGCATGGCGTAAACCGGCCCTGTCACCCCGACCACCGACCCTACGATCGCCTCCAGGGCGCGAATCGCCTTCTCGTAGCGCCAATAAGCCCCGAGGCTGCGACTAAATCCGGTATGCAAGGCCACAAGCCCGAGTTCCCCGGAGACCGCGCCCATGGACGGGTCTGCAAAGCGCGCGACAAGACGCGGAATGGTATCTTCGTCGAACTGTTCCCCGGCATCGGTCATGATGACTATGGGCTCGGAGACAAGACTCATGGCGTAGTTGACGGTCGCCATCTTGCCCGACCGCATCGTCTTCCCGATCACGGTGAGGCGCGGGTCGGACACCGACTGGGCGGCGGCGAGGGTTCCGTCGGCAGAACCATCGGACACCACGAGCACCCGCAGAAGATCGTGCGGGTAGCGCGAGGCAAGCACCATGCGTAACTTATCGGCGATCACAGATTCCTCGTTATACGCCGGAATCACGACTGCGACCCTGGGGAGCGAGTCACCCCACAGGTAGGTGGTCGGGGGGCGCTTTAGCCGCGCCAAGACCCATAACAGACAGGGATAACCCGCATACGTATAGACCGTAAAACCAAGAGCGGCCCAAAAGACCACGCTCATACCGCCTCCAAAACACGATTATAAAGGCTCTCGAATTTTTCGGCGCGGCGCTCGGGCGAGAAGCGCGGATAGAGCGCCTCATAGGCCTTGCGCCCCATACGTGCGGCCTTCTCCGGATCGCCCATAAAGGCCGCGATCGCCCGCGCGAGCGATATGGGATCCCCTGGGCGCACCAACAAGCCAGAGACCCCGTTCACGAGCATCTCCGGGACGGCGCCCACCGCGGTCGACACGATCGGCAGGCGCCATTGCATGGCCTCCAATATGACATTCGGCATGCCCTCCCGATGCGACGGCAGCACCAACATATCGAGGTTGGCATAGATCTCGTCCATGCGCGGCATATGCCCGAGAAACCGCACATGCGCGCCTACACCTTCGGTCTGAGCCTTTTCCTGCAATAGATCGCGATCCGGCCCGTCCCCCGCCAATACAAGCGTAAAAAGCGCGCCCTGCCTTACGAGTCTTCCCGCGGCCTCGATGAGCTGCGCCTGGCCCTTTTCATGACTCAGTCGCCCTATACAGCCGATCACCCACCCCTTAGCCTGCCATGCCTGCCGCAGGGTCCGGCGCGGCACGAGCGATTCCTGGGGCGGGCGCTCAACAGCGTTCTCTATGATCGTGAGCTTGGCTCTATGGCGGGGCCCGACCGTCCGTTCGGCGAGCTCCCGCGAAACCGACACTATCGCGTCTGCGTGCTTGGTCAGCTCTTGATCAAGGCGGTGATAAAGACGCACTTTGAGATTCTCCTCGGTTGTGCCGTGCAGGAAGGCGATCCAGGGGCGTCCGGAGAGCCGCTTTACCGCAAGCCCGAACACCGCCTCCTTGTAGCCGTGGGTCTGAATGATCGTCCCCGCCGGTTCAACGAGTTCCCGCAGCTCCTTTAACGGCCCAAGATCCCAGTGATGCCGCTGATGCAGGACGTTGACGCGGATGCCCCGTTCCCGCGCCGCGAGCATGAACGGCGAATCCGGCCCCTTCCGATCGGCAAATGTGCACAAAACCACCTCAAAACGTCCGCGCCTGCGCAACTCCGGAATGACCTGCAAAAGCCCTTTCGCCGGGCCACCCACGATGCGCGTCGATATCAGGACGACGATACGTGGCACCGTGCCTATCCGTGGATAACGCGCGAGTATCGGCACGCTCATGTCAAACTCGCCTTGTTCGCGCCTGCCGCGATGTGCCCGAGGGACCCGCGAGCACGCGCGCAGGATTGCCGCCCACCACGCTGTTGGGCGGGACATCCTCCACCACCACAGAGCCCGCCGCGACGATCGCATTTTCCCCGACCGTCACACCCTTCAGAATGATGGATCCCATGCAAATCCACGCCCCATCCTCGATGACTATCGGTCGGCTGCTTGCAGGCTCGGCGGGCAGACCCGCGGCCCTCGCGACCGCATCCCGCGGGTGGCTGTCATAGGCGAACAGAGACACCCTGTTTGCGATCAGCACATCCGAGCCTATGATGATGTCCGCGCCTACTGATACCGAGAAGTACGATCCGCAATGACTCCGGTCCCCGATCACGAGCCGGGGATTATCAAACACCTTCGCGCCGACCAGGGTGGAGGTTCCGTGCATCACAACGTTGTCACCGAGCTCGACGCAGAGGCCGCCCCAGACCGACGGGATTCCATCGAACAGGCATAGTCCATGTCCGCAGGAGTGGCATTGCCGACGGAACAGCGGTTCGTCGTAGAACTTCCGCTTGAGCCACCCTCCGACATGCCGGCGCGCCATTCGCTCCTTGGCCAATACTCCATAGAGAAACGGGATCTCGGGCATGTTCATCCGCTGCATCCCCTTGTAGCCACGATACAGAGCGTCTGCCACGCGCCCTTCGCGCCTACGCACCCGATCGAGATACGACATGGCCTTTCCTCATCATCATATAGCTGTACACGCGGTCGGCGGAGATGATCGCCGCCATCTGGATATACAAGATCACGGCATAGGCCTCCGACAGGAACGACGCGGTCACGAAGTATCCGAAAAGCGCCAACACCATCGAAAGTCCGACGCGCGCCATCTCCTCCATCTCCTCGTTCTTACGGAGCCTGTTGGCGGCCTGCATGCCCCGCTTCAACAGGGTCAGGAAGACTATGCCGCCCAGTATCCCAAGCTCCGCCGTCACTTCGAGAAGCGCGTTATGGGCATCCATCCACCGTTCCCCTATCACGTCTTCGACCAAATGCCCTTCGGCGATCGGGAAGTTGCGCATGCCGACGCCCAAGGGATGCTCTTTGACGATCTTGAGGCCGCGCTTCCAGATTGCTATACGACCGGTGCGTGCGGTCAGGTTGTAGTCCCTATTGATGTGTATTAGGGTGCTTATCGCGTGGTGAACCTTGGGCGGCCCGAATTGGTAGGCGCCCACGAGCAGTGAGAACGCAACCACGGCCGATCCCGCCACGGCAAGGCCTGCGCGCCGCCCAAAGCGCATGAACATATAGAGCATAAGGACCGCCGACACGCCCAGATAGCTTCCGCGCGAGACGCTCATGAATATGCCCACGACCAGCATGATGCCAGCAGCCCATTTCAGGATCTTGCCTATACCCGCAGCCGGCAGCCCAAGGAGCATGCCGAATGCGATCACCGAGGTCATGGCGATCTCGTTTTTCCCAAGATGAACGATCGTGATCTTTTGATCGCCATAATGCAGCAAGATCGCATCCAATATCAGAGTATTCACTATGACCGTCCACAACATGCGGCGCACATCACGCGGGGTGCGCGTGGTCACGATCAACAAGATCACGAGGACCATGTCCTTCAAATAGTTTCCAAACAGAAAGTGCGCACTTCCGCCTGGCCAAACAGCTATGGGGATCGTCAAGAGACCGATGGTAAAGAGCCCGAGATACGACCGCATTATGGGGTGGCCCAGCACACCCTCCTTCCAGCCACCACCCTCAAAGAGCAAGGCGAGAACCGAGAGCCCGATCAGGATTTTGCCGATCTCGAAATGGCCTAGATGCGGCAGATTCCCGATCTTCGCCAGAAATACGAACATCGAGGCCAACGTGAGTCGATTTGCCAGGGGCGTCTCTATGACGCGACCCACCTCCCAGGGACGAGACGTGCCGCCCGGTCCGGATTTCGTTCGCGCCATTTGTGGCATCAGCATTTCTTGTCCCTCCTTATCGATTCAGCTCTAGATCCGGCGCATAGCGGGGCGCCAGGAACGTGGTGCGGACCAGACCCGCAGCGCCATTCCAAGCCCCAGGTAAGCAATACCCATGAACCACGGGGCGACCGGGAAAAACGCGAGTGCCACGAGATAAGCCACGCTCGCACGCACCAACAGATGGGATGGCGGCACTTCGACACCGCGGCGCTTCATGTCGAACCTCTGGACCACGGCGAGCACGGTCCATCGCAGGACGACGGCCCACGCGACACCGATCAGACCGAAACTCCGCGCCAGGAAGAATACGGGCACGGCATACGCGACGAGCGCGACTACCTGGGCGCGAAAATTGCTCATGGCCGAGTCCCGGGCCACCGCCACACTCGACTGCACGAGTTCGACGGCCTTGACCAGGATCACGGCGGTCAAGGCGGCGAAGACAGGAAAGGCCTGCCCGTAATTGCGATTCAGCACAAGCGGCATGGCCCACGGCAAGATGGCAGCCGCGGCAAGCCCCATGAGCGGAAGCACGGCCAAGTTGATGCGCACGATCTCCAGCGCCTTGGCGTGGCCCTGGCCGTCGCCGGCTTGCGAAAAATGCGACAGCAAGACGCGCGACAGCATATGGACGGGCTTGTTCAACAGATTGAACAGGGTGAGCGCCAACACATAGACGCCGAGCGCCCGCAAACCAAGAACATGGCGGATGACGAGCCGGTCGGCGAGCTCGCCTACGGCAAACACGGACGAACCCAGGAACACCGGCAGCGCCGTCCCCCAAAACGCCCGCCGCCACGCCCCCGGCCAACGCAATCGCGGCAGACCCTGCATGAGCATATAGACCACCATCACCAAAGCGGTGGTGTAGGCCCCCAGAACCTGACCTACGATAGGCGCCCAATAACTATGGTCGGTCATGAGCAGCGCGAATATCCAGGCGGACGTCGCAAGTGACGCGAACACGAGCAGCGCGGCCTCGCGGCGCCTCCATAAGCGGGCGCGGGCCGCACTCAAGCCGACATTGAATATCTGGTAGGCGGGCAGAGCAAAGAGCGCCGCCGCCAGGATCTTGAATGCCAATACGTAGGCGATCGCCGCCGCCACATACAGCAGCACGGATATTCCGAGCAGACGCAAGGAAATGAACGCCAGGAACTCGCCATCATCCACCGTACCCCCTGCGACCCATCTCACGGTCGCAGGTGCGAGGCCGAAGCTCGATGCGTAGGCGCCAAACAGGAAGTAGGCCTGAAAAAGGCCATACACCCCGAGATCCGCGCGCGAAATGTCCCGGCTTATGAGGATCGTCAATCCAAAAGTCACGACCGAAGCCGCGACGCTCGCCCCATACAGGGTGCCAGCGTAACGAATGATCTCTCGGAGCGTCACCCGACCCCCGCTTCGGTACGGCGGCCTGCCGCCCCACCCTGACCTACCAGGCATCCCGCCCGTCTGCTATCCATAATCTTCTCCGCCCATCCGTGGGCTAAAGCAGCCTACTAGCCCGCCACGGCCTCGGGCTTGTCCGTGTAGCGCAAGAATCGCGCTGGATTCCCCACGGCCGTCGAGTCGTCGGGCATGGGCTTGGTCACGACACTCCCGGCCGATACGATGCATCGACAACCGATATCCGCCATGATGAGAGAACCCTCACCAAGCCAAGATCCATCACCCACCCGGACCGGCTCCAACTTGAGCTCATTACCCCGGAAATCTCGCCCACGTCGGCCACCGCCGTGCTGATATTTCCCGCTCAACACCGACACTCGGCTCGCCACCATGACCCCGTCCCCGAGCCGCGCGGTTCCGACGATACTAAAGCTTCCTATGCCAACCCCCTTTCCGACCTCCGCCTCGGGATGCGAAAAAAACGAACCGAACCCGACTGCAAGATCGTAATGACAGGCCTTGAGCGTGCGCATGTAAAAGGATGCGCGTAGAAACTGACCGATGCGTCCTGGCCAAAGGCTTAACAGTTTCGCCGAGACATCAAAAAGCCGTTCCGACCCGAATCCGCGATAAGCCACGATCGAGGGAACCCAAAAAGGCCATGTGAAGAAGTGGGCCACCCACACTGTCACGGCCTTCATCCGGTATCGCATACTGTTCCCACTACCCCTTGATGAGGACCGGGGCTTCATGTAAGTAACGAGTCGTACGGCGCTTGGCGGCAATATCGGCATAGATGCGCTTCGCAGCCAACTCATCGATCCCGAGGGCGCCGGCAAGTTCGGCCGCAGTGCGACCCGAATCGAGATAGGCGAGCGCCACGTCCAGCTCCGCATAAGGCAGAGCAAAGTAAAAGTCTTCCTGTTCCTGCGGCAGGCTATAGGTGTCACTCGTCGGCGTCGATTCGACGATCTCGCGTGGCAACCCCATGTGACGGGCGAGCCCGTATATCTGGGTCTTGTAGAGATGGGCTATCGGCTTGATATCGGCCGCCCCATCACCGTTTTTGACGAAGAACCCCTGGTCGTACTCCAGCTTGTTAGGGGTCCCCACCACCACGTAGTTCAGGCGATCGGCGTGGTAATACTCGACGTTCTTGCGGGTCCTTTGCTTGAAATTGGTCGCCGCCACGATCTCCAGATACTCCTTGAGACCCAAGCGTCTTTCGACCCGCTGGCCGCCGGGCCCCGCGGCAATCAAGTAAAAATGGTTGAACTGGCCAGACAGGCCGCCTGCGATGACGAGCTTATTCCGCCAGCCGCGGTCGTACTCGGGCACGACCGAACGGATCGCGGCATCGCGTCGCTCATAACAACCGAGCGCCTCCAAGGCCCCCGTGATGTCCTTTCTTTCGTACGGCACCCCGAGCATCTCCACCACCTGCATGGCAAGACGCTCTGAATCCCCCGACGACTCCCGTTCTGGAAGCAACAGCGCAATCACGCGCTGTGGCCCCAGGGCGCGCACCGCGAGTGCGCAACACACCGCGCTGTCGACGCCCCCCGAGACGGCCACTACCGCTCCGCGCCGACGAAATCTGACGACGGTCTCTTTGAACTGCCTCGAGATATCCTCTATCGCCCGGTCATAGTCGATGGCGAGTAGCGAACTACCATTCAGGTCCTTGGCCAATTCCACGTTGCCGCTCCTACGCCGTCATCGATGAGGCCCGCGCAAAGGTCTTGCGGGCAATGAATCGATCAATCGCGTCGAGGCTATCCAGATTATCCGGAACCATCTCCGCATCCTCGACTCGTATCCCGTAGCTTTCCTCGAGAAACGCTATGAGCTCGATCACCCCAGTGGAGTCAATTATCCCGAGATCCAGGAACGACGCATCGTCGGTGATGGCCGAGTCCTTTAGGCCCATCAGAAAATTCTCGGAGATGTACTCCTTGACGTGATCCCTTACGCTTTTCATCGAATATACTCCCGCTCTTCCTTAAGGGGTTGCTTTATGCCTGCCATGCCATTCGCCGCTTCCTTCATCCTTTCCCGGGCCAGCGAGGCAAGACCTGTTTTTCGTATCTTCCCCGTATCCGTCTTGGGCAGCGCGGACACGATGTGGACGACCTTGGGAACCATGTAACTCTCTAGATGCTCGTTGCAGTGCCGCACGACATCCCGCTCCACGACCGCCGCCCCGGCATCAACGACGACAAAGGCATGGACCGCCTGGCCCAGGACCTCATCATCTACACCGACGACCGCCGCCTCCAGGACCGCGGGCATGCCATACAGGACGTTCTCGACCTCCTTCGGGCTCACCTTTTCGCCGCGGCTCTTGATGATGTCATCCGAGCGCCCGACGAAATACAGGTAGCCTTCCTCATCCATGCGGAATATGTCACCCGAGTACAGAACCATCTCGCCAGGGTAAGGCCCGGGCTTCAGGCGTTGCGCGGTCTCATCCGGTCGCCGCCAGTAACCACGCATGACGTGGCTGCCGCGCACCACGAGTTCCCCTACCGAGCCTGGAGGCAGCCTCTGCCCATCCGGATCGACAAGATAGACCTCCTCGTTGGGCATGCCCCGGCCGACGCTCGTCGGTCGGCGCTCAAGGTCCTCCGGCGGCAGATAGGTCACGCGCTTACATTCGGTGAGCCCGTACATCGAGAATATGCGCGCATTCGGGAACCGCGTCTTCAATCGCTGTATGTGTACGGGCGGAAGACTCGCGGCGGTATTGGTTATGGTGCGGACATGCGAGCAATCATGGGTGTCGAGAATGCCCTCGCGACCCAGCAATATCGAAAAAATCGTGGGGACGCCAGGAAAGACCGTCACGCGCTCCTGCGCCATGACCCTTACAACCGCCGCCGGAAAGGCGAAGGATCGCTCGAGAACGACGCAGGCCCCTACCGTCAAGGCCATGAGGACCTGGTAGAGACCGTAGTCGAAGGCCAACGGCAGGCAGCAGAGGATCCTGTCGGCCGCAGAAAGACCCAGGTAGCCCGAGACCGAACGCGCCGCGCTCACCATATTGAGGTGGGTAAGCATCACCCCCTTGGGCTGGCCTGTGGAACCCGACGTGTAGATGATGGCGGCCAGATCCTGATCGATGGTGGGCACGTTTGGACGGACCCCCGATGTCGTCGCAGTCGACCAGTCCATCGCGCCCCACTCCCGATCAGACTCGTCGGCGCCGCTCACGATGACCACGGGTGGCATGTAGGTCTTAAGCGCCAGGGCGTACACCGGCCGAAGATGCCGGTCGCTCACGAAGGCCTTGGCCTGCGCGTCTTCGAGAATGAAGGCGAGCTTCTCGGATTTCGTGAGCGGATTCACGGGCACCATGGCGGCACCGGCCTTCAAGATCGCGTAGATCGCGATGACGGCCGCAGACGAGTTGTCCATGAACAAGGCCACGCGGTCACCCCGAACCACACCCCGTTCGATGAAAGTGGCCGCCAGGGCGTCGCTACGCACATCGATATCCCGATAGCTTAGCCGTTCGCCCGCGCACACCAAGGCCTCGGCGTCCGGGTGTTCAGCCGCCCTTTCCAAGAACGCATCCTGCAAAAGCATTCCCACTCCCCTCATCAACCAGCCAAGACCCTGGGCAGCGCGTCTGTCGCGCAAGGCTCCGAGCCGTCGCGCTCGACGAATTGTTCATGGAGCAGCATGGTCGAATAGATCCCAACAAAGGCCATGTTGTCCGCAAACCCTATCGCCTTTCCGCGACGGCACTTATCGAAGAGCTTACCAGCAGCCTCAGCATCGAAATATCCGACTTCCAGCAGTCGCCTTTTTTCAAAAGCGTGCGCCACACCCTCATCGGCCGCGCCCCTTTGAAAGAAACTCGCGCTATCCGGCGCCCTATAGGGCTGCTTCGGCCTATCGCACACGGCGTCCGGGATGCGCCCGCGCCCTAGGCGCTTGAGAATGTACTTCTCCTTCAGACCCATGAGCTTGTAGCGCGCCGGGAGCTCGTTCGCGTACTCGACCACTTTGTTATCCAGGAACGGCACGCGCGTCTCTACGCTATTGGCAAGGGCCACGCGGTCGCCCTGCGAGCAGAGGAGGTAGCCTGACAAGAGCGTATGCGCCTCGACATACTGGTCGACACAAAGTTTGTCCCAGAACTCGTGGTGGGCCGGCAAAGGCGTGCCCCCTTCCGATTTGTAGTCAAAGCCAACCTCGGCGCGGATATCCGGGTGCAAGAACTGCAGGGCGCGCTGGGTGGTCTGCCACCGCGGCCAATGCCCGAAGCCTGGATGCCCCGCAGACTCAAGATCCTGACCGAAGAACTTTTGCGCATAGGCCTGGGATGTTGCCGGGTTGGCATTGAGGTAGGGATAGAGACGCCCGAGCAGCGCCGGGCGCATGCGTGATCCAGGATGGCGTGCCCAGAAGCGGCGCACGCGGGCCTCCCGAAAGATATCGTACCCGGCCAGCACCTCATCCGCTCCTTCGCCCGTGAGGACCACCTTGATGCCGGCCTCGCGCACCCGCTGCGACAACAACATCATCGGCACGGGCGCCGTGCGCAGGATCGGACTTTCCGCATGCCACACGGCGCGCGCGAATGCCCGACCGATATCGGCCGTGGTCACCGTGATTTCGGTATGGTGCGTGCCAAAACGGGAGGCGACCGCCTTCTGATAGCTTCCCTCATCGAACTCCCGGTCCGCGAAACGTAGAGAGAAGGTCGGCAGCGGGCCGTCCAAGATGTTCGCCATGTAAGACACGATCATGGCCGAATCGATCCCACCGCTTATATAGGCGCCCACGGGCACGTCGGATCGGACCTGGCGCCCCACGGCGCCCCGAAGGGCCTGATCGAGGCCGCCCAGGCATTCCTCGAAATCGCGTGGATCATAGCTTCCCCGATCCGGAAATTTCCAATCCCAGTACTGCCGATCCTCTCGGCGGCCGTCCTCGGAGAAAATCACGATAGATCCCGGGCGCACGCTCTCGATACCCGCAAAGACAGTCCCGGGCTCGGGCGCACCCCAGTACGTGAAAACCCGCGCGACCCCCCGCCAATCAAGCGCGCGAGGGATCTCTGGGCATGCAAAGAGCGCCTTGGCCTCCGATCCGAAATAGAGGCGATCGCGCCCCTTGTGGAAAAACAGTGGCCGTATCCCAACCCTGTCCCGCGCGAGCAGCAACTTCCTCTGTCTCGCATCCCACAAAGCTATAGAGAACTGGCCATTCAGGTGGCGCGCAAAACCCTCACCGTACTCCTCGTAGAGGTGCACTATGACCTCGGTGTCGCTTTGCGTGGAGAAAGCGTGGCCGCGTTTCTTGAGGAGCCTCCGGAGCTCTATATAGTTGAAGATCTCTCCATTGAATGTCACCCAAACAGTGCGATCCTCATTCGCCAAAGGCTGCGTGCCCCCGGCAAGGTCGATGATGCTAAGCCGCGCATGGCCAAGGCAGCACCGGCCGTCCACATAACATCCCTGCCCGTCCGGTCCGCGGTGGTGAATGCGCGCCACCATCGCATCGACCTCACGCGCCGCCGGAGGCTTGCCTCCAGAAAAAGCCACTATTCCCGCGATCCCGCACATAGGTCGTCCCTCTAGGCGTCGTGGTTGGTCTGAAGCTTTCCGATCTCGGCGCTGACCTGCTTCAGAAATTGCGCAACCTGACTCTGGCTTACACGCACGGAGATGCGGTTACGCGCCTGAAGGATGGTCACCATGCTTTTCAACAGCGATTCCATCCCATCAAGGCGCGGCTCGATCGCCGCCACCGCGCGCGCAAGGTCCTTCAGATCGCGACTGTCCGCGGCACCCGCATCGCCGAATGGAGACGGCGACGGCCGCGGGCTTTGACGGGAGCGGGTGTTGAATGGCTTCCATTGCAGTTCCAGGATGGCCGACTTCACGATCCCGTCGTCTACACATGGACTATCGTCTGCAAAGGCACACGTGAGCGCCGTATCGCACAAGGTATTTATAAGGCGCGGTATGCCACCCGTGTACTCGTAGATGGGCGGGATCGCCTCGCGCGCAAAAAGCGCCTCTGGATCCGCGGCGCCCGCCACGCGCAGCCTGTGATAGATGTAGTCTGCGGACTCGGCCTCGGTCAGCGCGGCGATATGGAACCGTAGACGAACCCTTTGCGTAAGCTGCTCGAGCCCCGGCGCATCCAACGTCTCGTTCAGCTCCGGTTGACCCACCAGAATGACATGCAGGATCTTTTGTTTCTCGGTTTCAAGGCCTGAAAGCATGCGTATCTCTTCCAACACCCGCCGATTCAGGTTCTGCGCCTCATCCACGATGAGAACGAGCTGCTTTCTTTTCAAAAAGCTCTCGACAAGGAACGAGGACAACATGTCCATGAGCTCGACCTTGCCCGCATTGAATGGGTTTAGGCCGAACTCAACGAGCACCGCCTGCAGAAACTGCGTCTCGTCCAGTTGGGTCTGGAAGATCTTCGCCACCAGCACGTTGTCATCGAACTCCGACAGGAGTTTACGTATGAGCGTCGTCTTACCAGCCCCCACCTCGCCGGTTATGATGACGAAACCGTCGCGGTTACGGATGCTGTAGTCCATATAAGCCTTGGCCCGCGAGTGCGCCGCGCTCATATATAGGAAATCCGAATCCGGTGTGATCTGGAACGGATGCTCTTTCAGGCGAAAATGGTCGAGGTACATGGCTAATAAAATATGGCGTTGGTGTAATGGACGAAGGGATCCGTCCGCATGCGGTTTGGGTTCGTCAGATACGATATGCCCACGATCGCCCTCCACTCGTTGTACGACAACACAGGATCCGTACTGATGCCGCGGTCATACATGCCCTCAAGACTCACACTCAGATCCGGCGACAGGCGGTAGCGGACGCGCATACCCCCGCCGAAGTCGCGCGTGTTGGCGTTGTAGTTGAAATAATGCACCTTGACGTAGTCGCCAAATATCGAATCCGAGAGACGGTCTGAAAAGTCGTAACCCAGGTTGAAAACCCCGCCCTCGAGCTGCTGGCTCAGTGTCGCAGTCAAGTAGTGAAGATGCTGCCAAAATGCGCTGATCCGATCGACGCCGTAGGGGCGTCTGTACTCGTAGGCGAGATCCGCCATGCGCCCATAATATAGGCCGCCGCCCGCGATCTGCCCCGGGTTCGTGGCGACAGGGACTATAAGGTTCTGCGCCGGCGCCTCTAGAAGCGCGTAGCGCCCTGCGTCTCCATAACTCCGGTCGGCAGAGGCCGTGACCCTCGACCTCGGCCCCAAGGCGTCGGTCAGGGCGATGCGCGCCAAGGTCCCGTTCAGCGCGTGCGACTGCCCGGTCTGCTCAATACGCGTGCGCCCACCTTGCGCGGTGAGCCCGAGATTGCCAAGACGAGTGTCGACGCCAAGAAAGACGTCCTGCCGCCTGTAATCCGGGTTCACCAGGGTATTCTGGTAGCGCACCACTTCCGGCACATAGTTTATTGACGCCTTCGTGCGACGCGAGAACGCATGCACGAAGCGCGTCTCCGCCACCCAGCGGTAATTGCTGGTCGAGTACGTCGGCGGAAAGGTCGACGGCTCCTTCTGGTAATAGAAGTTCCTATAGCGCAGATCGACCTTGAACGCATCGATCGGGTCGACATACCACGAGAAATTCGGCCCTGCCGAAAAGGCGTTTGTATTCTGCAGGTTGGTCGGCGCCATCACAAACAGCGGATCGATCGGTGCCTGCGTGAAGATATCCCTTTCCGACAAGCTGAACGCCTTCGGCATGACGACGTAATGAGTGAGGGAGTTCACCCCGAAAAGCACGTCGTTGTTGTACCTTCCTAGGGTGAATACCCGCCCCATGGCCTCCAGGTCCAGATGGGTATCGAGTCGCCTACCATGTTTCTGATAGGAGAACAGCCCACGGAATATGTTGATGTACTCGTTCTTTTTGTACGTCGGCGATCTAAAGATGTTGTTGGTATAGATCCCGTTGTACCCGAGCCCGTATTCGATATGGGCCGCCTGGGCCCTTACGGACAAAGCCATAAGGGCGCAGGACCCCATGCCCAGCATCCGGGCGATGCGGGCAGATCGTTTTGATGTACGCACGCTCTTAATTCCAAATGACGCGACGCGGTTGCGGCTCGTCGTTGAATACAACACCGAGAAACTTCTGCTCGTCGATCCCCTTTGCGGCGCCCCAGATCTGCGACTCTGTTGCCTTTCCATAAGGTACGACGAGCAACACGAAGTCGGCGACCTCCGCGAGCACGGCTGCGTCCGCGGACTCCGAAGGCGATGCGGCATCGAGTATGATGTACCGGTCCGGGTAACGGTCTCGCAAATGGCTTATAAGGTCCCGCATGCGCCGCGAGTCGAGGTGCTCGGTTCCAGCATCACTCCGACGCCCCGCCGGGATCAGCCGGAAACGCGGCAGCCCGCCCTCGTGGATGATCTGGCCCACATCGACATCCTCGGCCTCGAGGTAATCCGTCAAGCCGTAGTGGATGTCGCCCGCGACGAGTCGATCTTGCTGGGGATCACGAAGCCGGCAGTCGATCAAAAGCGCGGTCTTGGTCTCGTCGAACGCGAACGAGGCGGCGAGGTTCAGGGCCACGAAGCTTGCCCCGCCGTCCGGAACGACCGAGGTCACAAGAATCACGCAGTTTTTGGGGCCTGCGTTCTGCAAGATGTGGGTCCGCATGTGCCGGAACGATTCCACCACTCGGGCGTCCTCCATGTCTTGGTAGATGATCTTGGCCTCACTCAGATCGGATTTCTCCATCTGATACTTTTGGGTCATGCGCGGGATCTGCGCCGTGTAGGCCGACAAGTCCTTGGCGCTCAACACGATGGGCTTTTCCTGTGCGGCGACCGAGGCTACGGTGGGCACCGGCTGGGCGACTTCATCCATGGCCCGGGCTTTTTGCAATGCTTTTTCGACTTTGCTCATAGTGTTCTACCTGAAAGGACGATGCTGACTGCGATAAACAACACGCTAAACACAAGAACCCCGAGCCAATGAACGCTACGGCGGGCCGATAGTGCCTCGCTCGGGGCATAGAGGTGCGGCACGACCGCGAGCAACGGCAGATTCAGGGTCTCCGGAATCACGGCCTCGGCGCGGACTCGGGCATCCATCTGATTACGGCCGTAGAGCAGCCCAAACGGAAGCAGGAGGCCCAAGACGATGCCGCCGATCACGAAGAGCGCAAACGGAGGTCCTATGGGGTTGATGGGGCGCGTGGCCGGTTGGTAGATCCGGAACGAAAGGGCCTGCTGCGCCTTGTCCAGATTCAAGGATACGCGGGCCTGCTCACGGCGCTTCAGAAGGCCTTCCAGGGTCCTCTGGTTCACTTCATAGTCGCGCAGGAGTGTGGACACGGCGGATGAGCCTTGGGAATTCCGCAGAGCGGTCATCTGCGAACGTAACAAGGCCTGGGACTCGGCGGTCTCCGCCTGCAAGGTGGCGACCCGCGCCTGGGTTTCGTCCAACTCATGTTCCAACTTCTGGAAGAAGCGCCCCGAACCTACCGCGAAGGCGAATGACTGCTGACCGGGATGCAAGGCCTTCTCGCGCGCCTGGAGATGCGCAAGCTTCGTGCGCAGCCCGTTGACCTCGGTGTCAAGCGCCTGAATACCCGGATAGGTACGACGATAGTAGAGCCTCAGTTTCTGCAACTGCGCCTCGTCTGCGATGAGCCGCGAGCGGTCGACACCTTCCTGGGCGAGGATCGAGTTGCTGTGGCCCTGGCCCGTAAGCTCCTGTTCCAGCACGCGCACACGCCCTTCGTCTTCTTTGAGCTCTATGCGGCTCTTGTCATAGGCCATGCGTAGATGAGCGATTCGGCGCCGTTCATAGCGCGCGAACGTATGGTTGGCCTCCATGGTATTCGCCTTCAGTTTCTTGATCTCGGCGGCCTCGCTCGCGAGCCTGTGGCGATACTGGACGACCTCGGTATTCAAGAAGGAGTACGCTCCCTGCGCCTGGTCCAAGGCGGCCGATTGGTCTTGCGCTATGAACTGCGCGACGACTGCCTGCGTCAGACGGTGGGCGCGCGCCGGGTCCGAATCCTTGAACGACACGCTTATGAGGTTCTTGCCAAGATCCATGACCGACGCCTGACTGCGGATGCCTTTCAGGATCGCGGCCTTTTTACGCAAAGACATGGACTTTTTGAACAGGCCTGCCTTGGCGAGGGCCGGCATGAGGATCTCGTGGCTCGTTATGAGATCCTGGGCGATCTTGGCCCGCTGCTGCCCCACGTCCGGCTGATAGGCTGCGCCCTTGATAAGCGGCGCTATGAGGCGCTTATTGTTCACGAGAATAAGTGAGGTGGACTGATAGGTCCTGGGCCATAAAAGCCCCGCCACGGTCGCGAGTGCCGTCACCGCGATGAATGTTCCGGCAACGAAGCGGCGGTGCGAGAACGCCTCCTTGCCGAGAATCTGAGCGTTTTGCTCGAATGTCAGTCTCATACGTTGTCCTTATTTCAGATGCGGGTGACTTAGAGGAGGCGCTCAGGGACGGTGACGATATCCCCTGGGCGTAGACGGTAGTTGGTGCCGAGCCGCCCCTCGCTCAGTATGTTGCCGAGCTTCACGTGAATCACGCGCTCGGAATGGCCTACGACGCGATGGATCTCGGTGTCATTGGCCGCCGCGAAGGAGTTAACCCCGCCTGCGTCCAATACCGCGTCGAGTACGGTCATGCCGGGCTCGTAGTGAAGCGATGCGGGATGCTGAACGGCCCCGGTCACGCGCACCATGTCCTCGTAGCTGTCCTGAACGACGCGCTTCACAATCACCGTCACCTGCGGGTCCCGGACGTAGTATGCAAGCTTGGTCTTGATCGTCCGCGCGACCGCCGATGCGGTATGCCCAGCCACCGGTACGGCACCGATCAGAGGCATCGATATGCGGCCATCCGGCCGCACGGGAACGGTCTCCGACAACCGCTTGTTATGCCACACGGACACCTCAATGACGTCGGCAACGGCTAGACGGTAATGGGGAATGGTGGCGCGGGCGAGGGTGGCCGTGCGCGGCGCCCCGCCGCCTGCCGGCATCGGGGTCTGCGCGCAAGCGCTTAGCCCGGCCAGCGCGAAAGTGGCGACTAATAGCTTTGGCTTCATCTGTTTCATCCTTGGGTGCATCTTCCTTGTGAGACCAACTCAACCTTATCGCTACGGGCTCATCCCTTATATCCGACCAAGGTCCGCCCGCAAGACCCGGGTAACTAGCGTGCGCCGTCTTGGAAAATGACGACCTGGATCGTCTGAAAGAGAATTATCAGGTCCAGAAACAGCGTGTTGTTTTTTACGTAATAGAGGTCGTATTTGAGCTTCTCTATGGCGTCTTCGACGGATGCGCCGTAGGGGTAGCGCACCTGGGCCCAGCCCGTGATGCCGGGCTTTATGGCGTGACGATAACTGTAGTAGGGGATGTCCCGCGCGAGTTGGTCCACGAAGAACGGCCGCTCGGGGCGCGGCCCCACGAAACTCATGTCCCCGCGCAGGACATTGAAGGCTTGCGGCAGCTCGTCGATGCGGACCTTGCGGATGAAGGCGCCAAGCCGCGTCACGCGGGTGTCGTTCTGGCGGGCCCACTGCGGCGTCCCATCCTTCTCGGCGTTGACGCGCATGCTGCGGAACTTGAGCAAGGGGAAGACGCGCCCCCCTTGCCCCACGCGATCCTGCCGATAAAACACCGGGCCATTGTCCTCGAGCTTTATCAGGACGGCCGTGATGACCATGATGGGCATGCACAGAACCAGCAAGGCTGCGCTCATGATCACATCGAAGGCGCGCTTGATCCAGGCCTTGACGAGACTTTGTTCGAATCCATCAGCGAATACGAGCCAGCTCGTATTGAGCGACTCAAGCTCGATGCGCCCGCTCTCGCGCTCGAAGAAGGTCGTGAGATCCATGACGCGGGTGCCCGCGAGCTTGCACTCAAGCAACTCATTGACCGGCAGCGCAAGCCTGCGGTCACGGCTTCCGACCACGATTTCCGTGACGCGATTATTCCTTGCGATGGCCGCTATGGACTGGTCACCCCGGAGGACCAGAGGACCGTCCATCTCCTCCCGCTCGCCGCACGGAACGAAACCTACGATCCGGAACCCGGGCCGCCCGGGGCCGCCTTTGGCGAGGGCGTGGATTGCGCGCGCCCGGCGGCCGGTGCCCAACACCAGCACCTGACGGTTGATCGCCGCGTGGTTTGCCATCGCTAAATACAGGATTCGGGTAAGCATCATCCCGCACAAGGCCACGAGCACGACGGAGGCGAGTACTGCAGGCGGCAGGACGAGCGAGGGAAGCACGGGTAGCAGGACACAGAAAACGAGGAAGCCCAAGGAGAGGCTTACGATAAGGCGCGGGAAGTAACCCCACTGGCCCTCCTTCAGCTCGCGCTGATAGAGGCCAAGCGCGGTCATGACGATCAACATCACGAGAACGAACAGCAGAGCCTTGCCTGACGTCGCGCCCAATTGCGCCCGCTCGGCGAATCCGCCATAGCGAACCTGCGCGCCCAGGTAAAGCGCACCCCACAGAACCAATATTTCGGAAAAGCCAAGGATCAGGAGACCCTTGGGCAGATAATGCCTGAAGATGCGAATCATGTTACGTCCCTGTAACGGCTCAGCTGTCGCCATTTAGCGGCGGCGGCCGCCGGGACACAATCCGACTTCGGTCGGCTGGTTAAGCGCCCGAGGTGCGGGGCCGGTCCGCAAAACCGCGAGCAAACCGTCGTCCGCGCATGGCTCTTCTCCTGAAACATTCTTGCCGAGCAAGGACGCCGCTCACCATCGCGCCCAAACCAGGCTCGACCGTACGCGGCCTGCTACGACCCACGCTCCTCCCGGTCCCGGACACGCAGGCGCGTGAAGCGCTCCTTGATGCGGGCCTCCAGGCCACGGTCGGTGGGTTCGTAGTAAACCGCAGGCCTCATGCCATCAGGAAAATACGACACGCCGGCGGCATAGGCCTCGGGTTCATCGTGGGGATAGCGGTAATCGCGGCCATGGCCCATGCTGCGCGCCAAGTTGGTCGGGGCGTTCCGCAGATGCGCGGGGACGGGACGTGTCCCATGGGTTCGCACATCACGTTCGGCGGCCTGGAAGGCCCTGTATACGGCATTGCTCTTCGGCGCCGAGGCCAGATAGGCCGCCGCGTGGGCGAGTGCGAGTTCCCCCTCCGGGCGCCCGAGGCGATCAAAGGCCTGCCACGCGTCCAGGGCGATGGTGAGTGCCCTCGGGTCGGCGTTGCCGATATCCTCGCTCGCCGCCCGCACCAAACGCCGGGCGACATAGCGTGGGTCGCAGCCCCCGTCGAGCAAGCGCGCGAGCCAGTACAAGGCGCCGTCGGGGCTCGAACCGCGGACTGCCTTGTGCAGGGCGGAGATCTGGTCATAAAAGAGATCCCCGCCTTTATCGAAGCGTCGGTAACGCGTCCCCGCTGCGCGGCGTACGTGCGGCTCTTCGATCACCCCAACACCCGCCTCTTCCGCGAGCTCCGCCGCCATGTCGAGCAAGGTGAGGGCTCGACGCGCATCGCCATCGGCCAGTTCCGCGATGAAGGCGAGCGCCTCGTCGGACGCGGTAAAGGCACGCGCCAAACCCTCCGGCGCCTCCAGGGCCCGATCCAGGAGTGCCCTCAGATCCTGCTCCGTCAAGGGCTCCAGGACATGGAGCCTCAAGCGCGAAAGAATGGCCGCGGTGAGCGCGAAGGCCGGGTTCTCGGTCGTGGCCCCGATCAGCACCACGGTGCCCTCCTCCAAGGGTCGCAGGAGCGCATCCTGCTGGGCGCGCGTATAGCGGTGGATCTCGTCTATGAACGCGATGAGGCCGCGGCCCTGGTCGCGCGCCTCCCGTCCGCGCTCCTCCAGATCCTTCAGTTCCCGCACGCCACTCGAAAGCGCGCTCAAAGCGACGAACTCCTCGCCCGAGGCCTGCGCCAAAAGGCGCGCGAGCGTGGTCTTGCCGCTTCCTGGGGGGCCATAGAGGATCATGGGGTAGGGATGGCCGCGCTGATAGGCCACGCGCAGCGGCGCGTCCGCCGCCAAGAGCGACTCCTGCCCCACAAACTCGACGAGAGTCCGGGGGCGCAGCCGTTCCGCGAGCGGGGTACGCACTACTGGTAGACGATGGCCGTGTGCGGCGGCGGCCGGAACCGGAAGGTGGAGGTCGGAAGCCGCATGTTCCAGTGCAGACCGTGCAAGCGGATGTCGGTCGTCTGATCCATGGCGTCTTCCACGACGATACGCCGGATACGCACCCCCCGGTAACCGATGCGGATCCAGCGAAAGCCCTGGCCGCGTCCGTGCGGGGCGAGCCTTATCCACGTAAGACCGCCATGACTTGCAAGCGTCCGTACGGAGAAGAGGCCCTTGAGGTGGCCGTCGCCCGCAAGCAGCAATGCCGGGGTGCGGCCCAGGGCCGCGCTTGCGCTGTAGTGCGTGGCCTGCGCAAGCCCCGGATCGTACAGCCAGACACTATGCCCATGCCCCACGATCTGCTCCCGATAGGGTGCGGAATAATCCCAGCGGAATCGCCCTGGGCGTTTCAGCCAGAGCTGTCCATGGCCGCGGCTCACGACCTGTCCGCGGTGGTCACGCACGGTCTGCGTGAATCGCCCATGCAGGGTGTGGACGGTGGCGAAGAATCGCGCGAGATCGGCGCCCAGGACCTGGGACGGAACCAGAACCGCGAGCCACGACGCGACCAACAAGAACCTGCGGCCCATGAATCAATCCTCCGGTGGGGGCGGCGCGAGCACCTCGCGACTGCCGTTCGACTGGAGTGGGCCGACCACGCCCGAACGCTCCATCTGCTCGATGAGCCGCGCGGCCCGGTTGTAACCTATACGCAGGCGCCGTTGCACGCCCGACACCGACGCGCGCCGGGTCTCCGTCACGATACGCAGGGCCTCATCATACAAATCGTCGGCCTCACCATCTTCCGACCCGCCTTCCACGAGCCCTTCGCCACCCTCGTCGGAGGCGAATATGCGCTCGTCATACACAGGCGTTCCGGTCTTCTTCAGGGCCGAGACCACCTTATGCACCTCGGCGTCGGCCACGAAGGCGCCGTGAACACGATGCGGGAATCCTGTCCCCGCCTGCAAAAACAGCATATCGCCGTGGCCCAGCAATTGTTCCGCCCCCATCTGATCCAAGACCGTGCGCGAATCGACTTTGGCCGATACCTGGAAGGCGATGCGCGCCGGAATGTTGGCCTTGATGAGCCCGGTAATCACGTCGACCGATGGCCTCTGCGTGGCAAGCACGAGATGCAGACCCGCTGCACGCGCCTTCTGCGCAAGACGCGCGATCAACTCCTCGACCTTCTTGCCGACCACCATCATGAGGTCCGCCAACTCATCGATGACGATGACGACATAGGGGAGCCGACCCATCTCGCGTACCTCCCCCTCGGGCGCCTGAGGGTCATTCAATATCTCGCCGCGTGCGTGCGCGTCGTCATAGCGCTTATTGTAGCCCGCGAGGTTGCGCACACCGAGGGAGGCCATGGCCCGGTAGCGGCGATCCATCTCGCCTATGCACCAACGCAAGGCCTGGGCGGCCTGTTTCATATCCGTAACCACAGGTGCCAGGAGGTGCGGCAGCCCGTCATAGACCGCGAGTTCGAGCATCTTGGGATCGATGAGGATGAGACGCACGTCGGCGGGCGTCGCCTTATAGACGAAACTCAAGATCACGGCGTTTAGGCATACAGACTTTCCGGACCCGGTGGTCCCCGCGATCAGGAGGTGCGGCATGCGCGCGAGATCCGTCACGATGGGCTGGCCGCTTATATCCTTCCCAAGCGCAAGCGCAAGCGGCGAGGCAACCGCCTCGTAGGCGCTGGACGACAGGATCTCGCGTAGTCGCACCACCTCGCGCCGCTCGTTGGGGACTTCGATCCCGATATAGGTCTTCCCGGGTATGTTCTCGACGACACGCACGCTCACCACCGACAATGCGCGCGCCAGGTCCCGCTGAAGACCTGTGATCTGGCTCGCCTTGATGCCGGGGGCAGGCTCGATCTCGAAGCGCGTGATGACAGGACCCGGGTGGACCGCCTCCACCTTGACCTCGATATGGAAATCGAGCAGCTTCTTTTCGAGGAGACGCGACATGGCATGTAGCGATTCCTCGGAAAAACTCGCCTTCTCCCCGGACGGCATATCGAGCAGAGACAGTGAAGGCAATGCCGGATCGGCCGGCTCGAGAAAGCTGGTCTGACGGCTGCGCGCGACCGGGAGTGCCTCGACCGGTCCCACGGCAGGCTCGATACGCGGCGGCGCGGGCCGCTTCAAGGCCTTCCGGCCCTTCTGTACCGTCTCCTCGCGTTCGTGCCGTGCGCGTCGGCCACGTGCGCGGTCGGCCAGGGCCCCGAGGCGCGCCCTGATCCCAAGCACCACGTCGAAGGCCGCATCCCCGACACGATCCATGACCCCAAACCAAGAGAGACCTGTCGCGAGCGTGAAGCCGGCCAGAAATACGGCAAGCAGGAACAACGTGGCCCCCACGGGATCTATGATGCGCGATAGCGCGCTCGACACGAGCCCTCCTAAAAGGCCGCCGGCGCGAAACGGTAGAAATAGCGGGCCACGGAAATCCAGGCTCGCCAAGCCACAGGCACCAACAAAGGCAAGCGCCACGCCAAGTGCCGCCACTTTCAGGGAATGTCCGGGGGCCGCGGCGCGCGGACGCAAGAGACGCACGCCGCCCCAGGCTACGAGGATCGGGATCACATAGGAGGGTAGACCGAGCAGCGCCAAAAGACTGTCCGAGAGCCAGGCCCCGGCGAGGCCGCCCGCGTTACGCACCACGGCGCCGCCTGTGTGCGACCAACCGGGATCATCTCCGTGGAAGGTCGCGATCGCGAGCGCCATATAAAGGGCGAGCGCCAGCACTACAAATAGCAAGGCCTCGCGTACGAGACGCGAGGCGGCGGGCGCAAGCGCCGCCCGCTCGCGCTTAAATCGCGCCTGACTCATACGCGCAGAGCCCCCCGCGACGGAGAATCGACACCTCGCGCCTCACGATGACATGGCGGACGCGACTGCGTCGTGGATGATGCGGCCCTCGCACACATTGAGGCCACCGGCGAGCCGCGAGTCATCGACCCCATGCGCCGCCAGGATCTGCACATAAGGCAGGAGCACTGCCGATAGCGCCTGCGACGCGGTGCGCGGCACCGCACCTGGCATATTGGTCACACCGAAATGGATGACGCCCTCTTCGACATAGGCCGGATGCCCGTAATCGGTCGGGTGCATCGTCTCCACGCACCCGCCTTGGTCGATCGCGATATCGACAATGACCGCGCCCCGTCGCATCCCACGCACCATCGAGCGGGTCACGACGCGCGGGGCACGCGCACCTGCCACGAGGACGGCGCCAATGAGTAGATCGGCCTCGCGGGCAGCCGCCGCGATCGTCTCCTCGTAGGCCGGCAAGGCCGTGACATTGGGACCTACGGCCATCATGGCACTCAAACGGGCCCGTAGGCGATCAAAGACGGTGACCCGCGCACCGAGCGCGGCCGCGAGGCGTACGGCATTCCCTCCCGCCTCCCCCGCGCCCACCACGACCACATGGCCGCGCTCGGCCCCCGGCAGGCCACCCAAGAGGATGCCCCGGCCACCGGCCCCGGCATGCAGGAGCTGCGCCCCGATCTGGACCGCGAGCCGACCGGCGATATCGCTCATGGGCGCGAGCAGGGGGAGCTGGCCATCATGCACGACGGTCTCGAAAGCGACCGCGGTGAGGCCAAGCCCCTGAAGGGCCTCGGTCAATGGACGGTTCGCGGCGAGGTGCAGGTAGGAAAACAGGATATGATCGGACCGGAATCGGCCCAACTCCTCACCAATCGGTTCCTTGACCTTCACGATGAGTTGCGCGGACCGAAAGAGCGTCTCGGCGTCAGGGACGATACGCGCGCCGTGCACCGCATACTCCTCATCACGGAAGCCGCTGCCGCAACCGGCGCCCGCTTCGAAGAAGACCTCATGCCCCTCCTGGACCAGGACTGCCACCGCGTGCGGCACCAGCGCGACCCGCGCCTCCCATGGCTTCACTTCCCGTGGTATCCCTATGCGCATACGATCCTCCGATCCTTGCCAGTCTAACGGGCTTTGGACGAGCCCGCCACGGCACGTTGATCCGCGCCGACAAAAGGGGCAGGATTGGGCCTATAATACCTGACATCGCACCATCCGAGGCCTGTCATGCCAGCACCACGTCACGCCCGTCTTCTCATTCTCGGATCCGGCCCGGCCGGGTACACGGCCGCCGTCTACGCCGCGCGCGCGAACCTGCGCCCGCTCTTGGTCACGGGCCTCGAACAGGGTGGCCAGCTCATGACCACGACCGATGTCGACAACTGGCCGGGCGACGTCGAGGGCTTGCAAGGTCCGGATCTGATGGATCGCATGAAGCGCCACGCCGAGCGCTTCCAAACGGATATCGTCTTTGACCATATCCATATGACCGACCTCAGCCGCCGCCCCTTTGTCCTTAAGGGCGATGCCGGCGAGTACACCTGCGACGCCCTCATCATCGCCACCGGCGCATCGGCCAAATACTTGGGCATACCCTCCGAGGAACGCTATCGAGGAAAGGGTGTATCGGCCTGCGCCACATGCGACGGCTTCTTTTATAAGGGTAAGCCAGTGGCCGTAATCGGCGGTGGTAACACGGCCGTGGAGGAGGCCCTGTACCTTTCGGCCATCGCCTCGGAGGTCGTAGTCATCCACCGCCGGGATCGGTTCAAGGCCGAGGCCATTCTGATCGACCAGCTGCTCGCCAAGACGCGTGGCGGCAACGTCCGCATCGAATGGAACGCAAGCCTAGAGGAGATCGTGGGGGATAAGACCGGGGTGACGGGAGTGCACATCAAGACACCGGACGGCCAGAAATCCATCCCCGTCCACGGCGTGTTCGTGGCTATAGGCCACGCGCCGAATACCGGCCTCTTCGATGGACAGCTCGACATGGTCAAGGGCTATATCAAGACCAATCGGGTCGAGGGCCAGATGACAGCCACCAATGTCCCCGGGGTATTCGCCGCCGGAGACGTTCAGGACTTCATCTACCGCCAGGCCGTGACGTCGGCCGGCAGCGGTTGCATGGCAGCCCTCGACGCCGAACGCTACCTCGGAACGCTCGAAGGAAATCCTGCGCATGGCGGACAATCCTGACGACCCCAAGTCGCAGTTCGCGCGCGCCATGACTGGCGTACGCAAGCTCGCCCAGGACCGGGTCACACCGTTTCGTCCGCGCCTGCGCCCGATCCCTTGGCAGTCGCGACGCGACGCCCAGGCGGTCTTGACCGAGATGCTGTCGTTCACATCCCACGATGTCGATATAGCGACCGGCGAGGAACTGCTCTTTCGGCGTCCCGGGATCGACAAGGAGACCATACGGCGCATGAAGCGCGGACATTACGTCCTCGAAGGCGAACTCGACCTTCATGGTCTCACGGTCGAGCAGGCGCGCAGCACTTTCGCAAGCTTCCTGCACGAGGCCGTGCGTCAGGGCCTGCGCTGCGTGCGTATCGTCCACGGCAAGGGCCTGGGTTCTGAGGCCCGGCTACCGGTCCTGAAGGGCTATGTGAACCGCTGGCTCCGACAGACGGACGCCGTTCTCGCGTTCTGCTCGGCGCGTCCCGAACAAGGCGGCACCGGCGCCGTCACCGTGCTTCTGAAACGCCCGTTTTAGGGCCCTCGCCGCTGATCCAAGAGGACGACGGCATGCGCGCTCATGCCCTCGGCCCGTCCCGTATAACCCATCCCTTCGGTCGTCGTCGCCTTGACGTTCACGCAGTCGGGCGTGACCTCGAGGTCGGCGGCGAGGTGCTCGACCATCTGCCCCACGAAGGGCGCGAGACGCGGGGCCTCGGCCACGATAGTGGCATCCATGTTGACCACGAACAGCCCCCGCTCCTTGATCATGGCGACCACGGTACGCAGCAACATGCGGCTGTCGCAATCTCGATAGCGGGGATCCTTGGCCGGGAAATGCCGGCCCAGATCACCTAAAGCGGCCGCCCCGAGACAGGCGCTCGTCACCGCGTGGGTCAGCACATCGGCATCGGAATGACCCCCGAGACCGCGCGGGTGCGGGATGGTTACGCCGCCCAAGATAAGCGGCCGGCCCTCGACCAGCCCGTGCGCATCGAACCCGTGCCCTATCCGCATAACGTCATCCGCTCCGAGAATCTTGTTGCGCCAGATAGATCTCCGCCAAGGCGAGATCCTCGGGCATGGTGATCTTGATATTGTCGTGGCTGCCGGCCACGAGCCGGGGATGGCCCCCCAGGCGTTCGACGGCCGCCGCCTCGTCGGTCACGAGATCGTTCGCTGCGACGGCAGCCGACAGCGCCGCATAGAGCCGCTCGAATCGGAAGACTTGCGGCGTCTGGGCGAGCCAGAGGTCGCGACGATCGACGGTCACAACGACCTCGCGCTTCATATCACCCCGCTTGACCGTGTCGGCCACGGGGCGCGCGAGGAGCGCGCCGTCGAGCGACTCGAGCGCCGCCTCGTGGAGTCGCAGCAGATCGGCTGCGCGCACGCAGGGGCGCGCGGCGTCATGTACAAACACGAGATCGTCGGACGCGGCCTCACCCCCTAAGGCCGCGAGTCCGTTCAGGACCGTAAGCGCCCGTTCGGCGCCGCCTGTGAAGGTCAGAAGCGGTGTGCCAAGTGTCGGCCGCGCCCCCGCCCAATAGGAATCGTCGGGCGCAAGGCCTACCGCGATGGCGCGCGCGCCCAGACAATCGAGTCGTTGCAAGGTCTGGGCGATGACGGTGGCGCCCGCAAGCGGCAGATATTGCTTCGGGCGCGAGGCCCCAAATCGCATACCGCGGCCAGCGGCTGGCACGACGACAAAGACGCTCGGAGACGACACTTGTCCTAGGTTCCCAGTCCCACTGATGCGCGGATGATCTCGCGCGCGGCTTCGAGGCTCACGCCCTGTGCTACGGCAAGTTCCCGGGTAAGATAACCGTCGGCCAACTCCAAGAGGCGCGCCTCTTCAAACGACAAGCCGGCGTCGGCCTTCAGGCGCAAGAGGTCGCGCACCGCCGAACCCACCTGCAGAACCCCACCGGACTGAATGCGGCGCTCGAGATCCTTGTAGTGCTCGGCCCAGGGACCGGCCGGTCGCGCGCTACTCTTGTCGGCCAGGACCGCTAGGAGATCCTTCACGCCCTTGCCGTGCAAGAGCGGACGCAGACCGTTGCTCACGGCCCGGGTCTTCGGAACCTTGATCGTGACGCGGTTCTCGGGGATCCGTATAACGTAGCAGAGTTCATGCTCGACCCCGAAGACCACTTCCTCCATGCCTTCTATGACCCCGACACCGGCCGTGGGGTAAAAGACATCCTGTCCGATCTTGAATTCATCTTTTTTCATACGCGCTTCGCGGACCGACCTCCGGCAGACGTCGTGCCCACAGAGCCTCTCCCTCGACGACCGCCTTGCACCGCCATTCCGATCCTTGCGCTCTTGGCTTGTCGTCCTGTCATCATCACCGTAAACCCACGCTGGACCCCTATTATGCCCTGAAGGGCCGAAGGCGGACAACGAAGAGACCTCCAACGCCCATCTCCATTGCGCCCGCAGACACCAACTCGGCGCTCCGGATATCGCCACGCAATACATTGTACGAGGATGTGGCCACACACACATCCCGCCAACCGCGCGCCCAGGGACAGGAGGCGTGAGCGGCGCGCGAACGCGCCGGACGGCGTGGCGCTCCTCATGACACCGCGCTTTGCATTACAATGCCGACCCTATGGTGATGTCCACCCCCGAATCGAACGCATCCTATTCCCCCTTGAATCCGCCGGCGCCGTCCGGACGGGAGCATTGGGTGGGGCTCAATGCGAGCGCCCGCGGGCTTGCGCTCGCGCGCCTCGCCGAAAGCGGCCGCCTCCTCATCGTCGTCACGCAAGACGTACGTTCTCGCGAGCGCCTCGAAGATGAGATCGCGTTTTACCGGGACCTGCAGGGTCCGCCGGTCCTCACCTTTCCCGACTGGGAGTGCTTGCCCTACGACCGCTTCTCGCCACACCCGGACATCGTGTCCGAACGCCTAGCGACGCTCGCTGCCCTCCCGCACCTGGCCCATGGCATCGTGCTCACGGCCGCAGCCACGCTCATGCATTTTCTGCCGCCCTCATCGCACCTCCTTGGCCACAGTTTCCTTTTGCGCGCAGGTGACAGACTCGATATCGACCGCTTCCGCGAACGCCTCGTGCAGGCCGCCTACCATTCCGTGGGCCAGGTCATGGAGGCCGGCGAGTTCGCCATCCGCGGGGGGCTCGTAGATTTGTTTCCCATGGGGGCCGACACGGCCTACCGCATAGACCTCTTCGACGACACCATCGAGTCGATCCGTACCTTCGACCCGGAGACACAGCGCTCGCAAACGACGCTTTCCGAGATCCGCGTACTGCCGGCGCGCGAACACCCGCTCACAGCCGATGCCATCCAGGCGTTCCGCTCGAACTACCGTGCGGCCTTCGCGGGCGATCCGCGCGCGAGCCTCATTTACCGGGAAGTGAGTGAAGGCCGAAGCCCGGCCGGCATCGAATACTATCTGCCGCTCTTTTTTTCCGAGACCGCGACCTTTGTCGATTACCTGCCGGCCCACGCGATCCTGGTATTCATGGAAGGGGCGCGAACGCAGACCGAGCACTTCGAGAAAGAAGCAGTGGAACGCTACGAGGTGGCCCGCGGTCACATAGAACGACCACTCCTCCCTCCCGAGCGGCTGTTCCTCACCGCGACAAAGCTGAATGAGTGCCTGGAACCTTTCGCGACCATCTCGCTTGCCGACCAAGGAGAAGGGGTGGTGCGGCGCTTTGCCACCCGCGAGCCGCCCTTTCTGCCGCAAGAGACGCGCGCACCCGAGCCCTATGCGGCCTTGCTCGCGGCGCTCGCCACGGGGACCCGGCGAACGCTGCTCGTGGCCGAGACCGCCGGTCGACGCGAGGCCTTGCGCGATACGCTCGGCGCCCACGGATACCGCCCGCATCCGTTCGATTCGTGGCGCGCCTTCATCCATGATGATGCGCCGCTCGGTCTCATGTCCGCGCCTCTCGACCGCGGCCTGGAACTGGACGAGCCGGCCTTAAGCGTCATCGTCGAATCACAGCTCTATGGCGAACGCGCGCAACAGCGGCGGCGGCGCGTGAAGACCCGCGACCAGCAGGCCCTCCTGAAAGGTTTGGGCGAGCTCAAAGCCGGAGACGCGGTCGTGCACGAAGACCATGGGGTGGGTCGCTATCTCGGGCTTGTGAAGCTCTCCGTCTCGGGTATCGAAAACGAGTTTCTGGCACTCGAATATGCGGGCGGGGACAAGCTCTACGTGCCAGTCACGGACCTCCATCTCCTCGGACGCTACACCGGCACCGACCCTGACCGCGCGCCCCTGCACAAGCTTGGCAACGAGGCCTGGGACAAGGCCAAGCGCCGCGCCGAAGAGAAGGCCCGCGACGCGGCGGCCGAACTTCTCGAGATCTACGCGCGTCGCGCGGCCAAGCCCGGATACGCCTTCGCGGCCCGGGGTCTCGAGTACACGCGCTTTGCCGATGCGTTCCCTTTCGAGGAGACGCCCGATCAAACGCGCGTCATAGCCGAGGTCTTGACCGACATGGAAAGCCCGCGTCCCATGGATCGCCTGGTGTGCGGCGACGTGGGCTTTGGCAAGACCGAGGTCGCCATGCGCGCGGCCTTCCTCGCAATCCAGGACCACAAGCAGGTCGCGGTCCTCGTACCCACCACCCTGCTCGCCCAGCAACACTATCAGAACTTCCGCGACCGCTTCGCCGACATCCCGGTGGAGATCGAGCTCTTGTCACGGTTTCGCAGTCGCCAGGAGATCGAGCAGGCATTGAAGCGCCTCGATGCGGGCCACGTCGACATCGTCATAGGGACCCACCGGCTCCTGCAAGAGGACGTGCGTTTCAAGGCCCTGGGACTCGTCATCGTCGACGAGGAGCACCGCTTCGGGGTCCGTCAGAAAGAGCGCATGAAGGCGCTGCGCGCCCATGTCGACATCCTGACCCTGACCGCGACACCACTCCCGCGCACCCTGAACATGGCGCTCGCGGGACTACGCGACGTGTCCTTGATCGGCACACCCCCCCAAGACCGTCTATCGATCAAGACCTTCGTGACGCCGTGGGACACGGCCTTGATCCGCGAGGCCTGCCTACGCGAAATTCGCCGCGGAGGCCAGGTCTACTTCCTGCACAATGACGTCCGCTCCATGACGCGACGCGAACACGAACTGAAGGCGCTCTTGCCGGAGATCGACATCCGCGTGGCGCACGGGCAGATGCCGGAGCGCGAGCTGGAGCGCGTGATGCTCGACTTCTATCACCAGCGCTTTCATATCCTGCTCTGCAGCACCATCATCGAGACCGGCATCGATGTCCCGACCGCCAACACCATCATCATCGAGCGGGCCGATCGCTTCGGCCTCGCCCAGCTGCATCAGCTGCGGGGGCGCGTCGGCCGCTCGCACCATCGCGCCTACGCCTACCTCCTGACCCCGGACCCGGCGGCCTTGACCGCCGATGCCCGCAAGCGCCTCGACGCAATCGCCGCCCTCGAAGACCTAGGCGCAGGCTTCGCGCTCGCCTCCCATGACCTGGAGATCCGCGGCGCAGGCGAACTCCTCGGCGAATCGCAGAGCGGTCAGATCAACGAAGTGGGCTTCAGTCTCTACAGCGAACTGCTGGAACGCGCGGTCGCCACCTTGAGGGCGGGGCGCGAGGGGGCGGGCGAGGCGGTCCTGTTCACCCGTCAGACCGACATCGAACTGCATGTGCCGGCTTTGCTCCCCGAGGACTATTGCCCGGATCCACACCTGCGCCTCGTGTTCTACAAGCGTATCGCGAACGCCTCCGACGAGGAACTCGACGACCTTGCGGGCGAGCTCACCGATCGCTTCGGCGCGCCCCCGAAGGCCGCCATGCGCCTCTTTCGGCTTGCGCGCCTGAGACGGCTTGCGCGGCCCCTCGGCATCACGCGTATCGATGCGGGCCCCAAGGGCGCGCGCATCCAGTTCACGCCCAATCCGGCGCTGGACCCGGGCCAGCTCATCGCGCTCATGCAATCATCACCCAAGCAATACCGCTTGGACGGACCCAACGGCCTGCGGGTGCAGGCCGAATGGACCGACCCCGATGCCCGCATCGAGGGCGTCATGGCGCTCATAAAAGGCCTCGGCGGCGGCCCGCAGGCGCGCGCCGACTCGCCGCCACGTCGTCAGCGTCGCTAAGCTCTCGACGCATCGACCGACGCCGGAAGGGCCCCGCGGCGCACGCCCTCCAAGCATTACCGGGGCGTCGCCGGCAATTCGCGATCAGCGCTCGACTCCCCGCAGGGCCCTTGCGGCCTATTCAGAGGCTGATGACATGGTCCGGCGCGCGCGGGGCCAATGCCCGATAAAGGTTGGGGAAACAGCCGATAACCGCCCCCTCCACCAGGGATTCCGCAATCCCGCGCTCATGGCAGCACTGATCGCAGCCCATCAACAGCATCCCTTGCGCGCGGGCGACCGCCGCCAGACGCTCGCCCAAGGGGTTGCCCCGTACCAGGACGTAGTTATTGTCCTCAAAGAAAAACATGCCGACCACGTCCACGCCGTGGGCATCCGCCTCGAGCTGAGGCAGGATCATTTTGCCGAGTTTGTAAGAGACGGTGTGACCTTGGGTGGTGAAGATATAGGCGACCTTCATGGGCGACCTCCATGGGATGGGACTCCATGGTAACGCGGAATTCGCCGCAGGCCCCTAGGACGCCGCATCGTCCGGGCTCTTCCCGAGCGCCTCGGGCGCATCCTCGAATCGTGGGGATGCGAAGTAGTGGCCTTGCGCCCAGTCGACCCCAAGCGCGGCCAGGGCGTCCGCACATGCCTCGTCCTCGACGCCCTCGGCGATCGTGCGAAACCCGAGGTCGCGCGCGAGGTCCTGGAGGCCGCGGAGGATGCGCCGGCCTTGCACCGTCTGGACCCGATTCACGAGCGTCTTATCAAGCTTGACGAAAGCAAACGGCAGTTCGGTCAGGTAGCGAATGGACGAGTAGCCGTTGCCAAAGTCATCCAGGGCGAGGCGGATGCCGAAGGAGAGAAACGGCGCGAGCGTCCGGCGCACGGCATCGAAGTCGCCTAGAAACTGCCCTTCGGTGATCTCGATGACCAAGGGCTTTTCCGTATCCGCATCCGTGCAGCATGGCATCGTCGTGCGCGTGATGCGCTCAAGGAGGTCCTGCACCCGCTCGGCGTGGTGCAGGAGATCAGTCGACACGTTGACGAAATAGGCGGTGGGCATGCCTTGGGCCTTACGCACGGCCGCGCAATGCTCGATGACTTGGCAGATCATGTCGTGATCGAGCCTGTGGAGCCACTGGAAACGATCGGCCGCCTCGATGAAGTGTTCGGCCTCGAGCACGCCCTGGGCCGTGACGATGCGCGCCAAGGCCTCCTTGGCCATGATGCGGCCATCGCTTAAGGCCACGATCGGTTGGTAAGCCGGACGCACCCGTCCTGACGTGAGCGCCGCCTCGAGTTGCTGGGCGGTGGCAAACAGGCTGCGGCCCCGGTCGCTTGCTCGGGCCACCCGGTTGCGCCCATCGCGCTTGGCCTCATAGAGTCCCATATCGGCGTGGTTCAGCAGTGCCTGCACGCTGCCCCCATCCGCCGGAAAACAGGCCACCCCGAGACTTGCCGTCGCATACATGATCCGCCCCCCGCTCGCCACGAATGGGTGGTGCATGATATCCGCACGCAGGCGCTCGGCGATGGCCGTGGCGGTCGCTTGGTCCGCGCCCGGCAAGAGGCACAAGAATTCCTCGCCACCCCAACGCCCGGCCCGATCTCCTGGGCGTAGCGACCCCTCGAGGATGCGAGCCATGCCGCGGATCACCGCATCGCCGACCCCGTGACCATAGCCATCATTAATGAGCTTGAAGCGATCGATGTCGAGGAGCAACACACCATAGGTCTCGTGCCGTCGCCTCGCTTCACCATGCACACGTTCCAGCGCGTCCTGCATGGCGCCCCGGTTCAGAAGACCCGTGAGACTGTCGAAGGTGGCAATAATATTCAGGCGCTCGCGCAACGCCGCCTGAGTCAGCGCCACCTGAGCCAGGTGTTGAAACGCCACGAAGGGGCCCCAGCCCAAGCGCGCAAAATAATCCGCCTCATCAGCATAGACCGCCACGACGCCCTGCTTGCCATCACCCGCCTCGCCAAACGGGAAGCTGGCCGTCACCTCCAAGCCATGACGCAAGGCCTCGTCGCGCCAAGGCGCGAAGGCCGGGTCCGATCGGACGGTGGCCATCACGGGGCGCCCCGTGGCCAATGCCCGCAACCCCGGGCTCAAGGGACGCGTGGCCTGGTCGGCCCCCAAGACCAGGGCCTGGGCGTACTCGCGGGCGGGACCCACCGCGTAAGTGGGGCGGATGATCGTGGTATCCGGGGTCCCAAGCCACATCCAGGCAAGCCGGATGTGGCTCGATGCCGCCACCAGCGCCTCGCAAAATGGCCGCAGGATAGCCTCGGCGTCCTGACCCTGGGCCAGATGCCCCGTCGCTTGCAGGAGCGCCGCAGTCACGGCCTCGCGTTCCGCTTGAACAAGCATGCCCGGGCGGGCATCGGATGCGGTCAAAGAATCTCCCGGACTGAAAAGAGTCGCATGGTCGCTGCGACGGCAAACGCGATTGAGGACCGTTGCTGGACGGGATACCCATGCGCAGCACCCCTACCCCCAGCCCGGTCGCCCGAAATAGTACCCCTGACCCCATGGGATTCCGAGAGCCCGGACCTCACGGGCAACCCTCGCCGACTCAATGCCCTCGGCGATCACGGTGATGCCGAGGTCGGCGGCCATGCGTGTCACGGCCGCGACCATGACCGTGACCCGCCGGTCACGCCCCAGGCGCCGGATCAACGCCTGCTCGATCTTCAGAAAGCTGACAGGGAGATCAGCCAGATACAGAAACGACGAGTATCCGCTCCCAAAATCATCGAGCGCCAGCCGCACACCCGCGTCCAGCAAAGGGTTTAGGGCCTTGCGGACAGCCGCGAGGTCGGACAGCAGCTCACGCTCGGTGATCTCGAACACGACCGAGCGCAGATAAGGATCGTCCGTACGACAGCGCCCACCGGGCACCACCGCACGGATCAGCGCGTCCAGACGGTCCGGGGCCGTCAGAAGGGCCGTCGACACGTTGATAAAGTACAGCCGTGGCGGACCCGTCCAGGCCACGCACCGCGCCAATGTCTCCGTCAGCACGACCTCGTCGAGCGCAGGCACCAGTCCCGCCGTGTGGGCCGCGGCGATGAAGGCCCCGGCCGGGATCACCGCGCCCTCGGTCGTGACCAGTCGCACCAAGGCCTCCTCACCGACCATGGTACGCGGCGGCGTGAGCGTCACGATCGGCTGATAGGCCGCCCGGATCCGACTCTGCGCCAAGGCCTCAAGCAGAAGGCCGGGCCATGGGACGGTGCCAGGTTCCAGAGAGACGCAGGGGAGTGTTTCACCCCCCCCCCCCCCCCCCCCCCCCCCGGGGGGGGGGGGGGTGAAATTCCTTCTCCGAATCCGGGATGCGCAACACCCCGCCGTTTCAACCGAGCTTTTTTGGTTTCCGGCATACAGCCCACTCCCCCGGCAGCCCCTGCCCCTTCCTACAGACCCTAGACTTTTCCGGTGTGGGACTCAAGGCGCATAAGGGGTACGCCGTCATTGGCCATGCCCCGGGAAGCCTCCGCACCCCACGCTCTCCCACGCGACGGTTATCGCATCCCCATTACGCGGTTGACCTCCAGACACGGCGAGCGCTCAATAACGCGCGGAGATACTGCTGCTCATGGCATCGCTTGAGACTTCATAAAACAGGGAACCCGCGATGTTTTTTACAGAACAAGAATTTCGCTTGCTTGCGCATCCCGCCGGTCTCGACACCTGCCCGAGATGCGGAGGACGCGTGGAACGCCGCGATCTCGGGTTACGCCCGCCGGTCGGCAACGACGACCCCCCCCCCCGGCAAACGCATAACCAACGATGGGTTCTCGTTGTCTGTACACGATGCCATACCTATCGCGAAGGGCCGGCATAATCTGTAACTCGATCTGGCGACGCCCGCAACACCGGGCCGCCCACCAGAATACTGTCGGACCCTGAAGACATTCGCGTCAACAACTCCGCCCTAAAGGACGGAGCTTGCCTCTAGGCTCCACCGCAATTCCGCGTATCTCGAGAGACGCGCGGCTTTGGCTTCGTCACCTGGGGCTTCAGGGGCGGTCGACAAGCGCCCCGTCCTCAGCCAGTCTTGCCAGATGAGGAGCGTTCGCATACTGACTCGCAACGCCAGTTTCCTCAAAACCGCCTTGGCCCCGCGAGCGCCCTTCGCTTGCAGCGCACTGCGTGCACTGGCGGCACGTTCGGCAAGATGCTTTTGGTGCCCGCCATGATAAAAACGACATTTGCCGCGCGTCTTGGATTCCACCGCGATATTGCGGCGGCTCAGGTCCACGCCCTTGACGGTTTGTTCCTTTCCCAAGGCCCAATCCCTGCGAGGGTTCAAGGTGACGGTCAGCGCGGTGAATTTCGGCGCTTTATCCAGACCCTTGTACCGGCGTTTGGTCCAGCCTTTCGTCTTGTGGGCGGCGTTGGAGCGGGCCCGCTCCCAGAGGGTTTTGTAGGCCGCCACCTGCCGGGGCGTATTGCAGGCCATTTGGGACGGCAGATCGAACCGCTCACGCAAGTCCTTGTAAACCATGGTTTGCAGTTTCATTCCCTGCGATATCTTACCGTTGGCGAAAACCACGGCAGATGCGTGGTTCAGGGCATTACGGTAAGCCCATGCCATGCACCGGACAGCGTCGACCTGCTCCTTGTCCAGCAGCAGTTTCAGTTTGCAGGTCAACACCTGAGTGGTCGGCAATTCGCCCATATTCACGACTATAAAAAAATATCAGGCATTTGTGAAATATCGCCGCTACGCGGCGGCGCTACGACCGAAGGAAGTCCCTGTGGGATCCCTCCCCGCCCTGAGCGGCAGGGATTCCCGCGCAAACTGGTTGAAGTGGTCGATGAATATCAGTTCGGTCGTTTCGTAAAACCTGCGGATTCATGAGGGACCCCCACAGATACATGTTCGAGTCCCCGCAAAACACGGCGTGGCTCGTTATCCCTACACAGGCCTGCTCGCTGTGTTCAATGGCCCTCGTCTGCTACGACCGCAGGGATCCGCCGTCGAGGGCTAGTGTAACGCTTCATTCTGTTTAGAACTTAAGCGCCGGTGGGCCCGGATCACTTTCTGGGCGATACCCCCAGCCCTGGCTGGTCCCGATGACAAGTTTAAGGCTCTCGATTTGCACCGCGATATATCTATATCTTCTATGGCGGTCGTGAGTTCGGGGGCGCCACCAAAAAACGCCGCGCCGTAGGGGCCCGATGGTGATATCCCGAAAGACGTGCTCCACCCGGTCGAGCCAGAACGCAGAGGTCGGCGTAAAGCACGGGTGTCGAGGCGCCAACGAAATGTCAGGCCCCTGCCCCACTCCCGCTCATCGGGAAGTTTCTTTCACGCTCTGGAGTGGCAGCCACCACCATGCTTGCTAGACATTCATTAAAGATCCGACGAGCCGCTGCGAGCATGAGGCGTTCCGAACAGTCAGGACCGGCGTGACCCCCGACGCGTTTCGCAGAAACGATGCTCCGCAGGGGCAGGCGCGAGGCGCCCGGACCCCATCCCTTTTCAACAAAAGCACGTCGTTCAGGTTCGCCGCGCCCTTCTCGTACCTCCCTACCAGAGCGCGAACGGGCAGCCTTGCGCCCTTGGAGGCGCAGCCGCCCGACACCCTGGACAGGACACGTACTCAAATATTATATTATGTAGTATAGTATTTACTGTTTAAATAATGGTCCAGCGGAGCTCTCCTCATGCCAATCCTGACCGCCCTAGTCGGAATCGGAACGGGTATTTTATTGGGTTTATTCGGAAGCGGTGGCACCTTGATTGCCATGCCGGCCTTGCACTTCATTCTTCATGTCCCGACCCGGAGCGCCATCGCCATGGGGTTCGGCATTATCGCCCTCACGGCCGCCATCGCAGCCTTCGGTTACTGGCGTCGCGGCACGATTGAGCTGTCGGTCGCCGGTCTCTTCGGGATATCCGGCGTCTGCGGCGCTTACATAGGGGCCCGCGCCGGGGCCCTGGTCCCGGCGCCTATCCATTTGCTCGCGTTCGCCCTTGTCATGTATTACTCGGCCTACCGCCTGCTGTTAGCAAAGACCACGAGCCGGGAGTCCACGGCCCGCTCGGAGCGCCTGCCTTTTGTGGCAGCCTATGGTTTTGCGATCGGCGGCTTTGCGGGGCTGGTCGGCGTGGGTGGCGGCTTCCTGATCGTGCCGGCACTGATCCTCTTGTGGCAACTCCCGCTTGAGCGGGCGGTGGGAACCTCCCTTGTGGCGGTGGCAGCCAATTCCCTCTCCGGTTTCGCGGGCTATGCCGGCACGGCCGTGGTCAGTTATCGGATCATGGCGCTATTCGCCGGTACGGCGATCGCCGGGACCTTCGCCGGCAGCGCCTTGCACAAATACCTGGCGAGCGGCGTGATCAAGCTCGCGCTGGGCGCGTTCCTGGCCATGGCCGCAACCTATATGATTTGGCAAAACGTAAACCACTAGAGCGTGATCATGAAAAACACCACGGATCTTGACGGCTCGGGCCTTGCCACGCGCTGTATCCATGCCGGCGAATTGGCCAACAATGCGGGCGCCCCACATACGCCGCTTTACAATACGACCACCTTCGCGTTCCCCTCAACCGCGGATCTCTTGGAGGTGGTCGACGGTCACCGCCCCGGTTCCCTTTATACTCGCTACGGTTCGAATCCCACGATTCAAAGTGTCGAGACCAAGCTCGCAGCCATCGAGGGGGCGGAAGCGGCACTCCTTTTCGCGTCCGGCATGGCCGCAGAGTGCGCGTTGTTCATCGCTCATGGGCAAGATGGCATCGTCTGTCTGGGTGATGCTTACGGTGGCACCCTGAGCCTCCTGGCCCAATCTTTACCAAAGCTCGGGCGCGCCACCACGTTTCTATCAGGCACGGATTTTTCTGAGCTCAAGGCGCACCTTGCTGCAGGCGCCCGCCTGGTGTTCTTCGAAACGCCAAGCAATCCCAACCTGGAGGTCCTGGATATCGCCTCCATTGCCACCATAGCCCATGCTCACGGGGCGCTTGTCGCCGTCGATAGCACATTCGCCTCGCCGGTCAATCAGCAACCGCTTCGCCATAATGCCGACTTCGTAGTCCACAGCGCGACCAAATATCTGGGTGGGCACAGCGACCTGACCGCAGGAGCCGTCATGGGCTCGCGAGCCCTCTTGACGCCTTTGCGCGCGTGGCGTTCGGACCTGGGCCAAACGCCTGCCCCCGAGACCTGCGCGCTTCTCGCCCGCAGCCTGCGCACTCTCGTCGTACGCATCGAACGCCATAACGCAAACGCCCAAACACTCGCCGAATACCTTGATGGCCACCCCCGCATCCGTCATGTCCGATACCCGGGGCTTACCCATCACCCGTCGCACGCCATAGCCAAGCGCCAGATGACCGGGTTCGGTGGCATGATCGCGCTCGAAATCGACGGGGACTACGCCGACACCGTCGGGGTGATGGACCGCCTGATGCTGTTCGCGCGCGCGCCAAGCCTCGGGGGCGTGGAGAGCCTCGCCACCCAACCCGTCACCACCACCCATCGAGGCCTCGATCAGGCCGAACGGACGCGGCGTCGAATCACCGACTCATCCATTCGCTTATCCGTCGGCCTCGAAGACGCCGCCGACCTCATGGCGGATCTTGACCAGGCCCTGACATGAGGGCCCCGATCTATCTCGATCACAACGCCACGACACCCGTTGATCCGCAGGTTGTACGCGTCGTGGCCCGTGCCCTAAAGATCTTCGGCAACCCCTCATCCGCCCATGCTTACGGCAAGACGGCCCACGCGGCGGTTGCTGAAGCGCGGGCCGAGGTCGCGGCCCTCATCCAGGCCTTGCCCGAGGAGGTGATTTTCACGAGCGGCGCCACCGAGGCCAACAATCTGGCGATCCGTGGCGCCGCCTTCGCGATGGCCTCGCGCGGCCGCCATATCGTGACGAGCGTCGTGGAACATCCGTCGGTAGCGGCACCTTGCCATTGGCTTTCGGAACACGGCTTTACTATAACCACAGTCGGCGTGGACGCCCACGGGCACGTATCCGTGCAAGCCATCGTCGACGCTTTACGCCCCGACACCACCATGATCTCGGTGATACATGCGCACAACGAAATCGGGAGCGTGCAAGACATCGCCGCAATCACGGCGGTTGCGCGCCGGCGCGGCATACTCACGCACACCGACGCCGCACAGTCGGCTGGCAAGATCCCGCTTAGCGTCAAGGACTTGGGCGTCGACCTCCTGACTCTCGCAGGTCACAAGTTCGGGGCACCCAAGGGGGTGGGCGCCCTCTACGTCCGCGCTGGCACTCCCTTGGTACCGGTCCTCGTCGGCGCCGGTCAGGAGCGGGGCTTGCGGCCGGGCACCGAAAACGTGCCTGCCATCCTGGGTCTTGGGGAGACGGCCCGTCTCGCCCGCATCCGCCTACCCAAGTTGACACTACGCCTGCGCGCGCGCCGCGACCTCCTCAGGCGACGCCTCACGCAGGCCATACCGGGCCTCGCCGTAAACGGAGATCCGGACGGTGGCCTTCCCAACACCCTGAACATCTCTTTCCCCGGGGTCACGGGCCGCGACCTCTTGGCGGCCTCGGAGCGCGACGTTGCAGCCTCGACCGGCTCCGCCTGCCACGCGCATTCGTCACAGCGCGATGCATTGGCGGCCATGGGGCTCCCTCCCGAGCGCCAACGAGGCGCCGTGCGTCTCTCTCTTGGGCGGTCCACGACAGTCGCCGATATCGAGGACGCCACTGCCGCCTTGGTCAAGGCCTGGGCCGGATTGGCCTAACGCCCTGTGTTATAATGTTCGTAAGACAATATCGAATAGAACCATGGCCGACGATAAGCAACCCAAGCGATTGATATTCGAACAGCTGGCGCGGGTCGCCAAGGCAGTGGCCCAATCAAACCGCCTTGAACTCCTAGAGGCTCTCAGCCAGGGAGAGCGCGGTGTCGAGAACTTGGCGCGCGTTTGTGGGATGTCCGTCGCCAATACCTCGCACCACCTCCAAATTCTGCGCGACGGTGGATTTGTCGAATCCCGCAAGAGCGGAGTCCAGGTCTATTATCGCTTGAGTGGCGACGAGGTCACGACGCTCTTAACGGCACTCAAGGACATGGGCGAACGCCATGTAGCGGAGATCGAGCAAATCGTGCGCCAACACTTCGCGACCTTTGACAATCTTACGCCAGTCGGCCACCAAGAATTACTGCAACTCTTGCAGCAAGACCAAGTCACGGTCATCGACGTACGGCCGGAATCCGAATACCAGGCTGGGCACGTCAAGGGGGCCATCAATGTTCCTCTCGACCGCCTCTCCCGCCAACTGCCATCGCTCTCGAAAGACCACGAAGTAGTCGCCTATTGTCGCGGACCTTACTGCTTACTCGCCTACGAAGCAGTGCGCAAGCTCCGCCAACACGGATTTCGCGCGCGGCGCTTGCATGCGGGCTACCCGGAATGGAAGGCCGACCGCCTGCCGTTCGCCGTCGGGTCAGACGAAACGGCGGAGCGGCGTAAGACCTAAGAGGATGTCCGAGCAACGGTTTTTATGTCGGCCCGGGGCAGCGCCCGGCTGGCGGACGACTTGGGTGAGCAAGATATAGTTGCGGCGTGGCGGAGAGTCGACCCATGGCGCTCCTCAGCTTCACGAGATTGTGGGCGGCGCATATCAGGTCCCACTCCCTCGCACCTTCCGGAACCCTCGGAGGAGAAATTGTCGGAAGCGACGGACTTGCTTCACCTCGCTTTGGGCAACAGACGCGCGGGACGCTCACCGTGATGTGTTTTGGAAGGCGATTCTGTTGGGCTGTCGGCCACCGTAAGGTTTGCGGCGTCAGCCTCGGTGGAAACGCTGTGGATATGGCATACAATTCCGACAAAACGGAAAAGGAGTTAACATGAGAGCTATCGCGAAAAGTCTTTCACTTACTTTGTTGTTGTCGATCTGTGCTATCTACGGGAAGCCTGTATCGGCGGCCGTGTTAAACGACGCCCACGCGCTGCGCGGCCTCCATGCGGCCAAAGCGGTCTTTCTTATCAATGTCAAGAAACCGCAGGTTCTAGCAAACGTTGTGCGGGTCGCGAACATGGCGTATACGAGCATGGCGCGTCAGGGCGTCAAGCCGCATTTCGTCATGGTGATCATCGGGCCGGACGTGGCGTTTCTCACAAAGAATATGGTGGGTCTATCGTACGGGCAGCGGGAGGCGGCGGCCCATCTACAGAACGAGGTAAAGGAAATGACTCACGAGGGGATCCGCTTTGAAGCCTGCGGTGTTTCGCTGGCCGACGAGGTGGATATCAATCCTCATGATCTTATTCCACAGGTTCATGCCGTAGGGAACGGCTTTATATCGGCCATTGGTTACCAGGCTAAGGGGTATGCGCTGGTCCCGTTTTATTGAGAGTTCGCCCAGCTTTTAGGGCACCACGTGCGTATGCACGGGAGCGCCGGGCGGGTAACGGCCGGAAGTAGGTAAGCGCTCTTCGAGGCGCTATTCGACAAGCTGTGTGAACGCCTCATCGAGACCTTTGTTGACAGCACTGAAAGCGGAGGTCGAGAAGCTTGTGCCCGCGGAGTCGACGGCCGATGGCGCGCGCCTTCCGGGCAGAGACACCTCGCACGCGCATCTCCGCCAGGGCCGCGACGAAGACCGTCTCCGAGTGCTTGTAGCGCTCAAACAACACAGCCGGGAACGGGTCTCCGCGATCACGCGGCTCGCGGAGCCCAAGCTTCCCGGTACGGGTCATAAGTCCGTGCTCGCGGTCTACCGGTAGCCCTGACGACTCTCCTGACGTTCATGAGGGCAGACCCCGGGAGTTCCGCCATCTTGGCCTCCAGGATCTCCCGCAAAGCCTGTTTCATCAGCGTCTTCGAGGGATCCCGGTCCTCGGCGACCACCGCTTCCGGGTTGTTTCCCCAGTGTTATGCTTCTTTGCGGCCATGATGTGGTTCCTCCTACGGGGCGCGAGGTTTGTTACGGGAACCTCCCTCATACCATGACCTCTTTAGGTCGCCAGGAATTTGCAGCTAAGGCGGCACGCTACCACTCCACCGATCTGTACTCCGGTGGCGACTCCTCCTGAGTCTGAGCGCGTTATAGGCGCCGAAGGTAAAACAAGAACACCTTTTCAAACACCGATTTGACGCGCACGAGCTGCCGCGAACGACGCGGGAAGAGATTCCAAAATGGCGGCGCCCCATCCTCGGATCGATGCATCCAAAGACCATCGTTTTCCATATCGAGAATGCACGACAACTCATGACGGTAGCGATGAGACGGGGACGATCCCTGAAGGATCGCCCGTACGTTGGCGGCCGCCGCCTGGGCACGCAGCTGCGCCATATGGGCCTGATGCGGTACCCACGGGGGCGGGGCCTCGTGCCCCGCGCAATCGCCTGCGGCAAAAACCTTGGCAAACCCCGGGACCTGCCCGTAGCGGTCGACTGCGATGTGCCCGCCTTTCGTGACCGGCAGGGTGCTCGCGCGGGCGTATACCGGCCCCGTCATGGGCGGCGAGTACAAAATCGCGTCCGCGCGACGGAACCCGCCGTCCGGATCGATCATCCCACCATCCACGAAGGCCGTGGGCCCATAACCGTCATCCATAATGATCCCACGCTCCGCGAGTCTATCGGTCAGCACGCCCTTCTCACCGGCCGCCCGATCCGCAGAGAAGAAATGGATCTCGAAATCGTCGCGCACCCCGCGCTTGCGCAGGGCAAAATCCAGGAGGCAGGCGCATTCGTACATAGGTCCGGTACGACCCGCCACGAAACCGTCCTCCTTGTTAATCTTGAACCCGATATAGATGATGCCGCTCGACAGGCCGTCCACCCGGCCCTTGAAACGCTCCATGTCCTCGGGCCCATAGCATGGGGAGTATGTGAATTCACGCGTCCCCGCGATGTCGTCCTTGCGAAACGTGGGTCCGGTACCGAGAAACAACATGTCATTATGAAAGGCGGCGCCGGTCGCGGTACGCACCGTACGCCCACCGTCCTGAACCGCGACGACCCGATCCTCGATGAATCGGATCCCGCGACGGCGAAGAAACGGCTTGATGTCGACTGTGATATCGGGGCGCGTGCGTTTTCCAGTCAGGAATTCCGGGATTGCGGGAAAGTAAGTGAAATCACCTGGACCTATGAGAGTTATATCCATGCCCGACCGGGGCCGACGCCGTCGCGCGGCGGGCATGGGAAACAATCGCCGATCAAGGAGATACATGAGGAAAAACAAGGACGCAAAGCCGTTCCCGACAATGGTGACGTTTACCTTGGTTGCTACCGGCTTGCTCATACCGCGCCCCTTGTATGAGTCGCGCCCAACCCTCGACGATCGCATCGTCGTCGACATCGCGCCACAAGGTTAGATAATAGATCATGCGGGGACGGTCGGATATGAGCGGGATCAAGGCTTGCCGCAACCAGCGCGCATCCCAATATGGCGTCATCCCACACCCCGCACGTACGGCGACATCACGCAAGTTTCCAGGTTTCCGAAACCGCCCGGAGGGTACAGCGGCGATAGTGGCGACCCGGCGGCCGTCCCGCGCGCACCGTAATCTCGCCCAGGAGCGTATCGCCTGAGGCTTCTTTCACCACTACTGCCGTGACTCGCCGCGGCGCCGTAAATCCCAAGATCTTTTGGTACAGTTCAATGTCAAGCGTAGGGGTGCCATGCTCGGCTTGCGGGGGCGCCTGATGCAAGCCCAATACCCCGGTTGGCCACACAAACGCCTGAAGGCCCAACAAGGAAAAGGGTGATTCGGAGGAACTCCAAAAATTGAGCAGCCCCTGAAGCGAAGGCTCGAGCGCAGAGCCCGGCAAACAAGGGCGTTCCCTGTGACCCGCCATTTATTTAATGGTGGCGCAATGGCCCCGTCGCGGGCCGAACCTTATGGAAACGCGACACCCCGCGCGCGCCTTCGCGTGGCACACGCCAGCGAAATACCCGCGCTCGTTGCGGGATCAACGCAGTGCGGCCATCCGCCCCTTGCCGACCGAGACGCCCCGTCACTCAAGCATCATCTCCGACGAAACCTTCCGGGAACAATACGCTCTCGTAACCGAAGAACTTGAGATCGCGGATGCGCGTGGGGTAGAGGATGCCATCCAAATGATCGCACTCGTGCTGCACGACCCGCGCATGAAAGCCCTCCGCCTCGCGGTCGACCGAACCGCCGTCCATGGTGTAGCCGCGGTAGCGCACGCGCTTGTAACGGGGAACCAGTCCACGCAGCCCGGGGACGCTCAGACAACCCTCCCAGCCCTCCTCCTCTTCGTCGCCCAAGGGCTCGACGATCGGATTAATGAGGACCGTCTCCGGGACCTCGGAGGCGCCCGGATAGCGGGGATTGACGCGGACGCCGAATATTACGACCCGCAGGGGCACGCCGATCTGCGGCGCGGCAAGTCCCGCGCCCTGGAGCGCCGCCATTGTGTCTTTCATATCGCAGACGAGATCGACGAGACTCGCCGCCGAAACGTCCGTCACTTCCTGAGCGCGCGCCCACAGCAAGGGATCGCCCATACGCCGGACCGACCTTACCGCCATGCCTTTACCCCTCGTCCATTCCGTCCCATACTAGAGGCATTGTACCAAAGGAGCGTTTTGTGCGTCGCATAACCCTGATTGCCCTCTCCGCCCTGGGTCTCGCCGCGCAGGCTTGGGCGGCGCCCGCCCCACGCCTCTACGAAGTCGACGTACTCGTTTTCGCGAACCACCTGCATAAACTCGATGGGGGTGAGCGATGGAACCAGGAGAAGATCAACCATATCGCGGGTTTCAAGAAGGCGCTCTCGCCAAGCCACGGCCTGCCTGCGCGTTCACAGCTCGCGCTCGCGCAGTCGATACTATCCAGTCACCCGAGCTACACGATCCTGGCGGCGCGCAGCTGGGTGCAAAACGCCGTCACCTTGAGCAAGACCAAACCCGTGCGTATCACGAGCCGTCGCGACGGTGGGCGACTGAAGGGCGTCATCCGCGTCTTCCAGTGGCGACTCATGCATGTGGCGCTCGATCTGCGCTACACGCCGCCCGGCGACTCGTCGTCGTCCCTCTTGCCCGGATCGTCATCCCGCTCGTCCGCCTCGTCATCATCCCTCTCGTCGTCGTCCGCCTCATCGAACCCCGTACCGGGCTATCAGATGATCGAGTCGCGGCCAATCGCGCTGCGCCGGACCAATTACTTCGATCACCCGAAATTCGGCGTGCTCGTGCGGATCGTACCTTACAAGGGACCGTTGACCGCGCCCCGCTGAGACATCCTTGCGGGCCTTGCATCCGGCAAGATCAGACGGCGTGCAGCCGCGGTATCGCGTGCTCGAGCAGCGTGCGGACCTCGGCCATCCCGCTTTCGAGATAGCGCTCGATCGCGCGCAGATCGATCTGCTCCTCGGATTTGCCGGCGGCGTAATTGGCGACCACCGACAGTGACGCGTAGCAAAGGCCGAGTTCGCGCGCAAGCGCCGCCTCCGGCATACCCGTCATGCCCACGATGTCGGCCCCGTCGCGCTCGAGCCTCAGGATCTCGGCCGCGGTCTCGAAGCGCGGCCCTTGGGTGGCCGCGTATGTGCCTTCGGGCGCGAGCGCAAGACCCGCGCGCGAGGCACCGTCACGCAACACCTCACGCAAGGCCTCGCAGTAAGGGTGGGTGAAATCGATGTGTGTAACGGGCTCCGGATGGCTCCCGAAAAAGGTATGCGCCCGTCCGTAGGTGTAATCGATGATCTGATCGGGTAACACGAGGGTCCCGGGGGCGAGATCGGTATTGATGGCCCCGACCGCGTTCACCGCCACGACGTGGTTCACGCCGCATTCCTTCAGGGCCCACATATTGGCCTGATAATTCACGCTATGCGGCGGTATGGTGTGTCCGTGGCCATGACGCGGCAGGAATATCACCTCGTGCCCACCCACCAGGCCATAGACCAGGGGCGCCGACGGCTCGCCGTAGGGTGTGCGCATGACGCGACGTTCGCGCACCGTGAGGTTGCGCAAATGGGTAAGGCCGCTGCCGCCTATGATCGCAAGCGTCTTCATTAGTTTGCGCGGGAAACCCCGGGATTT
>JAJYRD010000008.1 GCA_021794275.1 Pseudomonadota bacterium | reverse complement strand
CGATCTGCATATATCTATCCTACCACCATTCGGCAAGCAAGAGGACGGAACGGCTCAGACCAACCCTCCGCTTGACCCCCTCCTGGCCGAGAGCCTAGGAGGGGGAATGCGCGGAGAAGATGTTCAAGCGATACCACTGGGACCTCCAGTTCCGCCCGTAGCGTGACGCGCGTACTCGGCATGAGCGACGCCAGACGCACGGGATTGACCGTCCCACGCACGACAAGGTTGACCTCGATCTTGACCTCGACGGCACCCTAACGCACCAACAGTTTTGTCTCGCCTGCGTCTTTCGAAACCGGCGAATAGGTTTGAAGGCCCCGTTTATTCAGCCGCGCAGCGGATTGTCGCATGGCTTCGTTAATGCGCCCGAAGGCCGCCGCGCGGGGCGCCATGTAGTCGACAAATACCAGGTCGAGATCAACCGAGAGCCGGGGCATGTCCCGAACAAAAAGGTTGATCGCGGTACCGCCTTTCAGCGCAAACGTGTCGTCGACGAGCACAAGCGGCGCCACTGTCGTCAGCAATCGCGCACTATCGAGATAAGCCTGGTTCACGGCTTCAACACCAAGAGCCCGTCAGGCGAGCGTGACACCCAAGGGCGGTCGCTGCCTGTGGGCAACTGCGATTTATCAAGCTTGCCAAACCAAGGCTGCGAAAGCTCGCGACCGAGCCGCAGACAGAGACGCACTGTCTTCACGCTCTCGCATCGCATGAGCAGATCGCGCAGCACGTCGGCACGCAGGCTGTAGCTGCTCTCCACCAGTTCGCGCGCCTCCTGCAACGGCTGGCGCACACCGACCTCACTTAGCACCTCAAGCAACGCGCGCTCGGGCACCGAGACCAGCGGCGCGCCTTTGTGGTCCTCCAGCGGCCGAACGTGGAGCAACGCACCGGGGTGCTCGTTGAAGAGACGCTTTTGGTGGTACTCGGCCGAAAACCGTTGGGTGAACCAGCCGGGAAGGCGCCCGGCCTTCCAGCCATAAAGATAAAGGATGGGGTGTTGGGACACGTAATGGCGGATGCCCTGCCAGTCGAGTGCCGACTTGCCACCGACATGCAGTCCCTCAAAACGTTGCTGCAGCAGCACGACGCTCGGGTGCAGGGCCGGCGGATCGTGGGGACGGCAATAAACGCCACGCGCGAGTCGTTTGAGCCAACCCGCCCGCACATAATGGACGGCAAGGTCAGCCGATATTCCGAGGGAGGCAAGATCCTCGGACGTGAGCGGCGTCCCAGGCGCCAGCCGCGTGTAGAGCCTATTTAGCTTGTCTCTTCGACTTGTAGCCATACTACGATTATACGGATCAATCCAAACGCGGCAAGCTTGGGATGGTTTATTGTATCGTAGTCTGACTACGACTAGACAAGTAACTCCAAATAGCGGCGTTGGGAAAGCCTTTCCCTGCGACCAAGCCTGTCGCCTCGGCTGTTGATGGCGTCTTTTAAGGCGCGCTTTCTTGGCAGATAGGCACGGGTGATCGTTATCGTGGCGCGCGAGCCGCTCGGCGAGCACCGCGCGCAAGCGCCCCCCTGAGGCACTATCAGAGCATGGGCCTCGTCGCAGGAGACCGCGAGGCCCCGGTAACGCTCTCAGGTGGACGGTCCAGCCCCTACCCTTGAGCATTTGGCGTCAAAACATTCATGGCGGCCAAGGGTGCGCGCTCTACGCCCCCGGGACACTGACCGGTGATGCTGAGTAGGTTGCGACTTGCGCCTTACTCGGGCAGACCTTTATCGGTGCCCCGGACCGGCGCCCCGGCGGCCACATCGTGCGGCGGCGTCGCGGGCATCCGCGCCGACGGTGTCTCGCCACGATAGCCGTGGTCCACTGCCCATACCGCGATGTCCACACGCGAGCGGAGATGCAGTTTGCGTAGGAGGCGTTTGATGTGGACCTTGACCGTGCCTTCGGCGATACCGAGTTCACGCGCAACGAGCTTATTGCTCCTCCCGAGCGCGACGTACCGGATGATCTGCCGCTCGCGATCGGTCACGACCGGGGCCCCCTCGGCGACCGGATGGCGCGGACGGCGCAGGACGCCGGCCAGGGTGTTGGCGAGTCGGGGCGACAAGACCGTCTCTCCCGCCAAAGCACGGTGGATGTCCCGCAGAATCTCCTCCGGCTCCATGTCCTTCAGGAGATAACCCGCCGCGCCACCCTTGAGGGCCGCCACCAGGTCCTCCTCGGCGTCCGAAACCGTGAGGACGAGAATGCGGGTGCCCGACGATTCCCGCCTTATCGCGCGCAGGGTGTCGAGCCCGGAGCGGCCTGCAAGGTTCAGGTCGAGCAGCACGAGCGCGGGTTTGTGCGCCGCGATGACGGCCACGGCCTCGGCGTGGTCACATGCCTCGCCCACCAAGGTCAGGCGCGCATCCATGGCCAGCAACTGGGCGATACCCTTGCGGACCAGGGGATGGTCGTCCACCACGATGATGCCGTGGCGCTTGCTCATGACCGCCCCCCGGCGGGGATCGCACCCCTCCTCTCCGGCACCCGTGCCCGGTAAGCCGCCGGTATGAACTGAAGCTCCACCCGGGTGCCGCCACTCCGCCTCCGTTCGACGCGCAAAACACCACGGATGGCCCGCGCCCGCTCGCGCATGATGGCAAGCCCGTAATGGGCCGCGGAGGCATCGGGCTTCGCGATCCCCACCCCGTCGTCGTCTATCCGGACGATCGCGCGGCGTTGGCGTCTCAACAAGAGCCGGATGGCGATGCGCCTCGCGCGAGCATGGTGCTCGACGTTCGTGAGCGCCTCACGCACGATCTGCAAGACGCCAACCTCTTCATTGGCGCTCAGGAGCGCGTGCGAGAGCCGGTCTATGAGTTGGACGGGGACATCGGCCCTGCGCCCGAACTCCGCCGCCGTGGCCACCAAGGCCCCCTCCAGCCCCCGCTGCGACATGTCCAGACGAAACGTCGTGAGCAGTTCCCGCAATTGCCCATAGGCGGCGTTCAGCCCCTCATCGATGTCGGCCACGATGGTCGAAAGCGCGGAATCATCGCCTCGCGAATCCCGCGTGCGCAATCGCGCCATCTGGATCTTCAGATAGGACAGCGCCTGCGCCAAGGAATCGTGCAGATCGCGCGCCATGGCGTGGCGCTCTTCGAGCAGCGCCAGACGCTGTTCCCGAGTGTTACGCGCGGCGGTGCCCAACGCCGCACCTATGTGGCGTCCGACAGTCTCCAGCGTCTGGATCTGCCAGGCCTCCAATTCGCGCGATGGTGGCACGAGCACCGATAAGGCGCCGTCGCGGCCAGCGCTTGCGGTCGCGATCGGCACGGAAAGGATGCTTGCCTCCGGGTGCGGACCCCTCTTCAGATGCCAGAGATGCGTGCGGCCATCGCCGAGACAGTTTTGGCAGGTATTGTGATGGCAGAGGTACAAGGTCCCTCCGCGAACATCGGATGCGAGGATCGCCGCGGTATCGGCATCCTGGCGCGCGAGACACAAGACCGCGTCGGCCACCCCCACGATGGCCTCGGTCCTTTGCAGTACGTGGCGATAAGAGGCGATGTCGCAAGGGGCCTCGGACAGACGCTGGCTCACGTCATATAAGAGCTCCAGCAGACGATTGCGGCGCGCCAATTCGCTGGTGCGCGCCTCGATCTCGCGCTCCATCGTCGCGTAACTCTGCAAAAGGCTCTCGGACATCCGATTCATGGCCTGCCCCAGGCGCGCCAATTCGTCATCCCCGCGCACACGCACGCGGTAGGAGAAATCGCCGTCGGCGACTTTCGCGGCGGCCGTCAGCAAACCGGTCAACGGCACCAAGACATGACGTCGGGCCACCCACGTGACCCATCCCACCGCGACCAAGATGATACCCATGCCCACGATCTGGCTTGCGCGTAGCCACGCGATCTTTTGCCAGCTGTCATTTTGAAGGGCGGTCACGAAGGCGTTAGCGCGGCGCACGAATCGCGCCGCCGCCTGCGCAAGCCATGCCTGACCGGGACGGCCCGCCTCCCCGCGGCCGTAGGCCATGAGCGGCGGACTGAAGGCGTGTCCCCAATCGGCAAGCAGGCGGGCGTAGCGGCGGCTTGGCGTGTCGCTCACGGTCTGTTTCAGACTCGTCACAAGCCTTGGATCGTGCAACGCGGCCGTAAGCGCCCGGACCGCCTCGAGGCTCGCACGGCGGTGATTCCCGGACCGATCATCCTGCAGGGAGGCAACGAGGCGATAGGCGCGCATGCGCGCCATGCCCGCGATATTGACCGCGCGCGCCTCGCCTTGGGCAAGCTCGGTGATAGCGAGAGACGCCATCATTTCGGCCCACGCCATGACCGCCACCAGCATGAAGGAGGCGCCGACCCGCCAACGCAACGACCGCGTTTTCGTCATATTGGAATCCTCCGGCGCACGTCGGCCGAGATTCGCGCGGATACCTCCTTTTACCACAATCCCCCGAGCGTTCCCATGATAGCGGGCGAAATGGTGAAGGATATTTGGCTTGGTCCATGGCGGTTACCCATTTCGGGGTAACGAGCGGAAGGGAATCGTCGATCTATAACAAATCGCGCGCTGATCAGGGCGCGCAGCGGTGCTATGGTTGTGGAAAATCGCCAAACAGTTCGCGGCGCCTTTCAATGCATTGCGCCGCCTGGCGCCTCACCGGGGGAATGCGTGATGGGATATTTTCTCGATCGGTTGTCCTATCTCACGAAGAAGCGGACCGCGTTTGCAGGCGGCCATGGCATCGTAGTCTCGGACAGTCGCGAATGGGAGAACGGCTATCGGGGCCGCTGGCGGTTCGACAAGATCGCGCGTTCGACCCACGGGGTCAATTGCACGGGTGGGTGCAGCTGGCGGATCTACGTCAAAAACGGGCTCGTCGCGTTCGAGACCCAATACACGGATTATCCCTGCACGCGCCCCGATCTGCCCAATCACGAGCCGCGCGGCTGCCAGCGCGGGGCGAGCTATTCTTGGTACCTATACAGCCCGCACCGGATCAAGTACCCGATGATCCGCGGCCGACTCCTTGCCCTTTATCGCGCTGAGCGCGCCGCGGGCCTGGATCCGGTCGCCGCGTGGGCTTCGATCCAGCGGGACCCCGAGAAGCGCCGCCGCTATACCGCGGTGCGCGGTCTCGGCGGCTTCGTGCGCACCACCTGGGACGAGGTGACCGAAATCATCGCCGCCGCCAACGTCTACACGATCGCGGCCCACGGACCGGATCGCATCATGGGATTCTCGCCCATTCCGGCGATGTCGATGATCAGCTATGCGGCGGGCAGTCGGTATCTGAGCCTCATAGGCGGCGTGCCGTTAAGCTTCTATGACTGGTACTGCGACCTGCCGCCCTCCTCGCCGCAGACCTGGGGCGAGCAGACCGACGTCCCGGAGGCCGCCGATTGGTACAACGCGACCTATATCATCGTCGCCGGTAGCAATCTGCCGATGACGAGAACCCCCGACGCCCATTTCTACTCGGAGGTCCGCTACAAGGGCACCAAAGTGGTGGCGGTGGCCCCGGACTACGCGGAATACGTGAAGTTCGCCGACCTCTGGATGCCGGCACGCGCCGGGACCGACGCAGCGCTCTTCATGGCCATGGGCCATGTCGTCTTGAGTGAGTGGTATATCGCTCAACAGGAACCGTACTTCCTCGAGTACGCGCGCGAGTTCACCGATCTGCCCGTGCAGGTCCTGTTACGCCCGCTCGGCGACGGCGGCTATGCGGGCGGGCGCTTCCTGCGCGCCGCCGATCTCGTCGATGGTCTGGGTCAGACCCATAACGCCGAATGGAAGACCGTAGTCTACGACACGCACACGCACGGTCTTGCCTGCCCCAACGGCTCGATAGGCTTTCGGTGGGGCGAGGACGGCCACTGGAACCTGAGACCCGAGGACGCAGCCTCGGGTCGCGGGATCGAGGCCGAGCTCTCGTGCGCCGGACACGAAGCCCTCACGGCGACCGTGCGCTTCCCGCATTTCGTGCCCGGCGAACCGGATGCCCTGACACGCCGCGTGCCGGCACGGCGCATCCATCTCGCCGACGGCACCGAGGCGCTCATATGCTCGGTCTTCGATCTTCTGATCGCTCAATACGGCGTCTTGCGCGGTTCGGGTGGCCAGCTCGCGGCCGACTACGACGACCCCACGAACGTGTATACGCCGGCTTGGCAGGAGGCGATCACGGGAGTCCGGCGCGCGGATGTCATACAGACCGCGCGGGAGTTCGCCGACAACGCAGCGCGCACCCGTGGTAAGTCTATGGTGATCGTAGGCGCCGGGACCAATCATTGGTACCACAACGACATGAATTACCGCGCCATCATGAATCTCCTCCACTTGTGCGGCTGCGTCGGCCAGTCCGGGGGCGGTTGGGCACACTATGTGGGGCAGGAGAAACTGCGGCCGCAGGCCGGCTGGGCGCCCGTGGCCTTCGCGCTCGACTGGGCACGACCGGCTCGGCAGATGGCCAGCACGAGCTTTTTCTATCTGCACACCGATCAGTGGCGCTACGAGAGGGTCGATGGCGACAGCCTCCTCGCCGCCAACGCCGAGGCCCGCTATCGAGGCCACTCGCTCGCCGATTACGCGGTCGTGGCCGAACGCTTGGGCTGGCTGCCGTCGGCGCCGCACTTCAACGAAAACCCACTCACCCTGTGCGCGCGGGCGCGCGCCGCGGGCCACGCGAGCGATGAGGCGGTGGCGAACTATGTGGCCGGCGAACTCAGAAGCGGGGCACTGCGCTTCGCCTCAGAGGATCCGGACGATCCCGCGAACTGGCCGCGCAACCTCTTCGTGTGGCGCGCCAACCTGATCGGAACGAGCGCCAAGGGCCATGAATACTTCCTGAAGCATCTGCTCGGAGCCCAAAACGGCGTGCTCGGGGACGACCGGGCCGGATGCGACCACCGCGAGATCGTCTGGCGCGAGGACGCACCTATCGGCAAGCTCGATCTCATGGTGGACATCAACTTTCGCCTGAACAGCACCGGCGCCTACGCCGACATCATCCTGCCGACCGCGACCTGGTACGAAAAGAACGATCTCAATACCACCGACATGCATCCTTTCATCCATCCCCTGTCGGAGGCGGTGCAACCTGGATGGGAGAGTCGCAGCGACTGGCAGATATTCAAGGCCATCGCCCGCGCCTTCTCTGATTTGGGGCGCAGCCATCTAGGGACGCGCGACGATCTGCTCGCGACGCCGCTCATGCACGACAGTCCCGCCGAACTCGGGCAGCCACTCACAGTCCAGGACTGGAAGCGCGGCGAATGCGCGCCTATCCCAGGCAAGACCCTACCCCACCTGCGCATCGTCACGCGCGATTACGGGGACATCTATCGCAAGTACATCGCGCTAGGCCCTCTGCTCGTAAAGGAAGGCAACGGCACCAAGGGGATATCGTGGGATACGCGCGAGGCTTATGAGGACCTGGGGGACCGCAACCGCCGGGTGACGAGTCCGGGCGTCTCCCACGGCATGCCGTCGCTCGAGGACGACATCGGCGCCTGCGAAGCGGTATTGGCCCTGGCTCCGGAGACGAACGGCGAGATCGCCTTCCACGCATGGCGCGCCCTCGAGAAGAAGACCGGCCTCGCGCTCACCCATCTGGCCTTGGCGCGGCGCGACGACAAGATCCGGTTTCGCGACATCCAGGCGCAACCACGCAAGATCATCACCTCACCCACCTGGAGCGGCATAGAGTCAGAGCATGTAAGCTATGCCGCCTCCTATACCAATATCCATGAGCGTATTCCGTTTCGCACGCTCACCGGGCGTGCGCAGTTCTACCAGGATCATGAATGGATGCGCGACTTCGGGGAGGCCTTGTGCGCCTACCGCCCGCCACTCGACATGAAGGCCACCGACGCCCTACCCGACGCCTTCAGGAACCGTCCACACCTCATGCTGAAATGGATCACCCCTCATAGCAAATGGGGGATACACAGCACCTATAACGACAACCTGCGTATGTTGAACCTGTTCCGTGGCGGTCCGACCGTGTGGATCTCCGAGGACGATGCGCGAACCATAGGCCTGTCCGATAACGACTGGGTGGAGGCGGTGAATGCAAACGGCGCGACCATCGCGCGGGCGGTCGTGAGCCAGCGTATCCCACAGGGCACGGCGCTCATGTACCACGCCCAGGAGAAGACCGTGAATGTCCCAGGCTCGCCCACCACGGGCAAGCGCGGGGGGATATTGAACAGCGTCACCAAGGTCATCATCAAGCCCACGCACCTGATCGGCGGCTACGCCCAGCTCTCCTGGGGGTTCAACTATTACGGGCCGGTCGGCAGCCAGCGCGATGAGATCGTCCTGGTACGGCGCCTCGCGGAGACCGACATCGACTGGCTGGAACGGCCCCTCGATCCCGCCCGCGAGGAAGCCCTGGACCCGCCGTTACGATTCCGCTCTGGGGAGGGTCGGTCATGAGGATCCGCGCACAATTCGCCTTGGTGTTCAACCTCGACAAATGCATCGGCTGCCACACCTGCTCGGTGACCTGCAAGAACGTATGGAGCAACCGCCGGGGGGTCGAGTACGCCTGGTTCAATAACGTCGAGAGCAAGCCCGGCATCGGCTACCCCAAGGAATGGGAGCGCCAGGATAAGTGGCAGGGTGGCTGGGTGCTGGACGGCGGCCAGCTCAAGCTGCACCAGGGCGGCCGGGCGAAGGAGCTCGCCTCGCTCTTCGCCAACCCTCGCATGCCGGAGATCGACGATTACTATCAGCCCTTCACCTTCGACTACAACCGCTTGGTGGCGGCCCCGCTCTCAGAGGCGGCGCCGACCGCACGACCCCTGTCGCAGATCGACGGCCAGGGCATGGATAAGGTGACGTGGGGCCCGAACTGGGAAGACGACCTCGCGGGGACGTTCGCGGACCGCTCGGAGGACCGCAACTTCGCGAATATCGAAAAGGAGATCTACGCGCAGTTCGAGCACACCTTCCATTTTTACCTGCCGCGCATGTGTAACCACTGCCTGAACCCGGCGTGCGTGGCGGCCTGCCCGTCGGAGGCCTTGTACAAGAGGGAGGAGGACGGGCTCGTACTCGTCGATCAGGACCGCTGCCGTGGATGGCGCATGTGCGTGAGCGCCTGCCCCTACAAGAAAGTGTACTTCAACTGGGAGTCCGGCAAGTCCGAGAAGTGTCTCGGCTGCTATCCGCGCGTCGAGTCGGGCCTGCCCACAGTCTGTTCGGAGAGCTGCGTGGGCCGTATCCGCTACAACGGTGTCATGCTCTACGACGCCGACGCCGTGGAGCGCGCGGCGAGCGCGCCCCGGGAGAAGGACCTCTATCAGGCGCACCTGGACCTGTTCCCGAACCCGCACGACGAAGCGGTCATAGCCCAGGCCCGCCAGAACGGGGTGCCAGACTCGTGGATCGAGGCCGCGCAACGCTCGCCCATCTACAAGATGGCGGTGACGTGGCGCATCGCCTTCCCCATGCACGCCGAATTCCGCACCTTGCCCATGGTCTGGTATGTGCCGCCGCTCTCGCCCGTGCAGTCAGCCATGGAGAACGGACACCTACCCCTCGGTACGGACGGTCTCTTTCCCGACGTGTCCGGACTACGCATACCGCTGCGCTACCTCGCGAACCTGCTGGCTGCGGGCGAAGAGGCGCCGATCGCGGCCGCCCTGAAGAAGATGATCGCGATGCGCCTCTACCAGCGGGCCCGGCATGTGGGCACGGAACCCGACCCCGCGGTCCTCGCGCAAGCGGGGATCGACGCGGCCTGCGCCGAGGAGATGTACCGCTATCTCGCGATCGCCAACTACGAGGACCGCTTCGTGATCCCCACGAGCCATCAGGAGCTTGCCCTGGAGGATCCGGGCGGATTCCAGGGGGCGAATGGCCTGCGCTTCGGCAACGATGCGGGCGACGGGACCCACACCCCGGATCTCTTTCCGCGCAAACGTGCGCAGAGCGCCGAACCGGAGTTCCCGCTCGTCTTCCTGCCGCGGCGCGCCAAGGGCGGTGGGTCGTGAACGCCGGGCTCCGAAGCCCCGCCTACCGGGTCCTCGGGTCCCTGCTTGAGTACCCGGATGCCCCGTTCCGAGGGGCCCTGCCCGAAATCCGCGTGGCGGTCGAGACCGCAGGCTTCGCGACCGGGGAGCGCGACACGGTAGGTGCGGTCGTGGACTGGATGAGCGCGGACGATGCGCTGGAGATGGAGGCCCTTTATGTACGCACCTTCGATCTCGACGCCGGCGCCGACCTGCACCTCACATCGCACCTGTCCGCCGACGGTGATCGCAACCGGGGCCCGGCCCTGATCCGGCTCGCTGCTCATTTCGAAGAAAACGGATGGACGCTCGCGACCCGCGAATTACCGGATTACCTGCCGCTATTGCTCGAGTTTACGGCCACGCTCGAGGAGCGCGCGGCGCGCCGCTTCCTTACGGAGGCCCGCGAGGGACTGAATGCGATCGCCGCGCGACTCGCGGAAACGCAGAACCCCTACCTGCCGCTCCTGCAGATCATCGCCGAGCGGGCCCGCCCTATTGCTGATGCACGGGAGAACGCCTCATGAATACCAACCTCTTACTGTTCGGGGCCTACCCTTACGTGGCGGGCACCGTCTTTCTCCTGGGCTCGCTCATCCGCTACGACCGCGAGCAATACACCTGGACCAGTTACTCGACCCAATTGCTCGGTTCGCGCCAGAGCCTCGCCTGGGGCAGTAATCTCTGGCATATAGGCGTCCTCTTCATCTTCCTCGGACACTTCGTGGGCCTGCTCACGCCGGCCTTCGACTGGCTGCATGTCCCGCCGGTGACGCATCAATGGATCGCGGCATCGGCCGGCATCACCTTCGGGGTGCTAGCACTCATAGGCGGCCTGCTGCTCTTGGCGCGCAGGCTCGC
>JAJYRD010000035.1 GCA_021794275.1 Pseudomonadota bacterium | reverse complement strand
CATGGCATCCGCCTGACCGGCATGCCGTCCTGGAAGACTTCACTCACGTCGCGGCAGATGTGGACGATCGCCCTTTTCTTGAAGCACATGAACAAGCTCCCGCCGGCCGCCGAGACGGCCTGGAAGGCCGTGAAGCCCGTGAAGGACTGAAGGCGCCCGCCCGACGGGTTGGCGGCCTCCATTCCTCGCCATCCGACTGCCAATAAGGCGGCTTGATAAGGGCGTAGCGGCCGACCTATCGTAGCAGGTGGCCAATCAGCGCGGTGGCGATCATGGAGAGCGCTCCCCAGAAAACGACGCGGCGGGCGCCTTTCCATAGGGAGGCGCCACCGGCCTTGGCCGCCGTCGCGCCCAGGATCGCGAGCAGCAAAACGGTGGCCGTGAAAAGGACCGGCAGGGCCATGCTGTGGGGCACGAAAGCGGCGATCACTACGGGGAATAGCGCGCCGGATGCGAAAGAGGTGGCCGAGGCCAAAGCGGCCTGCCCGGGCCGGGCCGCCGCCATGTCTGTCAGGCCCAGCTCATCATGCGCGTGCGCCGTGAGGGCGTCATGCTGCATAAGCTGTACGGCGACCTGCTGGGCCAGGCCCGCATCGAGGCCGCGTGCCATATAGATATCGCGGAGTTCGAGAAGCTCTTTCTCGGGATTTTTCTTAAGCTCCCGTCTTTCAATCTCAAGATCCGCCGATTGAGTATCGGCCTGCGAACTTACCGATACATACTCGCCGGCCGCCATGGCAAAGGCGCCGGCGACCAAGGCGGCAATGCCGGCGAGCAAAACCTGCGCATGATTGGCCTGCCCGGCTGCGATGCCGGCGAGCAGGCTTGCGGTCGAGAGCAGTCCATCGTTGGCGCCAAGCACACTAGCCCGCAACCAACCGGTCGTCTTATGGTGATGGTGCTCATCGTGATACACGTGATGTCTATTCTCGGCAAGGGGGAGGGTCCGAGTATAAGGCGACATAGGATATCGGTCCACAATCGCGCTTGAAAACCAGCAATTTTCAGCGTGGCACAGCCCGTGAGCATTCCGTAGCGCACGCGCATGCGGGCGGGCGCCCAACATCGGGGTGGATGCACTCAGGCTCGCTCATTCTCATGGCGGCACTGGGTGTTCCGGTCTCTATCGCGTCACATTGAGAATTGCTGCTTGAAAACGGGGTTCCTGGTGTTTGCCCGATAGCGACATCAGTGTCCGCTGCCATCATCGGTTGTCGGCGATGGGGTCGCTTGCCGGTTTGCCCGAGGCTGGGAAGGCTGTAAGATATCGACGCGCTTAGGCGTGATTTCACGAATGCACACGGGAAAAGAGGAGGAGCTTTTGGAGCAGAGTTCAACCGCGCAAACGACCTATTGGAACACCGGCACACGTCTCCTTCACTGGGGCCTGGCGCTCACAGTGAGTTTTCAACTTCTCATCAGCCTGATCATGGAGCAACCCAAACCGGGCCGGGTGCTCACATCGACGCAGGCGCTATCCTTCGAGTTCCATGAATGGGTGGGCCTGGCGGCTGTGGGCGTCGTCGTCGCCCATTGGATCTGGAGCGCGCTGCTTACGCGTGACGATAGTGGATTCCGCCATCTGTTTCCCGGGGATGCCAGTGGGCGCGCGAAGCTGCGGGCGGAATTGCGTCAGATACTGCGGCTTCAATTACCCGAAGGAGGCCCTGAAGGCGGCTTGGCTGGGCTCGTCCATGGGCTGGGATTTCTCGCCGTCTCCGCTATGGCGGCGACCGGCGCGGTCTTGTTCTTCGCGTTTCCAGAGAACGGGGCGGAAACAGCTCTCGTCGGTAATGTTGCCGATCTGCATAGTCTCATCGCCAACCTCGTCTGGGTTTACTGGTACGGCCATATCGGCATGGCGCTGTTGCATCAGATCCTGGGCCATCCCGTTCTGGCGCGTATTTTTCTCCTACGCCGCTAATGGTATGCGATCACTCAATGGGCCTAAGGGGGCTGGCATGCGGCCGTCAAGGAGGGCGATCGCACCTGCAGTAATGTGTGTGCCTCTGTATCGGCCTTACGCCTTCCCGTTTTGGCCATCGAGCCTATCCAGCACGCGCAGCGCCTCCTGGACATCCCCTTGCGCCGCGAGCAGGCGAAAGCGCCGCTCGACATCCCACGCCGCGAGCGCCTGCGTCGCCCATTCCTCGAAGAGCTTGTTCATGCTCGTGCCGCGGCTTTGGGCCAACGCCTTCAGACGTTCCGTCTTGTCATCGGGCATTCGTATGGTAAGTGTGCTCATGAAAAGACCTCCAAACATTCCGCGGGTGTGATGATGCGCAAGCCCGGGAAGACCATCTCTCCCCTACGCATGTCCCCGACGTTATGTGTGACGACCGCGGCGGCATTTCCGGCCACCGCCAACTCGATGAGATGATTATCGCCCTCATCGCGGAGATTCGGCCGCCATCCAAAATAGACCGAAATCCACTGCCCTTGATGCGCCAAGGCGGCGACGACGACACGGTGCTCCGCCGCGGTCGTCGCGGGTGTCCAGAGGGGCCGCCCCAGCACATCCTCATATTCCGACCACAAGGCGTTGCCGAACAGGGGCGTATAAGAACCGGACAGGGCGCGCCGCAAGACCTCGCGGGAGGCGCCTCCCTCGGACCGCAATGCGGCCACAAAGACATTGGTGTCGATCACCAGCCGAACCATTCGTGATAGCATATATGCTATCATTACGGCTGGCAACTCTCTCTCGAGACTCCTACGCCTCGCTTGCGATAGCCAGAAGGCCATGAGCGGTAAGCCGGGGCGCGGACGGAAGACATCCCATGAGGTATCACATATCATCTTATGCATGTTGTGTCCGATACCTCGGTCTTGGTCGCCGGTCTCGCAGCCACTTGGGGGCAAGTCACGGTGTGTTGGTCTTGGTGGCGCAAGGGAGGTGTATTCCATTAGCCACGACCGCGATTTTCTCGAGTACGAGGCGGTCTTGGTGCGACCAGAGCAGCGTCTGGCGACCGGCGAGAGCGAGGCAGGCGTCTCAGGGTTTCTGGCGACGCTTGCGAGTGCGGCGCAAGCCGTGGAGTTGAACTTCCTTTGGCGCCCGCAGTTACGCGATCCTGGCGATGAGCTGATACTCGAGGCGGCAGTGAACGGCCAGGCGGAAGCGATCGTGACGCACAAGCTGCGGGATTTTTATCCCGCGGCGGGAACATTCGGTATGAGGGTCGTGACCCCGGCGATGTTACTAAAGGGGTGGAGGGAGTGAGTAAGAATACTTATCCGCCAAAACTGCCGAGCTCTATCAAGAACGCGGCAGCCGACCTTGCCAAGCAGGACGAGGTTTCCCTGAACCAATTCATTGCCGGCGCAGTGACAGGGAAGGTCGGCATCTTGCGGACGGCGCATGCGTTTCTGCGCGAGCGGGCCGGCACCGCAAAGCCTGCGGATCTCAGGGAATATCTCCGCCGCGTGCCGAGTGTGCCGCCTCTGAAGGGAGATGGGCGCGGGTAGCGTCCACCAAACGGTGCTCATGAGCAAACGGGGTGTCGGCCGCGGTTCGTCAGCGGCCAGACTCTCCGCCCACGCCTGAACAGCCTGGTGGTCCATGGTGCGCCTCGGCAGCCACGTCCGCCAGCGCCTCCTGCATCGGGCGATCGTGGACGCCTTTCTTGCGGAACTTTAGGTACCGGGCGCGTCCCATGAAGCCATTCGCGGAGAATTAAGTGGTCGCCCTCTGCGGGGCGTTCTTGGTGACCTCCCGCCTCCACGGAAGCTGTGCGCGCTTCGCCGGCTTCATCGGGGGGGCGCTACGCCGCTTGTGGGGGCTTGGGCAGACTGGTGTCAGCCTCCCACGCCTCGGTACTGGCGCTGCCGCTCGGAAAGCCGCCTCGTTGGTGGCAAAGCGCGTCGTGCCCGCCGCGGGCCACATATCGAGCCCGCTTGTCGTTCGGATCGAGCGCGACCTTAAGGGCGATGCCCATATGTAACGAGACCTCCCCCTTTTCGGCGCGCCCTTCCCCCTTCGAGCCCCCGCCTAGCGACCGCCATCCTGTTCCCGGGCCTTCCGCGACACAAGCCCTGTGTTTTTTGGGGGGTTGGATGAGGCGTTTTGCGGCGCGAGGGATAGGGGGCTTAGGGGGCCGGGGCCGATAGTAAAGAGCGGGGCTCTTGATCGGAGCGGAGGTCGGGACCCCGCCTCGGGGCCACCGGTGCGGGGTGGGGTGACCGGCCGCCCGACTTCGCCGTCCATGACGGTGGCGCGCAGCCGCTTGAGATCCCGCGGCTCCAGGTCGTCCTTCCGGTCATGGCAGGAGATGCGGGCATAAGCGATGGTGTGCGGTTGCGCATCCGCTGCGGCACGGAACATCTCGGGCTTGATCTTTGCCAAGCCGTAGCGGCGATGGCCGCAGCTTTGTGCCCCGCACTCTCAGCCGCCCCGCTGCTTCCCGGTGCGGCAACGTCGTAATCGGCGCCCCAACGTCTGCGCGCCCTCGCCTATACCTGCCCGCCTCTCCATCACTTTTGGAGATGTTGGTATTTATTTGCACAGATCAAAAACGAACCGTTCACGCTCTTGATGCGTCAGAGCGGCGGCGAGGCGGCGCTTTGGCGTGGCCGTCACGGGCGTTCAGAGGGGCCGCCCCAGCCCATCCTCGCCCATCCGTCGGATGGGGGTCCCGCCCGTCCGGGGGCTGCGCGGGGAGCGCCGAGTGATCGGCGTGCCTGCCGCGACCGATGACTCGGGCTTAGGCGAAAAAAAGGGTCCGTGGCGTGTCGTTCTCCTGGAGCGGGAGAGGGGGTCTGCGGCCTCGGGCGCTCTCTTTTGGGACGTGTCCACCGCTCTCTGCGTCGGAAACGGGCGCTTGCACCGCGTCTTTTCGGATGGATCCTCACGCAAAGTCGCCATTTCTCCCGACGTCTCTCTCGTAGGGCGCCATTGCGAGAGATGGCACTGTTCTTGCCAATGGGGTTCGTATAACAAGTCAAAAGGGGAGGAACCCAATGCACGTCAGGAAGCATTCGAAGTGGATCCGTCGCTCGCTCGTTCTCGCCATGACGGCGGGGTTTGCCCCGGTCATGGCCGCGACTCACGGCGCCAAGACCGTGGATGGCATCGCGATCTCCGGCTACATCGATCCGACCTATATTTATAATCAGGATGCTCATGTGAGTTCCTTTTTCTTCGCCGATCGCAACACTCCCTACTACTATTATCACAGCACCTTCGGGGACCTCTTTCTCGACTTCAATAAGAAGTTCGGTAATGGGGGATCGGTCGACATACAGATCATGCCGACCCGTGGCTATGGGAGCACCTTTGGGAGCCCGACCGCGGCTCATGCCGCCAACAGCATCATAAATGCCGCGGTCCTTACTCTGCCGGTGAGCAAGGGGGTCGACTTTATCGCGGGCCAGGTGCCGGCATGGGATGGTTACGAACTCGAGACCTCCCCGCAGATGCTCACCATCACCCACAACCTGCTCTATGATTTCAGTGAGCCTGGCTACTTCACGGGCGCGGGTGCCAGCTTCACGTCCGGGATATTGACCGTCCATACCCTGGTGGGCAATTCCTGGAACACCGCCTACACCGGAAGCGCCACACCCACCAAGGCGCCGACCTTCGAGTATCGGGTATCGCTTGCCCCCACGAGCGCTTTGAGCTTCGGTCTCTACGGGACGATCGGAAAGAACCCGACCCTCAAAAATCCCGCCGTTGAGACGACGCGTATCTACAATGATTTCGACGGGACCTACACGCTGGGTGCCGCCACATTCAACTGGCAGTTCGATCTCGGTCGTCAGACTGCCGGGGCGGCCAATGGTGGGAACGCCATGTGGTATGGGACATCCTTGCTCGCGAACTACCGGTTCACCCCGCTTGTGGGCGCCACGCTGCGTTATGACTACCTGAACGACAAGAAAAACGGTGGCCATGTGAGTACCACGGACCCCTATGATGGCTTCTATGTGCCGACGGTGGCCCGTGGCATCAACAATGGCCCCGTGCGACAGGCCATTACCGCGGATCTTCTGCTCTATCCGGTCAAGAATACGATCGTGAAGTTCGAGTATCGCTACGATCGCGCCAATGGCGCCATGTTCCTGGATACGTCCACGGGAGCTTACAAAAAGGGCAATAACATCGTGGCCGCGCAGGTCGTGTACTCATTTTGAGGTCACGCCTGCGGGCGCGAGGGGTTTCGTGGGTGCCTTGCCCCCAGACCTTGTGGGCGTGGGCAAAGACTGATCGCGGCTTGGGTTTGAGCGAGTGCAGATGTTGTGAAAAGCCACACGCGTGTTGCTTGCACCAGAAGAGGGTGCGTGCCTTGCGCGGCGCCATTGCGCGCCAGCCGCGCTGCTTGGTTGGAGGCGCTTTGGCGCAGGGTCCAGGCGAAAAAAGGTTCTCATTGAGGATGGACCCCCGAGCTTGGGACAGGCCACGCGCCGGTCGTGTCGACGGGGGTTCTGAGCCGCCCTTACGAGAATGCCGAACGATGAGCGGTGCCGCACGCGGCGTGGCGTCAAGCGAAGTGACTCCTGCGCGAGATATGGGCGAGGAGAGGAAGCATGGGGGAGGTGGCGCAGGGGAGCGGAGCGGCAAGTCTATCGACCGGAAGGGGTTCAAGCTCTTCTCCAAAGAGGCGGCTCGTCCGCTCGTGGCGCTTGCCTCTCAGCGTCAATTGCACTCCCTCGCAGCGCCCCGTAATATATCGTCGAGGGAAGGCAAGAGACGCCGTACGGAGGCATGCGTGGGGGGCAATCGAGACATCACGCTTGAAGAAGTTACTGGGGTCGCCGACAGGCTCGTTGCAGCCGGGGTGGAGCCCGCTTTGCGGGCCGTACGGGATCGCCTCGGGACGGGCGCCACGGAAACGATCCTGCAGTTCTTGCGCGAGTGGCGCCGTGCTCAGGAACGACGTGCCGTAGGGGATCTGGCAGCGAGCCGGGCAACCGAGTCGCGCTTGAGGGGCGAACTCGCTCACCAAACGCAAGTAACAAGCGAGCACTGTGCGGCTATGGTTCCTCTAACGGCCGAGCGCGACGCCGCCGTGATCGATCTCGCCAAGGCCGTCTTGCGCTTGGAATATGTACCCTGCCTCGAAACTGCCCTTACAGACCTGCGCGCAGACCGAGACCGAGAGCGCGAGGGGCGTACGAAAGCCGAACAGGAAGTGACCGCGCTTACGGCGCGTGTCAAAGACCTGCAAAAGCAGCTGGACGAGGCCCAGGCCCGTGAAACAGGGCTCAGGGAACGGCTGGATCAGGCCCAGGCTAAGAAGAAACTACCCCCCCGACAAAAGACCCGCTAGGGGTTCTGTGGGGGGCCTGCCTTTCCTGCTGGAGCCCTGCAGACCCGGTCAGTCCAGATGCCGCTTGAAGAATGCCAGGGTCCGGTCCCAGGCGAGTTCGGCCGCATCGGGGTTATAGCCAAGCCCCGGCACATCCATCGCATCCGCGGCCTCATTCGCGAAGGCATGCTTGGCGTCGTAACGGTAGAACTCGTGAGCGATGCCAGCGGCCTTGAGTTTCGCGTCCAGGGCCTCCAGGCCGCTGCCGACAACCGGATCCTGCGTGCCGAAGTGGCCTTGGAGTGGCGCGTGGATCTTGCCGGGGTCGATGTAGTCGAGCGGCGCATATCCGTACCAAGCGCAGTTGGCGCGACTTTCGGGGACGAACACCGCGGCGAGCACCGCAAGCGCACCCCCCATACAGTAGCCCATCACGCCCACCTTGGCGCTCCCGGAAGCCTTCAGATACTGCACCGCCCCGCGAATGTCCTGGCGTGCCGTGTCCATGAATTTGAGCCCCTGCATCAGGTGCTCGGCCTCCCGGACCTCCATGGCCACCTGACCGCGGAAGAGGTCTGGCACAAGCACCCGGTACCCGGCTGCCGTGAGCCGTTCCGCGACACTCTTTATGTGATCGTTGAGGCCCCACCATTCCTGGATCAACACGAGCCCCGGGGCATTCGCCGGGCCGACCAGATACCCCTGACAGAGGCCACCATCGGGGCGGTTGAAACCGACCAACTCACCCATCACGGCCCCATCGATAATCCGTTCGAAGAAGAGCCCCAGGCGTGCGACGCGAGGGGCGCGGGCATTCACCGCCATGATAGTCATGGGCGCGGATTGCAGGGAAGGGGCCGGTGGGCCTAGGTGGCGTCGGGGGCCGCGATGCCGGACCTTCTCCGGCCGCTTCATCAACGGCCTTGGGCCCTAGGTCGGAAGGCTTCCGGTGGAAGATTTGCGGGGCCCGTAGGCGTAAAGTCGGGTTACAGAAGTTCCCTCTATTTCGAGAGAGCACTATGCTCGGACACCGATCTTCGAAAAGCCAGACGCATAAACACCGGCCTCTGAAAAACGCCAGGGGCGAGTCATTCGAGGTCGAGAGCCGTCTCTTTTGAGCGCGAGCCCCACCACGAGCACGCGCATGTCGCCATCACCGTGACCCGAGTCACGGACGGATGTCAGCGGCGCCTCGTGTTTACGCGGCAAGAGTCGCCATCGGGGCGATAACATCCTCTCTATGATCGATCAACATATCCTGCCGCACATTGAGGCCACCCTCGACCTCGCGCCGCCGGCCCACAGCGATTGCACTCACGACGACAAAGGGCAGTGGGCCTTGATCGATTGGCCATTCTGGACCCGGCGCTAAGCGCGCACCAAGGTACAAAGCCGCGGCCGCAGTCCGGCGGTAGGGCCGATGCGGTGGGCGTCACCCGATCGAGTCGCCGGTCGCACCGGCCCTTTGCGACGGGTGTGGCATTGCGTCCAGACGACAAGCATCCAGCGTTGGGTCAAATCGAGGGTCGTCTCCTTGCACTCAAGTGGCGCACATGCCCCACTTCGATCCTATGGCGGCTCGTCTTTGTCAGACGCTGTGCGCGATACATCGCGCAGGGGCGCCCGTTCGCGGTGCTTGCAGGGCCTGCGTAGGCGATCACCTCCCATGGCATGGATATTGCTGAACGTTGGTCGTAGGAAATTTTCGGGAAGGCTTATGATTTAGGGTCTCATTGGTCGGGAAGGCAAAACGGATTCTAGGGTTCCAGCCGCGTGCGGTGTTCGGTCCGAGAGAATCCGGCCCCGCGATAAGCTGGGTACACGGAGGGATAAAAACCCGGGAGGCAGCGGTGCCGTCCCGGGTTTTTTTTGGTGTCTGAGAGCTTGCGAGGGGACGATATGAGCGCATTGAAGAAGATCCTGGTGGCGGCGGTTTTCGTGATGTGTGGGCAATTGGGGCTTATGGCGAAGGCCAGTGCACGCATTACGCTTGGCCTCTCCGACTGGCCCGGTTGGGTTGCCTGGTACGTGGCGCAACACAATGGCTATTTGAAGAAGTACGGGGCGCATGTGCGGCTCGTGTGGTTCCCAAGTTACATGACCTCCGTTGAGGCCCTGTCGGCCGGGCGCATAGACGCGAACTGCCAGGCCTTGATCGACACGATCGCGCCGATTGCGAAGGAGGTGCCGCTCAAGGTGGTTCTGGTCACGGACAACTCCGCTGGCAACGACGCATTGATGGTGAACGACCATATTCGTTCGTTCGCGGCCCTGAAGGGCAAGTCGATTGCGGTCGAAATGAACTCGATAGAAGAGTATCTCGATGTCACGGCGCTCCATGAGCACCATATGAGGGCATCAGAAGTCCATTTCGTGAACATGTCGACGGGCAATTCGGCGGCCGCCCTTATCACCGGGCGCGTGAGCGCCGCAGGTGTCTGGAACCCGTGGATCCAGAGGATCGAGGCGCGCAAGGCCGGCCACCCGCTCTTTACGAGCGCACAGGCGCCCGGGCTCATCCCGGATCTCGTGGTGGCGCGCGCAAGCGTCCTTGCGGCCCATCGGAAGGATTTCGTGGGCCTCGCCAAGGCCTGGTTCGCGACCGTGCGTTTCATAAAGGCCCATCCCAGAAAGGCCGCGGCGATCATGGCCCCGCATGTCGATCTCACGCCCGCCGTCTATGCCGCGAGCCTGTCAGGTACGCGGCTCTTTGGGGCGCGGCTCAACAAGATCGCGATGAATCCCGGTCGCTCGCGCGTATCCCTTTATAACAGCACGATCGAGACGAGCCGTTTCCTGGCGGAGGTGAAGATGGTGAACGCGACCCCTAACCCCCGCGCCTTCGTTGACGCCGGCATCGTGAGCCAGGCGGCGCGGTGATGGGTACCGTCGTCTCCGATGCTCATGAGGCGCGGTCCGCAGGCGACAAGCGCAGGGGTATGGGGCCCAAGGATCGGAAGCCCGCCAGGCTTTGGCGAATCCGCGCGCCGATCTCCAAGGGGCTCTATGGGCTGCTTGCGGTGGCGGGCTTTTTGTTGCCGCTCGCCCTGTGGGAGGTCGTGAGTGCTGCGCATATCGTGGCGCGTCTTTTTCTCCCATCTCCTATGGACGTGTGGACGTCCCTGCGTCATTGGTCCGCGGGGGACCTCCGTCACGATACCGGGGTCAGCATCTACCGCGTGGTCGCGGGCTTTGCGCTGGGGGCCTTGATCGGGGTGCCGCTCGGGGTCTTGATCGGCGCGTACAGGTGGTGCGCCGCGCTCTTGCAGCCGGTCAATGACTTCGTGCGGTATATGCCGGCTTCGGCATTCATACCGCTCGTCATTCTATGGGTAGGGATTGGAGAGGGGTCGAAGGTCGCCATCATATTCATTGGGGTGGTGTTCCAGATCGTGGTGATGGTCGCGGATGCCGTGCGCAAGGTCCCCGATACTTATCTGGAGGCGGCTTACACCATGGGCGCGCGCCCGGGGGAGGTCATGAAACACGTCATATGGCGTGGCGCATGGCCACAGATCGTCGATATCCTGCGCATCAACATGGGCTGGGCCTGGACTTATCTCGTGGTGGCTGAAATGGTTGCCGCCGACAGCGGGCTTGGTTTTGCCATACTCCAGGCGCAACGCTTTCTCGACACCGCCAAGATTTTCGTGGGCATCATCGTGATAGGGCTCATAGGGCTTTCCTTCGACCTTCTCTTTCGCGGGCTGCACAAGCAACTCTTTCCATGGTATCGCCCATGACTACGGCACGTGTGAGTATCGAGGGTGTAGGCAAGGGTTTCGTGGGGCGGGACGGGTCGTTCAATCCGGTCCTGAAGGGCATCAATATGGCCGCGTCGAGTCACGAATTCGTGGCCATCGTCGGGGCCTCCGGGTGCGGCAAGTCCACGCTTTTGCGACTGGTCGCGGGGCTCGATGAGGCAAGCGAGGGGACGATCCGTGTGGATGGGCGGCCGATCGCGGGGCCGG
>JAJYRD010000040.1 GCA_021794275.1 Pseudomonadota bacterium | reverse complement strand
CTCTTGGGGAGCAGCGCAAGACCCACCTTCCGGGCCAAGGCACGAGCAGATTCCGAGTCCTCAAACACCTCGATATCGCCCGCCCGCGCCCCCGCAAAACCGACCCCTCGGCGCTCAAGCGCACACACAAGTCCCGCGTTACGCGCAAGAGGCCCGTACCCCGGATGGACCACTTCGGCCCCCGCCTCCATGGCCGCCGCTACGATGGCCTCGATGTCCGCGCCCTTCAAGATGTCCTCTGGCGCGCAGGCCATGGCGACCCCCAAGCGATCCAAAGTCTGTTTGACGCGCGACGCGCCGATGCCCCGATCGGCTACCCATACCGTTTCCAACATAAGACCTCGCGTCGGCGGGTCGTCCCGCAACAATTCCCAAGGGCCCGGGGCCGTCCCCGGCCCGGTCAGACGGCCAGCGGGTTCCAGGCGATGATGCGGATCGGCGTCGGATCATAGCCATTGCAGGGATTGTTCAGCTGCGGGCAGTTCGAGATGAGGATAAGCACGTCCTGCTCGGCACGCAGCTCCACGTATTTGCCGGGGGCCGATACCCCGTCGGCGAACCGCAGGGTGCGCCCTTCGACCGGCACGTTCATGAAGAAATTGATATTGCTCGCCAAATCGCGCTTGCCAAGCCCCAGATGCTGACCGCACGCGCAGTTGTGCGCGGCAGACAGGAAGTTATCCCGGCAGCTGTGCAAGAAGCCTTTATCGTGCCCGTAACGCACGGTATTGCTCTCCGCGGAACAGGCACCGCCCAAAGTGTCATGACGGCCGCAGGTATCGGCCACTATGGTCAACATGGGGCGCCCCTCGGATGACATCAATACCGATCCTGTCGTGAGATAGAGGGCCTTTTGCGCAACGATGGTGGCCTGCGCGCTATACCGTTCGCGGCGATCATTCTTGTTGTAAAACAGGGTGTCGACCGCTTGGTTGCCCTCGAGGTCCACGATGCGCACGGTCTGGCCACGATGAAGCTCCCCCATCCACGGCTCGCCCGCCGGACATACCACGTCCCAGAGGGCGTGGGCCGGATCCAGTAAACTTTCTTGTAATGACATACGGGGCCTCCTCAATCTCCCAGATAACGGTGGCTATTCGTAAAGGCACGCGCATTCTCCGCGCAAAGCCCGGCGCTCGCGTCCGTCCTCGCGCCTTTGGCGTAGGCCGTGACTCGGACCTCGGCCGGCGCATAGACGGTCTGCCGGGTGAGCGGGTGGGGCGCCGTCGATATCACGCACAAGAGATTCAAGACTGCGGTGACCTCCACGAAATCTCCAGGGCCCGCGTGCGCGTTACGCAAGGCCACCCGGCCCTCGTCGTCGATGGCGAGCGCGCTGAAACAATTGACCGGCGCCACGAGATCCTCCCGCCCCAGACCCCATTTGGCCAGTTCGATCAGAAGGCCTTCGTGGCCACTCCTATGCATCGCATTGCGTGCCTCGCCGAAACTCTTCACGCCAAAGCGCCTGTCGATATCCGCGCGGCTCGATGCCCCGCAGATCGGATCATGGTCGCTTACGCTTTCTGCGGAGAGCGCCGCGAGCACCCGCCCCATGTCCGACATGAGCGCGTGGCCCGCGCCGAGCATGGCCGTATGCTGCGCCTTCATGGTATCGGCCATGTTGTAGCGTTCGGCGCGGTCATCATCGTTGAAGAAAAGCACCGAGGCGTTGGGCTCTGACCCGAGCGCTGTCAGACGCAGACCTTGACCTCGGCGCAGGCGAAACGATGCATGGCAACCACCGGGAATCCGCTCTTCCCACAGGACCGCCCGCTGCTCTTTTTCAATATTCCCCATAAAGATCTTCGCTCCTTTGCTATTCTTAACGGGCGCGCCCGCGCGCCGTCATACGTTCCAACAATTCCCGATCCGCCTGAACCGCGGCCGTCGCGCGTATGCGGGCGAGGATCTCGCCCTTTAACGCGACGAAGGCGCCATCGAGCTTCAGGTCCTGGCTGCGCCCCGGGCCCCAGGGCATCGCATGGACCGAGTCCACGCGTCCGGGATTGGGGGCGAGCACAATCACGCGATCGGCAAGATAGATCGCCTCCTCGACATCATGCGTCACGAACAGGACCGTGGTCTTTTCGGCGGCGAATAGATGCAAGATGAGGTCGTGCATGACCTCGCGCGTCTGCGCGTCCAGCGCCCCGAACGGCTCGTCCAGCAAAAGTACCGCGGGATTCGCCACCAGGGCGCGTGCGATACTGACGCGCTGTTGCATCCCACCGCTCAACTGGTTTGGATAGCTGTCGCGGACGTGTGCAAGACCCATCATGTCGAGCAGGGCATTACTGCGCGACAGACACTCCGACATCTCCCGGCCCGTGGCATCGGCGTTGACCGCAAGGCCGCGCGAGAATCGCAGGTTCTGCCACACCGTGAGCCACGGAAACAAGGTCGATTGCTGAAAGACCATGCCGCGATCCGGTCCCGGCCCCGCGATCGGCCGCCCATCCACACGGATCGTCCCCTCGCTTGCCTCATCGAGCCCCGCGACCAGTCGCAAAAGCGTGGACTTGCCGCACCCGGAGGCCCCGACGATGGCCACGAATTCGTG
>JAJYRD010000058.1 GCA_021794275.1 Pseudomonadota bacterium | reverse complement strand
CCACCTGTGGGGTGACGCATGACCGGGACATCAATGCCGCCGTCAACATCCGGAACCAGGGTATTCTCCAACTCAAGGCCGCAGGACTGTCGGTCTCTGCCCATGGAGGCGGTGTCAGACCGACGCGTATCCTGCAGGCAACCACGCGTGACGTGGAAAGCCTCCCCTTTTAGGGGAGGAGCAGTCACGTGGGGAAAATGTAGTGAAAGAACTCTGTGCGGCTCGACACGCCGCACTTTTCGTAGATGGTGCTGATATGTTGCTTTAGGGTCTTCTCGGAATTCCCAGTCAACCTTGCCATTTCCTGGGTCGACAGGCCCTTCAGCAGAAGCCGCGCAACCTCGCATTCCTTATTCGTTAAACCGGCTTGATTCAAGGCCCGCTCACGCGCCCCAATCAATCCCTTTGGTTCTTGCCACAACCGCTCCAGGACCCGCTTCAAGTCGCTCGTTGAAAACGGCTTTTCCAGCAGATAGGCGGCGCCATGATTCAGGGCCTCCTTGACGCGCATTTGATCAGCGAAGGCGCTTATCACGACCACCGGCATGGGCATCCCGGCCTGCTCGATCTTGCGCAGCACCTCCAACCCATCAGGTTTGCCCGTATCAAGCATGATGTCGGTAATCACAGCGTCATAAGAGGCCTCCTTCCAAGCGGCTGCCGCCTCCTCAAACGTCGACACCCACCGACATGCCATCCCAAGACCCTGAAGGGATTGGGAAAGCGCCTGTCCCGCCACAGCCTCGTCTTCAATCAGGAGGACCTGCCGCGTCCGACGCATCGCTCCCGTGTCGCGTCGCCGCGATTCCTGCATCCCTGCGGACATGCCGCTTTTTGCCAGTCGTGCCGTCATCACTTCCCCTTTTTTGATATCGCAAACTACTACTTTCGCTAACTACCGCATACCCGCCTATCAACTGCTGTCACACAGTTACTGCACCGCACCCCTGACGGGCACGGCGACGCGTCCCTTTCGGCTTTTGGCAGCAAGGAGCTGAGCATCGGCCGCGCGCCTCAGAAACTCGGCAGAAGTCGCCGGATAGGTTGAAATACTATAGGAAAACCGCATAGGCCATAAGGACATGGTGCTTTCCGCGACGTCCTTCACGAGTCTCATGGCAAGCTCATTGGCGAGCCGCTCACCAATTTCCGGAAGGATCATGGCAAACTCGTCGCCGCCTATGCGGCAAGAAATGTCCGCCCCCTTGCGCGCACGCTCCGCCAGGACCTTGGCTGTGCGCCTCAGGATTTCGTCGCCCCCGGAGAGACCCAGGTGCGTGTTGGCTTCCTTGAAATCGTCCAGATCAATCAACAGCAAAGATACGTCGCGCCGGTAGCGCTCCGCGCGCGCAAGCTCCCGGTTCAGCGCCACATCGAACGTTCGCCGGTTCCCGATCCCCGTCAGAGGGTCGTGCTCCGCGAGCCACGCCATCCGGGCATATTCCGCGCCATTTCTGACACTCAGCGCCAATATGCGCGCGCAGGCCTGGGCAAAATGGCGTTCCCAAGCAGAGAAGTCCTCACCAGCGCCGTCGCGAATGAAGTCCAGGCGCCCGACGCATACGTAATCGACCGCGAGCGGGACCGTCAAGGCGACAACGCCGTGCTCGGATTCGGGGTCGTGGTGAAAATAGGGCAAGGCCTCAACGTCGCCGCCGCCCGCCGCGTGGAGCACATCAAGGTCACATAAACTGGTTCCGGGGGTGCGCTTGAAGCCGCATTTGTCGATGGTGGCACGGGCGCCGGGCCGCGACCACTCGGCGCGTACCTCCATGACATCGTTCTCAAGCTGAAGAACCACGACATGCTCGCACGGTATCAGTTCCGCCATCGCGGCGACCGTTGCCGGCAGCGCCTCGTTGAGGTCCAAGGACTTTCCGGCGAGGTACGCGATCTGCATCAGCCAATCGAATCCCGTCCCCCCAGCCTTACCGCGGCTCTCATCCGGCCCCATCGTGTCGCGTCCATTGTGTGACGATGCCATTGTACAAACCGGCCGCCCCGCCATTATCGGACATTAGTCGGACGATACTAACGAGTTCCGCAATAATGTCGAAAATTCATGTGCCCGCTTTGGCAAGCGTGGCCCGTACCGTCTCTATGAGGGTGCCGACGCCAAAGGGCTTTGCGAGGTAGCCCGCGAACTGCGCCCCACGGGTCTTTTCCTGGGCGCTCGCTTCATCGTAGCCGCAGCAGAGGAGCACGGGCACACGTTCGTTCAAGGCGTGCATCTCCCTGAAGGCGTCTTCCCCGCCCTTGCGCGGCATAGAGAGGTCCAGAACCACGAGATCTATGTCGGCCATGTTTTCACGGAAAATGCGTACCGCCTCTACTCCGTCGGGGGCCACCAATATGCGGTAGCCGAGCGGTTCCAGGGCGCGTTGTGCGAGCGAGCGCAGCATTTCCTCGTCGTCCACGAACAGGATCGTGCGGTGGTCCGCCTCGCGCGGCCTTTGCACTTTCTCGGGGCTGCGGCGCTCACGCTCGGGGGCCGCCGGCAGTACAATCCGCACGGTCGTACCGTTCCCTGGGCTCGTATCGATATCGATACCGCCACGATAGGCCTTCACGATACTCAAGACCACGCTAAGCCCGATGCCGCGCGCCCCTTCCTTCGTGCTAAAGAAAGGCTCGAAGATGCGGGCGGTTAGGGATCGGTCCATGCCACAACCGGTATCCGAGACCTCGAAGACCGCGTGTGGGCCCGGTTGGGGCCATCCATAGGCAAAGACCCCCCGCTCATCGTCCTGTATGTCCACGCGATCGGTGGTGATGGAGAGCGTCCCGCCGCGCTCGGCCATGGCCTCGCTCGCGTTCAGGCACAGATTCAGCATCACCTGCTGAATCTCCGCGGGATCGGCCTCGATGGGCGGGATATCAGGTCGCAATGCCTTACGCACCACGATGGACTTCTGCATCCGCGAACGGAGAATGACGAGCATGGTGGTCACCATGCTGTTCAGGTAGACGGGCTCCAACGCACCCTTGCCAGGCCCCGCGAAATCCAAGAGCTCACGGTTCAGGTCGGCGGCGCGCTCCGAGGCCTGAATGATGGTCTCGATATCGTTTTGCACGGCATGCTCCGGTGGGAGAGCCATGCGCGCAAGCTCGGCGCTACCGACTATACCTGTGAGGATATTATTGAAGTCGTGGGCGATACCAGCAGCCAGGACGGCGGTATTCTCATGCTTTTGCGATTTTATGACGAGTTCGCGCAACCGCTGGGCGTTGTCCTCGGATTCGCGGCGACGACTCACATCACGTGATACTGCCACCCAATATCCGGGAACGCTCAACGGAGCGGCGGAAAACTCGGTCCATGACATCTCGCCGTCGCTGCGGTAATCGATGAGCTCGGCGCGCACCGGGTGGCCCGCGCGCAACTCGTGACGTATTTCGTCAAGTTTACGCATGTCGGTTCGGGGGCCGGGCGAGAGACATAGGAGGCGGTCGCTCGAATGTCCACTCCCAGCACCCATACGCCGAACGCAGGCCGGGTTCCGGTAGACAATCTCATAACCCTCATTCGGCCGGCTGCGCGCGATCAAGACGGACTCCTCGAGATAGGAAAGTATCTCGCCCACAAGCTCGCGCCCCACGCGGCGGTACGCGATCCCTTGTAGGCGCGCACCCAGCCGCCCCCCCTCCTGGGTCGAGAGCGCGTCGAGCGCACCGAACCGCAAGGCTGCCGTGGCAAGGCTCTCCTCCACCTCTCGCGCAATGACGATGACAGGCCGCACGGCCATCGCCTGCGCCCAATCCCGCCACTGACGGAATACCGACTCACTTACGAGAGCGACGTCTTGCGTCAGATCCTGAAGTTGCGCGCGGGCAGCCTCCGACCAAGGAAGCTCCTTGAGATCGACGTTCAACTCTTCGTCGCGGCAGATCTTCGCGACCCAAGCCAGGTCGACGTCCAGACACAGGATCGACAGAATTTCCTTGTTAGCTGTCATACGGGCACTCGGTCTCTCGGAACGATTAAGGGGTGAAGGGGACGCGCGCGCCTCATGCCGGATGGAAGCGCAATACGAAGCGCGTCCCGGCATCCCCCGTGTGACCCAGTGACAAGGGTGCGCCAGCGGCGCTCGCCAAGGCATGGGCGATGGCAAGCCCAAGACCCATACCGCTCGTGCGGGTCGTTGTCAGCGGCTCGAACAAACGCTCTCGGACCTCCTCAGGCAGACCTGGGCCACTATCCTCCACCCACATCTCCACTTCATCACCAACTCGGCGGATCTGCACCCAGAGGCTACGCGGGGCTGATGGCGGCTGTTCCGACAGTATCTGCAGCGAGTTCAGAATCAAATGATCGATGGCCTGGACTAAAAACTTGGGGTCGGCGACTACCATGGTGTCGTGGTCCGCATCGACGCTGAGATTCACCCGCGATTGACGGGCAAGCGGCCGGACCATCTCCGAGACTTCGGCAAGCACCTGGGCAAGACCGATCGGGCGACGCGCGATCTCGCCAGAAAACTCCGAGATCTGGGCTACGACTCTGCGGACACGCACATTGATGCGTTCGAGCTGCTCGAGGACCTGTGTGCGCACCAGATTGGGGTCGACGGTGGGGGACTCGAGGGCCTCTATCAGGAGCTGGATATTATGGAGGGGGTTGCGGACATCGTGGAGTACGGCTGACAGGCTGATCCATAGCGCCTGATTGCGCTCGACGCTCATAAGGCGTTGCCTGAATCCCTCGGACGTAACCAGCGCCTGCGCAAGCTTGGTTCGTGCCCTAAGCCATGCGGCGAACGCCCCTGCCCCGCCCCCGACCAACGCGGGTACACCCAACAACAAGAGTACCGGATCATGCAAGGACACGAGCGCCGCCGATAAGCGGTAGTGGTATCCGAGATAGCCCACGACCAGCCCCAGGGCAACACCACCCAGGGTAAAAAACGCGCCACTCAGATCCTGGCGGACGCCCCCTTGATCAGGGTGCCGCGCACGCAGATAGAGGAGATTATTTCGGTTCGCTCGGGCCTTTCTACGCCATGCAGCTTTGCCAAAGCTGCTCGTGGCGTGACCGCTCTCGTCTTGCTCGGGACAACTTCCTGTCATGAATCCGTCCTCTTCGCCGCCACCACCGCGAAGCCTGATTCGAAAAACGCCCAACCCGCGTAACCTTTCGGAATCGCAGGGTGAGTCGGCCAACCTTGGCCTTGAGCTCTCCAGTAATGGCGGAGAGGGTGGGATTCGAACCCACGTGGGGCGATGCCCCCAACAGATTTCGAGTCTGCGCCGGTATGACCGCTTCGGTACCTCTCCCAGGACGCTAAGCTTAACCGGAGTCGCCAAGAAAGGATAGAGGGGGTATTATCGAGCCCATGTGCATGACCGGCGACAGAATCAACGGGGCAAACCCCCGGCTTTTGCGATGGATCGCCCAGGCCCTGTAGCCAGCGCGCTAGCGCTCGCCGCCCTTGTGGCGATGCTGCTCGGCGGATGTTCATCCCACCATGCCCGCTCAAAACTCGTACGTCTTCCGCAACAGAAGCGCGGCGAACTCGTCGTCCTGACCCGGACCGGACCTACGACATATTATCAAGGCGCACAAGGCCCGGCGGGGATGGAGTACGACATGGCCCGCGATTTCGCCGACTACCTCGGGCTACGACTGAAGATCAAGGTCATAGGCCACGACCGAGGCCTTCTTAAGGCGCTCGCCGCAGGCGAAGGCGATCTCGTGGCCGGACTCACCGTCACCCCGGCCCGCAAGCGCTTGGCGCGCTTTGGTCCGCCCTATCAGGTCGTGCACGAACAACTCGTCTACCGCGGCGGCACGCACAAACCGGCCGCCCTAAAAGACATCGTCGGACGCACCATCGAGGTCGTGGCGGGCTCGACTGCGGAAACCACGCTCGACCACCTGCGGCAACGCCTCCCTCATCTAAGCTGGACGGACGCCGCACACATGCAGGCCGACGAACTCCTCTTCCTGGTATGGCAGGGCCTCCTGCGGTTTACGATCGCCGACTCGAATGTGGTCTCCGTCAACCGCCGCTACTACCCCGAACTACGTGTTGCCTTCGACATAGGTCCGCCGCGTCCCTTGGCCTGGGCCTTCCCCAAAGGCCGCAACACCAAGCTCTATCGCGCCGCGTTCCGCTTCTTCACGCAGTTGCGCCGCTCGGGGCAGCTCGCCGACCTCATTGCGCGCTACTACGGGGTGACGCGCTACAACTACGTCCATATCCACACCTATCTCGAACGCGTCCATACGGCCTTGCCGATCTACGTCCCGCTGTTCCAGAGCGCCGGTGCCCGTTACCACATCCCCTGGCGCCTGCTTGCGGCGGTGGCCTATCAGGAATCGCGATGGGAAGCGAACGCCGAAAGCCCGACCGGGGTCCAGGGGCTCATGATGCTAACGAATGATACCTGCCTTTCGCTCGGGGTAACCGACCGCCTGAACCCACGGCAGAGCATAGACGGAGGGGCGCGCTACCTGCGCGCGCTCTTGGACGCCCTGCCCCCCGCGATCCCGCAGCCCGACCGCACGTGGATGGCGCTCGCCGCCTACAATATTGGCCTGAATCATCTCGAGGACGCCCGCTGGCTCACGCGTGAACAGGGCGCGAACCCGGATCGGTGGTCCGATGTGGAGCAACGCCTGCCGCTCCTCGAGGACCCGTGGTGGTTCCGCAAGACACGCTTCGGCTACGCCGCGGGCTACGTGGCGGTGCAATATGTCAACCGCATACGCGTTTACTACCGCATATTGCGCCGCCTGCACCACACCACCGGCAACACCCGCTCGCTACTCTTTCAACTAAGCGAGCCCGCGATCTGAGGATGCAGTGCGCCGCGCCCGAAAAAAGTCATGCAACAAGGCCCGGCATTCTCCGGCCAGTACGCCTCCGCTTACCGCTACGCGGTGATTGAACCGGGGCTCGCTTGTGAGTGAAAAGGCCGAGCCTGCGGCGCCGACGCGAGGATCGGCGGCCCCAAACACGACACGCGCGACCCGCGCGTGGACAAGCGCCGCCGCGCACATGGCACAGGGCTCCAAGGTCACATACAAGACGCAGTCCTGCAGGCGGTAGTTGCCAATCCGCTGGCCCCCCGCGCGCAACGCAAGGATCTCGGCGTGAGCTGTGGGATCATGCAACGCAATCGGGCTATTGTAGGCCCGCGCAATGGCCTCGCCGGCGCGCACGAGCACCGCGCCGACCGGCACTTCGCCGGCCGCCGCCCCATGGCGCGCGAGCGCGAGCGCCTCTGCCATCCAGAACTCCTCGTCCGACACTCCCGCGCCCCCCGAACACGATTGATCCCAATACCCGCGCCTGGGCCCAGGCTGAGTGCAGCCCGCGCTTCACGTAACGCGTCCCGCCGCCACCATACGCCACACGATCGCTTATACTAACGCGCGGCGGGCGGCAAGTCGCTCGCCGATGTCTCGCCAACCCCGGCGATCGTCATGTACAACTCAGGAGCACCATGCCGACACCGCGGACCGAAAGCACCCACCTCACGCGCTTTGTGGTGCGCTTGGGGCTCGTGAGCCTTTTTGCCGATTTCGCCTACGAGGGCAGCCATGCCATCCTCGGCAGCTTTTTGGCGATCCTCAAGGCGAGCCCTGTCCTCGTCGGTCTTGTCGCCGGCGCGGGCGAACTGTTGGGGTCGGGCGTGCGCCTCTTCGCCGGACACCTCGCCGACCGGACCCGCCGCTATTGGCCGATCATGACTGCGGGCTACCTCGCGAATCTGCTCGCCGTCCCTGCACTGGCACTCGCCCGCGGCCTCTGGGTCGCCGTTCCCATGATATGGGCTGAGCGCCTCGGCAAGGGTCTGCGCACCCCCGCGCGCAATGTCGTGTTGGCGCAGGCTGGAGAGCGCCTTGGCGAGGGGCGCGCCTTCGGACTCCACACCCTCCTTGACCAATGTGGCGCCCTGCTGGGCCCGCTCATGGTGGCGGGGGTAGTGGCAGGCTTCGGTTACCATGCCGCCTTCGCCTCGCTGCTCGTGCCGGCGACGGCCTCGCTCGTGATGCTCGCCTATGCGCGCGCCCTGGCACCCCCCTTGAAGGCGCAACCCGCAGCCGAGCCCTCCGTGGCTCTGCCGGCGGCCTTCTATGGCTACACGGCTTTTGCGGCGCTCTCGGTCATGGGGCTCGCCCACTTCATGCTCTTTTCCTATCATCTCGCCGTGATCCATCGCCTGGCATCGCCGTGGATCCCCGTGCTCTATGCCCTCGCCATGGCCGTAAACGGGCTCACCGCGCTTGCCACCGGCCGACTCTTCGATCGCATGGGTCTGAAGACCCTGTACCTGCTCCCCTTGCTCCTCCTGATCGCAGACCCCCTGCAGTTTCTGTCACGGTCACCGCAAGCCCTCGTCGCGGCGGCGGCGATCTGGGGCGCGGCGCTCGGCGTCCAGGACGGTGCCTTGCGGGCCGGGATCACGCGCCTTGTCCCCTCCCGGCGACTCGGGGCGGCCTTCGGTCTTTTCGATCTGGGCTTTGGCGTCGCGTGGATGATTGGAAGCCTTGCCATGGGCGCGCTCTATCTTATCCGCCCTGGCGATCTTGTGATCTTCGGCGCGGCGACCGAGATTCTTGCGCTCGCTGTCCTCGCTACTCTCGTGTCGCGCACGGAAAAGGCCGGGGCGCCCTAAATCAACTTGAAGGACGACCGCCGCGCGCGAATAGCTCAGGGCCCGAGCGCCTCGTTTTCCGTCTCCTCTACATAGCCTTGCGCGGATGGCGCGGCAAGAGCGCGGGGAGGGATCAGGAAAAACCACGCGATGAGCGCGCCTGCGAGACACAACCACATCGACACCCGCAGGAGGTTGTCGAGGCTCAGGGTGTGGGCCTCGACAGACAAAAAGTCCTGAAGGGCGCTGAGGGGCTGTGTGACAGGATCACCGTAACGCGACAACTCCCCGGTCAGGGTATTACGGGCCTGCGCGCTACCCCGCGACCAGTAGACCGCGAGCACGGAAACCCCGAGATTGGCGCTAAAGACCCGTAGAAAGTTTGCGGTTGTGGCGGCCTGCGGCACCGCACTGACCGCGATCTCGGACATCACGATCATCGTAAGTGGTACAAACAGAATGCCAACACCGAGACCCAGAACCACGAGCGGCCAGAACAGATCCGAGAGGCTGCTGCCAGGATGCACGGACAGGGTCCCGTAAGCCGTCGCAAGGAGCAGAAAACTGAGACTCGCGAGCCGCCGTAGGCCGAACAGGCCACGCAGCCGATCGAGCACCGTCGACAAGGGAAGCGCCCCGAGGCCCACGGGGATCAGTAAAATCCCGCCCCAGAGGCCGTTGTAGCCGAGATCCTCCTCGGCCCACAGCGGGAGTATGGAGGCCCAACCCATAAAGAGCGCCCACCCGAGACTTAGGAGCAGCAGGCCAAGTGCATAATTGCGCCGCGCGAGATAACGGAACTCCAGCAAGGGATGAGGCGCGCGCGTCTCATACCACCCGAAGAGGTACAGACAGACTACCGCGGCCACCGACGCCTCGCGTATGAAGGGTGAGTACCACCACCCGTGCTGCTCGCCCTGATCAAGCACCACCTGCAGACTCATGAGGCCCGCATAGAGTAAAGCGAATCCCATGCCATCAAAAGGAGGGGCGCACGACGCAGGACGACGCGGCTCGTCTAGCATGCCACGCGTTCCAAGCCATGCGGCAAGGAGCCACAGAGGGACTGTGAGCCCAAAAATCCACGGGAAGCCCACGGTGATCGCAAGCCACCCCCCTGCAGCCGGCCCCACGAAAAACGGCATGAGCATGACGTTGCTCCAGAAGACCGTCACCAGGCCATGGTGCCGTGGCGGAGTCGACGCCAGAAACAGGCTCTGGCTGAGCGGAACGAGGAGACCCGCCCCCAGACCCTCCATACCGCGCGAAATCAGCATAACCCACAGGTTTCCGGTGAACGCCCCTAAAAGGCTCCCGCTCATGGCGAGCGCCACCGCCCCCTGAAAAAGCCGACGTCTCCCGAAGCGGCGCGCGCTCCACGGCATGAGCGCGATACCAAGCGACCAATGGACGACAAAATAGGTAAGGGTCCAGAGCGCCCGATAGCCGCTCGTGGACAGGCCGCCGCCAATATAAGGGAAGATCGCCTGCACCCCGGCGCCCTCGAAGGAACCAAGCGCCAAAGCCAGGCCGACCCCAGTGAACAAGGGGGCTAAACGGACCGAGCCGGGATTTGCGGTATGAGACGATGGGGGCTGCGACACTTAATTAGTATATCAATCATAGACGATATACGACAGCTGCACGCCAGGGCTCACCATCGCAAGCCGCTCACGCGCCGACTGGCCTGTTTCACCCCGCCGCTCGCGCCAGGGCCTCGTTCAGGCTTGCGTTTTCCGCGAGGAAGACCTCCCATTCGGCAAAGCGAGGTGGCGCAGGGGGCGCATCAATCACGGCCGGCAAGGCCCGGGCCGCCTCCTGGTGACGCGAAGACGGCAAAGTCCGCCGGGTAGCGCACCTCATCGACACCCATGAGGCCTCCCCTCCGCCGTGCCCGGCGCACGATCTCCCGCCACCCGCTCATGGGTTCGACATCGACTGACGACACCCCGTGGGAAAAAAGCCAAAGAAAGACGTACTCGAGACCAGACCGCCCTTCAAGGTAGGGGCGCAGGCCGCGGGCTGTGTATTGAACACCATCCAAAACGGGAGGTAGCCGCGCAGGGCGGCAAGCCTCGGCTACATGAGGATGAACGAGGACCCGAGGAGGCCGCGCGGCTTCATGCCCCGCTGCCTATACCGATAGGCGTAAAGATCCGCCACAGGCTGGCTTAAATCTTCCGGTGCGTCGAGGACGATACGCCGCAGGTGTAGGCCACGCTGTTGGGCAAGCCGTTCCAAATCCTCCATCAGCTGGGGCTCGAATCCCCACTCCGCCTCCGGCGCCCAATCGTCGGGCGACGGGGGCTGCCATCCGCGTACCGGCGATCCCTCGCGTTCCAGATAGACGCGAATGCGCTCGCTGCCGCCATGATATTCCTCCGGTGACATCCCGCCCGCGCCCCCGAATTGGAAGACATGGCGCTCGCCATAGTGACGCACGGGCCAATGGAACTTACAGTCGAGCACGTAGACCGTGGCACCCGGACTCAGGGTATCGCGCAAAAACTGGATATACTCCGCCGGTAGACGCCGCCATTTGAACATTCGCCCGCGCATTCCCCTTCCTGGGTCGTAAGGCCAGGAGGGGGTCAAGCGGGCTGCTTGCCTTTGCGCGGCTTTTCCTTTGTCCCTTGGCTTTCCACGTAACGCCGCACGGTCTCCAGCGTGGCGCCACCGACACTTCCCACATAATAAGCGCGATGCCAGAAATAGGGCTTCCAATAGAACGGCTTCAGGTGCTCGGTAAAGCGGTTCCGTGCGCGCCGGGCGCTAGCGGTTTTCAGATTATTGATCAGCGTCGAGACATTGAGGGCCGGGTGGATCTCCACCAGCAGATGGACATGGTCCGGTTCGCCACCGAACTCTAGGAGCGCGCAACGCCACCCTTTCAGAATCTCGGCAAAGGCGTCACGCAGGGTATCCAGCAGTACCCCCGATGGCCACTTCAATTTCCCCCATCCGTGGCCAGGTCAAATTCCCCCAGCTGACTGACAGGACATGTGGGATTGTTACGCGCCCGCGGCCGATTTGGCAAGGCGGTTTGCGGCATCTTTCAGG
>JAJYRD010000002.1 GCA_021794275.1 Pseudomonadota bacterium | reverse complement strand
CTGCCGTCTCGTGCGCCGCGTCATTCGCGGCAAGACACGCTGGTTCGTGCAGTTGGTGTTGGCCGGAGTCCCTCGGTGGAAAGACAAGAATCCGGTGCGGGTCGGCAAAAGCGGTATCGACATCGGGCCCTCGACCATCGCCGCCGTCTCGGAGACAGAGGCCTTTCTCGAGACGTTCTGCGCCCACGTGCTCGACCGAAAAAAGACCATGCGCCGGATCCAGCGGGCCATGGACCGCTCGAAGAGGCTCTCCAATCCGGATAACTACAACAAAGATGGCACCATCAAGAAGCCCGTGCCTGGCCCGCGCCTGCAATGGGTATTCACGGGGGGATACTTACGGCTGCGCGCCCGTCTCAAGGAATGGCACCGCAGGCTTGCGGCCTATCGTCGCACGGAGCACGGTCGTCTGGCTAATAGGGTAGTGGCCATGGGCCACACCGTCATGGCCGAGCAATTGAGTTACAAAGCCTTTCAGCGGATGTTCGGCAAGAGCGTCCGCGACCGGGCACCGGGGGAATTCATGGCTCACCTCCGCCGCAAGGCTGCAAGCGCCGGTGGCGAGGTGATCGAGTTCTCCACTCGGACCACGAGGCTTTCGCAAATCTGTCACTGCGAAGCCGTGGTGAAAAAACCGTTGAGCCTGCGCTGGCACGATTGTCCGTGCGGTGTCTGCGCCCAGCGGGATTTGTACAGCGCTTATCTGGGGCTGCATGTTCGCCAGGATAACGCGGTCTGGATACTGGACACCGAATCAGCCCGGAAGGACTGGTGCGCTGTGGAACCGCTGCTGGAGAAAGCGGTGTCCGGTGTGATGCAAGCCGCGAAGGGCGGGCCGTTGCCCGCCAGCTTTGGCATTCGTGCCAGAGACAGAGCGGCTCTTTCTCGGAAGGGTGCAGGCACAACGGAAGATTCCGGATGTTGTAACCACGTTGCCCCGCGATAGTGGCGAGAGCCGGAAAGACCTTTGCTGCTGGCATCAGAACCCCCCGGCTTTAACCGTGGGGAGGCTCAGAAGGTGGCGGTCTCACCTCTCGCCTTTTCCGCGCGAAGCAAGCACCTGTGGGGCTTCCCGCGCCACGGACGCAGTGGTGCCTCATGCCTACCCGCAAAGACCGGCCGCTCGCACCTCCGGCATACGGGCCGCTCTTCTGGCCTTTCCCGCCCGACCGCTTTACGATAGCGCCCGACGAGTCGCCGGGTCCGCCAAGGAGGGCCGCCCGTGGATGACAAAAAGCAGGGATCCGCAAGGCAATGCCACTCAAGAATAATGGGCGGCTGGATCGAGGAGTGGCGTGGAACCCTTTTTCTTAGGACTGATCGTCGGGATCATCACATCCGCGCCCATTGGGCCCGTGGGGCTTTTGACCATCCAAAGGACCCTGACCCATGGGCGCGTCTCTGGCGTGTTGAGCGGCGCCGGTGCCGCCCTGGCGGACGCGCTTTATGCTGGTGTCGCCGGGCTCAGCCTGAGCGTTGTCTCCAAATTCCTTGCGAGTGCGCGGATATGGATCCATCTGGGCGCCGGCATCCTCTGTCTCTGGTTCGGTGCCCGCGCGCTCTACTTCCGGCCCCTACGGCGCACCGCGACGCGCGGCTATGGCGGACCGGGGGTCACGTGGACATTCGTCTCCTCGCTCCTGCTCACGCTCGCCAACCCGCTCACAATACTGTTCTTCATAGTCGTCTTTACGACCCTACAATTGGACCACCCGGAACCGCTGCGCCTCCTGTCGCTGATGGCGGGGATATTCTCGGGCTGCCTGCTCTGGTGGGTCGGCCTAACCCTCGCCACGGCACGGCTCCATACGCGACTCGAGGCCCGAACGCTCACACTCATAAATCGCGTGTCGGCGACTTTTATCATCGTTCTCGGGCTCATCTCTCTTGGGAGCGTAGGCCATGCCCTCCTAGGCTTCCACACACGCACCCCGTGAGCCTCTGCTTTCACTCGCGCGCGTCCACGGCGCCCCCGCCGCTCATCGCGCGTCCTCATCCGGGTACGCGCCGAGGTCATGGCGCTTCCCTGAACGTCTGAAATACGCCACAATCCCAGCGCAGGGACGCGGCCTATCCCTTCAGGGACCTACAGGGCGCCCACTGACGAGGCAGGGATTACAACGAAGACAATGGATCGCCACCGACAGCCCGGGGCCGAGCCTTGCCATCCCGCTGGGCCCCACACCACGCAGGGCCCGAAGGGACGACTCGATACCCCGTTAAAGACCGCGCTTCTCGAAGAGCAACTCCGCATCTTTTGCCGGAATTACGGATGGCAGGTTCTCGCCAATCTGGCGGTCGCCACCGCCTGCCTCATTCTGTTCGCGCGCCCCGTGCCGACCCCGGAAAAGGCTTTGTGGTGGCTCGGATTGGCCGCCAACGGGGCCCTGCGATTCTTCCCGGCGTCGCCTCTTGCCCGCGACCAAGGGCTCGACGCCCACTATCGCCACGCGCGCCTCGTGGCCCATCTCTTTGTCGACGGTTTGCTATGGGCGCTTCTGATCGTCGCGGTGCCCCACCCACAAACCGGCATCAACCCGCCGTTTCTCGTTGCCATCGTAACCGGGCTGATCGCCGGACCCATCCCCTTTCTGAGTATACTCGCGGGCGGCTACGAAGCCTTTGCCATCCCACCGGTACTGGCGCTCGCCTGGCGCGAATTCATGGGCCATCAGGGCCTGATGGGGCTCGCCATGGCGCTCACCATCGTAATGCTGCAGATGGTCGCCACCAAGGTCGCGCGCCTAAACGGTGACGCGGTTCGGGAACGCATCCTGCGCGATTTCCGGCTTCAAGGCCTGCTGCGGCGCTCCAAGCGACGGGAAGCGGCCGTGCGAACCCTGCTCGAAGCCTCGCCCGACTTGATCGGCCTGCTCAACGACGACGGCCGCTGGCAGCTCGCCAACCGCGCCACGCTGGAGGCCTTCGGGTTCGAACGCGAAGACCTGATTCACGTCGATCCTGGTGAGGTCCTGCGGCGCGCAAAGGACGCCCCGACGCGCGACAGCTTGCGCGACTTCATGAGCCGCGAGCCTGCGGGGTCCGTACGCGAAGAGGTGCTTTTGCGCCGCGCCCACACGACGCCGCGCGTGCTCGATCTGCTGCGCTGCCGCCTGCCGGAAACGGTGGGTGGCGGCTCCCTGCTCATGGGTCGCGACATCACGATCCAAAAACGGGATGCGCTCGCCCGCGAGCTTCGGGATCGCCTGACCGACGCTTCACTGCGCGGCGAGAGCCCGGACACCGCGCTAGGCAAGGTCTTCGACAACATAGCCGAACACCTCGATCTCCTTTGGATCGCGATGGCCCGCATCGATGGTGCGGGGACCCCGATGAGCGTGGCTCAGGGTGGCCCCCTGCACTTGGACCCGCAAAGCGCGCTGACACTCGCCTTGACGCCGGCGGACCCCCCTTACCGGATTGTCTATCCCCTAACCCACAACGGTCATCACTACGGCACAATCGCCTGCCGCCCCATGGTTCCCGAGGCGCTCTCGCAAGAGGCCAAGGCGTGGCTTGCGCAGGTCTCCTGGGATATCAGCTCGGTGTGCGAGCTCGACACGGCCCAGACGCGCCTGCGGACCCTGGCCCATTACGACGAACTAACCGGCCTCCCCAATCGCGCCCACTTCCTGGAGCTGCTTGGCGAGACCATCAAGGGGCAGGCGCATGCCGACGCCCTGCAGGCGATACTATTCATCGATCTCGATCGTTTCAAGGATATCAACGACTCGCTCGGGCATGCGGCCGGCGACCGCCTGCTGCTGGAAGTGACTGCGCGTCTGCGTCGGACCGCGCGTAACGGCGATATCATCGGGCGGCTGAGCGGCGACGAGTTTGCCGTGCTGTTACGAGACGCCGCCCGCATGGAAGACATCGAAAACGTCATCGCGCGGTTCCTCGCGGCAATGAGGTCGCCCGTGCGTATCGACACAGACCAAGTCACGACCCAGGCGAGCATCGGCATCACGGTTTTCCCCTTCGACGACAGCGATCCTCAGGGCCTGCTACGGCACGCCGACCTCGCCATGTACGAGGCCAAACGCCAAGGACGTAATCGCTGGTCACTCTTCGAACCCTCCCTGGATCACGCCACGCGCGACCGCCAAGCACTTCAGAAAAGACTGCGCAAGGCCCTGGCCGAGAATTCGTTCACGCTTCATTATCAGCCGCAGATCGAGCTGCGCACGGGGCGCATAGCGGGCATGGAGGCGCTTTTGCGTTGGCGCAACCCTGACTGGCAACCGCAGTCCCCCGATGTCTTCGTGCCGATCGCTGAAGAGTCGGGGCTCATCGTACCCCTTGGGGAGTGGGTACTTCAGGAAGCGTGCCGGCAACAGAGGCGCTGGATGGAGCAAGGGATCACGCTCCAGATCGCCGTGAATCTGTCGCCTACCCAATTCCAGGACCCCGAGATCCACCATCGCGTGTGCGAGGTCTTGCGCACGAGTGGGACTTCCATGCACCACATCGCCCTAGAGATCACGGAACGCGCCGCCTTCGCCGATCCCGCCCGGGCGCGACGTACACTTGACGCCTGGTGCAAACGGGGCCTGCAATTCGCGATCGACGATTTCGGGACGGGTCAGGCGTCGCTTAGTTACCTGACCGATCTCCCGGCGGCCCTCATCAAGATCGACCGCACCTTCATTGCCCCGCTTCCCGAGGACCCACAGCATCGGGCGATCGTCGAAGGGGTCATACACATGGCGCATCAGCTCGGACGTCCGGTACTCGCGGAGGGGGTGGAGACCCTGGAGCAATGGGAGTGGCTGAAGGCGCAGGGGTGTGACCTTGCGCAAGGCTACGTGATCGCGCGGCCGATGCCGGCCGAGACGGTGCCCGGGTGGCTCGCGACCTGGCTGCGCGATATCTCTTTGAGCCACGAACAAGGGATCGTTGTCGCCTCGGCACAGACCTCGGCCCTCTTTTAAAAAACCGCCACCGGAAAGCCGGGGACAAAGCGTGTAGCGCCCGCTATCCTTGAACATGCCCATGATGCCAACTCTGACTCCGACCCCCCGACCCGCAGGCGACCGCGCCAAGCGCGCGAGACTGCAAGCCGCGCGCCTGCTCGCCTTCAGCCTGCTCGCCTCAGCCGGTGTTCTCTACGTCGTAGCGGAACACTTCCGCCCCGCACACCCGTGGCTTGGCTTCGTCGCGGCCTTCAGCGAGGCGGCCATGGTCGGCGCCTTGGCCGATTGGTTCGCGGTTGTGGCACTCTTCCGCCACCCCTTCGGCCTTCCCTTGCCTCATACGGCCATCATCTCCGCCAATAAGCGGCGCATCGCTGACAGTCTCGGCGAGTTCATCCAATCCCGTTTCCTGTCAACCGACAAGGTGCTCGAGGGTATCCGCGCCTTGGCCCCCGGCCGGCGGGTCGCCAAATGGACCAACCGCGAGGACAACCGGGCACGGATCCAGGCCTATCTCAGCCGCGCACTGGCACGCCTGTTTGGATCGATCGACCGCCAGCAGGCCCGCGACTTCCTGACGCAGGCCATTGCCTCCGGGCTCGATACCCTCGATGCCAGCACACTGGCGGCCCAAGTGCTGCGCTCACTCTCGGAAAATCGTCGCCACCAGTGGTTGTTGGACGAGGCCCTGGAGCAGCTCTACGACTTCCTCCAACACGAAGATGTCCGCAAGGAGCTGGTGCATGCCATTGCCCGTCACATGGACTATGTGCCCTCAACACTAAATCTCGACGAGCGCGTGGGCCGCGCCATCCTTCAGCGCCTCTACGATGCCCTTCAGACCGTGCTGCAAGCCGTCCGCGACGATCACGACCATGTGCTGCGCAGACGCTTCGACGAGGTCGTCTTGGATATTGTCGACAAACTCATGACTGACGAGACCTTCCGGGCGCGAATGAAGACCATTCAAACCGAACTGCGTCACAATCCCGAGATAGGATCCGCCTTTCAGGGCATCTGGGATGAATTCCAGCGCTGGCTCGCGGGGCAGCTTGACTGTGCAGACGCGCCGCTCTCCCGGCGGCTTGCCGTAACCGTCCAGGACCTTGCCGAAAGGTTCGCAAACAGTCCCCAATCGCACGCCTGGATCGACGCTCAGATCGCGTCCTTCGCCCCGCCCCTCATCGAAAGATATCGGCGCACGCTGGGACTCTTCATCACGGCGCAGGTGAAGGCCTGGAACGACACCTTCCTCGTCGATCAAATAGAACTCAACATCGGACGCGACCTGCAATTCATTCGTATTAACGGCACCCTGGTCGGCGGCCTGGTCGGCCTCATCATCTACGCCGCGACCCACCTTTTCGCATAGAGGCTGGCGGCTCAGCGACGGGGGTGATGCGGGGCGCCGCCCCGCATCACCTCTGATCTGCCCCCAGGCCGCGGCTCGCCTGGGCGCGGGGCGATCCACGCACGACCACACTCATACTTGGGACGTAACACCCGTTCGCGGTATCATAGGGGCAGCATGGGAGGAGTTTTTCCAGAGGCAGGGGAACAACCGGCGTCGAGCATGCTCAAAGCCATCAGTGCGCTTTAGGGCACGGCTGGCCGTCCTTGCCGAAGAACCGGAAACCCCGGTCTCGGCGCAATGCCTGCCGGAAGGCTGCGCCGGACGTTGATGAATTATTCTACGAGGAGATCGACATGGGTCACTTGAAAGACCGGCCGCACCGGCATCGGTGGAAATCGGTCGCGCTAGCGGCGGGATTTGCGGGGGGCGTTGCCTGCCAAGGGGCGTTCGCTGCGCAACCGATAGTGGGGCTGCCGGACTTCACGCCGATCATCCAGCATTACGGCGCAGCAGTGGTGAACATCAGCAGCACCAGCACAAAAACCGTGCGCGGCTCGACACCGGTCGATCCGTTGCCGCCGAACTCACCATTCTACCCGTTCTTTCAGCGCTTCTTCTCGGGGCCGAATGTGGCGCCTTCACAGAAAGAGAAGGTGGAGTCGCTCGGGTCGGGATTCATCATAAGCCGCTCCGGTTACATCGTAACAGCCGCCCATGTCGTGCGCGGCGCGAACCACATCGTCGTGGGGCTCTCCAATCATCACGCCTACAAGGCGAAGCTCGTGGGTTTGTCGGTGCGTTATGACACCGCACTCCTGAAAATCAAGGGCCACGACCTTCCAACCGTCCCGCTCGGCAACTCGGATCACCTGCAGGTGGGTCAGTGGCTCCTGGCGGTGGGCGCACCGTTCGGCTTCTACAATACCGTCACCCAGGGCGTCGTAAGCGCAGTCAACCGGCCGCTCTCCGATGACGAATACATCCCCTTCATCCAGAGCGACGTCCCCATCAATCCGGGTAATTCCGGCGGCCCGCTTTTCAATATGGCGGGCCAGGTCGTGGGTATCAACGACCAGATCTACACGAGTAACGGTGGCTATATGGGGCTCTCGTTCTCGATACCGATCAACGCCGCCATGCGCGTCGTGAACGCGCTTGAGCATCACCACGCCCTCCGCTTTGGCTGGCTCGGGGTCGATGTCCAAGGCGTGAGCGCCGAGATGGCGCGCGCCATGCGCCTGAAGGAACCAGTAGGCGCGCTCATCGCAAGTCTCGCGCATGACGGTCCGGCCGCCAAGGCCGGCCTGAAGCCTGGCGACGTCATTATCACCTACGACAACAAGCCTGTTTATAGCGTGGGTCAATTGCCGCCGCTTGTCGGCAATACGAGCCCTGGCACGCGCGTACCAGTCGGCATCATGCGCAAGGGCCGGCCGCTCACCATCCGAGTCCGCGTGGGAACGCTCCCGAAGAATCTGCGCCACGCGCCGAGCCGCAACGTCACATTGTCGCGTATGCACATGGAGGTGGGTCCGCTCACCCATGAGGCCCTCACCGACATGGGTATCCACCACGGCGTCGTGGTCTTGAGCGTCGATCCGGGTCCTGCCCAGAACGCCGGGATCGCCCCCGGGATGGTCATCCAGGAGGTCAATGGCGCACCCATCAGCTCGCCAAGCCAGATCGCGCATCTGGTCGCGAACCTGCCGGCCCACACCCCGATCCCGGTGCTCATACGCCGCGGCAAAGAAAGCGCTTATATCGTTGTCACGTTACCGTAGGGCCGCACGGCGCCCCCTTCTTCAGGGGGCGCCTTTCGCCTGCGAGGCCGCACGGCCGCGGGCCTCTCAGAGCAAGTACGTCACAGCAACACCCGTTCGATACCGCCCGCCTTCACCGCGTCCGCGAAGCGCTGCTGCCAGCCCTCGCCCAGGCGCTTATTCGCCACCTCGACCACGATATAGTCCGCGTCGAGACCCGTATCCTCTCGATACCGACTCAAACCCTGAAGGCACGCCGGGCATGACGTCAGGATCTTGACGTTCGCCGCCGCCTCGCGTCCCGCTCCCTCGTTCAACGTCCGCAGGCCCTTCTTGAGCTCCTCCTCCTTGCGAAAACGGACCTGGGTCGCGATGTCGGGGCGCGCCACGGCGAAGGTCCCAGCCTCCCCGCAGCAACGATCCGACAGGGTCACGGGGCTACCCACGAGCGCGGTTGCGACCGCTACGGGGTTATGCGTCTTCATCGGTGTGTGACAGGGATCGTGATACATGTATCTGACCCCCTCGACACCCTCCAGTGAAACCGACTTCTCCATCAGATATTCATGGATATCGAGCAGCCGGCACCCCGGAAATATCTGTTCGAACTCATACTTCAGAAGCTGATCCATGCAGGTCCCACACGACACGATCACGGTCTTTATGTCGAGATAATTGAGCGTGTTCGCGACCCGATGGAAGAGCACGCGATTGTCGGTGGTGATCTGCCGGCCGCGCGCATCCTCGCCCGCGGCGGTCTGGGGATAGCCACAGCACAGATAGCCCGGGGGGAGCACGGCCTGCGCCCCCACTTCGTAGAGCATGGCGAGCGTCGCAAGCCCCACTTGACTAAAAAGCCGCTCGGAACCGCAGCCGGGAAAATAGAACACCGCGTCCGAGTCGTCGTTCACCCTGGCAGGATCACGCAGAATGGGCACGGTCTTCGTATCCTCTATACCAAGCAGCGCGCGCATGGTCTGACGCGGCACCCCGCTTGGCAGGGGTTTCTTCAAGAAATGAATGACCTGCGCTGCCACCGGCGTCTTGCCGGTGGTCGCCTCCGGACGCGCAGGCCGAGCGACAGATGGCAGCTTCACCGCCACTTCGTGCCCCCATCTCTGGGCCTTGAATCCCCACTCGATGAGTCCCTTGCGCAGGGCGCGGATGGTGCCTGGGTCAGTCGCGTTCAGAAACGCCATGGAGGCGCGCGTGCCCATGGCCATGCGCTTGTGACCGCGCGCCCGCAGGATCTCACGCATGCGAATGGACACGTCCCCGAAATCGATGTCGACCGGACAGGGGTTCAGGCACTTGTGGCACACCGTGCAGTGGTCCGCGATGTCGTTCATGCCATCGAAATGGTGGACCGATATACCCCGCCGGGTCTGCTCCTCGTAGAGGAACGCCTCGATGATGAGGCCAGTCCCGAGTATCTTGTTGCGCGGCGAATACAGGAGATTGGCCCGGGGCACGTGCGTCGTGCAGACCGGCTTGCACTTGCCGCACCGCAGGCAGTTGCGGATCGCATCGTTCAAAGCCCCAAGCTCGCTCCGCTCCAGGATCAAGGCCTCTTGTGAGACGAGACGCAGGGAGGGCGTATAGGCCCGCTCGAGCCCCGAGCCTGGCATGAGCTTGCCGCGATTGAAGCGTCCATCCGGGTCCACGCGACGCTTGTAGGCCGCGAAAGCCTCTATCGTCTCGGGGTCCAGGTACCGGATCTTGGTGAGACCAATGCCGTGCTCGCCCGATATCACGCCCCCTAAGTCCACCGCCAAGCGCATCACGCGCTCTACGATGCGATCAGCCTCCCGCATCATCTGGTAGTCGTTCGAATTGACGGGGATATTGGTGTGGACATTGCCGTCACCGGCGTGCATGTGGAGTGCCACGAAAAGCCGCTTGGTCAATACCTCGGCATGTATGGCCTCGAGGCGATTGCGGACTTTCGCCATCTCGTGCCCCGCAAAGATGTCCTGCAAGACCCGATCGACCTCGGCCCGGTATGAGATGCGCAGCCTACGCCGCAGGAGTAAGCCCAGGAGAGGCTCGTCCGGCCGCGAGTGATCCACGTGGTCGGCATCCAGCAGATCGGCACAGGCGGCCACCGGAAGGTCGAGGCTCGCCAATATCCCCGACCATCGCATTGCGACCGCGCGCAGGTGCGTCACGGCCGCCTCGGTCTTGGCCGCAAGGATCGCTGCGCTTTCCACGCTCGCCTCATACTCGGACGCCGCCGCGGGACCGCCCCCCTCGCTCAGGTAAGCGATGACCGCCTCCACGGTCGTGATCTTATTCATGAGCGACTGTTCGATATTGATACGCTCGACGCCCTCGCTGTAGTCGGCGAGGCGCTCGATGGGAATGACCACGTCCTCGTTGATCTTGAAGGCGTTGGTATGCGCCGCGATGGCTGCGGTCTTGGCGCGGTCGGCCCAGAAGCGCCGGCGTGCCTCACTGGTCACGGCGACGTGGCCTTCGCCTCCACGACCGTTGGCGATCCGCACGATCGCCGCCGCCGCCTCTCCCACATGGCGCTCGTCGTCGCCCGCGATGTCGCATAGAAGGACCATCTTCGGACGTTCGCGGCGCGGGGCCTTGGTACTGTAGCGCACGGCCCGCAGATAGCGTTCATCCAAATGCTCAAGCCCCGCCAACATCACGCCCGGGGAGGTCTCCGGATATGCCTTGATCGCCGTGATCGCCGATACGGCCTCGCGCAGATCGGCGCCGAAAAACTCAAGGCACACGGTCCGTAGATGTTTTGGCTTTTCATGCAAGATAAAGACCGCAGACGTGATGATGCCGTCGCACCCCTCCTTCTGGACGCCGGGCAGGCCCGACAAGAACTTATCCGTCACATCCTTGCCAAGGCCTTCTTTGCGCAAGGAGCGCCCGGGCATCCGCAAGGTCTCGCCGGACCCGACCGGCGTGCTGCCATCGGGGCCGAAGCGGCGCACCTGAAACACCACCTCGTCCTGCTCATGAATCTTGCCAAGATTATGGTTCTCGCGCTCGACGCTAAGCCACTCGCCGCGCGGCGTCACCATGCGCCACGACACAAGATTGTCGAGAGTCGTCCCCCACAAGACGGCCTTCTTGCCACCGGCGTTCATCGCCACATTGCCGCCTATGGTGGAGGCGTCCTGCGAGGTGGGATCGACCGCGAACGAAAGGCCCCCAGCCTCGGCGACCTCGGTCACCCGCAGCGTCACGACACCCGCCCCTGCGCGGATGGTGGGTACGCTCTTCTCGACGCCAGGCAGCGCCTGCCACACCACCTCGCCGAGGCCGTCGAGCTTCTCCGTATTGATGATGGCAGTGTCGGCAAAGAGCGGGACCGCGCCTCCGGTGTAACCCGTGCCACCGCCTCGCGGAATGATGGTGAGGCCGAGCTCGATGCAGCCCTGGACTATCCCCATCACCTCCTCTTCCGTATCAGGATTGACGACCACGAATGGCAGTTCGACGCGCCAGTCGGTGGCATCGGTCACATGCGCGGCACGCGCATAGGCACTGAAGTCCACATTGTCGCGCCGGGTGACCCGCGAAAATACCCGCATGGCCTTCTTGCGCAGACCGCGCTCCCTCGGAAAGCCCTCCTCGAAGGCGTGCACGGCGGCGCGGGCCGCGGAGGCAAGCGCCAGGGCCTCGGGATTTCCTTGAGCACGCTCCACGATCTGGTCCAGCCTGTGGTGCAAGGCTGATACGAGCTGCGAAAGCCGCGCATCGTGACGCAAGAGATCGTCCTGGATAAAGGGATTGCGGCTCACCACCCACATGTCGCCCAAGACCTCGAACAACATGCGCGCGGAACGCCCGGTCACGCGCGTAGCGCGCAGCGCGTTTAGGGTCTCCCACATCTCCGCGCCCAGAAATCGCATGACGATCTCCCGGTCGGAAAACGAGGTGTAGTTGTAAGGAATCTCCCGAATCCGGGCGATGGACGATGGGCTCATGGGATGTTCAAAGCGGCGCGTAGCCGGGTCGTTTCGGTGAGGCATTTTAGCACGAACACGCCGTGGCGCCGCCCCAAAAACCTAACCCACGGTCTTGCGTCCGGCCGGGGCCAGGAGCCGCCGCTCGCGCAACGAGCCCATGACATGCAGCAGAGCACAGGCGACATCCTCGGTCTCGGTGCGCACGCGGATATCCGGCGCAAGCGGTTTTTCATAAGGATCATCGACGCCGGTAAAGAGATCCAGATCGCCTGCCAGGGCTTGTGCGTAATGGCCCTTCGGGTCGCGCGCCACGCAGGACGCAAACGGCGTGTCCATGTGGATCTCTAGGAAGACGCCGCCCGCGTCCTCGACAAGGCGGCGAGCCGCAAGCCGGCCATCCCGATACGGCGAAACGGCCGCCACGATCGCAATACCGCCATGGCGCGCGATGAGGCTTGCCGCGTATCCGATACGACAAACATTGTCGTATCGGTCCTTGCGCGTAAACCCTGCCCCCTGCGACAGAAAGGTGCGCACGATATCCCCATCCAGCAACGTCACAAGACGTGCATCCTGGGCATCGAGCTCGCGCGCCACCGCACGGCTCAAGGTACTCTTGCCGCTCCCCGGCAGGCCGGTAAACCAGAGCGCAAGCCCCCCTCCCGCCCCTACAGCCGATCCCGTGCGCGATAGACCCGTCACAACCCCCTCCAAACGCCATCCGCCCCCTTTGTGGCCTCGGAGTCGGCGATACGAAGGCCGCAATCCCCAAGGGTCTGTCGACATTACCACAAGAGGCGGCCGCGCGCGGTCCTCCTTCCTATGGACCATCCGAAAATAATGGCCGACCTGCCACACTGTGTCCCGTGATAAGGCTTAAAGATAAAGATCCGGTCAGGACAGCTTGACCGCGTCCTTCCCAAAAACCCGGTCACAAGAAGGAGGTCTCTATGGCACACCGCCGACACGCGGCGCTTCTCGTATCGACCCTCGCTCTGTCGCCCGTCGCGGGCGCGGCCTCCATGACCATCACCCAGACGCTCCTGCATACCCTGGAAAGCAAGGGCCTATCCGCCGTGCAAGCCCGCTCGGCGGCACTCGTCGCAAGCCACCACTATCGCAGCCAAGCCCTGCAGCCCATCCTTGCGAGCATCAAGGGCATTCCGCGCCTTCCTGCGCATTATTACTCGCATGGGACGCTGAAAGGCCGCGCGGGCACCGGCCTCGCCCGCGTCCTCACGAGCGCCTTTCGCAATCACGCAGGGCCCGCGCGCGTGCAAAGCGCGACGGGCGCCTACACGCATGCGGTGGCCCAAGGCGCCCCGCCACAGACCACCGGCCAGTTGCTGGTCTCAGCTTTGCATCACGGCGTGACGGCTCCACGCCTGAAGGCGCTTGTGGCGAACTATCTGCGTCGCTACAAGGCCGGGGCCAGCGCCCAGAACGCGCTTCACAAAGCGAAAAGCACGCTTTCGCGCTACGGGCTCTAGGCGCTCCCTGGCCGCCGGCCAGATCCGCCCGCCCGAGATCGCCTCAGCGGTCGATAATCGGGCGCTCCACCATCGGACGCTCGATCTCGGGACGCTCGATCTGCGGTCGTTGAATCTCGGGACGCTCAAGCTGCGGCCGGCCGGCTTCAGGGTGGCCCAGGGGCGAGCGCTCAACCACGCGACGGTCGCGGCCACCGCCATCATCACCGATATTCGCGCCAGCAGGCTCCGCCCCCGACGCGCTCGCATCAACCCGCTGAAGACGGTCATGGATGCGCTCCATCCGCATCTTGAGTCGGCGCATCCGACTCCGCAGGGCGTCGACCTCAACCTTCTCCGCCTTGTCGGACGTGACGTACTGCGCCGCCAGGCCCTTCAGATACTGAAGCTTGGCCTGATCGCGCGCCAACACGATCAGCTCATCACGCTCATCCCCGGAAGCGCCCTTCGCGCGAACGAGGACACCGTCATTCTCCGCCGTTGCGTCGAGGCCCTCGTGGTCCGCCGGAAACTGAACGATTGTCGCGGGCTCCGCGAGCACGCCGTCCCGGTCCGCGCCCACCGTGGCCGCGCCTCCCGCCACCGCGTGACCTCCGCCCTCGGCATGATTCGCCGCCGCCGCACTTGCGCTCAAAGCCGCCGACAAGACCGCAACCACTAGTAGACGCATCCTCATGGTCATCATCTCCTTAAAAAAGGGTTCACCCCCTCGAACCGCCGGAATGCAGGCGCGACCCGAACCTGTCTCCATATTAGTGGGAATTTTTCCCACGTCAAGTTTTGTGGCATACTGCGTCCCATGTGCCCCCTTGCCCCATGGACACACCGCCCATGAACGCCGTGCTCCAGCGCGCCATTAGCCGCTTATTGCGGCCGCTGGTGGGTTACGCCATCAGCCAGGGGTTCACGTTTACGGCCTTCGCTGAACTCTTAAAGACCTTATATGTGGACGAGGCGCTGGCGCGCGCAGCCCATCGGCCTCCGACCGGCAGTGATCTCAGCCTGATGACCGGTATCCATAGAAAGGATGTGAAACGCCTGCGCGCGCTGGTCGCCGAGGGATCACCGCCTGCCTCACTCGGGCGCGGAACCCATATCGCCGCGCAACTCATCGCCGCGTGGACGGCAGGCAAGGACACGCGCGACGCATCCGGCGCACTGCTTGGTCTCCCACTCCATAGCGAAAGCGGGCCCAGTATCGAGACCTTGACCCGACGCATAAAGGCCGACATGCGTCCGCGCGCCATCCTGGACGAACTGGTCCGTGCCCGCGCGGTACGGATCGATGACGCCGGGTGCGCGCATCTGCTGCGAACCGCCTATGTTCCAGACATCCCTGAAGAGAAACTGAACTTTCTCGCGGACAACGTCGGCGACCACATGGCTTGCGCCTTCCATAATCTGGCCGATGACCCCCCATTCCTCGAGCGCGCGCTGTTTCTGGATGCGCTGCCGGCGGAGGCGGCCTTGCATGCGCGGCCGCGCATCGAGGCGGCCGCCGATCATCTGCTGCAGGGCCTGCATCGGGAGCTCAATCCCCTCGAGTGCGCCGACAAGGCCACCCCGGGGGCCCGGCGCATGCGCGTGGGTGTCTACTGCTACGAGGACACAGCCTTGTCTGGAGAGCACAGGTCATGATCCGCGCCACCCCTCTCGTGCGACGCGTCGCGGTCCTCGCCGCGCTCATGGGCTTGCTGAGCGGATTTTCAGGGCCGCGGGGCGGCATAGGCGGAACCGGGGCGGCACGCGGCGGGATCGGGGGCACCGGCATCACCGCGATCGGCGTGATCCAGCGCTTCGGAAGCATTTACGTGAACGGCGCCGAATATCTCCTCTCTACCAAGACGCGCTATTGGGTGGACGGACGACGCGAGAATGTGGACGCCCTGCACCGGGGACAGAGCGTATTCGTCGACGCCTTCGCCCAGGGGGGACGTCGGACGGCCCGCGACGTCCGTGTACAGCACGCCTTGGTGGGGCTCGTGCAGACCATCGCCGCCAACGGCCAACGCTTACGGATCCTCGGGCAAACCGTCGATGTAAGCGCGCGCGCCCTCGCTCGCCTCGAACAGAGCGAACACGCCCGGCCCACAATAGGCATGGAGCTCGCCGTGAGCGCGGCCTCCCCTGTTGCCGGCCGCTGGACTGCAACCCGCGTCCATGCCCTGCCCAGACCGCGTGGTCAAGCGACGCGATTCCTTATGCGCGGCACACTGCGCATGGCCGGCCGCCACGCAATAGCGCTCGGCAACCGATTATTTTTATGGACCGGGGCCCAGGCCCCTAAGGATCTGGTGGGGCGCTATGTCGTGGCGCAGGGCTATTACCGCTTTGGTCATCCTGCGGTCAGCACCTTACGGCCCGCCACCGGCCTCAAGGACGCCCACGCGCGCATCTTCATCGCCGGCTACACGCGACACGCACATGGCGCATGGCGCTTCGATGGACAGACCCTGATCACGCACGGCCACCCCCGACAAAACACCGGGCACGGCCCCTTCTTTCTGACGGTAAGGCGCGAGGGGCCAGACCGGTTCGTGGTCCTGAGAACAGTACCTAACATTCATGTCATGACGTTTGGGCTGCATGTGGGTGGCAAACTGACTGGGGGGTCTTCGCGGCCGCTCGTCACGCGCCCTTCGGTGACGCGCCCTGCCGTGACGCGCCCGCAGATTACACGTCCCACCGTGACGCGCCCACAAACCACGCCGATCCTGTCATCGCCCTCCCTGACCCTGTCGCTTCCCTCGCTCCTGCCGTAGCGCAGCCGGCCTAAGGCAAAAGGAGGCGCCAGCCCAACGGGTTGGGGACGGGATCAAAAAACGATCTGACCACCCAGGCCTGCCCCCAGATCTGCGCTCCCATTGCTCAAACCCTTATCGATGTATGCCTGAAAACCGCTGCCCGCGGTCGTGACATTGTAGTTCCAGGCAAGAATCGCGTCCGAGGGCCCTGCGTAACCCGCCTGCTCGGATTGGCTCCCGGCATACATCGCCGTAATGATATTGCGGAAAGTGACCGCGATACTGACCCCGGCATCGTAGGTGGCGATGTTCCGCAAGCGCTGCCCAGGGGGACTGCCGACGAAACGATAGCCTATATGCGCGAACGGAAACACATTGACGCCAATCGTTGTATTGAGGCCAAGTCCGACTTCATAGTCGTTGCGGCCGGTACCAAGCCCCTTGGCCGCCGATGCGGTCCCGAACTTGATCTTGGCATACGGCACCAACGCGGGCCTCAGGCCGCGTTCCGGAATCAAGGTGAAGTGTCCCGCCAACCATATGTCCCCGAGGCCGCTCGCGGTGATCGTCTGGCTATTTTGTGTGCGCGTCGACAAGGTCCCGTTCGTGAGTTTGGCGCCCGCCGGCAGGCTCGATACCGAGATATACGGGACGGTAAGCTTGAGTCGAATGCGCGCCGTTTGGTATTGGAGATAGCTTGGATCGTAAAAAATCCCGATCGTCTGGGCCGTGCCGTAGCGGCCCTGATAATAAGAGGGCACATTACCGATCGTCCAAGGATGGGCCGCCCAGGCCGATTGGCTTACCAAGACCGCCCCGAACAAGGCTTCCCTGACTAAACGCATCACCGCTCCTTTTCATCATTCCCCGCCGCGCCCGGCGGGCGCGCGCCAAGCGCGACAGTATAACGAGCCCAGGACCCATGCGGCGACCGCTCGTCCCCCAGCCCCGCCGGACTCCGCCCCCCGCGCCCACGGACAATCAGGGCGCGGGGGCGCCCAGGCGGATGCGCTCGAGCAGCGACATGAACCCGCGATTACGTCCCGCGATCGCGTCCGCCAGCGTGTAGGTATCGAGTTCGTTCAGGAATTGCGTCTGAGCGGCCATCAGCATGCCCTTCAGGTGACAGATGGGGGTCAGGCGACAGGTGTTGGCCTGCACATCGAAGCACTCGACGATGTCGAAGTTAACCTCAGTCTGGCGCACGACCTCACCGATGCCGATCTGCGCCGCTGAACGCGCGAGTTTCAGACCGCCCCCCTTGCCGCGCGTGGTTGTGACAAAACCAAGCTGCCCCAGTCTGTGCACGATCTTCACGAGGTGATTACGGGAAATGCCATAAAACGCCGCGATGTCGCTGATGGTCGCGGTCCCCTCCCCTTCCTTCATGCTCAGGTACATCAAAATCCGCAAGGCATAGTCACTATAGCGGGTCAGTTGCATAAGCCCTCGTATCGACGCGCTGCGATGAAGCGTCAAACTGCCATGGAATGATATTTGACAAAACTAACTTCCTTGTAATAGTGTACCGGCATACCCGCCAAATGTTGTTAGGGCACCAAGCCCCGGCGGGTTGCCCCACGAAAGATGTATATAGTATACATCTTTCCTCATAAGAGCGACGAGGAGCGATATGACTCAGGCATTGTTTGAAAAAATAGGCGGCGAACCGGCGGTCAATGTGGCTGTGGACATCTTCTACCGGAAGGTCCTTGCGGACGACCGGGTCAACGGCTTCTTCGATGACGTCGACATGGAAAGGCAGGCCGCAAAGCAGAAGGCGTTCCTCACTATGGCCTTTGGCGGCCCCAACAACTATACCGGTGCCGACATGCGCCGGGGGCACGCCCATCTCGTCACACGGGGCCTGAACGACCAGCATTTCGACATCATCGTCGAACATCTGGGCGCCACGCTGCGCGAGCTCAATGTGGCGGAGACCAACATCGCCCAAGTGGCAGCCATCTGCGAGTCCACCCGGAAAGACATCCTCGGCCGCTAAACGCTTTGGAGACCCCCATGCCCGAGATATTGTTGGACGACAAGGCCTACACCGGTGCGGACGGCGAAACCGTCCTCGACACCCTGACACGGGGCGGCGCGACCGTCCCCTCCTCGTGCCGCAGCGGCGTCTGCCAGACCTGCCTCATGCGTGCCGTGGAAGGCTCGGTCCCGGCGGCATCCCAAAAGGGCTTGAAAGACACGTTGCGGGCCCGCGGATACTTCCTGGCGTGCCAATGCACGCCTACGGGAACGCTGCGCGTCGAGCGTCCGGGTGCCGAAGCGGGACGACTGGCGGCTACCGTGCGCGCGATCACGCCGCTCAACCGTGAAATCGTCTCGGTCGACCTTGAGTGCTTAGACATGGGGGACTACCGGGCCGGGCAATTTATCAATATATTCAAAGATGACACCTTAAGCCGCAGCTACTCCCTCGCAAGCACGCCAGGGGTCGATCCGCACCTGACACTGCATGTGCGCAAGGTGGCGGCAGGTCGCGTGAGCGGGTGGATCCATGAAGCGCTGCAGGTGGGCGATAGGGTCGCCGTAAGCCAGCCGCTCGGCGAGTGCTTTTATCTGCCATCCAACCCCGAACAGCCCCTACTGCTTCTTGGCACCGGGTCCGGACTGGCGCCGCTCTACGGCATCATCCGCGACGCCCTGCACCTCGGGCACCGCGGCCCCATCCACCTCTACCACGGGAGCAGCCACAGAGACGGGCTGTATCTGATTGACGAACTCCGCACGCTCACCCACGAACACGCGAACGTCCATTACCACCCCTGCGTTTCGCGCGAGGAACCGTCCGGAGACCTTCGACGTGGCCGCGTCGTGGACGTCGCCGTAGGCGATCTCACGGGCCTCGCCGGCTGGCGCGTGTTCCTTTGCGGCCACCCCGATATGGTTCAGTCGGCCAAAAAACGCCTGTACCTGGCCGGCGCATCATTGAAGGACATGTACGCGGACGCCTTCATCCGAAGCGCAGCCTGACGCCGCACGAAAGCTGCGTGCCGCGCGACTCTGGGCGGCACGCAGCCCCCTTCCTCAACGACGGCCGATCACGCCAAGCAGACGATAGACCACAAGGCCCACCAGCACGACCACGGCGAGTTCCCAGCCGAGACGCAAGACATCGATGCTCCGCGCCACCGGGAACACGGGCGGCGGGGGCGCCCACGCGAAGCCGTAGACGAGCGTCGCGCGCATGTGATACCCCTCGAAATTCGTCCACACGTCGCTCCATGGGGGATAGACGCAAAGACCGGCCGCGATGAGTACCACGAGCGCAAGCCACACGGTCTGAGACGTCGTTCGTCCAGACGTGGTCCGTGGCCGCCGCGCCGCAGCCGCCTTCTTAGAGGATTTCGGTGTCGTCATGGCGGTAGGGGGGCGTACAACAACACAAGATGACAAGCGAGGCCCAAGACGAGGCACAAACGCGATGCGCCACCCCCGGTGGTATACGGACGGTATCCCCGGCGTGAAGCCCGAAACGCTCAGATCCAAGGTCCATAACGCCGGATCCGCTCAGGACATGATAGATCTCTTCAGAGCAGACGTGCCTATGCAGGCGCGTCTGCTCGTTGGGGGCGACTGTCGCCCGCGCAAGGCTCATCGCGCCCGCGCCGTGATGGTCCGGATGCCATAGCTCGCGGATCTCCGACCCATCCTTCGTCACATACGCCGCGCGCGGATTACATTTCGGGATATCCATGGCGCCATTCTAACGACAAAGAGGCGTCCTTGTCCCGGAGCCGCGCGACGGGTCTTCCGCTCTCCTCTTCGCGCAACGCGAGACCTGGGACGACCAAAACCCGAGGGCATGCAAAAGCCTCACAGTCCCTCCGCCAGGAAGTCCGCGACTTCGGTCACAAGAGGAATTGCGCGGAATCGTCCAGGACGCCCGTATCCCCCGCGGGGCATAGTGGCTTGAGCGAGTGGCTGCGCCAGTCGGAGACCTTGAGACAGACGCACGGGATGGGGGTCTTGCGGCACGACTCGGTGACCTCTGTCGCCCGACCGGGAAATCCGTTGGACCGAAAGGCCCGGCTCCGTGGTAACCTCCGGCATATTCGGTGAACGCGGCATCGCCGTGTTCTCCAGAACAAAGCCTGCGACTTCGGGTGCGGGTTGATTTACGGGGAATGCTCCGTACGAAAGAGCTGGATCCCGCGCCATGCAGAACGGCCCCAGGAGATGCCATGCCACGAGGAGTAGTCGAGTCATCGGCAAGCCCTTCATCCACGACATTAGGCCTGGACATCGCGCGCAGGCTCGATGCGCTCCCCTGGTCCCGGTTTCACCGACGACTCATCCTCGCGCTCGGCGTCACATGGGTACTCGATGGCCTCGAAGTGACGCTCGTCGGCTCCCTCGCCCCCTTGCTTGCGCATCACTTCGCGCTTGGGCTCTCGACGCGGGAGATCGGCCTCCTCGCGAGCAGCTACCTCGCAGGCGCGGTCCTCGGGAGCCTGTTCTTCGGAGCGCTCGCCGACCGCAGCGGGCGCAAGCGGCTGTTTACGGTAACTCTTGCGCTCTACATCGTGGCGACGGCCGCCTCCGGGCTTGCGCAGGGCTTTGCGAGCCTCGCATTCTGGCGTTTTCTCACGGGCGCAGGCATAGGCGGGGAATACAGCGCAATCAATTCGGCCATCCAGGAGCTCGTCCCGGCGAGCCGTCGCGGGCGCCTGGACATACTGATAAACGGCAGCTTTTGGCTCGGCGCGGCGGCTGCTGCCCTGTTGAGCGCAGCGCTCCTCGGGTCCCCGCTCATCGCCTCGTCCATCGCCTGGCGCCTAGCCTTCGGGCTTGGCGCAGCGCTCGGCCTGATTGCGCTTATCATGCGCCGCCAGATCCCGGAAAGCCCGCGCTGGCTCCTGGCCCACGGGCAGGCCCATGAGGCCGAACGGATACTTACCGAGATCGAGCGCCACGCACGGGTCACGAGACCTGCCCGTCGCCCGCAGGCGGCGGACACGCATGCCGGAGGCGCTCCTCCTCGCCAGCGCGGCCTGCTCGGCGCCGCGCGCATCATCGTCACACGCTATCCGCGGCGGGCCGCCCTGGGGGCGGTCCTCATGCTCGCCCAGGCCTTTTTCTATAACGCCTTCTTTTTCACCTACGGCCTCGTGCTGAACCGCTTCGACCGGGTCCCGGCGGCAAGCGTGGGCCTGTATCTGCTCCCGTTCACCATAAGCAATTTCCTGGGCGCCGCAGTGCTCGCGCGTTTCTTCGACACCATCGGGCGCCGCCCCATGATAACCGTGACCTATGGCCTGTCGGGCCTCTTCATGATTGCCGCAGCCTGGCTGTTTCGCGCCGACGCCCTGACTGCCGTGTCGCAAACACTGGCCTGGGCCGCGATATTCTTTCTCGCGTCGGCCGGGGCGAGCGCCGCCTACCTCACGGTGAGCGAGGCCTTCCCGCTCGAGATCCGCGCACGCGCCATCGCGCTCTTCTACTCCCTCGGCACCGCTGCGGGCGGCGTCCTTGCCCCCGCCCTGTTCGCGGTCCTCATAGCCTCGGGTTCCCGAACGGAGGTGTTCTGGGGCTACCTCCTGGCCGCGATCCTCATGCTGCTTGGCGCCGCCGCCGAGATTGCCTGGGGATTCGCCGGCGAAGGCCGCTCGCTCGAGGCGCTTGCCACCCCATTAAGCTTCGCACCGACCGAGACGTCCCCGCCCACACCGAACGGCGCTGCCCGGACCCCAACCGATGCGCCACCCGCCAGCCGCTCCTCAGAAAGGCCCTCGCAAGGCCCTTGATCCAGTGCGCGGCAAACCTCCCCGTTTAGGGGGGGAGGGTAAGAGCGCGGCAGGGAGGCGGCTCGATGCGGCCGCGCCCGCCTGAGCCTTGTATTCGCTAGAGCCTACCCTACAATACCGTATATGCTCATCCGCAAAGCCGTTCGCTATCGACTGGAACCCACGCTGGAACAGGAAAACCACCTAGCCCGGGCGGTCGGTTGTGTGCGCTTCGTCTGGAATCGCGCTTTAGCCATTCAGAAATCCTATCTCGATCATGGTTGCGGCCTATTGTCCTACGGGGATATGGCCAGGTGCCTGACCACTTGGCGCAACTCGGACGCCTTCGGCTTCCTGGCCGACTCGCCCACCCATCCGCAGCAATGGGCCTTGAAGTTTCTGGACCGCGCGCTCAAGACGCCTTCGACAAGAAGAGCCCCAAGCGATTCCCGGTGTTCAAAAGGAAGGGGCGCCACGACAGCATGCGCTATCCAGACCCGGAGCAGATCCGGATCGATCTGTGCCGCTACGATGGAGACGGCCGGCTGGTGCTCCCCACAATCTTCCTGCCGCGCATCGGCTGGGTGAAGTTTCGCAAGTCGTGCATCATCGGTGGTGAAATCCGTAATGTCACGGTCAGCCGCGCCGGCGGACACTGGTATGCGGCCCTCCAGGTCGAGAAGGAGATCGCCGATCCGGTGCATCCGGCCACCACCACCGTGGGCGGTGATCGGGGGGTCGCGCACCTACTTACGTTGTCGGACGGCACGATGTTCCTGCCGGTCGCTTCGTACCGTGAGCACCAAAAGACACTGGCGCGGGAGCAAAGACGGCTCGCGCATAAGGTGAAGTTCTCGGTCAACTGGAAGAAACAGAAGGCCAAAATCACGCGATTGCACCAGAAGATCGCCGAAGCGCGGAAAACCGTCCTCCATCAGATCAGCACCACCATCAGCCAAAACCACGCGGTGGTGGTGCTTGAAGACCTGAAGGTCCGGAATACGACGGCGTCCGCCCGTGGCACTGTCGAACAACCGGGACGCAACGTCCGGCAAAAGGCGGGGCTCAATAAAGCCATCCTCGACCAGGGATGGGGCCTGCTGCGCCGTTTTCTGGAGTATAAGCTCTCGTGGCGCGGCGGGATGTTGCTTCTGGTGCCGCCGGAATATACCTCGCAAGGGTGCGCGGTGTGCGGAGCGGTGGATGCGCGCAATCGCGTCACGCAAGCCACGTTTCACTGTCAGCACTGTGGTCACAGAGACCATGCCGACGTGAACGCGGCGAAGAACATTCTCGCAAGGGGATGGCAATCAACGGCGGGGCACGCCGGGGTAGCCTGTTCTGCCGCGTAAGCGGGAGAGTTGCGCGGTCCCAAAAGAGACCGGGCAATCGAAGTGGCTGAGGTCGGGCCGCTGTTGGCAGGAAGGAATCCTCACCCTTCAGGGTGAGGAGGATGTCAAGCGCCCGGGATTTTCCCATAGGCGAATCTCAAACCTACATAAATCGACAGGTACTCCGTCGCCTGATTTGCGCTATTTCTGTCGCCTCCCAAGCGAAGGAAAGCGCAATGGCCGAGATGACCCCCTTCCGCGAAGGCGGATACACGATCCGCGTTGTCGAAACCTGCGAGGAACGCGAGCAGGCGTTCCGGCTGCGGCACGCCGTCTATTGCCAAAAACTGGGCTGGGTACCCGCGTGCCCGGATGGGCGCGAACGGGACCGTTATGACCCTGGCTCGACGACCCTGGGCGTCTTTGCGGATGACGGACAGCTTCTAGGGCTCGCGCGGCTCATCCCGCCGGAACGTCCGTTCATGCTCGAAGAGGATTTCCGCGCCCTCCTGCAACCCGGATACCGCGTGCGCAAGGGCCCGGACACCGCCGAGGTCACGCGCCTCACCACGCTCCCACAAGGGACACGGACCTCTGGCGCCACACCGATAGCAAGCCTGCTCTATAAGGCCATTTATCGCTGGTCATGCGCCTTTGGCGTGCGTTTCCTTTATATCGTAGTCGAGGAGAGGTTTCTCCAACACCTGTGCCACCGCGGGCTCCCTTGCATTCCCTTGGGTCCACCATATCGTTTTGGCGAGGGCCCGCCCGCCGTCGCGGCCTTGCTCGATCGCGCCCTCTTCGAGCGCCTGACCGACGCGCGCCCTACGCCCTTTGGCGCGTGGCTCAAGGGGGATGGTCCAATAGCCCGCACTGCGCGGCCTTGGCGATCGCCTGGGCGCGATTACGCGCGTTCAGCTTCCCCATCGCGTTGCCGAGATGAAACATGACAGTGCGTTCGCTGATGCCGACAATGCGACCGATCTCCCACGTCGTCTTGCCGAAACCGGCCCAGTAAAGCGTCTGGCGTTCGCGCCGAGTCAAAGTCTTCTCGGTCTCGTGGGAGTCCCCGGTCGGGGCGGCCGCCATGAGCCTGATCAGGAGGTCGTGAAACGCCGGCGCCAGAAACTCAATCACGATGCGGTGTCGCGCAGTGCGTCCGAGATCGCCTCCCCAGAAGGACAGGACGCTCCCAAAGCCTTTCGTCCCGTCCACACCCGCCGTCATGCCCTCGCGAAGGTCGAAGGCCATACAGGCGTCCACGAAGGACTGCTCACCCGCCGATCGCGCCCTCCGGAAGGCCTGCGACCAAAGCTGGATACGGTTGCCGCTACGGTAGCCCCTAAGGACCGGGTCCACCCGCTCATAGCGCCGCTCGCGATACAGGGCGAGCCACTCGGGCGGGTATCCGAAGTTGAGGACTTGATGCACGCCGCGCATTTCGCCATTCGCATCCCATCGCGCCAGCACCCATACTGCGCCGCGGACAGGCAACAGCGCATCGACCGCCCGAAAAAGCGCAGTCGCACCCTCGAGGCTTGCCGTCTTCGCCGTCGCGTGGGACAGTTCGGCAAGGTTCAGAAGATCCGGTCTCGACAGACGCGTGAGCCTTTTGCGCATATTTCGGAAGCCCTACCCTGGTCTACCCGCAAGCCGCTCAACGGATTCCTGCCGCGGAGGTGTTTTACATTATCATCCACCCAGGAGACGGGCAAGGCTTTGGCTTCCATACATCCAACCAGATTTATACTGAGTCCAATTCCATTATTGGACAAAGCAAACATGAACGCATAAGGCGGTCTTCAAAAGTCCGCATCAAGAACGATGCGGTAGCGAGCCTTTCCGGAACGCAGGTGCGCGAGCGCCTCATTGACGCGGCTCATGGGGAAATGCTCGACCATGGGGGCGATGTCGTGCCGCTCGGAAAAGGTCAGCATATGTTTGACAGTGCTTATGCGCCCGAGCGGCGATCCAGATACCGACTTTTGTCCTGAAATGAGGCCAAACGCCGGAATGTTGAGCGGCTCCAGGACGGCACCGACGAAATGGAGGCGCCCCCGTGGCGCAAGCGTCGAGAGGTAGCGCGGCCAATCCAAGACTGCGTTCGTGGCGACGATAAGGAGATCCAGGGACCCGGCGAGATCCGCCATCGCGCGTTCGTCCCCGCTCCCGACGACCCTATGGGCGCCCATCGCCTCCAGATCCGCGGCCTTCCCCGTATGCGAGGTGAAGGCCGTCACATCGCAACCCCACGCACGCAGGTATTTCAGTGCCAGATGGCCAAGCCCGCCGATCCCCACCACACCCGCCCGATCGATCGGTCGCACATTGAACTCCAGCAAGGGACTGAATACCGTTATCCCCCCACAAAAGAGTGGTCCGCTCGATGACGATGCCAGGGATTGCGGCAAGGGGATTGCCCACGCCCAATGGCAGCGCACCCGCTCGGCGAAGCCGCCATGACGCCCTATGATGGTGGCCTCGGCCTGCGGGCAGAGGTGGAAATCCCCGCGCAGACACTGGCTGCAATGCATACAACTGCGCGCAAACCACCCGAGCCCCACACGCTGGCCATCAACCAAGCCATGAACCTCGCGACCGCGCGCCACGATCTGGCCTATCACCTCGTGACCGGCGACCAAGGGATAGACCGAGTGTCCCCACTCGTTTTCCCACATGGAAAGATCCGAGTGGCAGACCCCGCAGTGCTCGACGCGGATCTCCACCTCATCGGCCTTGAGCGGCCCCGGTTCGAAGGAAAAGCGTTCAAACGGCTGGCCTGGCCCTAAGGCCGCCCATGCCTTGATCGGTTCCGACATATCATCCTCCTGGCCCTGCGGCCCTCATAAGTAGGAAGCGGCACCCGGCGGCGCCTTTCCGCGCACGTTCGATGGCGTACGATAAGCGCCCCGTGGTGGGCCGACAAGCGCCCTTCGGTCGTCGCGCGCGGGCTTGGCGTCCGCCCCTTATGCTTGTCGCGGCTGATTCCTGCTACACTTGCTTCGACTCATCATTCACCTTACAACCACCATGCACATTCCGTACAGATCTAGCTCCTGGAGAGATCGGCTGAACAGCGTAGCCGGCGCGCTGCGCCACCTCGCGCTCCTTAGTGTCGTTTTGGGGGCGCTTGCCGCGGCAAGCCCGCCGGCGTCGGCCAACATCGACCACGATGCGCGCCACATCGGGCATAGCCTGGGCGCCGCCGCGCGCGACGTGGGCCACAAAGCCAAGCATGTGGGGCTTGCGATCGGCCACGAGGCCAAACATGTGGGGCTTGCGATCGGCCATGCGGCCAAGGCCGGAGGGCTCGCCTTCTGGCATGCGGTGAAGGGACACCACCACTGACAGCGCAGAGGCGGACCCCACGGGAGGCAGGCAGCGATCGGCGGACCAACGCCTCGTCCAACGGGCACGGATCATCGTTGCGCCGCTTCTGTCCCCTCCCTGAATTATCGCCGCCGTGCGGGCTCTAACCGCCTCTCCCGGTCGAGAGTCCCGCCGACCGCTCCCGGACGCAAGGAATAGGACACCGTGGGGCACCATCTCCGTCGCGACTAACACCGGTTCATTTGGCGGTAACGCCCGATAGAAACCCGGAGTATCAATTCGCGCCGCCTGAAACCCAATACCGCCACCCCCCGTGGCGCAAACGGTCGCGCGAAACGCGCTCTCATGGCAACGGACGCCGAGTCTCCTGCACCAAGAAACCGGCGTTCGCCACGGCAGATAAATTAGGGTAAGGTGGCCATGAATTTCATGCCTGACCGGGTGCAACGCCATAACGTCCCTGCCATGACGCCAAAGACGCGCCAACAGACCCTTTCGGCTACCCTCATCCTCCTGGTATCGCAAGCCATCTTCGGCGCGTGGGGCGTAGTCGCCCGGGCAATCCACCTCAATGGGCTCGCACTTATCTTCGTCATGGCCCTGTCAGGGCATCTGTTCAGCCGCGCCTTCTCGGCCGATTTGCGTTTCCCGATACCAAAGCGGTCGTTGTGGGTGGGTCTGAATCTTTTTCTCGACGTTCTTCTCCTCATATACGCCTATCGCCATTTACCCTTGGCACTCGTGATAACCATCCACTATCTTGGCCCCATGATCGTGCAGTTGGTCGCGCCCGTCGTTCTTGGTGAGCGCCCCGACCGTCGCCAACTGGGTCTCGCGGCTTTGGGTTTCGTCGGTGGCGCCCTTGTGGCTGAGCCGCGGCTCGCGGCAGGCCAGCTACTGGGGGTGGCAGCCGCGCTCGGCAGTGCGTTTACCCTGGCTGGCAACATCATCCTGCAAAAGCGCCGTATGATGGACATCGCGACACCACTACGAGCCGTCTCGGAATACAACCTCGTGCTCGCGCTTTTCGCGGCCGTCTCCATGGTTATAGATGGTCGAATAGGTGCGCTGTTTTCGCACCACACATCTATGATCCTCGGCGCCATCGTAGCCGGTATTTTCGTACAAGGTTTTGCCATGTTTTTATTCAATTATTCCCTGACAAAGATGCGCGGCACGGTGGTTGGCATCGTCAGCTCCTCAGAGATCGTATTCGCCACCCTCTTTGGCCTTCTTATTTACCGTGAGACGCTCGATGTGACCCAGGTCCTAGGAATGTGCATGGTTATCTATACAGTCATGCAACTTGGGTTACTTGAGGCGAAATAGCAACAACGCCGGCAGCACCGACCGGACAGGGGCAATGACGACATGGGGAACGTTTACGAAATAGAGAACAGGGGCGGGGACCGCGTGAGCGTCGTCCTCGAGGAATACCGCGCCCTCCGCACGGAATTGATGTACTTCCTCGAACATCAGAGAAAGTTGCAGCAACTTCTCCTGACGATCTCCCTGGGGCAGGCGACCGCGCTCATGACAACGAGCTTGCACGTCGCCGCAAAAGCGCTTGGTCTCGCAATCCTATTTTTGGCCCCCGTCGCCATTGTCACCCTAATGGCGCTTCAGCTTGAAGCGACATCGAAGATCATTCTGATCGCCGATTATATCCACAAGGGTATCCGGCACCAGTTAAAGGAACTCCTGGGGGACGACAAACTCTTTTTCCAATGGGAAGAGCATAAGGCGCGCACGCGACGCCTGCCCAGGTGGCTCCTGAAGACGCTCGATGCAACCAAGTGGATTGCCTTCATCTATGGGTTGATTGCCTCCTTTGCAATCGGAAGCTGGCTCCTCTCGGCCGGCCACTATGCACACATCCAGGCGACAGACCGAACCCTTATCGTCTGGGCCCTAGTGGTTGACGCCTGTTTTCTGTTCTTGGCGCTCTACATCTCCGCCGCCTTCAACGAAGTGGACGGGGAGGCACTGCGCTCTTCATTGACCAAGGAGGGAGGCCTCCTCCCATAATACGCGCTCCTGGTCGAGATCCCCGGTACCTGCCACGGGCCTATCGGTCCCCCACAAGCCTCCCCACTTCTGGGCCGCGCCCCGGACGAACACCGCCCAACGCGCCCGATGGACCCTTCTGCGGCCGCCACCTATCCCATACGCGCCATCGCGCCCCCGAAAACGGGCCCAATCGACCCAGACTCCTTCTTAACAGGAAAGCGGCCTTGCCCCTCAGAACACCTTCATCCCTCGAAGCTGGTCACCACGTGGAGCGCACCCTCTTCCGGGTAGGCCCACGACAGGGTCTCGGATCTGCGGTTGCAGAGGGCCCGCAGGAGCGGCAGGCTGCGCGCGGCCGGGTTACCGAGACGCAAGGCCTCGAGCGCCGGTGAAGCCATGCGCGACGCGCCTTCGCCCGTCGCCTGCCCCCACTCCCAGGACAGTCTCGCGCACGGACCTTCGGGTGCCTCCCTGGACAACGCGAGCGCCACCGCAAACGGTGCGGAAACCTTGCGTACCCGCGCAAGCGCCGGGGGCGGCGGAAGGTCATAGGCGATCAAAAGACAGGGCTGACCGGGGGCCACCGTCGCCAGGGCCTCGAGCAGACCCGCGGCGAAGCTGTCGTCATAAGCCGACAGGCTGGTCGTCGCGGCCCGCGAGCCGGTGGCGATCCCCCAATACCCACCGGCCGCGTTGTGCACTGAATTATGGAACAGCGTTGGCGACAGGGCGATCGGGACCCCGGCCAGCGCCCGGCAGTTCTTGTCGAGGATATCAAGATCCCCGCTTCCGGAACTCAATACCGTCGCCACGCCCGCCGCATCCCATCCCGCTGCCCGCAATGCCTGGCGGCCGACATCCAAAACGTAGCGGGCCGTGGTGGGACAACGGCGTGCTTCATTGGCGGAAAGCCCCTCGGCCACCGGCGCGCGTACCGCGCCCCCCTGATAGCTCTCTTCGGCCACCAACACTGCGCGACAGGCTTCGGCATCGGGCAAGCCCGGCCCCAAAACCCCAAAACCTGCCACATAGATCGTCATGGCCGCCACTCGAGTGCGAGACTGCAATTGCTTCCACCAAAACCAAAGGTATTGACCAGGGCGCGGCGAATGACACCAGGGCGGCCGGCCAGCAGCAAGTCCGAATGGAACGCGGGATCGCGGGCCTTAGTATTCGCCGTGCCCGGCATAAAGCCCGTATCCATGCCCTGACCCACAAACGCGACCCCGCACATACCGGCCGCGCCCAGGGTATGCCCGATCGCGCCCTTGGTGGATCCTGCCGGAGTGCCGGCCAATCCCAGGCACGCGAGCCCCTGGTCCTCGGCCGCGTCATTGTGAGGCGTGCCGGTGCCGTGTAGATGCACATAATCTACGTCCCCGGGCCCCCAAGCGGCAGAGCACAGAGCGGCGCCTATGGCCTCGCGTGCCCCGAGGGCCTCCGGGTGCGGCGCCGTCATATGGAACGCATCAGCGCTCTCACCGGCCCCTACAAGGTGGAGCCCGCCACGCGCACCGAAGAGCTCGGGTGGCCCCACCAAGGCGAAACCCGCGGCTTCGCCGACACCTATGCCGTCGCGGTCGGCGCTGAACGGACGCGGCTGCCCGCGCGACAAGAGACCTAGCGAATGAAAGCCGTAAAGCGTGGTGTCACAGAGGCTATCGACACCGCCTACCACGACCGCCCTGCAGGTCCCCGAGGCCACGAGCCGCGCCGCTGCGACAAAGGCCTTGGCGCTCGACGAACAGGCCGTCGACACCACAAGCGCGGGCCCCTGGGCACCGATATAGCGGCGCACAAAATCCGCGCACGAAAAGACGTTGTGAGTCTCCCGGTATGGAAAGTCGGCACCGAGCGCCCCTTCTCTGGCAAACGTCGGCGAACGATAAGCGGCCTCGGTCGTGGCGATGCCCGACGTGCTCGTACCGATTACCACCCCCACATGTCCGGCGCCTACCTCGCGGATCACCGCCGCGACCGCTTCGCCAAACCCGTCGGTCTCGAGCGCGAGCTGCGCCAAGCGGTTATTGCGACAATCGTAGCGCGCGAGCCGCCCCGGCATGTCCACCTCCTCGATGCCGGAAACACGGCCTATCGCGCATGAGAAGCCATCGGCAAGCATATGCGTCGACAGCATAGAACGGTCGCTTGCAAGCCCCGCCCGGTTGGCCGCGAGGCCCCGTCCGAATGCGCTCGTCAAGGTATAGCGGTGTATAGCGATTTCGATCCCCATCATGCCCCTTCGGCTCTGCGTTCCCGCCCGGACGACCAAGCGGCGGTAAAGATCAGGGCGAGCAGCGCGCCCACGCTTACGGTAAGACCGACCTCGCGCAACATGGCCACGGGCGCGAACGCCATGACCCCAAAACCTGTGATGGTCGTGGCAGCACAGATCCAGGGCGCAAGCGGGCGCCGATGCGCGATCAGACCGTGATCGCCGAGAAACAGGGCGTAGCCCATGCCAAGACCCGCGATGAGTAGCAAGGCCACGAGATTCAAAAGCGTGAGCCCTGGGCCCGTCAAGATCAATATCGCGCAGGTCGTGAGGATTGCCGCCGCCATGGGCAAAACCAAACGCAAGGCCTCCCGCACCGATCGCAATCCGATGGCGACAACAAGCGCCATGAGCAAGGCGGCCGCGATCGAGTGGTTCAAGAGCGCCGCGCGATAGCGCGCCATGAGGCCGCCTATGACATGCTTGACGACGACGAAGTGCGCCCCCGGGACATGGCTTGCTCGGATCGCGGCGTACAGGCGACGGGGTTCACGGACCCCCGAGAGGTGCACGAAAGCCACCACGCGGCCATGCACACGCATGAGCAGTCCGTTCAGTCGTGCGCGCACGGGCGCCGGCAAGTCCGACGGACGCAAGAGGGCTTCATGCCGCGCCTGCGCGACCGCCGCCAGAAACGGCTGGAACGCGCGGGCCCGAAACGGCATACGGGCCGCGGCCGCGTGCAGCCGGCGCTGCAAAACGGCATTCGTCGGCAGTGCCTGTTGACGCCGGCGCTGGACAGCCAAGGTCGGCAGATAGCGCGCCGCCAGCTGATACCCCGTCACCACCCCACGCTTACGAAGCTTCTCCAAAATCGGTATGAGCGCAGCGCTCCGGGCAAGCGCCTGCTCGGTGCTTGCGGCGCTCACGACCACGAGCGACGACAGGCCAGGCACGCCAAACTCGGCCGCCATGCGGCCTGTGCGTACCATCAGAGAATGCGGGGCCGGACTCAGGGCCGACAGGTGATCGTCCCATACGTCATGACCCCGGTAGGCGAGGACCCCGAGCGCCGCGAACGCCACCGCCAGACTTGCCAAGCGCGCGCGTCGCAGCAGCACCATCATGCGCGTGGCGCGCCGGTCCCAGGCGCGGAGGTCGGCCGAGGGTCGCCAGGCGGGCATCATGGACGGCAGGAGATAGCGCGCGGCGAGCGCCGACGCGACAAGACCCGCGCAAGCAAAGACGCCGAGCTGCACGAGACCTGCAAGCCGCGAGACGATCATGGTCGAAAAGCCAATCACCATGGCGACCATCGCAAGCCCCAGGGCGCGCGCCACGCGCCTGGCGGCGGTCCCCGCGCTCTCACCCGGCCCCATGTGTAGGAGCACATAGGTGGGATAGTCCATCGCCACGCCGATCAGCATGGTTCCAAAACCCAAGGTGGTGATCGCAAGCCGCGCAAACACGAGCGTGGTGACGGCGGTTGCCACCAGGGCGCCAGTCGTGAGCGGCACGAGGCTCGCCGCCATGGGCGGCACTGAACGATAGACGAAAAACAATATCCCCGCGACCAAAACGAGGTCAATCAGGGTCAGGACCTTGGCACTTGCCGCGACACGGTCGTTGGCCGCGACTGTCACGACCCCGGTCCCCGCTGTCGTCAAGGTGAGCGGCGTGTCACGCGCCGCCTGCGCGAACGCCGCGTGGATCAGATGCAGTGCCTGCCGCTGGGGGGTGACCGAGAACCCCGAGCGATGGGTCTCTGCGAGCAGCAAGGCCTGCCGTCCATTGCGCGACTCCCACTCGCCATGACGCGAACGCGGACCGCCCGCCCCCATCCAGGGCTGCGCCGCGGCCATGAGCGCGCCGGTCGGATCCGCCATGATCTCGCCCGAGGTCAAGCCCGCTGGGGACTCGAGGATGGCGAGATCGCGCCGCAAATCCGCGCGCAAAGCGCTCACGGTCCAGGCCGTGCGCGGCGCAAGGAGATAGCGGTGGCGTGACAAAAACCCTTCTACGCCGCGCGCCGCCCCGTGCCCACCGTTGGCAACCAGGGCGAACACTGCCTTGTGGGGGCGCAGAAGACGGACCAGCGCGCGGGAGACCTTGAGCCGCTCGCGCGCGTTACCGCCTTGGATCGCAAGCATCAAGACGCGCGAGGCTTCGCCCTTATGCAGACCCTGCACGAGCGCCCGCTGCACGGTATTTCCAGAGCTTGGCAGGAACGCGGTCAGGCTGCCGCCGAAGCTGCCGGTCTTTACAATAACGGCCGCGAGGACCGCCATAACGGCAAGCCAGGAGAGCGTCAACCCGACAGCCAAGGCCCGGGTGTTCACCGCAGGATGTGCATGTCCGAAGTATCGCCGTTCGGGGCCCGCGTCTCGATCTCCACGAGCCTAGGCCCTCGGCCGCTGATCGCGACGCTTGAGAGCGCCCGTTTAAGCGATGTAAGCCGCGGCCTTAGGAGCAGATGCCAGGCCTTGCGATCTCCCGTGAGATGAGTCGTGAAGTCGTGCGCCAAGAGCGCGTAATTGCCACTCAGGAGGCCCTCGAACCCCGATACGATCGCCACCACGCCGGGGTAGCGTGTGACAGGCACGCCCCGATGCACCCCGTTTACGAACAGGCGATTGCCGACAATGCGATAAACCGCCTTACGCGGCGCGCTTTGCGTCATGATGAGGGTCGCGGGCTTGATGTACTGGAGGGTGCCATGGGCGCGGACAGGGCGCCGGAGGCTTGCCAGATGATTCACTTCGGTAAATCGAACCTTACCGTTCACCCCGTGCGCCAACATCCCGAGGAGCGTCGGAACGTTCCATGGGCGCTCGACCGCCGACGCGGCCTGGGCCACCATCACCAGGAGTAGCCCTCCGAGGCGGACCAACGTCTTGGGCTTGCCAAAAGTCATAAAAGTTGAACCAGTTGTCAGGCGCCGCGCGACAGTACGCCTGAAGGGTATCCACGTATCGTTCCCCGAGTCGTCGCATCCATTCGCCCCGCAAAGCCACCTCTGGCGCCGGACCGCAAAGCGGTTCGAATACCAACTCGTAGCGGCAAGCGCCGGAGGCGGCCTTGCGGTAGAGCGCGGTAAAGAAGAATACCGGTACCTGCAGGGTCGCTGCAAGCCGCAAAGGGCCGAGCGGGAAGCGGGCCATCCGGCCCAAGAATTCGGCTTCATAGGTGAGTTCGCCTCCCAAGGGCCTATCACCCATCAAACCCACGAGCCCCCCGTCCGCCAGGATCTCCTTCACCCTTAAAAGCGACGCTGCCCCGCCCAGTGACAGGATCGAGTCTTGCGCGCCGGGGTCTAAGACCCTCAAGGCCTCATTCAGCTTGCGTGAGACGCCGACATTCATGATGACCTGAACCTTGAGGTCCGGCCGTAGCGACGCGGCCGCGCGCGCCGCGTCGAAGCTCCCCAGGTGGGCGCCGAGCAAGACCGCGCCCCGCCCTTGGCCAAGGAAAGGGCTTACGGCCTCGAAGCCACGGATGTCATAGGGCGGCGCATCAGGGTGACGCGCCAGGAGATAGGCGCGATCCAGGATCGTGCGCGCGAAGGTGAGGTAGTGCGCAAACAATGCCGCCACCGACGGCGGGTGTCCCTCGAGGGCCTCATAGTACCGCCGCAAGCCGACACGCCCCTCCCGAAGGAAGCAAAAAAAGTAGGCGGTGATGGGCCAAAGGAGCGCCCTCCCCGCTCGCCGGCCAAGCGCGAGTGCCAGGGTACGTCCGATGCGCAGACCCCATCCGCTGCCCCGCTCACGTTTCTCAAACCAAGCCTCGGCCATCGCCGCCCCTTGCTACCGCCGCCCCTCGGGAAAGCCCCGGCCGGGCGCCCGTTTACGCCCGACGCGCCTTGATAGCGGCCGCGAGCGTCCTAAGCGACGCGAAGATCGTGGCGTTTTCCGGATCGTCGGAGCGCATTTGGATACCATAATGCTGCGAGATCGCAAGCGCGATCTCCAACATGTCGATCGAATCGAGCCCCAGCCCTTCCCGAAAAAGCGGGGCCTCCGGATCGATGGAGACCGGATCGAGCGCCAAATTCAAACTGCTGACGAGCAGCTGCGCAATCTCACGCTCAAAATCGGTTTGCTCACTCTTCACTCAACGTACCCTCTCAAAAACCCAAACAGAACTCCAAAGTGCGCGCACAACCGCCGATCCGGCAGCCCGTCCCACGCTTCACCCGCGGCTGCGCGGGGAATGGATGAACACCCAGACGACCGCGACTCCCACGATCATGGTGTTGGAAACCTTCATCAAGGGGCTCGACGCGAACGCCGCTCCCCGGTAATTCCGATAGCGTCCAAAAACTGCGAAATCCCAGGACCCTACGCGGCGGCTCACCGCGGCCGTCAGGCGCGCGCCCGCATACCCGCCCGGTGCCGCATACGCCGGTCGCCCGGGCGCAGCTTCGCCCGCCGGCACCCCAAAAAAATATCCATTGACCCCGCGACTGCGAAAAACGGGGCCAAAGCTTACCACAATGGGCCATGTGCGCCCCCGGGCGGTGCGCCACTCCAGAAAGGCCGATACGCTGCTACCGACCGGGGCGAGCCGCAGGCCCGGGTCAATCGCCCAGCGGTAGCGGACACGGGCCCCCAACCACGCCCTCCCCCCTTGCGGCCGCCACGCGAGCCGGTACAGGACATCGGGGCCCAAGGCAAAGGTCGGCGCGAGCGCGGGCATGCCGACCCGCGCATCCGGTGTGCCGGCTGCGTCCGGGGGCGACCCGTTGGCGCCAATACCGAAGCTAAGCGGCGAATGGCGGCTCCATTCAGCCCGCAGGTGCTCATGGTGGAGATGAAAAGAAGGCGACTCATATTCAAAGTACGGGTAAGGGTAGGCAAACACGTGCTCGCTGTCCGACCCGGGATAGGGGGGCGCGAGAAAGATCGCGAGCCCGAGGCCGCCGCGGTAGTGGGATTGCCGGGCGACCGCAGAGCCGATCGCAAGTGCGCCCAAGACCGCATACGCAAGCCATACGCCCCTCATGGGGCCCCGCACGCCCCTGAAAACATTCGCCATCCCCCCCCTCCTCAAGCGTCGTTCTCGCTGATCGCCCGGACCTTATCTTCGCGGCCCTGAGCCGCGGACGCCAGCGGTCACAACCGCCTCGATCTCGATCAAGAGTTCACTCCGACAGATGTCGCCCGTAAGGATCAGGACTGGCGCACTGGCCCAGGGGCGCGGCAAGGCCGGCGAAGGCGCCCCGCCGCGCACGTAGATCTTGATTGCGGCCACCCGCCGATCCTCTCCCAGACCGGCGCTCGCCACCACCGTATCAAGATTGGCGAAGGTTTCCTGCATCTGTGCTTCCATGTCTCCCGGGGCACGGCTCTCGTGTCCCACGATAGCGGCCGTGCCCGAGATCCACAACCACTCGCCGCCCTCACTTGCCACTTTCATCGCGCGCACGAAGTCGGGCGGCCGTGGTCCGTAGGTCTCCGGATAGCGGTAGGCGGAGATCTGCCGGGGGTTTTCTATGACCACGCCCGGCGCCCGTCGCGTCAGCATGTACACGGTGAGATACCCGGCGCGCGTCCCAATGCAGGTCGCAGCCGGGCGTACCCCTCCCCGCGCCAGATGGCCCTCAAGGACAAGGTGACGCCCACGATTGAACTGCCGATAACGCTCGAGACCTTCCTCCATGCCATGAATATCGGGAAAATACTGCCAGGCGCGAATCAGGCATCCGTAGCCTTCCTCGTCGGCGACCTGCAAGAGACGCCCGTAGGCCGACACGGCGGCCGCCTCGATCGCGCCGCTAGCGGGCACCTCGGTCGCCGCAAACAACCATTCGCCATCATGGGCATAACGCACGTCATGGCGCGCATCAGGCTTGACCGTAGCCCCCGTAATGACCTCGCAGACGCGCGGGCCGTGAGGCTCGAGCGCCACCCCCACATAGGGCGCCTGTCCGCACCAAGCTCGTTGAGGCTCCGCGGTCCCGTAACCCACCACCCCGAGCACATCACGCCGGTCTTCGATCTCGCTCAGCCTCTCGGCTGGATGATAAAATATTCGCATAAACCGTTTAATCAAAGATAAGGCGCAAGACGCCCCCTACCGCTGCGACTGCAACCCGCTATCTTGGCGCATCGCGCGATCCCGAAACGAAGGTCGCCCTCCACCACCCCCTCCTCACCTTGCTGCCCTGCCGGAATGCGTGTAGTTTCTGCCCAATGCCCTACCCGCCCGACAGCCACGCCCGAAGCCCAAGGCACGATGCGCCCGACGCGTGCTAGCGTCGCGCTCCGGCAAGACCCGCCGTAGGTCGTTTCGTGATCATGCATAGGGCTTACTCCTCCTCACATTTTCGACCCCAACCAAGACAGGAACGGTCGCGACCGCCCCTGTCTTGCGCGCGCACGCGTAGCGCCCCAGGGTCTTGCTGTATCCGATAATGGCGCGGATCGATGCACGCGATGTCTTTCGGATGGTCAATATCCTTGACGGCATCGTGACCGTCGTTGCTGCCACGCATGTCCTCCCGCTAGAGGCGACCCTGGGCGCGGTCGTCGCAAGTCAAGCGGCGCTCGCCGCCGCATGCCTCTGCCCGCGCTGTTCGTTCGTGGGCCCCACGATCACGCGCGCCACAACCGCCGAAAGGCAGGTCGCCCTCACCTTCGACGATGGCCCGAACGAGACACTCAGCCCGCGGATACTTGATATCCTGGCTCAGTATCGCGCAAAAGCCAGCTTCTTTTGTATCGGTACCCAGGCGCGACGCCGGCCAGAACTCGTGCGCCGGTTGGCCATGGCCGGGCATACTATAGAAAACCACAGCTGGAGCCATAGCGCACGCTTCGCACTCCTCGGACCACAGAAGCTTGCGCGCGAGATAGACGACACCCAAAACCTGCTCGCCGATCTCTGCGGCCGCCTCCCCGCCTACTTTCGAGCGCCTGCCGGCTTTCGCAACCCATGGCTTGCCCCACTGCTTGCGGAGCGCGCGCTCCATTATGCCGCCTGGTCGCGCCGCGGATTCGACACCCTAGACGCGGTGCCTGCGAGGGTCTTGCGGCGGGTCTTGCGTCATATCCAGCCGGGCGCCATTTTGCTCCTGCATGACGGCCGCAACGCCTGCGACCGACAAGGCCACCCGGTCATAGAAACGGTCCTGCCGACCTTGCTCCAAGAGATCGAGGCCCGCGGACTGCGAGCCGTCGACCTCCCCACGCTCCTTGCAGCCGGGGGGTCAGTAGAACGCCTATCAATGCGCAGCCGCGCGTGAGGGTGTGGCGCCCCGTGTTTTCAGATAATCCTCGTAGTTGCCGCCAAAGCTCGTGATGCGACCATCGCGCAACTCCAGGATCTCGGTCGCAAGCGAAGATACGAACTCGCGGTCGTGGCTCGCGAAGATGAGCGTACCAGGGTAATGGACCAGGGCCAGATTCAAGGCCTCGATGGATTCCATGTCCAAGTGGTTGGTGGGCTCATCCAGTATCAAGACGTTCGGCGAACGCAGCATGAGCTTCCCAAAGATCATGCGGGCCCGCTCACCTCCGGATAACACGCGTACCGATTTCTCGCTCTCCTCCCGGGAAAACAAAAGCCGCCCGAGCACGGCACGTATCGCCTGTTCGTCGTGGGACGGGGATCCCCACTGACTCATCCACGCAAGCAGTGTAAGATCGTCGGCGAAATCATCTCCGTGATCCTGCGCGCAGTAGCCGACACGCGCGGCCTCCGCCCACTGAAGCTCCCCTAAACGCGGACTCAGTTCCCCGGCAAGCGTGCGCAAAAGCGTGGTCTTCCCGGCCCCGTTTGCGCCAATCACGCCGATACGGGCCCCGGCGGTCACGTAAAGATCGAGATCGCGCCAGAGGAGATCATCATAACCCTGCGCCATGCCACGGATCTCGAGCGCCTGCCGATAAAGCTTCTTTTCCATATCGAATCGAATATAAGGGCTCACGCGACTCGAGGGCTTGATTTCGTCGAGCTTGATCTTCTCGATCTGCCGGGCGCGCGACGTGGCCTGCTTGGCCTTGGAGGCGTTCGCCGAAAAACGGCTCACAAAGGCCTGCAGATCGGCGATCTGAGCCTTCTTCTTGGCGTTGTCGGCCACGCGCCGCTCGCGTACCTCAGTGGCGGCAATCATGTATTCATCGTAATTGCCGGGAAATATCCGCACCTCGCCATAGTCCAGGTCGGCTATGTGCGTGCACACCCGGTTTAGAAAATGGCGGTCATGGGAGATGATGACCATGGTACTGCGCCGCTCGACCAAGAGATCCTCGAGCCATCGGATCGTATGGATGTCCAGATGGTTGGTGGGCTCATCAAGCAGCAGAATGTCTGGATCGGGGAACAGGGCCTGCGCCAAAAGCACGCGCAGTTTCCATCCCGGCGCCACCGCGCTCATGGGCCCGGCATGTTGGGCGACCGGCACCCCAAGGCCGGTCAGGAGTTCGCCGGCGCGCGACTCGGCCGTATAGCCGTCGCACGCGGCGAAGTCCGCTTCGAGCTCCGCGACCCGCATCCCGTCCTCTTCGCTCAGAGACGGCAGGCCGTAGAGCCGATCCCGTTCAGACTTCAAGCGCCAGAGCTCCGCGTCACCCATGATGACGGTGTCTAAAACCGTGTGGGACTCGAAGGCGAACTGGTCCTGACGGAGCTTGCCGACACGCTTATCGGCCTCCCACGACACGACCCCGGACGTGGGCTCGATATCCCGGCCCAGGATCTTCATGAAGGTCGACTTGCCGGATCCGTTGGCCCCTATGAGGCCATAGCGATGTCCGGACCCGAACTTGACGGAAACGTTCTCGAAAAGGGGCGCTGCCCCAAATTGCATGGTGAGCTGAGCGGTTGAAAGCACGGGAATCCTGCCGGGAAAGGGTCTTTAAGAATGTGTGCACACAAAGCCCGCCATCCTACCGGAAAGACCCGCGCGCGTCACTTCGCTGGGCAGACGGGGGCGAGCCGGTCGGCGCCCCTTCAATCCTCGGGGCCCGAGAAGTCGGCCAGCTCCGGAGAAGACAAGGGGCGAGGTTCTTCCGGCAAGCCCTCGAGCGGCGGTATCTCATCCTCGTCGCCCGCGCGCAGGTCCCGGAAACGCCGGGCCTGCGGTAATACCCGGCCCTCGAGCGTACCCACGGTTTTATTGTAGGCCTGGACCGCGGAAGCGAGCTTCGTGCCGGTCTCGGCCCACCCCCGGCCCAAGAGCGCGACACGCTTGTAGAGCTCCTTGCCCAAGGCGGCGATCTCTTCGGCGTTGCGGGCGATGGCATCCTGCTGCCAGCCGTAGGAGACAGCGCGCAGAAGCGCGATCAGGGTGGTCGGGCTTGCCGGGATTACCTTTTGGTCGACACCGGTCTCGATCAGCGTCGGATCCTCGCGCAAGGCGGCGCTGAAGAAGACTTCGCCCGGCACGAACATGACCACGAACTCCGGCGCCCGCGGGAACTGCTCCCAATAGGACTTTTTCGCGAGTTGCCCCAGGTGCGCGCGCACCTGAGCCGCGTGGCGCTTCAGAGACAAGGCGCGTCCCGGCTCATCTTCGGCCTCGACGGCGCTCAGGTAGGCGTCGACCGGGGTCTTCGCGTCCACGACGACATGCCGGCCGCCCGGCAATTTCACGACCAGATCCGGGCGCAGGACCCGCCCCTCGTCCCCGATCCTTTGCGCCTGCTCCACGAAGTCGCAATGATCGAGCATGCCGGCCATCTCCACCACACGCCGTAGTTGCAGCTCGCCCCAGCGGCCGCGCGCCGCCGGTTCCCGCAAGGCCTTCACGAGGTTGGCGGTCTCGCGATGGAGCTTCGGCAGGTGGCTCTCGATCAAGGCCTTCACTTGATCGGTCAAGGACTGATAGGCGCTTTCGCGTTTCACTTCCAGTTGCGCGAGCAGCCCATCGACGCGATTCAAGCGTTCCACCACAGGCCCAACGAGGTGCGAGATCGCCTGCTCACGCGCACGGAGATCGGCGCTTGCGCCTTGCGCCAGGTTCGCGAAGCGCTCCTGAGCGAGATCCAAGAAAAGCTGGCTATTGCGTTGCAGGGCCTCCTGCGACAGGCCTTTAAACATATCCCCCACGGCCTTTTGGGCGTCACGCAGACTGGCGAGCCGCTCACCCTGAACCTTCTCCTCGTAACGCGCGCGCTCCTCGAGCTTTACATATTGAAGCCGCAGCGCATCGAGCTCCTCGCGGGTACGCGCAAGCTCGCCCTCGCGCGCAGCCAGGACCTGTCGCGTGTCGCCTGCGCTTGCAAGGGCCTGCCCCGCCCGTCGCCGCTCGACCCACCAGAACACGAGGCCTGCAGCAAGACCCGCGCAGAGGCCTGCGACCGCGGACGCCAACGGACTCATCGCTTCCCCCGCGGACGCGCGCATAACGAACGCAAGGCGCGCCCTGACGTCATCGATCGCCCCCGCGCGCTCCCTCAAGACCGATTCCCTGCTCCTCCCACTCCCGCACAATCGGCTGGAGCTGGGCCAAGACCTCGCCCAGGCGGCGCCCCCGCGGGGAGAGAGCATACGACACCTGCGGCGGCACGGTCGGGACCACCTCGCGCTCGACGAAGCCCGCAGCCGCGAGCCGCCGCAACCGCTCGGTAAGCAAACGGCTCGAGACCCCAGGGATGGCGCGCTTCAAGGCCCCATAGCGCAAAGCGCCGTGCGTCTGCAGCGTCCACAACACATGCGTCGTCCAAGGCCCCGCGAGGAGCTTCAAGACGGCGTCGACCGGACAGGTTGAAGGCGTATCCATGGTTACTTTAAAATACCTACTTCACAAAAATAACTATAAGGGGTTATATAGCGCAATCATAACGCGTTTTCAGCCAGGAGGTTTGCATGAGCCGCATTTTGGTCTTGTACTACAGCACGTGGGGACATACTGAAAAAATGGCAGAGGCAGTCGCCGAAGGCGCGCGTGGCGTAGCGGGGACGACGGTAGACATAAAACGTGTCCCCGAGTTGATGCCCGCCGAAACCCTTGCGGCCATGCACGCCAAGACCACTCAGGCAGCCCCGATCGCCGAGCCCCTGGAGCTTGAGCATTACGACGCCATAATCTTCGGCACACCGACCCGCTTCGGCAACATGTGCGCGCAGATGCGTAACTTCCTCGACCGCACAGGCCCCCTCTGGAGCGCCGGCAAACTCATAGGCAAGGTCGGCAGCGTATTCGTCAGCACCGCGACCCAGCACGGTGGACAGGAAACGACGATCACTTCCTTCCATACCACGCTGCTCCATCATGGCATGGTCATCGTTGGTGTCCCCTACTCGTGCCCGGACCTCACGCGTCTCGACGAGATCGTAGGCGGCAGCCCTTACGGGGCGGCCACCCTGGCAGGCGGCGATGGGAGCCGTATGCCGAGCGCCACAGAACTCAGTATCGCGCGCTTCCAGGGCGACCATGTGGCCCGCATCACGGCGCGCCTCGCCGCCGCCTCGTAGGAACAACGAAACACGCCGCCTGACGGACCGCGCACCACGGTCCGTCGGCGACCCCAACCACTGCGCCGCATCGTCTGCCCATGAAGCGCGCGACTAAAGATCGCTGCGCCTCGAAGCAATCTCGACCCTTACGCGCTGCGGGCGCATTTGTTACCATACCGACATGCCTTCGCTTCTTATGCGCCGCCGATGGCCCGCGGTTCTGGTCCTTGTCGTTCTCGTCCTCACCCTTGTTCCGCTTGCCCTACGACCGCTCTTCAATCTGAACGAGGGGCTCTACGCCGAGGCCGCGCGCGAGATGCTTGCGCACAATCCCCTGATACCGCGTCTCGATGGCATGCCCTATCTCGAGAAGCCGCCCATCTTCTACTGGCTCGTGATGCTCTCGTACAAGATATTCGGCATCGGCAAATTCGCGGCGCGGCTACCCTCGGCCTTGGCAGCGCTTGGGACCTTGCTTGTGGTCGCGCGCTTCGCGAAGGGACGCATGCCCGAGCCCGCGTGGCCTGTCGTGATTCTCTGCTCGTCGATCGGCTTTTACATGATGTCGCAGCTCGCCATGTTCGACATGACGTTCACGCTCTTCCACACCATCAGCCTGCTCGCCTTCTACGCCTACATTGAACGCCCGGAGCGCTCCTCGCGCCTGTTTCTGGCGGCGGCCGCAGCGGCGCTCGCGTGCCTCACCAAGGGGCTCATAGGGATCGTGCTCCCCGGGCTTATCGTGATGGCCTTTCTCGCCCTGGAGCGCCGCACCATCCCCTGGCGCCCATTTCTCGTCGCTTGGCTGGTCTTTCTCGTGATCGTCCTGCCATGGCATATCTGGATGACGCTGCACGTTCCTGGGTTCTTCGATCGCTATATCATCCAGGAACACTTCGATCGCTTCCTTGGGACCCTGAAACCCATGGACTACCGGCGGCCTCCCGTCTATTACAATCTCGAACATCTCGTGTTCGGCATGTTTCCCTGGACACCGTTTCTGCTTGCGGGCTTGATCCGTCGGCGCCCCTTCGACCGCCTCGATCGCTTTCTGCTCATCTGGGCCGGCGCCTATCTTGTATTCTTCACGCTGTCCAAGACCTCGTCCTCCTATTACATGCTGCCGGCGTTTCCTGCGCTCGCGCTCTTTGTCGGGCGCGCCCTACCCGACCTCGCAGGGCGTTCCCTGACACGCCTCCTCGGGGTCTTCGCCTTTCTCTGTCTCGCGGCCGGCATCGCCGCCCTTCGCGTCCCTCATCCACCCATGCGTCCCTATCTCCTAGGCGCAGCACTTGCCTACCTCGGCTTCTTCGTTGCGGCCCTGGTGGCCCCCCGGGCACGGTGGGGGCGCGTCTTACCCTTCGCAGCCCTCGCATCACAGGCGGGCTTCGTGGCGCTCTTTCTTACGTTTTCCATCACGCACCCGAACCATTACGCCTCCAAAAACCTGGCCCGGGCACTGCTCCCCCACCTCACACCCCGCTCCTACGTCTTCGTGGCGCATCATTACGAAGACCTTTCGTCCCTGGACTTCTATCTCCACCGGCCGATCTACGTCTTCGATCCACGCCAGGGCGACTTGTACTACGGCATCCGCCACGACCCCAAGGCCCATCGCCTCATTACGGGCCGCGCGCTCGTTGATCTTGCGAAACGCCGCCGAGTCTTCATCGTGGGACCCGTATCGGACGAGCACTCGTGGGCGCGCTACGGACGCTTTCATGTGATCGCAAGCGACGGGCCCGATGTGGCCGTGGAAAACGGCCTTCGAAACGCCGCGACCCCAGGGACTTGAACAGTCTGCATTGAGTCAAGACGCGGCGAGGCGGCTTTCCGGGGCCCCTGGGCCCGCGCCTCCAGCCACGACCAGAAGGACCACCTCGAGCGGCAGAAGCGGGTACTCGAACTCTACTGCGCCCGACCCGACCCGACTCGGCGTTCGCGGTCGAAGCCGCTCTGGCTTGGCGCTGCACGCCCACAAGAAGCATCTCAAGCGGCTACGCTGCCGTCCTTAAAGGCCACGCGATCGAGCCCCCGGTCATCCCCGTCTCGCGCCGCTGACTTTGAGGCGGGGTTCCTCGCCTCCCCTCCGACAAAAACCCCGCTGTCAGACTACCTGTCGCCTCTTATGTGAAACCCTTGGGGGCAGAAAGAGAGTCGGCAACCATGATGCGCTACGCCAAAGAACGGAAGGAGTCGGTGATCCGCAAGATGCCGGCCGCCCCCCACCTGCCAATCCCAGAGCTCGCCCGGGAGACGGGCATCTCTTGCTGGACGTTGCATGATTCGCGCAAGACGAAGATGAAACCAGCCTCGACGAGGCGGGGAGCCAACGGCGGATGCTCATCAACGATACAGTTTTGCCTAGGTCTGATGGAATGGTGAAAGCTCCTCGCCGCCACTTACGCGGCCGCCGGGCTGAGAGGCCAAAAAAAGACCCGGCCTTAGGTCGGAGCGTGCTCAGGGCGCGCACGGGGTACAGTAGAACCCGTCGCAAGGATGCGCTGATCCCATCAGGACGATGGCGAGCCCCCTTCCCTAGGAAGGGGGCTTTTTTGTCTGAGCACGCCAGCGTCCGCTACAGCTGAGCTGAGACGAGCCCTGAAGTCGGACTTCGGCATACCAAGAGAGGCCGCGATACGCGCCAGCCGACACGCCCGCGCCTCCCAAGGGATGGCCGACACCCAAGAGATCAGGCCTCCGTGCTTGCGGGGTCGCGACCCGATCGCATGGAAACTCATTATCAATGTGCGGGCCCACTCCTGAACTTAACCGATGAGGAATCGGAAGCGATTCGCGTTGGACTCCAAGATCGAAACCTTTGCCAGATTCTGAGGTCTGGCGGCCAGGCCAAACGCCCCGAGTTGTGCGCGGCCGAACGACTCGCCAATCTCCTGGCTCTCTTCCGTACCTTGGGCTCGCGGATCTTTTGGCTGACCATGCTCGATCGCGTGACAGAATCCGCCAAGGCTGCTCTTGTATTCGCGCCTCTCGAAACCCGCATCCTCAATCGCCTTGCGGCCAATCGACAAAAGGCTGGCGCGACGGTCCTCACGATACCATCCAGGCTAAGACAGCTTACCCACTTCGGCGGCATGGTCGACCGGACCTGTCAACCGCAATCACGCGACATCGTCGCCTGGTGAGACACGTCCCGACCGTCGAACGTTGCGATGGGTTTTACTAAGCAGTACATATCTTAGAGACTATATGATATGATTCCCGCATGCGAGTCGACGGAAGAAAGATCGATCACGCCAAGCTCGAAGAGATCCGTTTCGAGGCGGTGAGAAGGGTGCAGGCGGGC
>JAJYRD010000033.1 GCA_021794275.1 Pseudomonadota bacterium | reverse complement strand
GGACCACACAACCTCATGCGCAATGAAGATGTGTGGTCCCGAGATCCGCAGGAGGCGATGCTGGCTTCCGCTTACCCCTTAGCCTCATGGTTCGCGTCGTCTTGGTGGCGCCTCCATTGGGAGCCCCTGCCGCCGGACGGCGTGTCTCCGACCGTAGAGTGGCGCATGGCCCATGAACTCGCCGCCGCGGGCCATGGTTTCGTGTGGCCGCAAGTGTTGTTTGCCGCTGACGGGCAGCGCATGCGGGTATGGGCGGTCGCCTCCCGGCCGGACGCCCGGCAGTCCTTGCGTTACCTTACGAGCCTGGAGCAGCCGACCTATGTCTCGTTGGGCGATTTCGGGCGCGGGATTGAAGCGTTCATAACGGCAACCTTGGAGCGTTTGGATGTGCGGGGCCGCCGGGAGAGCGATTTGCGGCTTCTGTGGAACTTCGTATGCGAAGACCGCGCCGATTCCGAGAGCGCGGCCTATAGGAGGCTGGAGGCGGAGTTTGGATTCGAGCCTGACGAGGCGCCGGAGCCGTTTATGGAGGCGGCGTTGCGATTGCGGCAGATCATGGGGCCGAGTTTGTCGGAAGTCGCGGCCGTCTATGGGAAGGGGACGAAAGGTCCGACGGAGATTGAGGCGCTCATTCAGGCGCCTGGTCTGCGCGGCAGCCCATCCGATCCACGTCCATCGGATGCGGCCCCGGCATCGGGCCGGGGCTCGGTGCGACCTTGGGAGGAGGCGGTAGAAGCAGCACGTAGCGTGCGGGCAGCCATCGGGAATACGGAGGGTCGACTGGAGGAGGGGGTGCTGTATGACTTATTGGGGATCGCGGCCGGCGAGATGGCCTCGTGGTCTCCACCCGCCCAGCGGACGAAGGCGGTGCTGGCCAAGCCCCTGAGCCACGGCCACTATCGGTTCGTGCCACGCCGAGGCCACCCGACGTCGCGGCGTTTTGATCTCGCGCGCCTTTATAGCGATTATCTTCTCCCGGAGGCGACGCGGGGCGCGTGGCTTGCCAGCAGCGATCTTGGCACGGCGCGCCAACAGTATCAGAAGGCATTTGCGGCTGAGTTTCTCTGCCCGATCCGGGCGCTCACCGCGTTTTTGGAAAAGGACTACTCGGATGGGGCGATCGAGGAAGCGGCCGGATATTTCGGGGTCAGCCCCCTGGCCGCGAAGGCCTTGCTCACCAACAATACCATTCTGGCCCGAGATGGGACCGACGAACACGTGCGGCCGTCTCGTCATTATCCGATCTAGATCCTCGCAAAAAGGGAGAGGGCGATAAGGGGCGGCGCGACGTCGCATCCCCTTAAGGGTCGTCGGCGGTATCCCCGGAATAGGCTTTGAGGCCGCGCCGTTCAGGGGGGCACCAAAGTCGTTCAGGCGGCCTTGAACGACACCCCGAAGCCATAGGCCCGTGGCACGAACCGGTTGGTGAAGGCGCTTTTTCAGCTCGTGGCTTAGCGCCTTGAGCTTTGCCTGAAGGCGGTCTCGGCGCGTTTTGCGATGAATCAAGAAGCGTCCTCGGCGGCTCACCCCACAGATGTGCGTAAAGCGCAGGAAGTTGAAGGTCTCGGGTTTACCGAGGCCCCGCTTCCTGTGGCGAGCCGGTAGACGCCGTCGCGCTGATCCCGCACATGCTGAAGACATTCATGGCACGCCAGTGGGGGTTTCGGCGGGCAGCGCCGGTACAGGCTGTTTCACAGAAATGACGAAAGCGCGGTCTTCCCAATTCTTATTGCGCAGCTCGCTTGGCATTGGCTTTCTGCTGAATGACTCGGCAGCGCTCTAGCAGAGCGTCGAAAGGTTCGGCGTCATCGAGGAATAAGCCATCATCGACCATGCGCTGATAGTCGGCAGCCAATTTGGCCAACGCGCCGTCATTAGGGACAAGCTGGAGCCTACCTGCGACCGCTGCGTGATAGTCGATAAACTCGCCGTGCACGTTCTTTTCTGCAAAGAACACGCTCTTGTGATCGGCCACCGCCCGGGCCAGGGCTTTGTCTGCGATGGCCGCATCGGCGAAGCCGGCGGCATCCAGTCGCGTTACGTCGTGCCAATGACGCGCGAAGCGGTCACGACCCCGGAACTCGCCTTGCGCGCAGAAAACGTGAATCGCCGTAACTTTTTCCCAGAAGGTGCGCTCGGCGCGCATGACCTGTGGTGTAGCGACGGGAAACTCCAACCCCTGCAGATACGCGGCCGCGTCGCAGTGGATGACGCGCGGTTCGCTGGGCTCACCAGTCGAGCGGGCACCAAATTCCAGCATGACGGCGGGCGCGACATAGCCGGTGCCGGTGGCCAGCGGTGTGTAGTCGATGAATACTTTGTCGCCCTCGGCGCGAACGGTAGCTGGCAGGCCCTGTTGCTCAAGGTCGTGCTTGAGACGGGGCATGATCTCGGCGTCGATCCAGTCCGACAGACGCGCACGAATCTTCTTGCTCCACTTCTTTTCCTGGGTTTTGCTGGCCGGCAGAGGTGCATCCGCATCGCCCACCAGATCGCTGGCGATGGCGCGGATGTCATAAGTTAGGTCCACGTCCTCGGAGAAGCGCCGAATGACGCCGTAGGCCTACGACAAGGACGTGCCGCCCTTGAACACTAAGTGGTCGGCGTAGGGGCCGACAAAGAGGTGCCATAGCGACCAGACCACCCAGATGTCCTTTTC
>JAJYRD010000075.1 GCA_021794275.1 Pseudomonadota bacterium | reverse complement strand
CGGGCAAGACCTACGAGTCCTACAACAGCATCGTGAAGAACAACGTCATCACCAATGACCAGAGCGCGTGTCTCGCCGAGTCGTCTTCGTATAACGCCGAGATCTACAACAATTCGTGCTATAACACAGCGATCACGCGCCATGGCGGCATCATGATCTCGAACGAGTCGGCGCTCGGGCAGGCGGGGACCAACGTCTACATCCGCAACAACGTCCTCTATAACCTGACCAACCGGCCTATGGAGGTTATCGCGCCGCACGCCATGACTAACTACGCGACGCTCCATATCGACCATAACCTGTACTTCAACCCGAACGGCGTCACTTTCGAGTGGGATGACAAGAATATCTACGGCATGGCCTTCCCGACCTGGCAGCAGACCACGGGGCTTGACAAGGCTTCGACGGTGAGCAACCCGCTCTATGCGAGCACCTCGACCCTGACGTTGAGCGCGAATAGTCCGGCTATCAACGCAGGTATCGTGCTCCCGTCCGTAACCCACGACTTCAATGGCGTGGCACGGCCGACGAGCGGATCCTACGATCTTGGCGCCTATCAGTCCTCACAATAAATTCTCCTGGCGTCATCTTTACGCCCCGGCTTTGCCGGGGTTTTTTTTACGCGGCGGGGTGCGCCTCACCGCGAACGCGCGCAAACCCCAGCACCGCCAAGTGAGCGGCGCGCATTCGATCCTCTCGGCATAAGAAGAACCCCCTCGTAAGGCGGTATGCGGCTCGATGCCTGCCCCTCGGGCGCTTGCGAGGCTTCCCGGCCGGCTGGCAATGCAAGGGCCCTGCGCGCGCAGGGCGCCCGCAAACGCTCTGCTTGGCGACCGAACCCCCCCTACCGTGCCCCAACTTCCCTGCGGGGCATGTCGTCCGCGCCTATCCCTCAAGGACCCCCTGACTCGTCTAAAATCCGCACCGTGGGCCGCAATGCCATTGCAGTGCGCTGCGAGACCTACTAGTCTTGACCTCCCCTGCCCGAGTGGCGGAACAGGTAGACGCAAGGGACTTAAAATCCCTCGTCCGCATGGACATGCCGGTTCGATTCCGGCCTCGGGCACCACAGAGACACGAGGCATCAGCTCACGTCTCAATTACCTCGCCCGAAATTGGGGCAATTTTGCGACACTCAACGGGATGAGGTATCGTGGTCCCAAATAAGCAATCGCGCGCCCACGTCCGGTGTTTCGTGGCAGACCAGGATCCGGTGTTGTAGCAATCCGACCCCTTCCATACCAAGCCCAGGCCGAGGCCCCCGCCACCCTAAATCGAAGGGGCCTGGAGACAACCGCTGCGTTTCACGGACCGGAGCTGACCGTGACCCTGGCGAAGCCCGATCGCATTTCCAGTGCTCTTGTCGCCGCGCACTCAGTCCGTCGCTGCGCGCCAGGGAGATGGTACGAACCCTTTCCTAAGACCGGGGATGCCGGAGCTGCATGCTAAGGGCCCTCGCAACTCCGACACTTGTGGGCGCGTATATTGAAGGCGCTTCGGCGCGAAGCGGTGTTGCAGTGCGCAAAATTCATCCACCCTTTCGTGCCGCATAACAAGACGGGCATCACTGATGCGCGCCATCTGGACGGCCGTCCAGCAGCCGGGCATGCGCACCGTAGCCGGGAAGACCGAGAACCAACGGGCGCTGCTCGGCTTGCATCGCATGCGCTCTCAGCTCCTCAAGTTCTGTACGGCGCAGCTAAACCAGCTGCGCGGGCTGCCCGACGAGTGAGGCGAGGGCGCGTAGTCCGCGGGAGGCATAGGTCCGGACGGATGGCCGTAGACTACCCGCCCGGACATCGATGCGGCATCCAGTTATGGTGGGCAAGCGTCTTGTGCGCCGGAGGCGTGCGCAGCTCGGCCGCAGGGCAGCAGCAGACATCTCGCAGCTTCGCCGTCGGATCATGCGTTGCGCCGAGATCGAGAGCGCGAATGCGACTTGACGTCCCGTCCCGCAGGCCGAGGGCCGACGCGCACTCACAATGGTGTTTCCGTGGGCTTGCGCAACCCGGACCGTGCCGTACACGAAGGCCTTGAAATGATAACGGCGATTCAATAACGTCGTGGGTTCCATGACTAAGCGTGCAACCTTTTCGAAACAGGGGTCGCTTAAGGCATCCTCGTATGCCCGGGCAATCCTCACGACCTATTTTAGAGACTTCGACCGCTGGACGCGAAGTTGGGCCGGCTTCCCTGATCTGGACGTACCCGTGGGCGGACGGATCGTGGCGGAGTTTGCGCCCTTTCTCTTGACCTTGATCGGTGAGCGGCGGACGAAGAAAACGGTGAAGAGGTACGCCGGCTATTTCTGGGCCTTGGGCAGCGAACTGATATGCCACGTGAATATCGACGGGAAAGCCCGTAAAATTCCCACTCGTACGCTCATCTTAAAGCACATTGATGAAACGCGTGGTCCCTGTGGCGTCACGCGCGTGATGAACAAGGGCATGTCGTCTACGACGCCGTGTGCCGCCGGCTCTACCGGTTCCTGATCGATACAAAGCTATTGAATGATACTCACTAATTTTGTTGCGAAGCCTGGAGGGATTCATGCTGATCGGAGGTTGCCTTTGCGGCTCGATCCGATACGAACTGGAAGGGGAGCCTGCGGGATTCTATCATTGCCACTGCAAGCGGTGCAGGAAGTCGACCGGAACGGGCCACGCGTCCAACATTATGGTGAAGCACGGAAAGCTCGTCTTCACCCAGGGGGAGGACTTTCTGAGGCGTTACAAAGTCCCTGAAGCGAAGCGCTTTTCGCGTCAGTTCTGCAGCAACTGCGGAAGCGTTGTGGCCAGGGAGGTTCCGGAGATCGAGGCGGTTGTCATTCCGGCCGGATCGCTCGATACCGAGCCCCCGATGCGGCCCCAGGCAACGATATTCTGGGATTCGAGGGCAGAATGGTCTTGCAGCGACGATTTGCCGCAATACCCGGAATCCCCTCTCTGAGTGTTGGCAAGCATTCGGTTTTTCCGAAATAAGCTGGAGCTGTCTCAAGCGGGCCCGGTTGTCCGCAAGAGCACGTCCCGTGATCCGGGGGAATGGATGTCCGGGTTTTCTTGCTGCAATGAAGCGCGGTGTTGCGTTCCGCTGGGTCGCGGTAGGCGTGCCGAGTAACCAGCGCCAGTTCGGGGCTTGCGTGGACTTCCTCGTTCCCGACCGACGTCTCGAGGCCTAGGTCCTTGCGGAGGCTTTGGCGCGGCACGCGTTCAGCCTGACGGCGATACCCTGCGCGGCGCGCACCCTGCAATTGACTGCGCAGAACGGGGATTGGATCGGTCAGGACTTTCATAATGAAATCAGGAGGGGCTCATGATACAGATCAGTCTTGAAGGTCGTACCGCACTCGTCACCGGGGCAAGCGGTGGTCTCGGCAGTGCCATCGCCCTGACCCTGGCGCAAGCCGGCGCCACGGTCGCCGTCCATTATCGCAGCGGACAGGCGCAGGCCGAAAGCGTGGTCACGGCGATCAAAGCCATCGGGGGGCGTGCGCAGGCCTTTTCCGCCGACCTCTCGGATCATCAGGCCGCCATAGGGCTCGTGCAGGACGTCGACCGCGCCTTCGGATCCGTGGATATTCTCGTCAACAACGCCGGCATGGATGGCACCTGCGCGGTGGTGGGCGAAGACGACCCGCAACGCTGGCAAGAAGTCCTCGCCGTCGACCTCATAGGTCCCTACCACTGCGCCCGGGCGGCGTTGGCCGCCATGCAAAAAAACGCCCGTGGCGTCATCATCAACGTCACCTCGGTGCACGAGTTCATCCCATGGAAGGGCTACAGCGCCTATACGACGGCGAAGGCCGGCCTTTCCATGTTCACGAAGACCCTGGCCCAGGAAAACGCTGACAAGGGCATACGTGTGCTCGCCGTCGCGCCGGGCGCCATCCAGACGCCGATTAACGAGCCCGTGTGGTCCGATCCCGAATCGCTGAAGGATTTGGATGAGAAGATCGCGATGGGGCGCCTCGGCAAACCCTCCGAGATCGCCCACGTCGTCACATTCCTCGCGAGCGACCTGGCAAGCTACATCACCGGGACCACAGTGGCCGTGGATGGCGGTATGTTGATCTACCCCGAATTCCGCCACGGAGGTTGACCGCGGGCAACGCGGAACAGGCAAGTCATCACCCGCCGCGCAGGCGGCCTTGACCGGTAGGCCGTGCGGTCGCTTGCGGACAGATCGGGTTCAGGGCGGTCTCAAAAAGGAGGCCTGAACCCCTGGCGATGCGATTTTGGCACATCGTACCTGCCGCGGCCGGAATTCGGGCGCGCCTCCCGGTCACGACCCCGGTCTCGCCACTTCCACCAACGACGTGGCCCGCACCATGCAGCGTCTTACCGTACTGATGATCTACCGCACGCGCCCATGCCAGATAGAGCGTGCTTCTGCACGCACTGTGCCCTCACACATACCTGAATGGAGCAGCGCGCCCGACAATACGCGATCACGCCGGCCCCGATCTCGACAAACATATCGCATTACAGTACCATGCAAGCGTATTGAGTCGTCCATGTTGCCGAGGCCGCCCCAATGAAGCCACCCAAGACCCGCCAAACCCTCGAAGCCTATCTGGCCGGCCGCCCCCAGGAGAATGCCTTTCTGTGCGCCGAATTCGTCGCTGCGCTGGCTCCGATCTCGTATTCCTCGATCGCCCGCGTCCTAGCAGCCCTCGTGCGGGAGGGGGTGCTCGTCAGGGTGGGGTATGGCGCGTATGTGCGCGCGGCTGTCGATAAGGACCGTGGCGAACGGTTTGTGTATCCCGCCTGCAGTGATCGCGCCTACACTCGCGAACTCCTCGTCAAGATGGGAATTTCGCCACGGACCGATAGTGTCACGCGGGCTTATAATGAGAACCGCAGCACGCAAGTGCCTGCGTGGCTCGCGTACGATGTGGGGGATTCCCGCATCACTCGCAAGATCGGTTTCGGCAAGAGGGTGCTCCGGTATGAAAGGTCTCGCGGATAACCAGATCCAGGAGATCGAAAGGATCATCCGCAGGCGCGCGGTTGCCTTAAGCGGCGCGATGCTGGAAAAAGACGCCCTGGTCCGCGACGCCGTGGATGCGGTCTGTCGCGTCGGACCCGCGGCGGGCGCCCAGATCGTCTTTTGCGGAGGGACCGCCCTCTCCCAGGCCCATGGCGTGATCGAGCGCATGTCCGAGGATGCTGACTTCCGCATCGTTGTTCCCGAAACCGTCACGGGCCAGACTGCGAAGCGCCGCTTCCTCTCGTCGGTGAAGTCCGCCATCCAGAACACCCTGGAGGCCGCCGGGTTTCCGTTGGATGGCGAAATGAAGGGGTGCAGCGGCAATGAGTACATCATGGGCCATTTCGCCGATCAGAGCGCGCTCGCTACGTCCGATGAGGCCCCGCCCCCACATCCATCTCGAGATCACCACCCTTACGCCGATCTCCGCGGTCGAAACGAAACCCTTGCGTACGATCCTGGACCGGATCGGCGCCCCCCAAGATAACCGGCCCCCCGCCCCGCTCGTCCCCGTGGTAAGCATCGCGGATACCGTGGCGGACAAGATCGTGGGTTACCTGCGGCGAACCGCCCAGGATCAGGCGCGCCTGGGCCGCGACGCCTACGACGACCGTCTGGTGCGCCCCCTTTACGATGTGCACGTCATCTCGCAACGTGCGTCCGACCAGTGCCCCCTGGAGCGACTGATCTCTCTCGTCGCGCGCGTCATGACTCGCGATCAAACCACTTACGGGAACCAGTTCCCCGCCTTTCGGGAGGATCCGGGTTCGATACTCCTGGACGTTGTGGCCTCTCTCGCATCGGATGTGGCCACCGAGCGACGCTATGAACAGCTTTGCCGATCCCTTATTTGGGGGGAGACGCCGCCCTACTCCGAGGTCGCGGCCTCGTTCACGGATTGGGCGCGCGCGGCGTTAACCGGATCGTGCATCCGCGCGCACGGCGACCCCGAGGCCGCGATCATGTAAGGACCGGCCCATAGGTGCTGCTCCCGAGTGCGTTGCATGCCCTCGGGGGAGGTTCATGCCGAAGGGCCAGTGAGTTCCCTTGTGCGTTTAACGCCCGCTGGTAACGGTATCCCGGCAAAACCAGCCCTAGAGAGCGTTCACGATCACTGGATTCTCACCGAGCCACTTTGTCAGATACTCGACTGCGAGGATGGCGTCCATACACATCAGCCTTTCACAGGCTGTAGCGGTTATGGTGAGGCCACCAACGACCCCACGTAAGGGCGAGCGGCCCGTTTCTCCTCAAGCACGCACCGAACCGCCGATACGCACTGCCCTGCCGCCAATCGTGAAGGCCTTATCTGTATTCAGACATATCTTCACCGGCGGGCGTCCCTCGTAATGGGTGCCCCTGATCACCGGGCAGGCACCTGCCCGGATCTATGCGTTCGGCGGACTACGGGCCCCTACGTCGCTCGCGCGCAGCGGAAGAAGAAGCCTCAGTCGTCCCGCTCCGGCGCATTGTGAGCGCCACACCGCCGAGGACAAGACTCGCGGCCAGTACGAAGCGATACGTGAGGGCCTCTTGCAGAAAGAGCCAGCCGCCCAAGGCCACGATCACGGGCACCGCGAGCTGGATCGTAGCTGCCACGACAGTCGCAAGTCGCGGCAAGAGCGCATACCATAGCAGGTAGACGAGCGCCGACGTCACCGCGCCTGAGACGATCGCTTCGGCAAGGCCAAGTGGGTGTATGGGTCTGGGCGCGACCCCCGACAGGAAGCGGATCGCGCCGAGACCCAGGGCCAAAAGGGCCGCGTACACGAAATTCGAGGTCGTCTGCGCGAGAGGATTGCCCCGATCCCGCCCCGGCATCGAATAGAGACCCCAGGCACTACCCGCGATCAGCATGCCGATCACGGCCCACGGGGCCGGGGTGTGGAGGTGCAGGGCGACCAGCGTATAAAGCCCGGAGAGCGCCAAGAGTCCGCCGACTACATGCCTCGGGGTCGGGCGCTCTCCCCGCCGGACGGCTCCGAGGAACATAGTCCATTGCACGGAAAAAAAGAGCAGTAGAGCGCCCATTGCGGCTCCCAGAACGAGATAGGTGTAGGAGAAGGCGGCCGCGTAAAGAAAAAGCCAGAGCGCGTTCCGTCTCGGGCGCGTGAGACTCTGGCCCCTGGAAAGCAACAGGAGCGTCGCTGCCCCGCTCGCAAGACGCACCAATGTAAAGAGCGTCGGGCCAATGAGGTGATGCGCCAGTGCGCCGCGCGCGAGCAGGCTGTTGGCAGCCATGCCGATGAGGACTATCAGGGTCAGCGATACGTCGCTCACTCGCGACAGGTACGGATACTTTGTCATGACGTCTGGCGCATGGTGACGATTCCTCCTCGCTAGTCGGATGAATGGCTCGCAAGTATGCCTTGACATCCTCCTCGCTCCAAAGAGAGACGAGGGGGATGTCAAACAGATCAGTCTTGAAGGTCGTACCGCACTCGTCACCGGGGCAAGCGGTGGTCTCGGCAGTGCCATCGCCCTGACCCTGGCGCAAGCCGGCGCCACGGTCGCCGTCCATTATCGCAGCGGACAGGCGCAGGCCGAAAGCGTGGTCACGGCGATCAAAGCCATCGGGGGGCGTGCGCAGGCCTTTTCCGCCGACCTCTCGGATCATCAGGCCGCCATAGGGCTCGTGCAGGACGTCGACCGCGCCTTCGGATCCGTGGATATTCTCGTCAACAACGCCGGCATGGATGGCACCTGCGCGGTGGTGGGCGAAGACGACCCGCAACGCTGGCAAGAAGTCCTCGCCGTCGACCTCATAGGTCCCTACCACTGCGCCCGGGCGGCGTTGGCCGCCATGCAAAAAAACGCCCGTGGCGTCATCATCAACGTCACCTCGGTGCACGAGTTCATCCCATGGAAGGGCTACAGCGCCTATACGACGGCGAAGGCCGGCCTTTCCATGTTCACGAAGACTCTCATGGCTACCTTGCAGACCAGGTACGTATCACGGTATTCGCCATGAACCGTCGGCCAGCCACCGCGACCCGCCGGCCCCCAGGGTGACCTAGACAGCCCATGAATAACTACTCTTGGGATTGGTGTAAGCCCCGCATCGTCTCCCACCGCTCCGCTTGGGGCGGCCTGGGGATAGAGGCGATAGCGGACTTTGCGGCGGGATTTGAAGCGCATGGCGCCGGGTTGCCAGGACCCGGCACACGCCTAAGTCCCCCGCATCATGGCGTGTATCACCCTGAACCATCACGTGGTTCTGGTCACGAAGTATCGATGCAAATGCCTGACTGGCCCCGCGCGGGACCGACGGGAGACTATCTTCCGAAACACGGCCGCGCAATGGGGGGGTGCGAGATGCTGGCATGCCATGGTCAGGCGGACCATGGATGTCGGCGCCTGGCGTTGGCGCCCAAGGTCTTGCCGTCCGCCTTTGTGAACCCTCTGAAAACGGTCACCAGTCGCTTGGCTAGCGCAAGGAGTTTGCCGATCATCGGAAACGGTATTAGGGGAGCAAGCCCGTATTCTGGAGTCGCAGCACCGGTCTCCTGACCGTGGGTGGCGTCCCTGTCCGTATTCAAGCAATACATGGGCCACGCCCCCACAAACGGGGTTGTTCACGGCCCGCCATGTCGAACAGCGGGGAAGGCCGGAGTGATGTGATCGCCCATGGGGCGATAGCCCCGCTCATTGCCGCCCGCATGGCCGGTCACCACCCCTGAACGGCTAGGCGCTACCAGGCGGAGCACTGCGGCGCGTTCTGGTAGGGTCGCGAGACGCAGTGGCGGCGAATCCGCCGAGAAGAGGGCACTTTTCCGTGCCCTGATCAGGCTTCTTCGCAGCCATGTCCGTTACGAAGGCCGCACGTCGGCCTTGGTCCGCTCAAGCCCGGCACGTGTGGATGCTCCACGCGCAAGGCGCACGCCGGTCGCAAGCAGCGCGCCCAGGGCGAGGCCCACCAAGGGGGAGATGTCGACACCCCCGAGCGCGCGGGCGCCATAGCCGACCCACAGGGGGTTGCTTGAGAAGACCGCGCTCCCAGCTATCGACAGCGCGAGGACCACCGCGCGGCCCTGCCGACCCGGGGCCCATAGTACTGGATCTCGCAGACCGCCCTTATCGAGAAGGTCACCCACGATCTCCACGGCGACCACGCCCGTCCAGGGCGCGGCGACGATAATAAGGAGCGATAGAAAGACCTCGAACACATCAAGGAAGGTAGGGGCATAAAACAGGATCCAGGTGGCCACCACCGTCCCTATGGAGGCATCCACAAATGTCGAGAGGCGCCGATTCAGGTCACGCCGCAGGGTAACCGCGAGACTGAAGGCCGAACTGAACGCATTCAGGAAGTTCGAGGCGAGCAATCCGAGGACGGCAAAGACGCAAAAGCCGTAATACAAAACCTCACTATGAAACATGCCACGCGGGAAGGCGATCCCATCCCTGCCGAACGTGACCCCACCCGCCTGATAGAGGGCCACGGATACCAGGAGGATGACGAAGGTTCCGAGAAATCCGCCTGCCGCCGGCGTCAGGGCTACCCGCGCCAGCGATGCGTCGCTCCGGGTGAATCGCGAATAGTCCGACGCGAACATGGTCCATGATAGGGCGCCACCCATGAGCCCCAGGGACAAGGCGCCAAGAGCGCTGCGCAGGGTGGCCCCCGACATAACGGCGCTGTCCGGCACGAGACTGTCCTTGAGGGGGATATGGAAGAGGATAATGATCGAGAGGACCATCAAAACCCCGGCGCCCGCTTTTTGTGCCACGACGATGGCGCGGTATCCCAGTAGTGGGACCGCGAAATTAGCGAGTAATGACACGGCAAGCGCGGTCAGTGTCGCCATCAACGGATAGACAGTATCGCCGGGAAACAGCAGGCTGCGGACGATATAGGTGACGATCACCAGAACGACACTCTCCCATCCGACCTGAGAGAGCCAGTTTGCCGCCGCTATCGCGCGGTTGACGCGCGCCCCGAACAAGCGCTCGGATATCACCATGGCAGGCAAGCCGTAGACGAATCCCGGGATGCTCACGATGCCGACCAGAAGGAAAAACCCGGACGCCACCAGTATCACCAACAGGAACGGTGCGTGCGGGAACATCTGCGCCATGATGCCGCCTAAAGGGATGGTCGAGGCGGTCATGGTGGCCGCGAGCCATATGAAGAACGCCCCCCACGTCGATCCCCCGCGCTCGTCCGCGCCGGTCGCCCCTAAAGAATGCTGTTCGCGCGCCATAGTTCGCCCTCCCCGCTCACGCCGTTATCGCCGCTCCTCACGAACCGTCCCCGCTGATGTGTACGGTAATCTCGAAGGTCGTGTCCCGCTTCGGCATACGTTTCAAAAACGGAGGGTAGTGGCTACGCTCTACGGCCGCGAGCGCGGCGCCGTTCACCGCGCCGATGCGGCTTGGTACGAGGATCTTGGCCCACAGGAGATGCCCGAGCGGTGACAGGCGAAATTCTATCGTGGAGCGACCGGAAAGCCCCATTGCCTTCAGCATCGGCGGGACATGCAAGTGCCCCTGTATCACGGGCCTCACAAGACCCACGTAGCGTGACATGAGCGACGCGAGCAGTTGCGGCGACGGATCGGGCGCCGGCGCCAACTTATGGGACTTCACAGGCGCGACCTTATGGGGCCTTACGACCGGCATGGGTCTATGCGGCGGCATCACCCGTACCGACTTTGGAACTAGCTTGGGCTTCACGGGCGGCGGCACGACCTCGTGCACCGGCGCCTTAGTGACAATCGGTTTAGGCGGAATCTTGTGGACCAAGGGCGGCGGGATCACCGGCCTTGCCCGCGGTTGCGCCGGCACAGGCTGCGGCAAGGTCACCATCTGGACTGCGATCGAGCTTAGCCGCACGACATGAGGTTTACTGTGAGGCCAAAGGGCCACGGCCGCGACCAGGCCAACCTCCAGCACGAAGGCCCCGGCCAAAGCATACGGAAACGCCCGCGAGTTCCCGTCATCGCCCCGTTCATTTCCCGCCGGCCATCCCAAGACGCTCATGCGCGGCTCCTTGACGGCCGCCGCCTGCCGTCTGGCATTCCCCCCAAAGCGCTCACGGCTTGGGCTCCGTCGCGATTCCGATCTGGCTCACACCGCCCTTGCGACAGGCATCCATAACGTGCACGAATTCCTGAAACGGCACCTTCTTGTCGGCTGCGATCGTCACTTGCGTCTTGGCCGGATTGCCGTCCGAATGCAGCATGGCGGCAAGGGCAGCCAGGTCATAATGCTTGCCGTTTACCACCACCGTGCCGGGCGTCTTCACATTGATGACGAAACGCGGATGTGGCAATGGGTGAGCCTGGCTCGAGGTCGGCAGGTTAAGATGCAGACCGCGGTCCGATATCATCTGCATCGTGATCATAATGAAAAACACAAGCAGGAAAAGCATGACATCGATCATGGGGATGATCTCCACCCGACCCTTCTTGCGTCGACCCATTCGTGGCGTCATATTGCCCTCCTTCAGATCATTACCCGGCCATCCACCGGTCGGCCCTCTTGCCCTTGCGCGGGCGTTACCGATCCCGCTTCCGCCCAAACCGGCGCGCCATCCATACGGTTTAGCAAGAGAATCTTCAAGGATTCCAGCTGATAAACGATCTTCTCTATGGCGTTGTTAAAGGCGTTGAAGCTTATGAGGCCAACCATGGCTATGAAGAGACCGGTGGCCGTGGCGATCAGGGCGTCGGCCACTCCGGCGGTTACCGAAGTTGGCGCGTGTCCAGGCAGGGCCAGTATGGAAAAGGCATGGAACATCCCGATTATGGTGCCAAATAGCCCCAGGAGGGGCGCCAATGTCACGATCGTATCGAGAAGCCACAACCTCTTATCGAGAGCGGGTGTAATAAGAAATATGGATTCATCCAGGCGATTGGCAAAAGCCTCACCACGGGCGCTCCCATAATGGTGAATAAGCCCAAAGTAGCGCTCCGCCACCTCCACAAGCCGTGCTTCAGGCAGCCCGGCGCAGCGTTCGGCAATCTCCTTTAGGTCATCGCGCTGCATCTTGCCCCGTCGTGATATGTCTTTAATAACCTCCTTGCCTCCCCTAAGGCCACGCCGCAGGAACCATAACCTATCGAATATTACTGCGATCTCAAGCATCATGACGAGCGCCAAAATGTACAAGACGCCATCCGAGTAGTTCGCCAAATGGACGATATATTGCAGGACTACCATATTTATCTCCTTAACATAAACCGTTCAACGGACCCGCCCGAGTACTCGCGGGCCTGATGGTGTGCCGCATATCGGTGACTGACCGGGATGCAACCTTGCATACACGCAAAGCATCTTCCGTGCCACATGCCACCATCGAGCTCGGGCCGCGAGGGTCCGCGAAAGTCCACACTAATGTCGGGCTGGTGTCGCCTGCTCGCAGGGCGTAAAGCCCCTCAATGGGGATTTATGGGCGAGATTGCGCACCATTAGCGCTCACGCCTGTGCGGCTAGCGGACGGCGGCCCAGGCCGTGCTGTTGTCGGTCCTGGCCAGCTGTTCCAGTGTCACACTACGCGCAAACTTCTCGCTCCGCAGGATATGGTCCGCCATGAGCGCTTTGGCGGCGGCCAAATCCCCATCCAGCAGGAGACAGGCCATCCGATGGTGCTCCTCGTAGGTCCGTTCGATGCGAAAGCCCGCCGTAAAATCGAGGCGCCTTATGACCCGTATGCGCTCGTTTATGTCGTTCAGATAGGTCACCAGGGCCTCATTGCCACCGCCCTGCGCCAGCGCTATATGAAACGATTCCTCCTTTTGTACCATGAGAGTCAGGTTGCCTGCGGCCCCCGGACAACACGCCGGATCCCACTCCTCTGCAAGCGCACGCAGCGCGTCCTTTGCCATCAATCTTGCGGCGATCTCCAAGGACAGACATTCGAGCGCGGTACGTACTCGGTAAAACTGCGAGAGCTCGGATATATTGATCTGGCGGACGAAGCAACCCTGCTTGGTGCGAATGCTAACCTGACCTTCCTGAGCCAGGCGTTGTAGAGCCTCGCGCACCGGGGTGCGGCTCACGCCGAAATGCGCGGCGAGGTCTGACTCAGTGATACGGCTTCCGGGGTAGATCTCAAAGCCCAGGATCATCTCCTTCAGGCGCTCATAAATAGCGGACGAGCTGATGCGCGGCGCTAACCGGTCCATAGCGGCCTCCTTAGCTTGCGGTATCGCAGGTAGAGCGACCAATCACCGGATCGATTCATATTGTGTCGTATGGAGCGGTCCCGTACAGACACGCGGCGCGTAGCAACGGACGCGAGCATGTGGTCCAGGCGACCTGCCGCCGAGCCCGGCAAGCCACGGATCGCTGCCACCATATCAGGTGACAGCAGGACGGGGTGTCCACCTCGTCCGCGCCAGACAGGAACGGCCGCGGGCGCTCCCCGTAGGGCTTGGCGAAGTCGATAGATCGTGGCGGGCGCCGGTGGCCACGCGTCGACCGGAAGCACAAGTACGACGCCCCGGACCGTCTGCAATCCCGCCTGCAGGCTCGCGAATGGCCCATGCGCCCTCTTCCGGTTCCAGATTCGCCGGACGCCGGAAGGTGCGCAGCGCGCGGTTTTGATGGCCGAAAAACCCACAACTACATGCACCTGCCGGAACCCTTGAGCGCGCAAATGTCGGCATTGATGGCCGAGCCAGGAACGGCCGTCGATCCGCCGGCAGGCCTTGCGGCCTCGAGCCCGTGACGAACGGCCGCCCGCCAGCACCACCGCCATCACAAAGCCCCCTCATGGCGCCTTTGCAACAGATCTGCGAGAACGGCCACCGCAACCTCATAGGGCTTCTTCCCAAGACCCGCAAACCCCATTGGCATGTGAAGCCTGGCGAGATCGTTTGTGGAAAATCCGCGGTCTTGGAGGCGCTTTCTGAAAAGCGCCGCCTTTGTGCGACTGCCGATCACGCCGAGATAAGGGACATTACGAGTGAGGAACATCGTCGTGATCGCGAAGTCAAGGCCGTGGCTGTGGGTCATGACCAGCACCGACGGCGCGGGGACTACTTCCTCGGCAGGCGGCATGGCGACGATATGGCGATTCACTTTCGGAGGAAACCGTGAAGCCGCGTTCCACTCGGGCCGCGAATCATACACCGACACATCATATTCAAGTCGGCATGCCATTTCTGCGATTGCTGCACCGACATGTCCGGCACCAAAAAGCCATAGCGGAGGTCTCGAGCCCGCACGCTTCAGGAAGTACATTCGCCCCCTCCATGCACACACGCCGGCCGGCCATTCATTTGTCGCCAGATCCGATTCGTCGCAAGCGCTGCTCGCCTGCCAGCGCCCCTGCCACCATGCCCCTATAAGGCGTGGCGAACCCATATGGTCCCAACCGTAGAGCCGGGGTGCGCCACCTTCGACCCAACGCGCTGCCGTGGGCGACACCAGGCATATGAGCGCCGTCACGCGCCCCCCGCAACATTGATCGTGGTCGCTATTAAGGGAAAACTCTACGACTGCGCCATCACCACGCTCCCGACACATGATGGCGCGGCTCTTCAAGCTCTCCTCGAGCGCTCCGCCGCCCACCGAGCCGTACCAGCCGGATGCAGCCAGATACAGGGAATCACCGATCGCGGTAGGCGCTGATCCCGCCACCTGCACCACCACGACTTCGACGAGCGCGGCCGACTCACTCATCGTCGACGATCACGGCCACTGGCCCACCGCCGGATGGCCCCATGTGTTCTGCCCGCGTCGAGACATAAATGGCGGTCGTCCCGGTGAGTGCGGCAAGAACTCCGCCTACGACGCAACGGGAATAACGCATATCACTGAAATCCTCGTCCGTCCACATGGTATGCCGGTAACCGCGAATCACGTGGGTGGGATCGGCGTCAGATTTAGCGAATATTGCGCGGATACGCCGCGTCTGATCAGGGGCAAGCTGCCCGCACGTGGATAGGCCGGCGCCCGCCAGCAAGGCGCGCACCGGCTCGATGTCGATGATGTCGCGCATCACGGCGTGATGTATCCGGCGCGGGCTGTCCCAGTGGAGCGAATTCGCGAACACGAGGATCTCGCTTACGCAGAGCCCGGGCTTGGCCGAGACATTCGCGACCCGCGAGTAAAGGTCGAGACGGGTGCCAATGGCGTCATCGGTAAGTGCATCGCCATCGACCTCGCCAAGCGCAACCGCCACGCCCAAGGCCGAGGCTGCCCGGGCATAGGCCATGGTACAGTGGGGAGGGCTTGCGGTGCCGACCACCACGCTCGGAAGCGCCGCTTTAATATGCACGAGATGCACATCATCTGGAGAAACGTGCAGCTCCCCCAGGGCCCGGCGCACGGCCGCCGCGGTCTCGCGCACCATAACAATAGTCCCTGTTTCCGTGGCATCGAAGGCCCGGGTACGGGCTTGCGCGAGCGCCAACCGCTTGCCCGTCGCCGGCTCGGATCGTGACTCCGTTCCCGTTTTCGTGCAGACGAGATAATGAGGCGTAATGACACCTTCGGAACCTCCCGAGAAAGACAGCATGACGCCCTGCTCCACGTCGCGCTCGCTGCTCGCGAGCTCCCCCGCCAGTAGCCGCGTAAAGGCATGAGTGGCCATAGTCCGCGTGAAATCATTGCGCGCGCCGTTGCCTTCAGTCTTGCCGATTATCGCCACGATGTCGGCGGCGGCGATGCAGCCATCCCGTAAGGCCCGCGCGAGACCCTCAACATCGTCTGGAGCCGCCGCGATAAACGGATGGACATCGGCGCGCATCAGAACGGGACTCTCGGGATGCGCCCGGTACGGGCGGCGACGTCAATCTTAAAGACATCTCCGTCATCGATCTCCTGGGGGGCCGATACCGCGCACAGGGCCTTCACGACCTCCTCTGAATTGGCGGTGAACACCGTAACCGGCTTGCCGATCGCCATCGGAAAGTCGTGCCAGGTCCCCTTGTGAATCATGACCCCGTGGCCGGCGGGCAGTCGGAACGCCACCATATCCGCGAAGTCCGGCAAGCTGCGACCGGACTCGTGGTTGGGCTTGGCGAGCACCATGACGAACGGCTGATCGCCCAGCCCTATGAAAAGTTGCGTCATGCGCAGATGTCGCTCGAACCATATGAGATCCGAGGACCGTTTACTGATGCGCGCGGTGCGCACGACCGCGCGGCCATGGTAGGAGAAGTCCAGATTCTGTCCTTCCTCGACGCTTGCATAGAATGGAATGGCAAGGCCCGGCCTGTGAACTTCGGCGCCTATCATGACACCGTAGTCTTTGATATTGTCGGCCGTGGCATCCACCAGCGGCACCTCAAAAACCGGTCGTTCCTTAGTTGCTCGCATCGAAACCTCCTTGGAGTCTCCATGGCGCGAGGGCCTCGCGCACCAGATTCATCGCGACCCGCCGACGGTAGTCGGCGGTCGATCGGATATCGTCACGGGCGGCTATGTCGCGCCCCAGTGCCTCGGCTAACTCCTCGTCGCGTGGCAGGCCATGATCGGTATCGGTGATGGTCGCGGCCAACGCGCAGGCAAGGATCGGGGTCGCGGCGATGCTCGCGAAACCGAAACGCACGCATTCCCAGGCCCCGGGGCGGCCGGCAAGCAAGGCTGCGAGACCCACTTTACTGATCGACTGGGCACGCCTCGTTCCTACCTTCCGAAAGTAATGGTGCGCCCTAAGCGGCGGGAACGGCACGAGAATTTCTCCAAGGATCTCTCCCGGGCGGCGTCCCGTTTCCTTGTATCCACTATGAAACCGCGCATAGGGAACGCGCCGCGGACCCGCGGCCGACATCAAGACGACCAATGCCCCATAGGCCAGCAAGACCGGGGGGTTATCGGCGGCCGGTGACGCATTCATAATGTTGCCCCCAAGGGTCGCGCGGTTTTGTATCGCGACTGCGCCTGTGGCCCGGGCCGAGGCGGCAAGGGCCGGCAGGTCTCGGCAAACGAGCGGGTGACGCCCGATCTCGGTCATGGTCGTGAGCGCGCCGATCACAAGTCCCGCAGGCGTTTCGCGAACCCCTCGCAGGCCCGCGACCCCAGCCAGGCTCAGATACTCGCGACCGGCCGCGCCTGCATTGCCGTCCACCATTACGTCGGTCCCTCCCGCGATCGGTATCAACCCCGGGTGCTCGGCCAACAACGCCAATGCCTCATCGAGATGCCGTGGGGCATACCAGGACATACTCACTTCCCTTGCGTCGAGGCCGCGCGAACTGCGGCGTAGATTCCCGTGTAGCCTGTGCACCGGCAGAGATTACCTGCCAGTGCCTGACGGATCTCGAATAGGTCGGGGCACGGGCGGTCATTCAACAAGGCGCGCGCAGCCATGATCATGCCAGGCGTGCAGATGCCGCACTGCGTCCCGCCTGCGTCGGCAAACGCCGCAAACAAGGGATCGTCCGCGGGCAGGCCCTCAAGGGTTGTCACCTCACGGTCATGCACATCAGCGATCGGAACAAGACAGCTATTCACAAGCGTGCCATCGAGCAGTACCGCGCACGATCCGCACTCGCCCTCCCCGCACCCCTCCTTGGTCGCGATAAAATGGCACTCAGCGCGCAACACATCGAGCAGGCGGCGCATTGGTGCGAAACTCCCACGGACTACCGATCCATTGACCGTAAAACGACATGGGATCGTCATGGAGTCCTCCGATCCATTGCCGCCAGGATATGCTCCGGCATCGCCGGCACATGGCGAAGCTCGGTACCGAGCGCGGCATTTATGGCGTTGATGATGGCCGGCGCCGGTCCGTCCATGGGCAGCTCGCCGATCCCGGCAGCGCCACCCGGACCCGCGCCGTGCCGGGATTCCTGGAAAAGTACCTGTATGGGCGGAATATCGGCGCTCGTCGGGATGATGTAGTTCGTGACGCGGTTGTTGGCCATTTGCCCATCCGCCCCGAAACGCACCTCCTCGAACAAGGCATAGCCTATGCCCTGCACTACCCCACCCTCGATCTGGCCCGCCGCCACGGTCGGATGAATGACCCGCCCAACCTCCTGGACGGCGGTAAAATCGAGAACGCGCACCTCCCCAGTCATGGTGTCGATCTCGACCTCGGCCACATAACAGGCCCACGCAAAGCTTGCGTAGGGGCTTCCCTGGAAGGTCGACTCGTCCCAGTCGTTACCCGCGGGATGCCGGTAGTCGGCCATTACGGTTGTAACGCCATCGGCGGTAGGGAGGCGCGCGCACGCGGCGCGAAACTCGTCGTAGCTGTAGGAGGACGGCAGCGCGGCGTCGGCGCGCAGCCTGGCAATGAGTTTATGGGCGGCCTGCGCGAGTATCGCCCCCACGACCATGCAGGTCCGTGATGCAACCGTAGGGCCGGAGTTGGGTACATCACGAGTGTCAGGCCTTGCCATGCATACACCTTCATAGGGGATGCGCAGGGCCTCGGCAACGATCCACGAGAGCGTCGTCTGCATGCCCTGCCCCATCTCGGTGGTGGATGTCAGGATCTCCACGACGCCCGCTGCGTTCACGCGTAGACCGGCGCGCGATCGCAAGGTGAGCTCCCCGTTACCCGTAAACCCTGCACCATGATAGAAAGTGGCAAGCCCTATTCCCTTGCGGGTTGCGCGACCCGCCGCGTTCCAGCGATGATAGGCCTCAGCTTTGTCGTGATAACGGCAGGCCTCCAGGGCCTGAGCGATGACCCGCTGCATGTCGAGGGGCCCCTCGATCTTCTGTCCGGCGGGCGAGACGTCCCCGGGGGCAAGGACATTACGGGCGCGCAACACGTCCGGCGCGATCCCCAGAGCGCGCGCCAGCCCATCAAGCGCGACCTCCAGGGCGAAGATACTCTGAGGTGCGCCGAAACCGCGGAACGCCCCGAATGGCGGGTGATTCGTAGCGACCGCCCGGCCCCGCACCCGCACGTTATCGCAACGGTAGGGCCCGGCAGCATGGATAACGCCGCGCGATAAAACCACCGGACTTAAGGTCAGATAAGCACCTCCGTCGATCGCGAAGTCGATGTCGATGAAACGTAAACGTCCGTCGCTGGTCGCCCCGAGGCGTACGCGCGAGCGCGAGGGATGACGCTTCGGCGTCACCGCCATGTCCTCGCTCCGTCGGTAGATGAGTGCCACAGGCCGCCCGCCCGCCTTCAAAGTCAAAAGCGCCGCATGGCAGGCGATGTGAGACGGGTACTCTTCCTTGCCCCCGAACGCACCACCCGTCGTGCATTGCTGGACACGTACCCGCTCCTCCGGCAACGCTGTCACGGCGACGAGCGCCGCATGGACGTAATACGGGCACTGCAGAGACCCTTCAACGGTCAATACGTTATCCTCCACGCGCGCAATCATCCCTTGCGGCTCGATATAGAGGTGTTCCTGCGCGCCGGTCTGATATTCCCCTTCGAAGACATGGCAGGTATCGGCCTCGGCATCCGTCACCGAGCCCTTTACCATAAGATAGTCGCGGTAGACATTGCCGGCGACGATCCGCCGTGTCCCTGCTTGCAAGGCGTCATCTATGGTAAAGACCGGCGCCGTGGTGCATGCACGCTCCTCAATGTGAATAGCGGCAACGGCGCGGGCCAAGGCCTCGGGATCCTGGTGCGCTATCAGAACCACGGGTTCGCCGGCATGCCGGAACTGCGTTTCCACCAATACCGGTTGATCCTGATCGATCATCTTGACCGCATTTACGCCAGGCACATCCTTCGCAGTCACAACCACATACTCGCGCCATGGAATGCGTTCATCGAACATGATAGAGACGACCGTGCCCCCAGGCAGGCGCGTACGCAACGTCGCACCGTGAAGCATCCCAGGGTACGAGAGATCGGCGACGTAACGCGCCGTGCCGCGCACCTTCCCGGTCCCGTCTTTCCGTAAAGGGGACTCCTGTACGGGCGGCGCCCCGAATGTGTCATCCTCATGCATCGATGTGTACAAAGCATTTTTCGTGCCGTCCTGAGGTCGCGCCCGTCTGTCACTTTAAGGCGCGCACGTCGCATCGCTCGTACTGCGCTCATACGGCTCCTAATGCGGCGGTCCGTCGGTTGCCTTGGTACCCATCGCCAGGGAGACGGCCGGGACGCCGAGGTTCTGTGCGATAGATGGGGCGCCCCCTGCTGGGGCATGGGTCGTCGATCGGTGCACGGAAATGGTGAGGTCGATGGTGGCGCTTCGGCAAAAGCCACGGAAGGGTCTCGCTATCTGACACTCCTCAGTTTGGCACGTTTACTGCTTGGGTCCCCGCGACACCCGGTCATGATCCACTGCCTGAGGCTGAATCATGGGGAAACCAGAAAAAGAGCCACATAAATCCCGCCGCAGGGCTTCGAGCCCTGGCGATATGAACGAGCCGTTTATGGGTGGGCGGTCACGCTATGTCTTGGCCGCATCGGACCTGGCTCTGGACGGTGCGCATTGGGCAGCGCTGAGGCCAGGGGTCCGGATTTGCGAACTCTACATGGGGACAGACCTGCGTATAGCGCTTCTATCCTATATTCCTGGCGCCAGCGTACCCCTGCATGTCCATACCGGCGACGAGCACATCTTCGTGATTAAAGGGAGCCAGAGTGATGAACGGGGCGAATATCCCGCCGGGTCTTATGTGTTCAATCCGACCGGAAGCCGCCACTCAGTATATAGCCGCGAGGGTTGCCTTGTTCTTATCCAATGGCGCGGCCCCGTGGCACTCGTCGACAACAATCCACACTAATAGGAGGACACAATGACCGGATTTGATGTCGATGCAGAGCCATATCGTTGGCCATTCGACGGAACGGCTCATGCCGCCATGACCGCATTCCTCATAATCGATATGCAGACGGATTTCTGTGGGGAGGGTGGCTATGTGGACACGATGGGCTACGATCTGAGCCTTACGCGCTCGGCCATTGAGCCGATCAGAAGGACCCTCGATGTCGTGCGCAAAGTGCCGGGAATGCACGTCATCCATACTCGTGAAGGGCACAGGCCCGAGCTCGTGGATCTCCCAGCCAACAAAGGATGGCGCAGCCGCAACGTATGCCCCGGCATAGGCGAACCCGGTCCCTGCGGACGGATACTGGTGCGCGGGGAACCGGGTTGGGAGATCGTCCCGGAACTGCGTCCGCTGCCCGGCGAGATCGTTATCGATAAACCCGGCAAGGGGAGCTTCTATGCGACCGATCTCGAACATATCCTGCGGACGACTGGGGTCACTCATCTCATTCTAACCGGCATCACAACCGACGTGTGCGTACACACCACCATGCGCGAGGCCAACGACCGCGGATTCGAATGCCTACTCCTGACCGACTGTACCGGCGCGACCGAGAAGCGCCACTATGAGGCGGCGATCAGTATGATCAGCATGCAAGGGGGAATATTCGGCGCTACGGCCCCTTCTGCAAATCTGCGCACCGCGCTTGCCGCGCTGGTCGCGGCATGACTTTGTTTCGCGCGGCCATCTTGAATCCCATTGACGTCCGGTCATGGCAATTTCTCGAAGATGGCGGCCTCCTCGTCATGGATGGTCGAATCCATGCCCTGGGTCGCTTCGATGATCTGGTCAAGAATTACCCATGGGAACCTGTGAATCTCGATGGGGTGATCCTTCCGGGTTTTGCGGATATCCATATCCACTGGGTGCAACATGCGGTTCGCGGGCGTTACGCGCAAGCCCTTTTGCCGTGGCTCGCGGCCCATATATGGCCGGAAGAGGCGCGCTACGCTGATACCGCGCTTGCGCAGCAACGAGCGGAGACGTTTTACGACGATTGCCTCACTGCCGGCACCGTTATGGGCATGAGTTATTCGAGCCCACATCCTGCGGCAGCACACATCGCGCATGCCGCGAGGCGCGGCGACTGGATTACGGGAAACGTAGTGATGACGGCGAATGCCCCAGCCGACCTCATGGCAGCGAGCGCAAAATCGCCCGCCGATCTCGCCTCTCTGTCAGAGGCCATAGGGCGTGCCCACTACGCGGTCACCCCGCGCTTTGCGCTCAATTGCGCGGCCGATGATCTCGCCGCCCTAGGCACCTTCGCGCGCCACGAAGGGCTTGCGGTCCAAACGCACCTCGCCGAATCCGCAGCCGAGGTGCGGGAGGTGGAACGCCTGTTCCCTCAGGCCCTGGACTATACCGACGTCTACGATGCGGCCGGCCTCCTCGGACCGCGCACCGTGCTCGGTCATTGCCTTCATCTGAGCCAACGGGAGTGGTCGTGTCTCAAAATACGCGGTTGCTGGATCGCGCACTGCCCGTCGAGCAACGAGGCATTGGACAGCGGCCGTTTTGACCTCGCTTGCGCCCGCCGCCACGGCGTCCCATTTGCGCTCGCATCCGACGTTGGTGCGGGACCAAGTCATAGCATGTTGCATGTCATGCAGAGGTTCCGACGCCAGCATCAGGCCGCCAGCGTGCGCGTAGATCCCGAAGAGACCCTGTTTCGCGCAACCATCGCCGGCGCGCGGGCAATGGGACGTGGCGCGGTGGCCGGCAATCTGGGCGTGGGCAAGCGCGGAGACTTCGTACTCATGCCGCGCGGGGCGCGCCTGCAATCGCCGCAGTCGTGGTTCGAGGACCTCCTGGACGGCACCGCGGCCGAACTCGAACGGCGCGCCCTGGGCACGTGGATTTCGGGGCAGCAGATTTTCGTCGGCGGCCGCCCCGCACTACCAGAACCGCTTATGCCATGCTAGCGCAATCGCATACCGCGCTTGTCACGACCCCGCATCCCGACGCCACGTACGCCGGACTTGCCATCTTGCGCGCTGGAGGTAACGCCATAGAAGCAGCATTGGCAGCCGCTGCGATGTTATGTGTCGTCTACCCGCACATGACGGGTCTTGGAGGCGATGCCTGCTGGCTGGTCGCTCGAGACGGGGCCGAGCCGCTCGGCATCCTTGGCATAGGACAGGCCGCGGCCGCTCGACCCCCCAACATGGGGCTTGCCCTGCGTGGCCCGGCGGCCGCATTCACGACCGCCGGCGCCGTCGATAGCTGGCGCCTTGCCCACCGGTTCAGCCGTGAGTCCTGGGCGGGAGCCCTCGATTGGCCCGCAGTCCTAGGGCCCGCAATCGCCCGCGCCGAAGAGGGCTACGCGGTGACCCAATCCCAGGCTTTTTGGCACAAGAGCCATCGGGAGGAACTCGACTGCCAACCCGGCTTCAAGGAGGCTTTTAAATGTGGGGACGGCGGGCTCGAGACCGGTAGCAGCCAGCGGCAAAGCGCGCTGGCTGCAACGCTCACCCAAATTGCAGAAAGTGGGCCACGCAGCTTTTACGAGGGACCCCTCGCTACGCGCCTCGCGGCCGGATTGCGCGCTGCTGGAAGCGTCCTCACTCAGGCCGACCTCAAGGCCACGCGCGCCGCCTATGTGACGCCGCTCGCCGTTCCCTACCGCCACGGGGAGGCATTCAATCTACCGCCCCCTACCCAAGGGGTCACGGCTCTGCAAATCCTGCGCCTCTTGAACCGTTTCGATATCCCGCGGGCGCCCCGTGACGACACGCGTTATTATGTTCTGCTCATCGAGGCGATAAAGACGGCGCTTGCCGACCGCAACCGTTTCGTAGCGGATCCCGCTTTCGTTCCCGTGCCCGTGCACACGATGCTGGGTCGCGCGCCTCCAGCGGACGAGGTCACCGGGACCGACACCCTCGATACAGAGCATCCCGCACGCACCGGCGACACCGTTTGGGTCGGCGTACGCGATCCAGCCGGAGGTTCTGTGAGTCTGATCCAAAGCTTGTTTTTCGATTTCGGCAGCGGCGTCGTCGTCGGAGACACGGGGGTCTTGTGGCACAACCGAGGAGCGGCGTTCTCGACCGCCAGCGGCCATCCCAACGCCTGGGCTCCTGGAAAGCGTCCACTCCATACGCTGAGCCCAGCCCTATATCGTAAAAACAGCAAGGTGCGCGCCATCTATGGCTCACAAGGCGGCGACGGGCAACCGCAGGCGCTCGCCCACATCCTGACCCGGCTCGTCGACTTCGGCTTGGATCCGTTGGCCGCCCTCGCGGGGCCGCGCATCCATGTAGGGCCAACCTTCCTCGATAGCCGCAAAGGCATTAAGATCGAATCGGACGCCGGCGCCAGGGTAATCGGGGATCTACAGCAATTCGGCTACCCCATTGAAATCGTGTCGGCCTTGAATGCGGGCACCGGCCAAGCCGGCGCAATCACCATAAATGAGAGCGGCAACCTTCTGCTGGGCGCGCATGACCCGCGAAGCGAAGGTCTTTGCCTGGGGCTCTGAGGCGCATCAGAAAGGCCACAACAGGTCTGTTGAGATCGTTCCAAACCTTATAGGGAGCCATTTGCCATGATCGATATCGGTAAGAATACGGTGCGACGCGCCTTTCTCGCCGCTGCGCTTGGCATGCCCGCAATTGCCTGCGCCATGCCCCCTTACCGCCCCAAGGCCATTGTCCTGACCGCCTTCCCTCTTGAGTTCCGCGTTTGGCAAGCCAGCGGACATTATGATCGCAGGGTACCCGTTCCAGGGCTCGCCCGGTCCATGATTTGCGACGCTCAGCACATATGCGTAGCAATCACAGGAGAAGGCGAGATCAATGCGGCCGTGCGTACGACCGCGATCGTGCGCGACCCGGCGCTCGACTGCCGCGCCACGCTCTTCATACGCAGCGGCATCGCAGGGGGTGTGCAAAGCCGCGCGGCCCTCGGCTCGGTCTATCTCGCCAACTGGATCGTCTCGTGGGGATTTGGCCACCATTACCTGACCCGGTCAGGCCATCTCGCCTGGGCACCGCCACGGCCCCCTTATGCCCACAATCCCTGGGATACGCTCGCCTATCGCGTTGCGCCACGGCAGCTGTCGGCCGCCTATACCGCGACCCGGGCGATGCCGCTTGCCGACAGCGCCGCCGTGCTGCCCCTCGACGCTGCCCTGGGTCTGCACAGACGCCCGCACGTCTATGAGGGCGCCAACGTCTCGGGGGACGATTTCTGGATCGGGCGACAAAACCAGCGCATCGCCCGCCACATCGTCACACTTTATACCCACAGCACTGCGCGCTACGCCACGACGGCGATGGAGGACCTGGGCGACATCGCCGCACTCGCAGCCTTCGGCCTTCAGCATCACTATCTATCGGTGCGCGCGGTATCCGACATCGACGTTCCGCCGCCCGCGACCTCGGTCGGGGCGATCATTGCCAAGGGTGACGAGTACGCGGGATCGCTCGCCGCCCGCAATGCCTACCTCGTCACCCGCCGCATCATCGCCCGGCTCGTCTTGCATAGGCCCTGACGACACAAAGGCCCCCGGCCCGTCGGCCCGAGGCCTTCCGCCCTCCCGCTTTCCCTAGAACGTCGCCTTCAGTTCGACACCCACGAACCGCGGCATCATGGGTTCGGCCTCGTTATAGTTTCCCGGACCATTCGGGTAACTGAACTGCTTTTCGTAAATGTAGGCGTGGCTGTTCAGGATGTTGGTGAAATTGAGCGCAGCCCTCAAAGACTTGATACCCGGGGCATGCACCGGCAATGTGTAGGTAAACGACGCATTCACGGTGTGGTAGGCCGGCATCGAACTCGTAGTAGGCCCCCCAGCGAGAGTACCGATCACCTGCGAACCCACGAAACTGGCCCACAGCGCACTCGTCAAGCGCCCGTAACGGTCCGAGACGCCGATGTTGGCCAAATAATGCGGCGTATATTGTTTTGGATCGCCCGCCTTGACCGAACTGCCGAAGGAGTTGGTGGCGTTGGACGTGTAATGCGCACTCTGTAGTGACCAACTCCCGTAGATCTTTAGCCCGCGGCTTGGTTCATAGGAGCCCGTCAGATTCAAGCCTGTGTAGCGCGACGCCCCGTAGTTGTATTCATAGGTCAGGCCGTTTGTGACGTCATACACCGAACTGAATGTGTGGGCGAAGTACTGACGGTAAAGCGCGGCGCCCAAGGCCATGCGCCGGCTATGAAACGCGACACCGAGCTGGTAGCTCGTAACCTTCTCGGGAACGACGGTAATGCCGGGCGGCGGTGACGTTGCCGTGGCGAACGAGTCAGCCGAGTAATACGCGGAGATGTTGGGAAATTTATAGGCCTGTGCCACGCCTCCATAGAGCTTGAGATGCCTTGTAAGCTTGAACGATGCTCCCAGGTAGGGCGAGGGCTTGGCATAAGTGTTACCACTGCTCGCCCCTACTGAGTAGTACGCGCCCGGAATATCATTGATCGCGGTGTCGACGTACTCCTCCTTCACGCCAGGTACAATCGTAAGCGCCCCCAGGAAATGGAGTTCCGCTTGGGCATAAATCTTGCCGTAGATCCGGTAGGCGTGCTCGTCCCAGGCGTTATTCTGACCGGGTACGCTGGCGGCCTGTGGATTCGCGAGCCAATATTGGCTCGAATGGTAGATCGACGCCGCGCCGAAGCCCCCAAAGGTCACCTTGTCCGACCCGAACAAGAGATTGACGGCCTCGCTGAACCCGGCGGTCCGCGTGACATAGATATAGCGACTGTAGGGCGCCCCATTGCCAAACGGGAAGTAGGTGATGTTGCCATCATAGGTCGGCGTCACCGCCGGGTTCTGGTAGGCGAGCTGGTTGGAGCGCGTATAGGCGTAGAAGGCCTTGCTATCCAGTAAGACGTAGCGGTTCATATAGGTTTTGTAGCCCAGGATCGCCATCTCGTGGGTTGCCTGACCATAGGCATAGGTGAAACTTCGCGGCCATTGGTAATTCGGCCCATGCAGCGCGAGCAAGGGGGCGGGCATGCGCGCGGGGATATAGCCGGAATTGTTGTTGTAGAGCACTATCGCGCTGAACTGCGACCGCCCGCTACGCGACGGCAGGACATAGGCGCCGTAGAAGGAGTTTCCGCGGTCCGGGGAGTTCTGGAGATAATTGCCAGTACCATGGTGTGCGGCTCGTAGAAAAAGTGCGCCACCGTGCTTGGAGGCGCCGGTATTCACCTCCGCCCCATAGCTTCTGGTATCGAAGCTCCCGACACCTCCGAATACCGACGCCGAAAAGGACTTTCCGGGCAGACGCGGCGCATACTCCACGGTCCCCCCAATGCCGCCTATGGAATTCACGACCGGCTCCGCCGGGCCATAGATGACACTGATCCCCGAGCTTTCGCCAAGCGTCACTGGTACGAGGTTATAAAGAGCCGCGTAATTATAGTTGCCGCCTGTCAGTCCGCCGCTGAATAGATCGCCTATGGGCAGTCCGTCATAGGTGTAGCCAAGCTGGGTCCCGGAAAAGCCGCGCACCGAGATATGTGGCCGCGTCCCCAGGGGGTTCGTACTCGTCACGTTGGTCCCCGGCATGCGGTTCAATATCGTCTGAGCATTCTCCGACATCTCATTGTGATGTAGGGCGTGTGCGCCGAGGCGTGCCACGGGGGCTCCATGTGCCTCCCCGAGCCCCGCCTCTTGACCCTTTTGCATGCGTTCCTTGCCAGACTTGCTGACAGATGTGATCTTCACGACCTTGGCGTGATCCGCGACCGCCATCGGCCGCGCGTGAGCGGTCGCAAGCCCAGGGAAGGCGGTAGCCAAGGCACCAAAGAGCGCAGTGCGGCAAAGACTTTGACGTGGACGTCCTACAAAGATTGTGGCTGACGGCATTTCCATCTCCCCAATATTCCGTTGGCACAACACGACGTTGTATACAGTGCCGAAAGCACTAACCGTGCCAAGACGGCGAGCTCCAAGCCATCCGGGGCAATGCCCCCTCTTATGCGATGTATCCCGCCTCTTTTACGACCCTCCTGCCCATAAGTTGGGCACGCCCGCCCCTTATGGGAGCATACCCACAACCCCCCAGCTGTTCCTTGTCTTTCGCACTCCCGGTCTGCCGCCGTGACCCGATCTATCAGGAGGACAGTTCGTTCTCCTTTTCCCATACTCCTAAGGCATCGCATCCATCCTTTTGGGATCCTTCGGTCCGTTCTTGAACTCACAGCGCACGCCGCGCAACTGACCGTCACCACGACCCTTGCCGTACATGCCGCGCCCCGGATCGGTATCCTGGTTCCCGTCGGTCCACGCGGATTGCGTCCTGTACATTTGCGCCCCGCAAGCGCAATCCATCACCCCGGGGACATCGGCCGCGCATCTTCCGCCCTGCGCATGCTGATCGGCAATATTATTAAGACGTTTAGCACCACTACCAACGGCGGCCGCTCGCGCTACCAGGCGGTCGATCTCACGCTCGAGCAGAACTCCGGGGATACTCATCGGCCGTTGGTTCCCCTATGCCACTACTCCTACATCCAGGGGGTATTAACCTCCTCGTTCAAGTCCACGTATGTCGGACGGGCCCCATCGACCAGCTGACCACCAGTGTCCCGAAGAATATAGCGAATGGGGGGCTTGGCCGGCGTCTAGGTCGGCTCCATGCACACATCGATGCCAGATACTTGGGCCCGAGATACGTAAACCAGCAGTTCTGGGGAGTTCCGGAGGGTCTTGAGACCACAGACTACACGGCCACCTACATCGGCCTGTCCGATGCCATCCCGTTCCGCCGGGCCGACGCCAAAATCGTGAGGCTTGCCTTGAAGACCGACAATGCCTTCAACCAGCATTATGCCGTGGCTGCCACCGATAACTCCGACTACTATGGGAACCTCTATCTGTCGGTGCTCGAGGGCATGCCGTGTTTATATGCGGAAGCGCGGCGCTCACCTTCTAGCCACCCCCCTTTTTTTTGCGGCACCGATTCAGTCGTGAGCCCCGTAACGGGCGGCGCGAAACCGGTTGATGGGTGCCGTCTTGGTGGCATACGGCCGGCGTCGCGGCCTGGACACTGAGTTCACGACTGCGCGGGCACTGACGGCATGCTAGATACCCTCATGACAGCGGTACGCCCTTTTTCCCGCACATCTAGACCATGTCTGAACCGTTTATCAAAGGTTCCGGACGCAGGCTCCACCGCAACGTTCTGTGGTCATCAGTGATTTGGCGACAAGCCACTTGTAGACAGCGTTCCTTTCATCGCTACGGAACCCCATAGGTCCTCCGACCCTTGCTGGCGATCTGAGTAGCGCACATGGGACGGATCCTGGGAATTCACGCAAAAGGCCGACCATGAACTGGCCTTATGCTGAAAGCGGAGAACCCCCACTGCGCACCGGCTAGGTTGTCGAAGTGAAGTCTGCTAGAAGCGGCTCCCCGTTTATTACGCGACACTAAGGCGCCGCAACGGGCGATATCCTTTCTCCTACACCGCGGACGTAAACTCAGGTCACATCCGCACTTTCTGCGGGGCCGCATCCAACCGTCGGATACGCCACAGCGTCGCTTTCCCGGCCAATTCCCGAAATATCGTTAATCTTCAGCCGGTTGTAGACATCTATTCTTCTAGCATCTGAAATGTGTATGTTCCGCATGTCCCCCGAGACCGCGGCTTTATCAGGTCGCTATGGTCGCGGCCGCTTGCCGCGATCTATAAAGAACAAATAAATAGTGACCATAGCAAGCGCGAGGGAGACCGAATGTCTATCGTGGCCCATTATGGGGACATGCACCCATGGCTAACCGGGGGAGCCGCAGTCCTCACGCTCGTCTGTCTGTATCTGGCGCGCAGCCCCATTGAAACGGCGGTGACGCTATCGACCCGCGCCTTGAGTCGCCCCTTTCGCCTGGGAAGCCATGCGCTGCGCAAGGCTGCAGACGAGCTGCGGGAACGGAACAAGGTCGTCCTCCTGGCTCAAGGTAAGGAAGATGTGGGGCAACGCATAGAGCGCGAGTTCGAGCGGATAGATGCGGTCCTAAAGCGGGACTTACAGGGCTTCCCGGTCCTTCAGCGCAAACTCTTGGACGAAATCACATCTATAGAAGAGGATTATCAGCAATCGCGCGAGATCCCCCCCGTGCCTCCGGAATGGGTCCGGGCCGTAACACCACTCCTGAAGATGAAGCCAGGTCCGGATCGCGTGGTGGAAGAGGTGGTCGAGAGTCTGAAGACCACGGTCGTCAAGGGGCAGGAACGGGCTCTTGGCGAATATCGCAATGCGGTCCTGGAGCGGCATAAGAAGCTCTCGGACACGCTCCCCTTCTGGCGCTCCGTCGATACTACGCTCAAGTCCGTCGACAAGCGCCTCGCGCATCTGACAGAGCGTGCCGGCGTCATGGACGCTTATATGGACCGGTATGAGCAGATAGCCAAGAAGACCGATGCGATCCAGAGTACGCTGTCATCGTCAGCCTTCGTACAACTATTTGTATCTCTCTTCGTCCTCTGTGTTGCGCTCGGCGGGACGGTGATCAATTTCCATCTGATCGCCCTGCCGATGTCGGAGATGGTGGGCGGGGGCAGCTATATCGGCAGTTTCCGGACGGCCGATGTGGCCGCACTCGTGATCATCCTGATCGAGGCCACGATGGGTCTCTTCTTCATGGAATCTGTGCGCATCACCCATCTCTTTCCGCGGATCGCGCACATGAATGAACGGATGCGGCGGCGATTCATGGTCGCGGCGCTCACCCTCCTCCTTTTGATGGCCGGCATCGAAGCCGCGCTCGCGCTCCTGCGCGAGCAGCTTGCTGTTGACAATGAGGCCCTCGCGGCCTCTCTTACGGCGCATGCCAGGGTAAGCGTTCTATCCATCAACTCCTGGATCCCCACGGCAGGTCAGATGGTCCTGGGTTTCATGCTGCCCTTCGCCTTGGCCTTCGTCGCGATCCCTCTTGAGTCGTGCGTCTATTCCGCGCGTACGGTGGGCGGCATGGCGCTGGTGGGCCTGCTCCGTCTTGGGAGTCTCGTGCTGCATGTGGTCGGGCGGCTCGTGCGCTATCTAGGCGCGGCGGTAAACGCCCTCTACGACATCGTCATCTTCCTGCCACTCGTGATCGAAAAGACGTGGCATGCGATGCTGGAGCGCCAGCGGACGGAAGCTCTCGCGCGCCCGGAGTCGCACGGATGAAGCGCCTCTTACCGCCCCTGTTTCTGGCCTTGCTCCTGTCGGGATGCGCGGCGGGCCCGCATGGTCGCGCCGTCTATGTGCTGGTCGACACCTCCGGCTCCTATATCCACGCGGTCCCGAAGGCCGCGCGGATCGTCCGCTATCTCCTGGGGACCCTGGAGCCCGGCGACACAATCGCCGTGGCGCGCATCTCAAGTTTAAGCTTTACGAATAAGGATCGCGTGGCCGCGATGACCCTATCCCGCCGCCCGGCGCAAGCCGACGCCCAGAAGCGCGCGATCGCGGTGCGCATATCAGCCTTCGTGAAGACCATGGCAGGGCGCCGCGGGACCGCCTATACCGACATCAGCGGCGCACTCCTTGAGGCCGCACATTTCCTACGGGGGGTCCCCGCAGTGCGCAAAGAGATCATCGTGGTCTCCGACATGCGCCAGGACCTCCCGCCCGGCGCCGTCCGCCACGTCCCCCTGCCCTTGGGCCGGGTTTCCGTATTCGCGGTCAATGTCATCAAGTCGCGCGGCGAGAACATGAATCCGGCGCGTTATCTCGCGCGCATGCGCCGATGGGACGCGCGTGTGACGAAAGGCGGTGGGCGCTTCATCATAGTCCATCAATTGAGCCGCCTCCCGGCGCTCTTGCGGGCCTCTTGAACGGCCACCTGATCCTTGGAGCTGGCCGCCCTTTTTTGGGCGCGGGCTCGCCGATACCCTGCGCCAGGTCGGATATTTCGTGGCGATCTTCAGCGGAACGCTCCGCCACGGGGTCACGGGGATTGACCACAACATCAATCGTGGCAGGCCGCTCATCATCACGCCCCGCCAGGGTCTGGCATCGGTGGGTCACTACGCGGTGGCCGTAGGCCGTAATCCCATCCGCGATCTTTTTGTATTTCTGGACCCCGCCCTTGGCCGCATGACGGCGACCCGGCACGGCTTTCTTACCCGATGGAGTGCGACGGGCCGCTTCACGCGACTCACGGTACCTCAACGTCCGGGGCTGAGATAAACGGGAAATCCGTTTTCTATCGATAGCCATCCATTCTGTGGCCACAACCGCCGCGTAGCACCCTTCAAACCACCCCCTTAAGAGGGGGTAGACAGAGATCGCGCGATCGCCATACTCAGGCGGATAAACACCTCGTTCCTGAACTCATGCAAAGCGTACGGAATACGTCAATGTTTGTGCAAAGCCCACAACGCCAAAAGCCGCCATACGTTCAGTGTCGTTGTGGTCTACTTATTCAACAGGTATTTGGAATTGGGCGCATATTCACGCGTAGTGCAACTGCTGTTTTGTCTGCGATCTCATGCTAGACAGAAGGCAGACGTAAGTGTGGAATTGGTATACATCAACTCCGCGCCTATTCGTTGAAGACAAAGGTGGTCTGACGCGTCCACGTTCGCGATCCAGAACGGGCGCCACTATGCTCCGTGGAACTCGCCAAGCAATCGCCTTACGCGCGGACTACGATCAGCACAACGGCGCCGACAACAACCACCGCGAGTATACGAAGGCAAGGCTCTTCACCACGCCTACCTGGCGCTGATTGGCGGAAAGGCCGGTTGCCCGCCCCACCGTCTTTTTTCAGCTGATGTCGAATTTCGAGCGTATATGGCTGATGGACAGGAAGCCGCCATAAACCCCGATGCAGGACGTGGTCCACTGCGTTTCTGAGCCTCACTCGCTCGGCGATCAGGCGAAGACGGCTCGGTTTCCAGGACACCGCAAGCAACCTCGTGAGGCCCGCGGCAAGCTGCGGTGTCGGGAGACGAACCTCGGGCCTCGCGCTCAGCCTGTGGACCGTCGGCTTCGATGTCGCGTCGCCCACGGCTCGCGGGCCCCTGTCGTGAGCGATGTGCGAGCGGGACACCTGCTTTCGTCACCGCTCGCCACCGTCCTCCTTCGTGAGCTCCGGCCACGCGGCCTTCAGGTAGACGCCCATCGACCAGAGCGTAAGCAGGGCCGCGGCGTAAAGAAGGAGTTCGCCCGCCCGGAACGCCGGGATACCGAGAATCGGCCGTTCGTAGAGCAAGAGCAGGATCGCCGCCATCTGCACACCGGTCTTGAATTTTCCGACCAGGGACACCGCGACGCTCTTGCGCTTGCCGATCTCGGCCATCCATTCGCGCAGCGCCGACACCGCGATCTCGCGGCCGATGATGACGAGCACGACGACCGAAAAGAGCGGCGTACTGAGCGGGGCGGGATGGCGGCCCGGGTTCGCCACGATCATGATCAAAGCGGCGGCCACCATGAGCTTGTCCGCCACCGGATCGAGGAAGGCCCCGAATGCCGATGACTGATTCCAACGCCTCGCGAGGTAACCATCCAACCAGTCGGTGAGGGCCGCCAACAAGAAGAATCCGGCGGTAGCGACGTTGGCCCATGGGACCGACAAAAAGTACACGAGCACGAAGACCGGGATGAGTCCGATCCTAAGGAGTGTCAGGATGTTGGGCGCGTTTAGGGGCACGGCTCGCCTTTGGGGTGGAAGATGTCGTAGATGCGCCGCGCGAGTTCCTTACTGATCCCGGGGAGCCGTTCCAGATCAGAAAGCTCCGCCTGAGCCACGAAACGGGCACCCCCCATGGCCTTCACGAGGGTCTGGCGACGCTTGGGCCCCACGCCTGGGATCGCGTCGAGCTCAGATACGAGCCGTGCCTTGCCGCGCCGCCCGCGGTGTCCGGTGATCGCGAACCGATGAGCCTCATCGCGCACTGAGGCCAGAAGCAACAAGGCCTCGGGGCTATGGCCCAGCGTAAAGGGGTTCGGGCGCCCCGGCTCGTAGAACTCCTCGTCCCCGAACCGGCGGTCAGGACCTTTGGCGACACCGAGGACACGTCCTGTTCGCCCCAGGGTCTCTAAGGCCTCCTGTGCCCGCGCCACCTGCCCTGCGCCGCCGTCGATCAAGACGAGGTCCGGCAACGGCGCCTTGGCATAGCGGCGCAAAACCGCCTGGCCGATCGCCGCATAGTCGTCACCTGCAGCCACACCCTCGATGTGGAAACGCCGATAATCGCTCTTGATCGGTCCTTCAGGCCCGAAGACCACGCAAGATGCCACGGGAAGCTCTCCCTGGGTATGGCTGATATCAAAGCATTCTACGCGAGTCGCGCCGGTAAGGCCGAGCGCGGTCGTCATTGCCTGCCAACGCGCGCCTTGGCTTGCCCGTTCCGCCAGCCTGCGGCGCAGGGCATCGGCCGCGTTGGTCCGCGCGAGCGCCACCCACTGGCGCGGAATTCCGCGCGATGGTATGGCGATCGTGACCGCGTGCCCTGAGTCCGTACGCAAGGCCTCCGCCAGCGCCTCGCGTCCCGGGATCGAGACCTCGAGGTAGATATGCGTCGGGGGCGACTGCCCCAGATAATACTGGGGCAGCAGGGAGGCCAGCACCTCCTCAGCCGGCATCGCCTCGGGGACGCGCGGAAAGAGTGTCTTGCTGCCGAGCTGGCGGCCACCGCGTATCAGCAAGATCGTAACGGCGAGCGTCCCGCCCTCCGCTGCCACGGCCAGGACGTCGGCGTCTCCTCGGTCGTTATCAACGTACTGCCGCTCCTGGGCTGCGCTCAAGAGCGCCACACGGTCACGCAGGCGCGCCGCCTGCTCGTAATCGAGGCGTTCTGCCGCCTCCGCCATCTGCCGTTTCAGGTCGCCGAGCAGGGTCTTGTTACGGCCTTCGAGAAAAAGGAGCGTGTGCTCGACATCGCGGGCATAGCTCTCCTTATCAACGAGCCCCACGCAGGGTCCTGAGCAGCGATGGATCTGGTATTGAAGGCAGGGGCGCGTGCGATTCCGGAATACCGAATCGTCGCATTGGCGGACCGGAAAGACACGCTGCAGAAGACTTAGGGTCTCGCGCACTGCCGTGGCGCTCGGATAGGGCCCGAAATAGCGCCCCGGCTCTCGGCGGGCGCCCCGGTGGAACCCGAGCCGTGGGAAGTCCCCGGTCCCGCCCAGAAAGATGAGCGGATAGCTCTTATCGTCTCTTAACAATACGTTATAGCGTGGTCTTAAGGTTTTTATTAGGTTATTTTCGAGCAGCAGCGCCTCGGTCTCGGTGTGCGTGACCGTGACCTCGATATGGTGTACCGCCGCCATGAGCGAAGCGATCCGCGGCGCCTTGGCCGGTCGCAGATAGCTGCTCACGCGTTTGCGTAGGCTCACGGCCTTGCCGACGTAGAGCACGACCCCGTTCTCATCCAGCATGCGGTAGACCCCGGGACAGTCGCCCAATCCCCGCACGAGTCCGCGCAGACGATCGCTCATGACACCTCGCGCAAAGCGGCGCTCATGACCGCCGTGAACATCTCCTCAGTCAGGCGCTTCGTCTGCGTGTTGTAGCGGCTGCAGTGGTAGGAATCCCAAAGAACTTGGCGACCGATCACATGCCGTGCCCCGTGCCCGAACTTATGGCGCGCAAGGGGTACACCGAAGGCCCGCAACACCGCCTCGTGAGCGATGCGCCCTAAGGCCATGATAACGCTACCGTCTGCTATCCCGGCAAGCTCTGCGTTCAGATAAGGCGCGCAGGTTCGGATCTCGTCCGCCGTTGGCCGATTCGCAGGTGGAACGCATTTGACCGCATTCGTGATCCGGCAACCGGTGAGCACGAGCCCGTCCGCGATCGCCACTGATTGCGGCCTATTTGCAAGTCCCAAACGATGCAGGGTCTCGTAGAGAAGAATGCCAGCGTAGTCGCCTGTGAACGGGCGGCCAGTGGCGTTGGCCCCATGCAGCCCTGGCGCGAGACCCACGATGACAAGCCGCGCGCGCTCGTCGCCAAATGCCGGCACCGGCTGGCAACGGTAGTCGGGATGGCGGGCCTTGATCTCATCACGAAAGGCCGCGAGCCGTGGACAGCGCCGACAGCGCGTGAGTGGCACGGCACGGGCCGCCTCCCCCTCGGTCAACACACCGCGCGTCGCACCCTTGGTCATATGCCGTCCGGATGCAAGGACATCAAGAGTTCGCGGGCAGAGCGATAGTCGGCGTTCTCGACAAGTTCCTCGGCGCTCCACGCGGGGCGGCCGTGGAGGCGGGTCATGCGCGCCTGCGAGAGTGGATTGCTGTAGCCCGAGAGGGCCTGGAGCAGACCGTCCAGGCCATCTGGATCATTGCAGGCAAGGACGATGTCGCAACCGGCCGCGAGCGCCTTGCTGGCCCGCGCTCCGAGGTCGCCCGCGCCATGGGCCCCGACCATACTGAGATCGTCGCTGAAGATCACGCCGCTGAACCGCTGCCCTTTGCGCAACACGTCTTGCAGCCAGATCCGCGAGAAGCCGGCCGGCTCCACATCGACCTGCGGATACTGCACGTGCGCCGGCATCACTGCCGCAAGCACGGTGGGACAGAGCCGCGAAAACGGCACAAGATCGGCCGATCGCAGCGCCGATAGCGGGCGATCGTCGACGGGCAGCTCCTTGTGCGAGTCGCCCGCCACCCCGCCGTGACCAGGAAAATGCTTGCCGCAGGCGGCCATCCCCGCCTGCGTCATGCCAAGCACGTATTGCCGGGCGAGCTCGGCCACCACGAGCGGCTCTTCGGCGAAGGCGCGGTCGCCGATCACCTCGCACACCCCGCGCCCTAGGTCCAAGACCGGCGCGAAGCTCATGTCGACACCATGGGCCAGCAGTTCGGCCGCCATGACATAACCTGCCGCGTGCGCCACCTTGCGCCCCGCCATGCGGTCTTTAGCATAAGCCTCGCCTATCCGTCGGCACGCCGGGAGCTTCGTGAATCCTTCCCGGAAACGCTGCACACGTCCGCCTTCATGATCGACGGTGATGATGAGTGGCGGGTTGCGCAGGGCCCGGATCTCGGCGTTCAGGGCGCGCAGCTGCGCTGGGCTTTCGTAGTTGCGGGAAAACAGGATGACCCCGCCGACCTGCGGGTGGACGAGCCGTCGGCGCTCGTCCTGCGACAGGCTGGTTCCCGCCAAATCCATCATGACCGGACCTAGGGACATAGCGTCTCCTTACGCAAGGATGTGTACGCGAGTGCCGGCTGGCACCCGCTCGAAGAGCTCCAGGACGTCGTCGTTTCGCATCTTGACGCAGCCGTGCGAAGAAGGCACGCCCATCGGGTCCTCGTCGGGTGCCCCGTGGATATAGATATAGCGTCGCATGGTATCGACGTCACCCAGCCGATTCTGTCCGACCGTAAGCCCGCTCAACCATAAGATACGCGTGAGCACCCAATCCCTCTGGGGGTGCAGTTGCCGTAAGGCCGGGCTATAGATCTCACCGGTAGGTCGGCGGCCTACGAACACCGCTCCACGTGCGGCGCCGGCGCCTATCTTGGCGCGCACAAGGTGTAGGCCGCGCGGCGTCTGATAACTCCCGTAGCGCTCCCCCACTCCGTTCTTGGCGGTGGCGATCGCTGTCTCCCAAGCGGTGCGAGCGCCCTCGCGCTCAAAGAAGCGCAGGCATTGGTGCGCGACGTCGACTTCGATATAAGCCATCTAGGACGTCCTCGTAAACAAGGCCATCGCTTCGATGTGGTGCGTGTGCGGGAACATGTCGACAACCCCGGCGCGCTCCAGACGGTAGCCGCCGGAATGGACGAGCCATTGCGCATCCCGCGCCAAAGTCGCCGGATTACACGACACATATACCAGGCGCGGGATCTTGCGCTCAGCCAGCGCCTGCACGGCGGCCAAGGCCCCCGTGCGCGGCGGATCGAGCAGCGCCGCGTCGAATCGCCGTTCTCCAAGCAGATCTGCGAGCCGCGCCGAGTCCAGATCAGCGGTCGCATACTCGACATGGTCGAGCCCGTTTTGGCGGGCGTTGGCGCGTCCTTTATCCACGAGCGCCGCGGCCCCCTCCACTGCGAACACGGAGGCGGCGCGGCGCGCGATCGGCAGGGTGAAATTGCCAAGGCCGCAATAGAGGTCGAGAACCCGGCTCTCGCCACTCAAGCCGAGCCAGCCCACGGCCTGCGCCACCATGGCCTTATTGGTCTCGCCGTTCACTTGAATGAAATCGGTCGGCCCAAAGGAAAGCTCGACGCCGAATTCGGGGAGCGCGTAGCGCAAGGGTGCGCGACGGCCGCCGATATCTTGTACGGTCTCGGGTCCTCCGTTCTGGGCATACATTGCGAAACCGTAGTCGTCCCCAAAGGCGGCAAGCGCCCGCACATCCTCGTCCGTCAGGTCGCGCAGGTGGCGAAACACGAGCGCCGCGGCCTCGTCGCCCGCGGCGAACTCGACCTGCGGTATGGATTCGGGGCAGGACAAGCCTTCCATGAGCCCCTTCAGATCGACGAGCCTTTGACCGATACGCACATCGAGCGTATGACAAAGCGACAAGGGCGCGATATACGAGTGCCGGCGCTCGCGAAATCCGACCAAGAGCCCGCCCTTCTTGTCCACAACCCGCGCCCCGAGCCGTGCCTTGCGGCGATAGCCAAAGATCGGGCCTGCGACCGCAGGCGCCCAGTCCGCGCATTCGACGCGGGCGATGTGGGTGAAGGCCTCGCGCACCACGCCCTCTTTGGCCGCCAACTGCTCCGTGGGATCGAGATGTTGGAGCCTGCAGCCGCCACAGACCCCGAAGTGCGGGCAGCGCGGCGCCACACGATGCGGCGAGGAAACGAGGATCTCCTGCGTCACACCGGTATCGAAGCGGCGTTTGCGGTTCAGGTAACGAAAGCGTACCTCTTCGCCCGGCAGCGCCCCATCCACGAACACCACCTTGCCGTCGCAATGGCCGACACCACAGCCATCATGGTTCAGGGAGGCTATGGTGCACATCGCCTCGAGCGGCATGCGGCGCCCGGTCATGGGGCGCTGGACTCCCAGGCGCTCACAAAGTCCGCAAGGTGGGCACGGCCGGCGCCCGCCAGGACGGCTTTCAGTCGCGCCTCCTCCGCCTCATGCGCCTCGGGCGACAGGTGCCCCCGCATGAGTTCGAGCCGCAGAAACACGAGATAGGTGTTCAGAACATCGGTCTCGCAATAGGCGCGGATCCCGTCGATCTCCCCCCGCAGGTAGCGGCCCCAGACCTCGGCACCGCCATGCCCCTGCTTGCCCGGAAATCCAAGGAACGCGGCGATGTCGTCCAGGGGCGCGACTGCGCGTGACTGATAGCCCGAAAGCACGTCCATGACGTCGGTATGACGGGCGTGATAACGGCTCAAATAATTGTTCCAGCGGAACGCCGGATCGCCGTCGCCCGTCTCCCAATATCGGGTGCACGGGATCTTGTGCAAAAGCGCTCGATACTGGAGAACGGGAAGATCGAATCCACCCCCATTCCAGGAGACGAGCGTCGGTGAAAAACGCTCTATCCCCTCGAAAAACCGGCCGAGGATCTCAGCCTCCGAGGATTGCGGATCACCGAGCGACCACACGCGACACTCGTCGTTGCGCCGCAATAACACCGAGATCGCGACCACCTTGTGCAGATAATGGCGCAGAAACTCCTGCCCGGACTCCTCACGCCGCCTTTGCGTCATCACGCGCGCGACGTCCTCGTCGGAGAGGTCCAGACGATGGAGGCGTCGGCCCGCCGCAACATCGGGGACGGTTTCTATGTCGAATACGAGAACATTCATACAGCCGGGAAAACGCCCGTAGAGAGGTATCGATCGCCACGGTCGCAGACGATGCTGACTATGGTGGCATTCGCAAGCTCGCGCGCAAGCACAAGCGCCGCGGCCACGGCGCCGCCCGAGGATATCCCGCAAAAGACCCCTTCTTCGCGCGCCAGACGCCGCGTGATCTCCTCGGCCTCCTTTTGGTCGACGTCGATCACGCGATCGACGCGTTGCGCATCGTAGATCTTGGGGAGATAGGCTGCTGGCCACCGCCTGATCCCGGGAATCGATGACCCCGCCGTTGGTTGTACACCGACGATCACGATACCTGGGTTGCGTTCCTTCAGGTAGCGCGAGGTGCCCATGATGGTCCCCGTGGTCCCCATGGCGCTCACGAAATGGGTGATGGTCCCCTCGGTGTCGCGCCAGATCTCGGGCCCCGTGGTGCGGTAGTGGGCGTCGGGATTGTCGGGATTGGAAAATTGGTCGAGTATGCGGCCCTCGCCGCGCGCCTCCATGGCGCGCGCGGTGTCGATCGCCTCCTCCATACTGCCTGAGCGCGATGTGAGGACCAGCTGGGCACCGAAGGCGCGCATGAGCCCCTGACGCTCAACGCTCATGTGTTCCGGCATGACGAGGATCATGCGATAACCTTTGACGGCTGCGGCCATGGCCAGCGCAATGCCGGTATTGCCGCTGGTCGCCTCAATCAAGGTATCGCCTGGACGGATGGTCCCGCGCCGTTCGGCCGCCTCGATCATATTAAGCGCCGGCCGATCCTTGACGGAGCCCGCCGGGTTATTGCCTTCGAGCTTTAACAGCAAACGGTTCCCGCCCTCGGTGCCCAGGCGTTGCAGGGCGACAAGCGGCGTGTTCCCGACGCATTCGGCAAGGGTTTTGATGTTCACGCGAAATTCCTATGGTGCCTGTCTTAAGGTCGCCGGTCGCGTCCGCCCAGGAGCGCTCGCGGTGTTTAGGACCACGGGCGCGAAGCCAAGTCCGGGCCCGCGTCCGCTCTTGAAGTGTAACCCAGTTATGGATCCTGCGACACGGCGGACCAATCCTCGAGGTACAGGCAGAGCGCCTCGCGGGTATTGAAGTCGTCCACCCCCAGCCGGTAGCGCGCGGATATGAGGGTGCCCGCCGGAGGGGCGTTCGCACAGCGGAATGCCAGCGCCTTCAACGGCTCGGCGCGGCCCGCGAGCGACAACGTGAGGCGCAGGTGCGCGCCTTTCAGGACCGCGGCGTTCACGACCGCGAACAGACCCTCGAAGAGCGGCTCGGGAAAGCCGTTGCCCCATGGTCCGCCATCGCGCACCGCGTGCCCGAGCGCAAGCGTGAGTTCCGCCGCGGAAAGGGCGCCATCCGTGTGCGCATCGACGAACGGTCCGCGTCCTATGCGTCGCTCGACCTCCTCTGCAAAGGCGTGCGCGAATCGGCTGTAATCGGCGCGACCTATGGTGAGTCCCGCGGCGGCAGCGTGTCCGCCGAACTGACGAATGAGGTCGGGACAGCGCTCGCCGACAGCGGCCAGCGTATCGCGCAGATTAAGGGTCGGCACGCTGCGTCCCGAACCGCGCAAGACATCGCCTTCCGCTGGCGCGAAGACGACCACCGGCCGTTTGTGCTTGTCCTTCAAGCGGCCAGCAAGGATGCCCACGATCCCCGGATGCCAATGCGGTTCCATGAGGCAGAGGCCGGCCGCAAGCGTATCGGCCTCCACCGCAACCGCGAGCTGCTCGGAGGCCTCAGCCTGCATCTGCGCCTCCCGTTCGCGGCGCTCGCGGTTCAAGGCGTCGAGCTCCTGGGCGAGCGCCAAGGCCTCTTTCCTGTCGTCCGTGAGCAGGCAGCGGACGCCCACGCTCATATCGGCGAGCCGTCCCGCGGCGTTCAGTCGGGGGCCTATCTGAAACCCGAGGTCCTGGGCGTAGATCTTCCCGGGTCGCTTGCCGCTCACAAGCAGCAGGGCCTCCAGGCCAGCGCACAAACGTCCTCCATTCATGCGTCGCAGGCCTTCGCGAACCAGGATACGATTGTTGGCGTCGAGCGGCACGCAATCGGCCACCGTGCCGAGCGCGACGAGATCGAGAAGGTCCCCAAGCCCGACATGGCCCGCCCCGAGATACCTGCGCAGCGCGATCAACAGATAGAGCACGACGCCGACGCCCGCGAGCGCCTTGCTTGGGAAGATGTCGCCCGGCTGATTCGGGTTGACGATGGCGCGGGCCCCGGGCAGGACCGGGCCCGGGAGATGGTGGTCTGTGACGATCAAGCGCAGACCGAGGGCCCTCGCGGCCTTTGCGCCTTCGAGGCTATTGATGCCGTTGTCGACCGTCATGATCCAGCGCGGCTCAAGGGCCGCCGCTCGCGCCACAATCGCGGGACTTAATCCATAACCTTCGCGGGAACGGTCCGGGATCAGATAATGGACGTCGCGCGCCCCAAGCCGCCTCAAACCCCGTACCGCCAACGCGGTCCCCGTCGCCCCGTCGGCATCATAGTCGCCTATGACCAGGATGCGCTCGTCATTTCCAAGTGCGCCCGCGAGCGCCTCTGCCGCCGCCTCGAGTCCCCGCAGGCCGTCGGGCGCGGCCAGGGCCTCGAGTCCTTGTTCGCTCTTTGCCCAATCAGGGGCGCCGCGCGCCGCATACACGCGCTCGAGGACCGCGCGCGCCGCCTCCGATAGGGATCCGTTCATCGCGCCCACCGGCCGAGCCATTTCCGCCAGCGCCCTGGTTCCAGACTATAGATGGGGCCGCGATCGCCCACGACCGTGAGCCGCTTCAGACGACCTGCGCGCATCTCGCGCGCAAGCGGTTCCCACCAGGTCGTCACAAAAGCGTCCAGGGACGCAGTCCAGGCGTCGCCATCGCCGTATTGCGCGGGGGCGTGGGTCGCGCGCCACACCGCGAGGGTGGACTGCTCGAGATCGAGCGCGTCGGGGCCACCTGGCAGAGAGGCCACAACCACCTCTGCCAGCCGAGCCATCCCCTGGATCAGAACATCGTCCGCAAACACCCGCGTGAAACTCGCGCGCCGAGGCTCGGGCGCGTATCCGGGCCCCCATAGCCAAACGCTATTGGCCTCCCCGCCAGACGCCTCGCCGCCATGGCCGCCGGCAAGCCCCTCATGCAAAAGCATCTGCGCCTCGTTCAAACGCGTCCGCCAGTAGCGCGCGTTGCCCGCCGGCAGGAACGGATGGACATCACGGCCAGCCACCTCGGCCAGATCCGCGACTTGCAGGGGCTCGGGGGTATCGAGACTCAGATACCAGCGCGTCGGCGCCACGACCTCGAGCAATCCGCCGTCGGAAGCAAACACCTCGGCCACCCGCGCGCCGAGGCGCGCTGCATCCCCGGCGTCGAGCATCACCGTATCGTTATCAAGTAGCAGCAGACGGTGCCGATCAACCACCAGATGAACCGGGTCGCAACGCACCCACCAACGGTGGTCGGGCGGGCGGCCTTCCCCCAGTCGGGCCAGGGCGGCAAGGCCCGCAGACGCGGGGAGGTCGAAGAGCGCCACCGCGCGCGAAGTATAGCCCTCTATCTCCCAGGGATGCTGCTGCGCGCGCGCAGCAGCGCGGCTAAATGACTGAGGCGCGGGCTGGGGCGATTCTCCACGCCCGCAGAGGCCGGGGACGTAAATCGTGACCGAAGACGACGCAGGCGGCTTAGGCAAGGCGCACGCTCCTGCCGTGGCGCGTTCTAGGATGTGCGATCGAGGATCACGGCGCGCACTGCCGACAGAGTCGGGGCGACGGTCACGAGCTCCGTGGCCCCCCCTTGGCGGATCGCCACATCCGGGTCCTTGAGGCCGTGGCCCGTGACGGTGCAGACCACAGTCGAACCTTCCTCGATGCGGCCCGCGCGCAGATCGCGCAAGGCGCCGGCCACCGAAACGGCCGAGGCCGGTTCACAGAAAATCCCCTCCTCGCGCGCCAGAAGCTTCTGGGTGGCTAGGATCTCGGCATCATCGACGGCCCCGAACCATCCGCCGGTCGCCTCCTTAGCCGACTGGGCGAGCGCCCAGGATTGCGGGTGGCCTATGCGGATAGCGGTGGCCACGGTCTCCGGTTCATCGACCATCTGCCCGCTCACGAAAGGCGCGGATCCTGCCGCCTGGTAACCCACGAGCTTCGGGAGCGCGCAACGTCCCTCGCGCGCGTATTCGCGATAACCGAGCCAATGAGCGCTGATATTGCCGGCGTTGCCCACCGGCAGGTAGTGGTAGTTGGGCGCAAACCCGAGGGCATCCACGATCTCGAAGGCTGCTGTCTTCTGCCCCTGCAAACGGAACGGATTCACCGAGTTCACGAGCGTGATCGGCGTTGATTCCGCGATGTCCTTGACAAGTCGCATGCCGGCATCGAAATTGCCCTGGATCTGCACAACCACGGCCCCATGTATCATCGCCTGACTCAGCTTGCCAAGCGCGATCTTGCCCTCCGGGATCAACACGAAGGCCGTGAGCCCCGCGCGCGCGGCATAGGCGGCCGCCGAGGCCGAGGTATTGCCGGTCGAGGCGCAGATGACGGCCCGGGCACCACTCTCCAAGGCCTTGGTTACCGCAAAGCACATACCCCGATCCTTGAATGAGCCGGTCGGGTTCAGTCCTTCGAACTTGACATAGATCGCCGCTTCACGCCCCACAGTATGCGCTAGGCGGTCGAGACGGATGAGCGGTGTGTCGCCCTCACCCAAGGTGACGATGCGGCTTGCATCGGCAATGGGAAGCCAATCGCGGTAACGCGCGATGATGCCGGTATAACGGGTCATGGGACTGCTCCTATGCGAATGACTCGACGCGTAATCGCCGGATCTTGCCGGTGATCGCAGGCAGCGCCGCGATGCGGCTTATGGCCTGATCGACTTGCGCCTCGCGCACGCTATGAGTCAGCAGGATGACGGGCACGGTGTGTGCGCCCGGTTCAGGCGCCTTTTGCAAGATCGCTTCGATACTGATGCCAAGCTCGGCCAGGATGCGGGTTATGTCAGCGAGCACACCCGGCTTATCTTCAGCCTCACAACGCAGATAACAGGCGGTCGCGACATCGGCCATGCCAAGAATCGGTCCATCGGACAAGGCATCGGGCTGGAAGGCAAGATGCGGCACGCGTAATTCCGGGTCAGTGGTAAGCGTCCGCACGACATCGACGATGTCCGCCACCACCGCGGACCCGGTCGGCTCCGCGCCGGCACCGGGTCCGTAGAAGAGCGTCGAACCAACGGCATCGCCCGCCACCAGAATGGCGTTCATGACGCCGTCGACGTTGGCGATGAGGCGCTTATGCGGGATCAAGACCGGATGGACGCGCAATTCGATGCCTTCGGCAACCCGCCGCGCTATCCCCAGATGCTTGACGCGATAGCCCAGTTCCGCGGCATACGCGATATCCGCGGATTCCAGGTCGCGTATGCCCTCGACATGCACCTGCGAGAACGCAAGCGGTATCCCAAAGGCGATGGCCGCCAGGATCGTAAGCTTGTGCGCAGCGTCCACGCCGTCCACATCGAAGTGCGGATCGGCCTCGGCATATCCGAGCGCCTGGGCCTGCGCCAAAGCCGTTCCGAATTCGGTGCCGTTTTCGCGCATCTCGGTAAGGATATAGTTGCAGGTCCCATTGATGATGCCTGCCACCCCGCGAATCCGGTTGCCGGCAAGCCCCTCGCGGATCGCCTTGATGATCGGGATGCCGCCCGCGACCGCGGCCTCGAAGGCCACCACCACGCCGCGCGCGCGCGCCGCCGCGAATATCTCGTTGCCGGCGGTCGCGATGAGGGCCTTGTTCGCGGTCACGACGTGCTTGCCCTGGGCGATCGCCGCCAGGATGTACGAGCGCGCAGGCTCGATGCCGCCCATCGTCTCCACGACCACGTCTATGGTCGGATCGTCGAGGATCGCCCGCGCATCGGTGGTGAGACGGCCTTCCGGCAGGATCTGCGCCCGCGGTTTGCCGAGGTCGCGCGTCAAGACCTTCACGATCTCGATCCCGCGACCCGCACGCCGCGCGATTTCCTGCGCATTGCGCGTCAATACCGCGACCGTGCCACCGCCTACGACACCGAAGCCCAAGAGACCGACGCGGACTGCGTTCACGAGGCTTCCTTGGCGGGAACACCAGCACGCCGCAGGAGATCACGGATGCTGCGCACCGCCTGGCGGGTCCGGTGTTCATTTTCGATAAGACCAAAGCGAACGTATTCGTCACCGTACTCGCCAAAGCCGATCCCGGGCGACACGGCTACCTTGGCCTCGAGCAGCAGCTTCTTCGCGAATTCCAGAGACCTCAGTTCACGGAACGGCTCAGGAATGCGGGCCCACACAAACATGGTGGCCTTTGGCACGTCCACGTCCCAGCCGGCCGCCTTCAGGCCGTCGCACAATACGTCTCGGCGACTCTGATAGCGGTCGCGGATTTCGCCAACACACTCCTGAGGGCCCTCGAGCGCCAATATTGCTGCGATCTGTATCGGCGTGAACATCCCATAGTCAAGATACGACTTCATGCGCGCAAGCGCCGCCACGAGTTCGCGATTCCCGCACATGAAACCAACGCGCCAGCCCGGCATGTCATAGCTCTTCGAGAGCGTGAAAAACTCGGCCGCGACCTCCATCGCCCCCGGCACCTGCAGAATGGACGGGGCCTTGTAGCCATCGAACACGATATCGGCATACGCGAGGTCATGGATCACGTAGATGCCGTGCTCGCGCGCCACCGCGATCACCTTTTCAAAGAAACCTATGTCCACGCATTGCGCGGTCGGGTTGCTCGGGAAGTTCAGCACCAGCATCTTGGGCTTGGGCCAGCAATTGCGGATCGCAGTCTCGAGCTCGGCGCAGAAATCCCCTCCCGGCACGAGCGGGACATGACGGATATCCGCCCCCGCGATCACAAAGCCGTAAGGGTGGATGGGATAGCTCGGGTTTGGTACCAGGACCACGTCGCCCGGACCTGTAGTCGCAAGCGCCAAGTGGGCGAGCCCCTCCTTGGATCCTATGGTCACGATCGCCTCGCGATCCATGTCGAGCGCGACGCCGTAGCGGGTCTCGTACCAGCGGCAGATGGCGCGCCGCAGCCGCGGTATGCCCCGCGACACCGAATACCGGTGCGTATCACCCCGTTGCGCGGCCTCGCACAACTTGTCTACGATGTGTTGTGGGGTCGCGTGATCGGGATTGCCCATCCCAAAGTCGATGATATCCTCGCCACGATGTCTGGCCTCGGCTTTCAGATCATTGACGATGTTGAAGACGTAGGGCGGTAATCTCTTTATACGGGGAAACTGATCCATGCTCCACCTAGGACGCCCGGACGGGCCGACTCCCCGTTCGCCTGGCAAGATGTTGTGAGATGAGCGGCGCGCCAAC